>CAVSKT010000008.1:0-359398 GCA_963728575.1 uncultured Acidobacteriota bacterium
GCCAAATTGCTCAGCAGGACACTGAAAGCGGACCCAGTTTCTGGCCGGAAGCGGCATCGGGCGGCCCGCTCAGGGGAACGCGGGATGTCGGGCTCGACGCCCTCGAGATGGGCCTCCGGGTGCAAGGCCCGCAGGCGCGCTTCGATTTCCTCGACGCGCCACATCGGCACGTCGACCATCAGCAGGATCTGCCCTTGCTCGATCTGCGGCGTCGAAGCGGCCAGCCGCTTGCTCGGCGTGGAGACGCCGATCATGGTGGACGTCCAGGTGCCGAACAGCGCGCCGGCGATGGCCAGCACCGGCGACCATGCCCCATTGCGGCTTGTCGCCGAACACCGGATAGAAGACCGCGACGAGGACGCCCAGCAAGGCGCCCAGCGCTGCGCCGCATGACCAGGCCGACCTCGGCCGACCGGACGACGTCCGAGGTCTGCAGCACATTGGCGGCGTGCAGGCCGGTCATGTCGGTGTCCTCGCGGGCGACGAAATGCATGTGGCCGCTCGTCGATGCGGGCGAGCAGCAGGTCGTCCATCGTGCGCCCGGCGCTCGCCAGGTCGGGCAGAAGCCAGTAGATTCGTCTGTGCATGGTCAACTCCTCGCAGTTGAGTCCGCTCTTGTTATACGCCTGATCGCAGCGCGATCAAGATGCTATTTGCTGGCGGCGCCGGCTGCTCGCTCGCCGGCCCGAAGAACGTGCCGCGCGTGAGGAAGGTGTAGTCGGCCTCGAGCGCGCCGATCCCCAGCAGCACCAGCAGCAGCAGCGGCGGCACCAGGATGGCGTACATCAGCGCCAGCCGCTCCCACATCATGTGCATGAAGACGGCGACGATCAGCCCCGCCTTCAGCAGCATGAACACGATGATCAGCGACCACCGGAGGTAGCCCTGGACGTGGAAGTAGTCGACCAGGTAGGACGCCGCGCTGAGCACGAACAGCAGGCCCCAGATCTTGAAGTAGATGCCGAGCGGATGCTGCTGACCGTGTCGCCGTGTGCGCACGGCCGCTGCCGCGTGCGCTCGGCGTGCTCGCGTGGTGCCTTCTGCGTGTGCCATGTGCTGCTCCTCCTACCAGAGATAGAAGAACGCGAAGATGAAGACCCACACCAGATCGACGAAGTGCCAGTACAGGCCCATGATCTCGACGATCTCGTAGTTCCCCTTCCGGCCGGTCAGGAAGCCCGGCCGCTGCCGGTCCAGGTCGCCGCGCAGCACCTTGGTCGCCACGATGATCAGGAAGATCACGCCGATCGTCACGTGCGTGCCGTGAAAGCCCGTGATCATGAAGAAGGCCGAGCCGAACTGGGCCGCGCCCCACGGGTTGCCCCAGGGGCGCACCCCCTCCTCGAGGATCAGCTTGGTCCACTCGAAGGCCTGCATCCCGACGAAGGTGGCGCCCAGGACCGCGGTGACCAGCAGCAGCACGAACGTCGCTTGCGCGATCCTTGCGATAGCCGAAGTTGACCGCCATCGCCATCGTCCCGCTGCTGCTGATCAGGATGAAGGTCATGATGGCGATCAGGAGCAGCGGGATGTTCTTGCCGAACATCGTCAGCGCGAACACCTCGCTGGGGTTGGGCCAGGGCACCGTCGTGGACATCCGCACCTTCATGTACGAGATCAGGAAGCTGCCGAAGATGAAGGTGTCGCTGACGCAGGAAGATCCACATCATCGCCTTGCCCCACGGGACATTCTTGAACGCCCGCTGGTCCGAGGACAAGTCGGCGACGATGCCTTGCAGGCCTTCCGGCGGCGGGAGCGCGCTGTGCCGCCGTGCTCGTGCATGTGCATGGTTTGCGGCTGCAGTGTCACAGCGGCGTCGACGTGCAGATCGCCAGCCCGAGGTCGTTCGACAACAGCAGCGCGAACAGCACCAGCCAGACGAGGAGCAGGTAGTGCCAGTACACCGTGCACAGCTCGACGCCAAGCCGGACCTCGCCGGCTCCGACGCCGCGCCACGCCCTGGCCGATGGTCCGGCCCCAGGCCACCAGGCCGCCCAGCAGGTGCAGGCCGTGCAGCGCGGTGAGCAGGTAGAAGAAGGCGTTGGCCGGGTTGGTCGCCAGCGAAGTAGCCGGCGTCGTTCAGTTGCTGCCAGACCAGCAGCTGCCCGGCCAGGAAGGCGAAGGTGAGCACGCCGCCGGCCGATCAGGCCGCGTCCTCACGCTGTCGCGTCTGCCCCGGCGCGCCGCACGCACGCGTCCATTGCATCGCCACGCTGGCGCACGATCAGCACGGCCGTGTTCAGCCACAGCAGCCGCGGCTCGGGCAGCGGGCTCCAGTCCGCCGAAGTCCATCCGCATGGCATAGGCGCTGATGAAGAGCGCGAACAGCGACGTCGCGACCGCGAGGAACACCCACAGGCCGATCTTCGCCGCCGGCCGGCGCCAGCTGCGCCGCCGGGCACGTCGTCCTCGGCGGCCTGCGCCTGCCACGGCTGCACGTTGACGGTCTGCCGCAACAGCCACCCGACGACGACGGCCATCAGCAGGCGCCAGGAACACCAGGGCGATGGTCATGCGCTCACGCCTCCTCGCCGGCTGCGCGGCCTTGGCCCAGGCTCCGGCCGCGACCTCGCGCGGGCGGCACGTTCTGCGGGATGAAGTCGTGTCTTGGCGCCCGGCACGCTGTAGTCGTAGGCCCAGCGATAGACCACCGGCAGCGTCCTTGCCGAAGTTGCCGTGCTTGGGCGGCGTGTCGCGGCGTCTGCCACTCCAGCGTGGTGGCGTTCCAGGGGTTGCCGCCCGCTGGCTTGCCCTTGAAATAGCTCCAGACCAGGTTGTACAGGAACACGAGCTGGCAGCGCCGACGACCAGCGCCGCGATGGTGATCGCCGACGTTCAGCGAGTGCGCCGATTCGGGGATGAAGTTCGTGCCCGCCGATCGCGTAGTAGCGGCGCGGCACGCCCAGGAAGCCCAGGTAGTGCATCGGGTAGATAGATCGCGTAGGTCCCGAGGAAGGTGACCCAGAAGTGGATCTTGCCCAGGGTGTCGTCCAGCATGCGCCCGGTGATCTTCGGGTACCAGTGGTAGATCGCGCCGAACACGACCATGATCGGCGCCACCGCCATCACCATGTGGAAGTGGGCGACGACGAACATCGTGTCCGACAGCGGCACGCTCCACCGTCACGTTGCCGAGGAACAGGCCGGTCAGCCCGCCGTGGATGAACGCGAAGATGAACGCCGATCGCGAACAGCATCGGCACGGTGAGGTGGATGTTGCCGTGCCACAGCGTCAGCACCCAGTTGTAGACCTTGATGGCCGTGGGAACGGCGATGATCAGCGTGGTGGTGGCGAAGAAGAAGCCGAAGTACGGGTTCATTCCGCTGACGTACATGTGGTGCGCCCACACGACGAAGCTCAGGCCGCCGATGGCCAGGATCGCCCAGACCATCATCCGGTAGCCGAAGATGTTCTTCCTGCGCATGGACGCTGAGCAGGTCGGACACGATGCCGAAGGCGGGCAGCGCGACGATGTAGACCTCGGGATGGCCGAAGAACCAGAACAGGTGCTGGAACATCAGCGGGCTGCCGCCGCGTGTAGCTCGAGCTGCTGGCCCATCGAGACGAGCGCCGGCATGAAGAAGCTCGTGCCCAGCGTCAGGTCCAGCAGCATCATGATGGCGCTGACGAACAGGGCGGGAAACGCCAGCAGCGCCAGGATGGTGGCCATGAAGATGCCCCACACCGTCAGCGGCAGGCGCATCATCGTCATGCCCCGCGTGCGCGCCTGCAGCACGGTCACCACGTAGTTCAGGCCGCCCATGGTGAAGCCGATGATGAAGAACGCCAGCGAAACGAGCATCAGGATGATGCCCCAGGTCGCGCCCGGCGTGCCCTCGCAGGATCGCCTGCGGCGGGTACAGGGTCCAGCCGGCGCCCGTCGGTCCGCCGGGCACGAAGAAGCTCGCCACCAGCAGCAGCACGGCGAACAGGTAGATCCAGTAGCTCAGCATGTTGACGTAGGGGAACACCATGTCGCGGGCGCCGACCATCAGCGGGATCAGGTAGTTGCCGAACCCGCCCAGGAACAGCGCCGTGAGCAGGTAGACCACCATGATCATGCCGTGCATGCTGACGAACTGCAGGTAGTTGCTCGGGTCGATGAAGGCGAAGCGGTCCGGGAAACCCGAGCTGCAGCCGCATCAGCCAGGACAACACCAGCGCCACCAGGCCGATCCCGATCGCGGTGATCGCGTACTGGATGGCGATGACCTTGGCGTCCTGGCTCCAGATGTACTTGCCGATGAAGGTCTTCGGGTGGTAGAGCTCGACCTCTGCGACTTCCGCCGGCGGCGCGAAGTCGGTTTCGTCGTGCGCGACATAGGTATGGACATCGCCGATGCAGTTCGCTCGTCTGCGCTCAGGGCTCAGCGGCGTGTTGATGTAGGCAACGAGGTCGTTGATCGCCTGCGTCGTCGGCCAGCATCGCGGCGACATCAACGCCATCTGCGGTCCGTAGATGTCTTGCGGATGGCGCGCCGCGGATGCCCTGCCTGAAATTCTTCAGCTGCGTGGCCAGGTACCAGTCGTTCATGCCCTTGCAGCCGGGGCGCGTTCGTCGCCTGCGACGCCCCGCCCGTCGGCGCCGTGGCAGGCGCCGCAGGTCGACGTAAAGCCTGTCGGCCGTCGTTCGCATTGCCGTTGACCGTGGCCGGCGGCGGGCGTGTCCGGCAGGGTCGCCGATGTAGGCCGCTGACATTGGCGATGGCGGCGTCGTCGGCCAGCGTCGCCGCCATCGGCGCCATCATCTTGCCGAACACGTCCTTGCTCGTGCGTGCCCCGGGCGCCCTGCTTGAAGTACTTCAGTTGCCGCTGCAGGTACCAGTCGCCCTGGCCGGTCAGCTTCGGCGCATTCAGCGCGCGGTTGCCCTCGCCTTGGGCGCCATGGCAGGCGGCGCACGCGGCATAGAGCGGCCTTGCCGGCCGCGGCATCGCCCGGCGGCCGCGCCGCGCGTCTGCGCGAAGGTCGGATGGCCGCCCAGCCAGGCCTGGAACGGCCGGCTCCGTCCACCACGACCTTGCCGCGCATGGCGAAGTGCGCCGACGCCGCACAGTTCCTCGCAGAGGAGGTCGAACGTTCCCGTGCGGGTGGGCGTGAACCAGATGTAGGTGACCATGCCCGGCACCAGGTCCATCTTGGCGCGGAACTGCGGCCACGGCGAAGTTGTGCAGCACGTCCATGGAGCGCAGCAGCAGCTTGACCGGCTTGCCCAGCGGCAGATGCAGTTCCGGGCTCGCCACCAGCACGTCGTCCTGGCCGTCGGGATCGTCCGGATTCATGCCGAACGGATTCTCGTCGCTGACGTAGCGGGCGTCGCACGGTGCCCAGCTTGCCGTCCTTGCCCGGGAAAGCGATAGCGCCAGTGCCACTGCTGGCCCACGACCTCGAAGACCGCGGCGTCCTCCGGCACGTTGACGAACTTCGCCCAGACGAACAGGCCCGGGCGCCAGCATGGCGGCGACGCCGACGGTGGTCACACCGGTGAGCCACCACTCCAGCTTCTTGTTCTCGGGCTCGTACGCCGCGCGGCCGTCCTTGCGGTGGCGGAAGCGGATCACGCAGCACGCCATGAACAGGTTGACCGCGACGAAGACGAACCCGGTGACCCAGAACGTGATGCCGATCGTGTTGTCGATGGTGCCCCAGTTGGAGGCGATCGGCGTGAAGTACCAGGGGCTCAGGAAGTGGAACAGGACCGAGCCGAGGGCTCAGCACGATCAACGCGATGGCGATCGCCATGGCTAGGGTTCCGTCGGTGTTCTCTTGAGCCTCCAGTACAACAAGGCCGCCACCATGCCGAAAACCACGTGCGCCGCATACGTGTCCGCGCCCCGCAACTGCACCAGCCACGGGAAGAAGCTGACCAGGAGCGTAGAAGTTGACCAGGTAGAGCAGGGTGCCCAGCGCCGCGCCCGCCGCCAGCGCGCGGCCCGGCGACAATCGAGCCGGAACTGCGCCATGCATCGCGGCCATCACCAGGCCGAAGACGATGCCCAATGCGTAGTGGGTGGCCAGCGCGATGGCGACGACGCCGACGCTGAAGGTGAAGTTGGACGTCTTCAGGCTGTCGGCCCCGATGAAGATGGGCGCGATCATGTGCGACGTTCGCCAGGGGCCGTGGGCGTTGAACATGCTCGACCAGATGAGGTCCAGCACCATCAGCACCGCGCCCGCCGCGAACCCGGACACCGCCGCCGCGGTCCAGTCGGTCGCACGCCAATGCCAACTACGCGATCCCAGGAGAGTGTCCATGGTGGCCTTCCTCGTGCGCGACACCGCGGCACGCACTCCGCATTCGGCTCGTTTTCGCGGAAGTGGCCCAAACAGGTCGGGTCACCCCACACTACTTGTACACCCGAAACTGGGACAAGGCAAGCCGACCGGGCAAGTCAGCGCCCGATGATCCGCACCGGGCGCAGGCTGCTGGCGGCGGCACGCGCCCGCAGCTGGCCGCAGCCGCCTTCGACGTCCTGCCCGGCCGACTGGCGCAGCTTGGTCAGCACGCCGCGGCGGTGCAGCGTGCGCGCGATCTGCCGCGGCGCGCTCCCACGGCGGGCGCCGGAACGGCAGGCCGTCGACCGCGTTGTACGGGATCATGTTCAGCACGCGTACTTGCCGGCGCAGCAGCCGCACGATGCCGTCGAGCTCGTCGTCGCCGTCGTTGATGCCTTCGAGCAGCGTCCACTGGTACTGGATCGGATAGCCGGTGGCGCGCGCGTAGCGCTCGCCGGCCGCCACCAGTTCGTCCGGCGTCGATGCGCGGCGCGCGCGGCAGCAGCTGCTGCGCGCAGCGCCGGCTTGGTGGTGTGCAGCGACAGCGCCAGCGCCGGCTTCACGCGGCCCTGCGGCAGGCGCTCGAACACGCGCGGGTCGCCGACGGTGGAGAACACCAGGTTCTTGTGGCCGATGCCGCCGGCGGTGCCGAGCAGCTCGATCGCCTCCAGCACGTTGTCGAGGTTGTGCGCCGGCTCGCCCATGCCCATGAACACGACCTTGCTTGCACCGGCCGGCGCGGTGCCGCGCCAGCGCCACCTGGGCGACGATCTCGGCGCTGCCGAGCTGGCGCAGCAGGCCGTCGCGGCCGGTCATGCAGAACACGCAGCCGACCGCGCAGCCGACCTGCGATGGAGACGCACAGGCCGTCGCGCGGCAGCAGCACGCTCTCGACCGTCTGGCCGTCGGCGAGCGCGACCAGCAGGCGCTCGGAGCCGTCGGCGCCGGGGTGCACCGAGCTGCAGGCGCGCCAGGCCCTGCGAGCTCGGCCTCGATGCGCCGGGCAGCGCGTGCGCAGCAGCGATGCGGGCAGGAAGTCCTCGGGCCGGCGCTTGCCGCTGTCCTGCGGCATGCGCCTGCGCCCACAGGCGCAGCACGCGCTGCTCGTGGCTGGGGCCGGCGCCGGCGGCGCGCAGGCGCTGGCGGAAGGATTCGATTCGCATGCAGCGATCTTAGCGCCTCATGATTTTACATAATGCACATCGTATAAAGTAAACCCAAAGCGTCCGCCAGCGCGTTTTTCCTGTCAGCTCCAGTAACGTCGAGCCCCCAAGAGCTGCAAACACCTGTAAAAGCTGGACCTGTTGTCGCGATCCGCCGGCAGCAGCTTGGGAGATTCAAACGATGTTCACCACCACCAGACTGTTCCTCTTGACCGCCGCCGCCGCGGTGCTGGCCGGTTGCGCCGCCAGCCCGACCACGCCCGCCGGCCCGCCGGGCAAGCACCTGGTCTACCGCGACTCCTCGGGCAACGCGATCCGCCAGTTCGACTATCCGGACGATGCTTTCTGCCGTCGGGTCGAATCGCTGGCCGGCCGCAGCGCCCGCTGCCAGGCCGAATCCGCTTCCGGGCTGGGCGCCCACGCCACGCTGCGCTACAACCCGCCCGGGGTGCTGGTCCAGGGTCACTACGCCGACATGGCGCGCTGCCGCACCGACACCGGCCTGCTGTCCGCCGGCGTCGAGCTGGTGCAAGGCTGCGCGCGCCAAGTAGCCCGGTCCTTACTTGAAGAACCAGGGGCAAGTGGTTGTCACCACTTGCCTTTTGGTGCGCGCGCGTCGCATCGCCTCGGCAATCATCTCGGCCGCATCGCGGCGGTTGCCACGCTGCGCAAAATCGAGCGCCGTCAGCCCCAGTTCGTTGTTCAGGCTCGTGTCGGCGCCCTCCTCCAGCAGCAGCTTGACCGCTGCCGGGCGTGCCGTACATGCGCGGCCATCATCAGCGGCGTCGTGCCGTTGGGCGACTGGGCGTCGATGAAGGCATGGTTCTCCAGCAGCAGCTGCATGATCGCCACGTGCCCGCCGGTGGCGGCGTAGTGCAGCGGCGCCCAGCCCGGCTTGTTGACGTCGGCGTCGCGCGCGATCAGCTTGCGCGACCAGCGCCTGTGGCCCTTCAGCGCCGCCATCATCAGCGGGCTTTCGTCCTTGGGCGTTGCGCGCCTCGACATTGGTCTTGGGCCAGTCGATCAGCACCTCGGCCGCCTTGAGCGAGCCTCCCGCAGGGCCATGAACAGGCCCGTGCCGTGCCGTCCGGGTCGCGCGTGTTGGGGTCGAATCCGCGCTTCAGCAGGGCGCTGGACGGCGCGCGGCGTCGTCGCTGCTTGATGGCGCCGAAGAAGTCATCGTAGGAGCCGGCGCTGCGCAGAAGAAATCCAAGCAGCCACAACAAGATAGACGAGATAACTTGAAGTGATTTCTCATGACTATGACGCCCGGGAACAGGCGCTCGAAATTGGCGCTGGTGAGCTGCCGCGATCTCTTCGACCGGCAGCTCGCGCAGTTCGGCGAGTCTGCGCCGCCACGTAAGGCACGTAGCGAAGGGTTGTTGGTCTTGCCGCGGTACGGCACCGGCGCCAGGTAAGGGCTGTCGGTCTCGATCAGCAGCCGGTCCAGCGGCACGAAGGCCGCCACCTCGCGCAGGTCGGCTGCGCCTCTTGAAGGTCAGGATGCCGGAAAACGAGATGTAGAAGCCCAGGTCCAGCGCGGCGCGCGCCACCTCGGCGGTCTCGGTGAAGCAGTGGAACACGCCGCCGGCGCTGCCGGCCGAGCCGTCCTCGCCCTCTTCCCGCAGGATCGCCACGCGTGTCGGCCGAGGCGGCCCGGGTGTGGATCACCAGCGGCTTGCCGGCCTGCCGGGCCGCGCGGATGTGGGTGCGAAAGCGGTCCCGCTGCCATTCCAGGTCGGCCACGCTGCGGCCGCCCTTGCGCTCTTCCATCTGGTAGTAGTCCAGGCCGGTTTCGCCGATCGCCACCACCCTCGGCCGCGCCGGCGCGTTCCACCAGGTCTTCCACGCTGGGCTCGGTGATGCCCTCGTTGTCCGGATGCACGCCGACCGTGGCCCAGAAGTTGTCGTAGCGCATGGCCAGGGCATGGACGGCCTCGAATTCCTCCAGCGTGGTGCAGATGCACAGGGCCCGGTCGACCTGCGCTGCCGCCATGGCCGCGCGGATCTCGGGCAGCGGCGCGGCGAGCTCGGGAAAGCTCAGGTGGCAGTGGGAATCGACGATTGATCGGGCAGTACGCACATGGTAACGAGCCGAGTCATCACATGGCCTATCTTTATAACTACGTCGGCCAGGCGTGGAAGACACAGTCGCGCGTTCACCAGATCATGAGGGAGTTCTACAAGCCCGAACCCGATGGTTTGATTGGAAATGAAGATTGCGGGCAAATGTCTGCATGGTACGTGTTCAGCGCCGCGGGTTTTTATCCGGTGACTCCAGGGTCAAAAATTTATGCGATCGGATCGCCGTTGTTTCCCGAGGTTCGATTCAATCTCGAGAATGGAAAGTCGTTTGTTGTTCGTGCGCGTGGAATTTCCGATCGCAACGTCTACATTCAATCGGCGACACTCAACGGCAAGCCGTACGGTTATTCGTTTCTCTTTCACGACGATTTAATGACGGGAGGCGAGCTCGTTTTCCATATGGGCCCGCGACCGAATTTTAGTTGGGGAACCGGAAAATGGAATGAGCCAGTGTCGAGTGTTGAAACGCCGGAAGTGGTTCCCGTGCCTGTGATCAAAGCGTCGGGTAAAACGTTCCGAGATCGCCTTGAAGTCAGTATCGCGCTGATCAGCGGAAAAACAGTTCACTACACACTCGACGGTTCAGAACCGGAATCAAACTCAACGCGATTCGTGAAGCCGTTTGTGATCGATGCGAATGCAACTGTGAAAGCGTTGGCGATTGATGCGAGCGGCACTCGAAGCCGTGTTGCAACGGCCAAATTCCACTGCATACCGCACGATTGGAAGATCACATTGGAGTCGAACTACAGCACTCAATACACGGGTGGTGGCGACTTCGCATTGATCGATGGTATTCGAGGGACTACGAACTGGAGTGGCGGAGGTTGGCAGGGCTACCAGGGTAAAGACTTCGTTGCCACAATCGATCTCGGAAAGGTGCAAACGATTTCGAAGATCGGCGCCGGGTTTTTGCAGGATATGGGCTCGTGGATCTGGATGCCGAGCCGCGTCTATTTCAACTTCTCAACGGACGGCAAGTTTTATGGGCCGGTAGTGACGATCGAGAAGGACGTTCCTGAACGAGAGGGCGGGACCGTGATGAAAGACTTCGTCAAAACGATCCCGCCACAGAATGCACGCTACATCCGCATCCGAGCCGTGAACTTCGGCAAGATCCCAGCGTGGCACCCCGGCAGCGGCGGAGATGCGTGGATCTTCGTTGACGAGATCATTGTGAACTAGATCTTAATGTACACAAAAAGCACAAATCGTTTTTGTGCTTTTTGTGTACCACAATCTCACCATTGCAACTCAAACTCATACTCCGACGCGCCACCCCGCGTATCTCTGATCCGCACGATCGCCGTGAAATCATTTTCGCGACTTGGCTGCTGTTCGATAAAGATCTCGCCCCGACCTCTCTTCTGCGTCAGCCGCACGGTCACACGTCGATTCGGTAGCGAATTGTCGAAGTTCGGCTGGCTGTCGTTATACGGCGTGCCGCCGATCGTTTCGACATCTGCCGTTCCACCACGAATTCTGATCCGAACATCGTCGTCAACACGGCCGCGCCAGGTCATCCGCCCACCGCGCCCGGTGTCAGGATTCTGGCCACCACCGCTCGACGAGTCGTAAGCGACCTCGCGCGCGATGTCCGACATTAGTCGCTGAATGTTGAACCACGAGTTTCGCGTCAGGTTGTTTCGTTCCACTGACCGCGCATGGATTGACAGCAGGTCAAACGCATCGCGCAGCTCCTGCCGGCGGCGGTTGTCGACCACCATGCGATAGAAGATTTGAGCCGAGGCTGCAAACTGCTGCGTGAGCATCACGGCCTCGATCTCGTTCCGGTTATTGCGGTTTGAGTTCGTGTATGTGCTGTAGTTCTGGTCCGCGAAGTCGCCTGATTCGCGCGACAGCCTGGCGGCGAGGTCATTCAGCCGGTTGTTGTTGTTCGACTGGTTGAATTGGGTAAAAGCCGGACTGGCAAATAGCAAAACGGCAACGACGACGAAAGCGCTTCTGGTAATCATAGGCCCTCCTGAAGTTTCGGTTCCCCTTCGCAAAACTAGAATGCCACAAAACCGCATCAAAGGAACAAAAGATGTGCTTTTGATATAATGAGCGCGATCGAAAATGGTTGGGATTTCCCGACAAGGAGTTTAAGAATGAGTTGGAATCAAACTTCGTATGTTCCGGCGGACGTCCGCGATGTGCGGGTGACCGCGTTTTTGAGCAAAGTTTACGGCTGGATGTTCCTCGGCCTGCTGGTGACGGCGGGAACCGCGGTGGCAGTGGCATCTTCGCCGGCTTTAATTGAGACAATTTTTGGCAACCGGATTCTGTTTTGGATCCTGATTCTCGGCCAACTCGGGCTGGTGTTGTACCTGTCCGTGCGCGTCGACAAAATGGCGCCCGCAACGGCCGCGGGTCTCTTTCTGCTTTACTCGGCCATGGTGGGCGTAACGTCGTCCGTGATCTTCCTGGTTTACACAGGCACTTCGATTGTTTCGGCGTTTGTGATTACGTCGGGAATGTTTGGAGCGATGGCAGTATTCGGTACTGTCACTAAGAAAAGCCTCGCGGGCGTCGGCCAGTTCATGTTCATGGGTCTGATTGGCCTCGTTATCGCCTCAATTGTGAATATCTTTTTGCTGAACGACATGCTGTCGTTTGTGATTTCAGTGGTTGGCGTGATCGTCTTCACTGGACTGACTGCTTGGGATGCACAGCGCTTGAAAGAGATGGCAGTGTCGTTGCCTGATGGCAGAGTCGGTTCGTATGCCGTAGTCGGAGCGCTGTCTCTGTATCTCGACTTTATCAATCTCTTCTTCTTTATTCTGCGTTTATTTGGCGGCCGCCGCGACTAGGGCCGCCGCAGATTAGAACAGAACCGAGCGCGGTAGCGCCGGGTCAAGCTCCAACAAGGGGACGTGTAGCAGAATTTGACCCGGCGCTACTGCGCTCGGTTCTTTGCTTCAGGAGGACCCGTATGTCGATGCGAAAGCGTGCGTTCGCAGTACTCTCACTATTAGCGATCTGTTTCTCGGTCGCGCTTGCGCAGGAGACAAACAAAGACGTCCTCGGCGCGCTTCGCTATCGACATATCGGTCCGATGGGTAATCGCCTCACTTCGATCGCCGGCATTCCGCGCGAACCAAACGTTTACTACGTTGGCGCCGCCTCAGGTGGGATCTGGAAGACAACTGACGGTGGCGTTCACTGGACGCCCATCTTCGACAGTCATCCAGTTTCATCAATCGGCGCGCTTGCCATATCTCAGTCAAATCCAAACATCGTCTGGGCCGGCACAGGCGAACCGTGGATTCGCAGTCACATCTCCGTCGGGCAAGGCGTTTACAAATCAACTGACGCCGGCAAGACGTGGACTTTGATGGGACTCGAAAAGACCGGCCGCATCAGTCGCGTCGTGATCGATCCAAAGAATCCTGACATCGTGCTCGTCGGCGCCCTCGGCCATGCGTATGGACCACAACAGGAGCGCGGCGTGTTCCGCACAACGACGGTGGCAAGACGTGGCAACGTGTTCTCTTCACAGACGAGAACAGGCGGCTGCGCGCATCTCGAGATGGATGCGAATAATCCGAACGTTCTGTTTGCCGGCATGTGGCCGATCGTAATCAGGTCGTGGGGGCGCGAGAGTGGTGGCCCAGGCAGCGGCCTGTTCAAGTCGACTGACGGTGGCGTCACGTGGAAACGTCTGAGGGGAAACGGCCTGCCAACACGCATGACAGGAAAGATCGTCCCTGCCATTGCGCCGCGAACTCGAAACGCATTACGCGTTAATTGAAACCGGCGATGGAGTGCCTGTTAACGGGCAGGAAACGGATCGCGGCAAACTCTGGCGCTCAGACGATGGCGGCGATAACTGGCGCCTGGTCAGCTACGATCGAAATATGGGCGGGCGCACCCACTATTACTTTCGCATGGCTGTCGCTCCCGACAACGAAAACGAAACGTATTACCTCACCGCAGGCTTCGCACGATCCACGGATGGTGGTGAGACCGCCAGAATGATGGGCGGCGGCGCGAGCCCCGGCGGCGATAATCACGACATCTGGATCGATCCAACGAACCCGAGCCGCATCGCAGTGGCAAACGACGGCGGAGTTTCAATCTCAACCACGCGCGGACAATCGTGGCATCGAATTCAACTTCCGATCGCGCAGATGTATCACGTCACTGTCGACAATCGCATCCCTTACTTCGTTTACGGAAACGAGCAGGACGATCCGTCTTATCGTGGACCGAGCCGCTCAGGTGGTGGTGGAGTGAGCGGAACGATTCCTCGCAGCGCGTGGCACGCAGTCGGCGGTGGAGAGAGTGGCTGGGCAACACCCGATCCGGTTGATCCAAACATCATCTGGTCCAGCGCGTCGGGTTCGGGAAGCGTGGGCGGCATCGTGGAACGTTTCGATCTGCGCAACGGGCAGGGACGTCGCGTGGAAGTGTGGCCGGATCAAACGAACGGATCGCCTGCGGGTGATTTGAAGTACAGGTTTGTGTGGACGTTTCCACTGACAATCTCGCCACACGATCACAAGAAGCTTTACGTTGGCAGCCAGTACGTTCACCAGACGACTGACGACGGGCAGAGCTGGCAGATCATCAGTCCTGATCTCACCACAAACGATAAGAGTAAACAGGGATTCTCAGGTGGATTAACGGGCGACAACATCGGCGTCGAATATTTCTCTACCATTTTCGCGATCGCCGAATCTCCGAAGGAGAAGGGGCTAATCTGGGTCGGCACCAACGACGGCCTGGTCCAACTAACGCGCGATGGCGGAAAGAATTGGACCAACGTAACAAAGAATATTCCCAACCTGCCGCCGTGGGGAACGATCAGTAACATCGAGCCATCTCGATACGAAGCCGGCGCCGCTTATCTCACGGTCGATTTTCATCAAGTCAACAATCGCGACCCATTCATCTACAAGACGAAAGATTACGGCAAGACGTGGAAAGCCATCACGAATGGAATTCCCCGCAGCATGTTGAGCTATGCGCATTGCGTCCGTGAAGATCCGGTGCGTAAAGGGGCTGCTGTACGTCGGAACTGAGAACGGTCTTTACGTCTCGTTTGACGATGGCGAAAAGTGGGAACCGTTGCAAAGCAACTTACCGCCTGCTCCCGTTTACTGGATGGTGATCCAGGAGCATTTCAACGATCTCGTAGTGGGGACTTACGGCCGCGGGTTCTGGATTCTCGATGACCTCACGCCGGTTCAGCAGATGAATCAAACAGTTCGCGACTCGAGCGCGCACTTGTTTCCACCAAGACCGACTTACCGGTTCAGAGCGAGCACCGTCCCTGTAAACATGGACGACGATCCTTCCGCGGGCCAAAACCCGCCGTACGGGGCGGCCATCAATTACTACCTGAAATCACCACCTGCGGGTGATGTGCGGATCAGGATTGAAGACTCTAAAGGCCAACTCGTCAGAAGTCTTACAGGAACGAAGAATTCAGGTCTCAATCGCCTTACATGGAATCTTCAGGGAGAGCCAACGACCGAGGTCCGGATGCGGACGAGTCCTGCTTATGCGCCCGAGATCAAGGTTGGAGCAGATGGGACTCGCAATGCTCCGGGCGCGCCGCGAATGTCGATCCTGATGCCGCCGGGCACCTACACCGTGAAGTTGTCGGTGGCGGGCAAAGAAATGAGCCAGCCGCTGATCATAAAGAAAGATCCGAATTCAGGCGGTACTGAAGCCGAGATTACGACGCAAATGACGATGTTGCTCGAGTTGCGTAAGGATCTCGAAACCGGTTCGCAGATGGTTAATCAGATCGAGGTTATTCGCGGGCAAATCCAGAAACTTACCGCGACACTCGAGGGCGCTTCTGATTCAGTCGCGGTGAAACCCAGGGCAGAGGCTCTTGAGAAAAAATTGATAGAAATTGAGGAAAATTTGATCCAGTTGAAGTTGACGGGGCAGGGGCAGGACACAGTTCGGTATCCACCTAAGTTGTTGACCAAGATAAATTATCTCGCTGGAGGGCTTGCGAGCGGCGATTTCGCGCCGACGAAGCAGCAACGCGAAGTGCACCTGATGTTCAGGGACCAACTGGCGGCATTGGGTAATCGTCTCGACGCGATTCTGAAAAACGATCTGCCCGCGTTCAATAAGTTGCTGGCTGATAGCAATATCAAGAGTGTTATCAAACCTACTCCTTAGGAGAAAACATGTCAGATAACAAGAAGACAGTTGAGGGAATGTACGAGGCGTTCGGACGTGGCGATATTCCGTTCGTGATCGGCGCACTGGATGCGGATGTCGAATGGTGGGAAGCTGAGAATTTCATTTACGCCGACAGGAATCCGTACGTCGGTCCGCAAGCTGTACTCGAAGGTGTGTTTGCGCGCATCGGCAATGAGTGGGAGTGGTTTACGGTGACGCCGATCGAGGTGCTTGACGCTGGAGATTCAGTTGTTGGCCGCGGGCACTACGCTGGGGTGTATCGACAAACGGGCCGGGAGGTGAAGGCCCAGTTCGCGCATGTGTTTAGTTTCAGGAACGGGAAGGTTGCGAAGTTTCAGCAGTACACGGATACGGCGCAGTTTCAGAAGGCCACGGATTCACACGGATGAATCCGTGGCCATCCGTGTTAGCTCTTCGGTGAGAAGCCGCGCTTCTTCATCAACGCATCGATCTTCGGCTCGCGTCCGCGGAATGACCGATAGCCCTCCGCCGGATCAGTTGTATTACCAACCGAGAAGACGTACTTCCTCAATCGCTCAGCCACTGCACGATCGTACGGGCCTTTACCCTCGACAAACGCTCCGTAAGCGTCTGCGGTGAGCACGTCAGACCACAAATAGCTGTAATAACCGGCCGAGTACGAATCACTCGAGAAGATGTGAAGGAAATGCGGCATGCGATGTCGCATGACGATCTCTTTCGGCATCCCGAGCTGCGCGAGTGTCTCACGCTCGAAAGCATCAGCGTCGATCTTCTTGTCGCCCGCCAGATGCAGCTTCATATCAACCAACGCTGCCGACAAGTATTCCACGGTGGCAAAACCCTGATTGAAAGTCGCGGAGCGAGTGATCTTGTCAACCAACGCCTGTGGAATTGGTTTACCTGTCTGGTAGTGAAGCGCAAAACGTTGCAACACCTCCGGCGTTGGAAGCCAGTGCTCCAAAAGCTGCGACGGAAACTCGACGTAATCGCGCGGCACCGCAGTGCCCGCAACTGACGGATACGTAACATTCGAATTCAAGCCGTGCAACGCGTGGCCAAACTCATGGAACATCGTGGTCGCGTCGTCCCAGGAGATCAGCACAGGTTCGCCGGGCTTGCCCTTCACAAAGTTTGAATTGTTGGAAACGATCGTCGTGATGTCGCCATTGATACGTTCCTGCGAGCGGTACGCGTTCATCCACGCGCCCGATCGTTTTCCCGCACGCGCATACGGATCGAAATACCAGAGACCGATGTGCTTCTTCGACGTCTTGTCGGTTACTTCCCAAACACGAATTTCGGGATGGGCCACTGGCACGTTTGTAACCGGCGTGAAGTCGAAATTGAAGAGCTCGCCCGCAACCCAAAAGATGCCTTCGCGCAACTTCTCGAGTTGTAGATACGGTTTGACTTCGTTCTGGTCCAAATCGTATTTCGCCTTACGAACCTTCTCCATGTAATAACGGTAGTCCCACGGTTCGATCTTGATCTTCGCGCCTTCCTTGTCTGCGAGTGCCTGCATGTCGGCAACTTCTTCATGCACGCGCGTCACCGCGGGTTTCCAAACGGCTTCCATCAGCTCCATCGCTCGTTCGGGCGTTTTGGCCATCGAGTTTTCCAAACGCCAGTGTGCGTGTGTTTGGTAGCCCAACAGCTTGGCGCGCTCCGCACGGAGTTGCAGGATCTCCGCGATGATGGCGTTGTTGTCGAGTGCGCCGCCGTTGTCGCCGCGATTGACGAACATGCGCCACGCTTTCTCACGCAAGTCACGACGATCCGAATAAGTCAGAAACGGATCGATTGACGAACGCGTATTCATGATCACCCACGTGCCCGGTTGCTTCTTCGCTTCGCCAGCGCTTGCGGCTGCATCGCGAAGCGATTGCGGCAGTCCGGCGAGCTCTTCTTCACTCTTTAGAACGATGAACTGGTCAGTCTCTTCGGCGAGCACGTTCTGACTGAACTTCGTGAACAGTCCCGCTAGTTGCTGGTTGATAGCTGACAGGCGCTTCTTAGCGTTTGCGTCCAGGCGTGCGCCGGCGCGAACGAAGTTCGTGTAGTAGAGCCACGTCACGCGCTGTTGCTCAGGCGTCAGCTTCGCTTTTGCGGGCGAGTTGTACACGGCCTCGATTCGTTTGAAGAGCGCTTCGTTCTGCGTGATCTGATCGTTGAAGGCGGCCATTCGCGGCGCCATCTCACGCTGGACTGCCTGATAATCAGGGCTACTCATCGTGGCGCCCCAAACCCCGTACAACGTTCCGACGCGGCTCATCGTGCGGCCGGCGCGTTCCAATGCGGCAATGGTATTTTCGAAATCAGGCGGCGCCGGATTTGCAGCAATGGCGTCGATCTCCTTGAGGTTCTCGGCCATTGCGGCTTCGAGTGCGGGTTTAAAAAGTGGAATCTGAACTTTATCAAAGGGCGGCACACCACCGTGCGGGCCTTCCCACTTGGCCAGCAAAGGGTTGTCATTGCTGTTGTAGTTCATTGCGTGAGCGATCATCGCTGTGGCAAGAAGCAGCCCAACAATCCGAAAAATCATACTGTGCATAATCTTGCATTTCCAATCTGTCAGAGTTTGGGAGTTACGATACTTTAGTAAGGACAGTGACGACAACCGCTCCCGCAGCAGTAACCACGCCGTTGCAGGTAGCTGGCGGTGAAGACCGTTAAGCCGTTTTCGTTGTAGAAGTCGCGGCCTTCGGAGAGCGTGCCTTTGAGCAGTGCAACGTCGACCGGTTGGGAGTACTGCGAGGCTGTTGTTGAGTTGAATAACTCCGGATGAATTAGCTGAGCCAGCAACTCAGCGCCTTCGACTACACGCGGGCCGGGTCGCGCGAAGAATGAGTTTGCATCGACAGCATAGACACGATTGTTGCGCACGGCAGGTAGATCGAAGAATGGTGAGTTGCGATATCCGAACACACTCCAGATCTGTTTCATCGTCTGTTCGAGGTTAAAGCCGCACGGCATGATCACGACAACCTCGGGCGCCCACGCCGCGATCTCGTCCCACGAGATTCGCACTGACTCGCCACGCTCGCGTCCCAATTCATCAATGCCGCCCGCGATCTTCACTAACTCCGGAACCCAGTGACCGCTTGCGTAAACCGGATCCAACCATTCCATGCAAAAGACTCGCGGCGTGTATTCAACCTTGCTGGTGCGATCTTTCAAAACGTCGAGCCTGCTTTGGCAGTCATTGACGAGAGCTTCAGCCTCAGACGTTCGATTGGTTGCTGCTCCAAGCTCGCGCACGTTGTCAAAGATCTCGCTGAGCGATTGGGGCGTGAGCCAAACGATCTGCGGAGCTTTCGGAAGTGCTTTGAGCACTTGCGAAACTTCGTTTCCCGACGGCGCACAAACCTGACAAAGGTTCTGCGTCAGGATCAGATCAGGAGCAAGCTCGCGCAGGAGTTGTTCATCGATCGCGTAAAGACTCTGCCCCTCGCGGATGCGAGCAGCTACTGCGCGATCGATCTCACCCTGGCTCATCTTCTCGATCGGCAACACGTTTCGCACGACCACCGGTTTGCTTTTGATCTCAGGTGGATAGTCGCACTCGTGAGTGATGCCGACGATCGAATCAGCGAGACCCAGCGCGCATGCCATTTCTGTAGCTGATGGGAGAAATGAAACTATACGGGGCATTGGTTAACTTTGAGTAAGTATAGGACACAGATGAACGCGGATGAAAACGGATTCAGATCCGTGTTCATCCGCGTTCATCCGTGGCTCTAAACTGAGCTAGGGTTCGCCGTCGCCTTTCTTGCCCTTCTTCTTAGCGGGCGGCCCTTCGGCTTCGCGTGGTCGAGTTGTTGGTGGAGGCGGCGCGTCGACCTTTGGTGTTGCGGGTTCAGACTTCGGTTGTGGATTTGAAGGTTCCTCGGTCTTCGGCGGTGGCGGCAGTGTCACCTGCTCGAGCTTGGGTTCGGTTGTCGAAGCGGGTAACGCGTCTTCGTCTGCGTCTTCCTCAGCATTCGCCATCAGTTCTGCACGCTCAGCAGCCAACTCTCTTTGACGCTGTCGGAAAAGTTCACGCATGTCTTCCGGCATCTCCGGAGCTTTCGGGAACTCTTCCTTTTCTTTATCCTTCAGATACGTTTTCATGAACTCAATGAACATCGGCAGCGCGCCTTTGCCGCCTGTCATGTCATTGCCGAGCGGTTTCTTCTTCCCGGGATAACCCATCCATACGCCGGTGACGTAAGTCGGCGTATAGCCGATGAACCAAACGTCAGTGTGATCGTTCACGGTGCCGGTTTTGCCTGCGACTGGAACACCAAGCGACTGCGCTGCAGTTGCAGTTCCGCCCGTAACCACACCACGCATCATCGAAACCATCGTCAGGGCGACGTACTCATTCATCACCTTGTAGGTTGTTCTCTCCCACTCCTCGAGTGCCGCACCGTCGCGATCCAAAACTTTGCGAATCAAGTGTGGCTCAACACGAATGCCTTTGTTTGGAAAAGCCGAATACGCCGAGACCATTTGATCGAGTGGCACTTCGGTCGCACCAAGCGCGGATGGAAGGTAAGGCGACATCGGAACTTTAACACCAAAGCGCCGCACCATTTGCGATCCCGTTTGAATGCCAACTGTTTGCAGCAGATGCACTGCCGGAATATTCATCGACTTCGCGAGCGCTGTTTTCATCGGCATGTCGCCGGAGCCGAGCGAACCGTCATAGTTGTGCGGCTGCCAGTCGCCGATTTTGATGGGCGCTCCGCTAACGGGAGTCTCGGGAGTCATTCCCCATTCAACTGCCGCAGTGTAGATGAAGGGTTTGAATGCTGAACCAGTTTGGCGATACGCCTGCGTGGCGTTGTTGAATTTATTGGTATAAAAGTCGTAACCACCGACCATCGTTACGATCTCGCCGTTCTTTGCGTTTAGCGTCATCATCGCGCCCTGCACGGCGGGAACTTGCGATAACTCAACTGTCAAACGACGATTCTTTTCATCCACTTCCTTGATCTCAAACTCGGCGAGGTGACCGGCTTTGAATTCATCTTTCGGTTGCCGCTTGCCCCAGCCCATGTCTGCGACTGTGAGCGTCGCGGTGAAATTTCCGAAACGCACGGCAGCTTCATTGCGCGCGCGATCCACTTTCATGATCAGGCCCATCAGGTAGCGACCTGGTTCGTACTCGTTTCCGTACCAGTCAGGATGTTTGTAGTTCGTAAGTTCCTGTTGTGTGATCGGGCCTTGGCCGTTGTTGTTCGACGTCGGAATCATCGTGTAGTTCGAACGCCATCCGGTATGCGAACGATCGTATTGGCGCAGGCCTGCGCGCACGACTTCGTAAGCGCGCTTTTGTGCTTCGGCGTTGATCGTCGTGTAGACGGAAAGACCGCCTTGGGCGACGCGAGTCGTGTATCTGTCTTCGAGGTCCTGACGGATGTATTCGACTGGATAATCGAACGGCGACGATTTGCGTTGTCCCTGGTAGTAGGCGGTATCGGCGAGTTGAATTGGTTTCGCTTTGGCGGCGTCCGCTTCAGCCTGACTGCAGAAGCCGTTCTTCGCCATCAGATCGAGTACGAGGTCGCGTCGTTCCTTCGCTTTCGCCGGGTTTGAAGTTGGTGAATAATCGCTTGGCGCTTTCGGAATGCCTGCGAGTAATGCTGCTTCGCCCAGTGTCAAATCTTTTGCCTGTTTACCGAAGTATGTTTCGGCTCCCGCTTCCATGCCATATGCGTTTGCGCCCAGAAACATGTGGTTGGTGTACAACTCCATGATCTGGTTTTTGGTGTAGTAGCGTTCGATCTGAAGCGCAAGAATCCACTCGTTGACTTTACGCGTGTAGGTTTGTTCCTTTGAGAGGAACAGGTTCTTGGTTAGTTGCTGCGTCAGAGTCGACCCGCCTTCAATCCTATCGGTGGTGAGGTTCTTCCACGCAGCGCCCATGATGCGGATCGGATCGATGCCGATGTGATCGTAGAAGCGAACGTCCTCGACCGCGAGAATCGCGTTTTTCAGCACCTGCGGAATCTCTTCATATTTGAGCGGAATTCTTTTTTCGAGGGCAAACTCGCCGATCACTGTCTGCTCGTCGTCAGCATAAACGCGCGTTACGACGCTTGGTCGATAAGTCGCGAGGGCGGCCACTTCATTAGCAGCGCGCGAGTAGTTCAACTCGTAAGCGGCGATGATGCCGGTCAGACCGCCGGCAGCCAGCGCCAGGAGCAAAACTGTTGGTAACCAAAGCCGTGCCAGCAGGTGTCTACGTTGTTCAGGAGGTGTGTTGATGATAGCTGTTGGCGAATATTTAGAATGATTAAATGCCATGAATTCAGTTTCTCCCGAAACAAACTTGCCTTGATTAGGGCCGGGGGACAACGTGGCTAGCCACAGAAGCAACGAAAATTATAGCCAATACAGAACCGAGCGCGGTAGCGCCGGGTCTTCGAGTTGACTGAAAGCGCTCTAGTGGAACACGACCCGGCGCTACCGCGCTCGGTTCTGTTGCCATTATAATGGTTGGGCTCGCAAAATGGGGGCGACAGGCTTCGACAGGAACCTGAACGATCGTCGCGATGCATGCCGGGCTACCTTATGCAGCTCGTTAAAACGCGTAGGGAAAAAACAACTGCCAATAACAATGAATTGGCTCTCGCTGCCTAATTAAGCACCGAGCGTCTCGCCGCAAGTTGCTCATGCGCGCGGAGGGAGATGTCACTTAGATGAGCTGGCCCGCTGCTTCGGTCCGTGGCAGTGGGCGAGACCAAAGTCGGGCTAGCTCGTGTCGAGGTCTTGTCGCTTCACTGACTCGGCATCGAGCGAATTTTTATCAGGCTTGCCTGATAAAGAAAGAGAAGCGAATAAGCATGTAGAGTCCTTCGGCGTTGGTTTTTGGATCCGAGTTCAATTCTCGGCGCCTCCACCATAAAAATTCGGGAGCCCTCACTCCCTTAACGACCCAGAGACACGCTATGAGCACTACCACTCACTTAATGACCGCGGAAGAGTTGATGAACATCGACGATGAACCAAATCGTCACGAACTTATTAAAGGAGAACTCCTCACGATGCCTCCTGCTCAACTTGAACATATGCGGGTATCCGCAAACCTCACAGCTATGTTATGGAATTATGCGAAAGCCAATCGCCTCGGCGACGTTTACACAGAAGGCGGTTTCAAACTTGAAAGCGATCCCGATACTGTTCTTGGACCTGACGTGTCATTTGTATCTCAGGACCGCGTTTCTCGGACTCCTCAGGGTTATTACTTAGGTCCACCGGATCTTGCCGTTGAAGTGCTGTCGTCAGGCGACCGCCGCGGCATGGTTGAACACAAATTATCGTTGTGGTTGGAACTCGGAACAAGCTCGGTGTGGTTAGTCAATCCTCGGCGGCGAACGGTTGAGGTTTGTAGACCAACTGGCGAGAGGACGCTCTATCACGAAACTGACGAACTCACTGACGACACCGTTCCCGGATTTCGTGTAGCTGTTTCAGAGATCTTTGCGTAGACCAACGTTGGACCGAAATCTTCCCATCGGAATCTTCGACAGCGGCGTTGGTGGCTTAACAGTCTACAAAGCACTACACGAACGCTTGCCAAACGAACGATTCGTCTACCTCGGCGACACCGCACGCGTTCCTTACGGCACAAAATCACTCGCAACAGTCGAACGTTACGCAGTCGAGAATTCAAGATTCCTCGAAGCACACGGCATTAAGTTACTCATCGTCGCCTGCAACACCGCATCGGCCCTGGCTCTGCCCGCGATTCGCGCTGCGATCAAGCTTCCGGTCATGGGTGTGATCGAACCGGGCTCGCGCGCCGCAGTTGAAGTTGCACAAGGCGGGAACATCGGAGTTATCGCTACTGAGGCAACGGTTCAAAGCGGTGCTTATGCGAAGGCGATCGCGTCGCTGGGTGCGACCGGGCAAGTGATGGAGCGCGCTTGTCCGCTCTTCGTGTCCCTGGCCGAAGAAGGATGGGCCAACAGCGACGTCGCGCGCATCGTCGCAGGCGATTATTTGCGTGATTTCAGGAAAACGACTTTAGGCGCGCTGGTGCTTGGCTGCACACATTATCCAATCCTTCGAGACGTGATCAGCGAAACTGTCGGACCACAGGTGAACCTGATCGATTCCGGCGCCGCGACGGCCGGTGACGTCGAGTCGCTTCTGCAAAGCTCGGATCTCACACACGAAGATGCCCTCGGACTTTACCAGGAACGCCAACTCTGTGATGATTTAGACCACTTTTACGTAACCGACGCAGCCGAAAGATTTGCTAAAGTAGCTGAGAGATTTCTAGGGTCGGCTCCTTCCGTTCTCGAAGCGGTGGAGATTTGGGGACACGATGAGCTTCGTACGTACTGACGGACGCGCTCCCGATGAGTTGCGTCCGGTACTCATCACGCCGGGCTACCTTCCGTACGCGGAAGGCTCGGTGCTGATCGAGATGGGAAAAACTCGAGTCGTCTGCGCTGCTTCACTCGAAGATCGCGTGCCCCCGTTTTTGCGAAATTCCGGTCAAGGCTGGCTAACTGCAGAATACGCGATGTTACCGCGCGCAACGCAAACGCGAACTGCACGCGAAATCGGTCGCGGTGGAGCGTCGGGTCGCACGCACGAAATACAACGATTAATCGGCAGGAGCCTGCGCGCTGTCGCCGAGATGAAAGCGCTCGGGGAACGAACGATCACGATCGATTGCGACGTTCTGCAAGCCGATGGTGGTACACGAACGGCTGCGATTACCGGAGCGTATGTGGCTCTCGCGCTTGCCAGCAATCATTTGCTGAAGATAGGTAAGATTCAGCGGTCGATAATAACTAACCAGGTTGCCGGAGTGAGTGTTGGGATCGTAGATAACGTTCCGCTTTTGGATCTGAAATACGACGAAGACTCGCGCGCCGAAGTTGACATGAACGTGGTGTGCACGGGCGATGGTCGTTTCATTGAGCTTCAGGGAACCGCCGAGCGCGAGCCTTTTAGCCGAGCGCAGATGGACGAGTTGGTTGCGCTGGGAATCCACGGAATTGAGCAGTTGGTCGCGATTCAGAAGAGTGTTATTTCGGGCGGTCAATAGGAGCTGGAGAACCGGTTTTGAGCAACGAGCGGGGTCTGGAACGGCATCTGACAGCGCGGTAGTTTTGGAGGAATAATGCGACGGATTTTAGTTTTTACACTGCTTTTTATTGCGTTGATGACACCCGGAGCTCTGTCTCAACAGCTCTATACGCACGAAAAACTCAGCTACACTTTCGAACTCCCCTCGGCCACGTGGAAAGCGATCCTGGAGCCCGATGCCGCTCACGAACACCCCGAATTTGTTTACGGCGACCGCCTCGACGGATTTCTTACGATTCGCAAGGAAATGGTCGAAGCTGGAACAACTCCTTCTCAAGTTGCCGAACGTGATCAGGTGAACCTGCGATTCCTCCCGGGCTTTGTCGAAGGTAAAGAAGAAAGATTTAGCGGCAGGCTCGACGGCGTAACGGTCTCGTATGAATTCGTCAAGACGGGCAAGCCGATGCTGGGCCGTACCTATTACTTGCAGGCTGACAATCGCACGGTCTACGCGCTGCGCTTTACTGGTCTACGCGACAAGCTCGGTCGCATTCGAAATCAAACCGACCTGATCGCTCGTACTTTCAAAACTAAATAACCCAGATTGAAACTCGCCCACGGATTAACCATCAAGACTTCGCCGATACACGGCAGAGGATGCTTCGCCACCGTTCCTTTTCGAAAAAGACACAAGATCGCCGAGTACACAGGCGAGAAGATCTCGAATGCAGAAGCACGGCGACGAGCGCATCGCAAGATGCTACGCATCTGTGAGGTCAATAGTAATTGGAGTTTGGATGGGAGCCGCGGTGGAAACGGCACGCATTACATAAATCACTCCTGCGTGCCTAACGCATTCATGCAAATTCTCTACGATCACATTCTCTTCATCGCTTTGCGCGATATCGATGCGGGCGAAGAAATCACGATCGATTACGAATCAACGCTCCATTCAGATGACAAGCGCTGTATCTGCGGAGCGACCACCTGCCGCGGCACGATTAACAAAACATAGTCAGGGATCACAGAAAATTTTTTGTGCCTTTTTGTGGCCAACTACAGTCTCGGTAGCGTGAAGCTGAACTTCGATCCGCGTCCTTCTTCTGAGTCGAGTTCAACCTGCCCGCCGTGTTGCTCTACAACTTCCCGCACAAATGACAATCCCAGGCCCGTCGACTCCTCGTCTTTCTCCTGTCCTTCACGAACCACGCGATAAAACTTATCCCAAACGCGTTCCTTCGCTTCGGCGGGAATGCCGTAACCACGATCCTCAACACACACGCGAACCGCTTCCGCCTCGAGCGCAGTCGAAACAGTTACCGTAGTCCGCTCCGGGCTGTACTTGATCGCGTTGTTCACGAGATTCTTCACGGCTTGCGTGATGAGACTTCTATCGGCCGCGACCGGTGGAATGCGATGCGCGGGTTGCTCGATCAAGCGAATGCGTTTCTTTTTTGCGACGGCGGTAAGCGACGTAATCGTGTCGCGTACTACCTCATCGAGTCGCAGTGGGATCTTCAGTACTTCCTGTTTGTCTTTTCGTTCCAACTGCGTCACAGACAGGAATGTATTGATCATTCGCGACATGCGTTGAGACTCATTCGCGATGATCGACACAAACTCTCTCGCCTGCGGCGGCAACGTGTTATCCGCTGTCAACAACTCTGCGAACCCGTTGATACTCGTAAGCGGTGTGCGAAGCTCGTGAGACATGAGGGAGATCATGTCGCTCTTGAGTTTTTCGTATTCTTTGGTTGAAGTCAGATCTTTGACGTAAAGAGCAATGCCGATCGGCTCGCTTTGCCGATCGCGAAGTAACGAGATGCGCAGGTTGAGGATCTGGTTCTTTTGTTCGAAGTTGAGCTCGCCTTCATAAGCGACGCCCGTTTGCAACACTCGTCGCACTGCGATCTCCGGTTCATCAAAAACGTCAGTGCGGAACCTGTTCAAGAGACCAAAGAGATCGAGCTCGAGGGCTTCGTCTGACGTTAATCCAGCGAAGCGCAGAAGCGCTGGATTCACGAGCGCGAGTGTTCCGTCGAGATAAGCGATCACTACTCCGTCGTCGATGTGCGCGAGAGTGCGAGCTTCACACTTTTGCTCGACCGTCAACGCTTTGAGGACGTTGAGCGCATCGAGCTTTCGCTTGTTTCCTGTTTGCGAGAAGTAGCTGAAGCGTTGAGTTCGCGCAGGATTTTTCGAGAAGCTCTCGCGTTTCAGGTTGCGAGCAAACTGCGAACCGACCGCTTCGAGTAGGGGTGCGTCGTCAGCCGAGAACTCCGAAGCGAGTCGGACGAGCAGCACACCCGCAGTTTCGCCTTCGTGAAGCAGTGGGACTGCGACACTCGCGTGGCCTTCGTTTGTTTGAGTAACCAGCTGGCCTTTGGCGGCTGCTTGCTGGCAGAGCTGAATGCCTTCGCGCCAAACGTAATTGCGACGTGGATCTTGGGGGTTAGGAGCTGCGGCTTTGAACCGTGCGACGGCCTCGAGATCGTCGGAGTCGACGCAGTGAAAAACCACCGCCTCGTTCAGCGGCAACACAGTGTTCAGGAGTTTTAGACCACCCATGAGCCGCTCGTTTGCAGCAATGCGTGGTTCGCTCGCGCTCGCGGGAGAGTTGAGCAGCGTTCGCGCTATCTGCCGGTCGAGCGACCATAAGCGATTCAACTGGACGAGCAACAGTGACAAGCCGGCACTCAAGATTAATGCGGCAAGCAGGAGGTCGACACCAAATAATGCTGAGCCGACGATTGATGCGAGCGTCACGAGCCCCATGCTCGCAGCGATGTAAGTCCACGAATAACGCAGGCCCAGACGGCTGATTGTGATGCTCAGTGCGACTGAGTAACCAACCATCCCGGCGCCCGCGATGGAGAAGTCGGGTGTGGTGAGATTGGTGGTCGGGGTAAGGGGCAGAAGTGACGTCAGGTCGGGCAGGAAGCCTAGACGCCAGCACGAGTAGCCTGCCAGGCCCGCCACGAAGCCGAGACCAGTCGCTGAGAGGTAGGAATTTAGGGTTCTTATTCGAATCAAGACCGGGAAATCGTGCGTGGGAAGGATTTCGGAGAACTACCGGCTTTGCTGCCAAAAAGCCGGAGCGATTATACGATGCGGAGAACTGTTAAATCTACTTAAACATCATTTTCGAGAAGATTTCTTTACGCGGATGAACACGGATTCAATCTGCGTCATCCGCGTTCATCTGCGTTTAATGCTTCGCGAAGGGCAGGGATCTGCTCGGGAAATACGGTCCGGAGATCTAGGAGCACCCTGCCTTCCGAGATGCGGGCGATTATCGGAGGGGAGGATAAACGAAGGTGGTGCTCGATTTCCTGTGCAGATTTTCGTTCGTGAGTGATTGCAATCAGGGTTGTTGGCAGAGTCGAGGTTGGGCCGGCGCCGCCGCCAATGGCTGACTCGCCCGGCACGAGTTCGAGCTTGATGCCGGTGTGCTCGAGCGCTTCGATTAAACTTCTCGAGCGTTGTTCGATCTCGTCCGCCGTGAGTGCCAGCATCTGGACCACCGGCACCTCTAAGCTTGCTACATCCTTTTGATGTGCGACCAGCGTTGCCTCCAAGGCTGCCAGTCGCAGCTTGTCACTGCGAAGCGCGCGGTAGAGTGGATGCTTTCTCAACCTGGACACGATCGCCCGCGTGCCGACGATCACTCCAGCCTGGGCCGATCCGAGAAGCTTGTCGCCACTAAACGAAACGACATCAGCCCCACTCTCAACAACATCGCGCACCACTGGCTCATCAATCACGCCGTACTTGCGTAAATCACTCAGTTGGCCCGAGCCCGCATCTTCGTACAAAGGCAGACCCGCTTCACGAGCAAGCGTCGCCAGTTCTGAAGTTTCGGGTGAGCTTGCAAAACCAACGATGCGATAGTTGGAAGGATGCACTCGCATGATCAGACGTGTGTTTTCGTTGATCGCGCGCCGATAATCATCAATGTGAGTGCGATTAGTTGTGCCGACTTCAACCATTCTAGTGCCGGAACTCGCCATCACATCCGGCACGCGAAAGTCGCCACCGATCTCCACTAGCTCTCCGCGCGAAACGATCGTCTCTCCGTCTCCGGCAATGACCTGGAGGATCAGGAGCGCAGCCGCCGCGCAGTTGTTAACTACGAGTGCATCTTCAGCACCTGTCAAATCTCTCAGCAGCGACTCAACCCTTGCGCCTCGTCCCCCGCGCGTGCCAGTCGCGAGATCGTATTCCAATGAGCAATAACGGGCGGCCTCAGAAATCGCTTCGCGCGCGGCTTCCGATAACGGCGCACGGCCCAGATTGGTGTGAAGTATTACTCCCGTGGCATTGATTACACTCGTCAGACCCGTTTGACCTTCGGCACGAACACTCGCTTGCATGCGCGTAATCGTTTCAGCAAGCAAACTCTCTGCGGAGTCGCCATTCACCTGCCCACCGCGCACCAGCGCGCGAATCTCTGCGGTGACTGAGCGCGCAATAGTCGTCAATCTTCTGAGTCCGACCAGTTCTCGAAGCTCTCGCGCCGCATCAGTGCGAAGCAATTGATCGACTGACGGCACATGACGCAGGTTCGCGTGTTTTTCGGGCTTTGCCATAGGATTTAAGGCGTTGAGAATAAGATGTTGACACACTGCTTTTCAACCTCCTAGACTGCTTGGGACGCGTCATTCGCCATTTCGACGCACCCCGCCTCAACATTTCCTCGCTCAGGAGACCAATTGGGCCTACGCGACAACAAACTGCTCAGATCAAAACTGCACGCTCAAGCGAAGAGCAAATTCGCCGATAATCAGCCGACGCCTGACGAACAACTCACGCGCCTCGAAGACGACATCCGGCGGCTCAAGGTCGAGTTTGAGATCTTCTTCAACGGAGGCGCGAAGCGTCCACCGTACGACACGAAAGGCCGCGTCGAAACTCTGCTCAAACGACTCGGCGACGATCGCACCCTGACCTACGCGCAACGTTACCGCTACACTTCTTTGGCCTCGCGCTACAACTCGTTTCGCGATCTCTGGAGGCGCACCATGCAGGGACGTGAAGAAGGTCGCGATCCGATTTCGGCTGCGCGTGCACACGTGAAGGTGGAGCCTGGTCCTAGAGAAGTCGAAGCAGTTTCTTTCGTTTGCGCCGATGCGCACCACGAAGTCGACGTTCTCAAGAATCTCTACAATTCGCTCGTTGACGCAAAACGACGTTGCGGCGAGCCAACAGAAGATCTTTCGTTTCCGAAGTTTCACCGGCTGATTGCTTCAAAAGCAGATGGGCTCAAGCAGCAGTTTGGCTGCGAGCGCGTGCGGTTCTCAGTTGCGGTGGAAAGCGGGCATGTGAGTTTTAAGGCTCGAGCGGATCGGGGAGAAGAGTAGCCCGCAAAAATAAAGGCGACCACATGGTCGCCTTTATTTGTGTGAGCTTACCGGACCCGTGACCGGAAGCAAGTCAGTGGCTTTGCTTAAGCAAGCCGGGGAGACACTACATCTTCGTGACTTTTTCAGCCTGAGGTCCCTTTGGGCCCTGGGTTACCTCAAACTCGACTTCCTGACCCTCTTCGAGAGTCTTGAAGCCATCGCCCTGGATAGCGCTATAGTGAACGAAAATGTCCGAAGAGCCTGGCTGCTCGATAAAACCATAACCCTTCGAATTGTTAAACCACTTGACCTTACCGGTTATTCTAGACATACAACGAATCCTCCTAACGATTCGGTAAAACGGACGCGAAGCCTTCGGGGGGCGTCACATCTGACAGGTTAATGCTTGTGAGCCGGGTCGCGCCTTGAAAGTAGCGCTAGACGGAAACACACAACCAACAAAAAATGCATGATGAAAAGCGCGGAGAGCGCTATTTCAGCATGCACAAACTTACGGGGGCAAAACTAGCGAAACTCATTGACGTACTGCTGTGGATCGGGAATGCGGAACTAAATTGCCGCCCCTGCATTGAAACGACGGCGCATACTAAGCCAAGTGTGTCAAAGCTGTCAAGCAGGAAAGTGCGAAATTTCGGAGGCTAAGTTAAGGCGAAAGCTTAGGTTAAACGTGGCACCCTATTTCGTTGCTTAGTTCAACCCTGCCGCTGCCGCCGACCTTGTGCTCAACAGAAGATATTGCAACGGATTTACGGCCTGATCGTTGATGCGGACCTCGTAATGGAGATGTGGTCCAGTGGACCGGCCCGTTGAGCCTACTTTGCCTAATAATTGCGCTCTGCTGACGGTCTGATTCAGTTCGACGTCGATGTGCGAAAGATGTCCGTAGCGTGTGGTTAGTCCGCCGCCATGGTCCACCACCACGAGTTGGCCATAACCGTTTTGCCAACCGACAAACGAGACGCGGCCGCTCGCGCCGGCGACGACTGGCGCACCCCACGCAGCCTCGATGTCCTGTCCGGAATGAAACTCATATCCGCCGCCGCCAAATGGATTCCGGCGCCCGCCAAATCCGCCTTCGAGGGTTCCCTCGACCGGCCAAACCGTCGGCGTGTACCCGCGACGGCGCAAAATGGTTTCATAAGCCCGCATATCCTCTTCAAGCCGGTTCATCTTTGCCGCGAGGGTGGCGATAGCCATTTCGTCCATCGGCAGCTCGGGACCGCCACTGCCTGGCGAAACGGCGCCAGTTTCTACGACGCCTGATTTTTCGGCGAGTTTGCGCGACGTGTCTTCAACTTTCTCGACGCGGTTGTTCAGTTTTTCCAGTTGCTGTCGCTGGCGCTCGTTCTCAGCACGAAGGCGCTGATTTTCGAAATGTGTCCGCCAGTAGGAAGCTTGTTGGGTCAGACCGTACAGTCCATAGAAGAGGCCGACGCCGATCAATAGGAGAATTGCGCAGAAAATACTGACTGATCGTTTTTCGACTCGGATTCGTTGGACTCGGGCTCGGGAACGGGAAGTGTGGGCGATGATAAAAGCGTAAAAGCGGTCTTCTGTTGCCATTGTTGAATCGTGCTCCTGTTGCTGCGCCAGGAAACACGCACGCGCAACAACCGAAAGGCACAAACTCGCCAAGGGGCGATTTGCGCGTTTACGGGGAAAGTTGTTCTTAATTACCTTCTTTGAAGAATTTGCAGCGAATAGGTTGAATCCCCAAGGTCCCTCCGAGGTGAAACCCATTCGGCCGGCGCTGCAAGGCCACAGACCCTATCACAGGCCACCAAACTGTTGCAACATTGCAGGGAAAATATAAGGAAGGTGCAGTGGAAAAAGAACCGAGCGCGGTAGCGCCGGGTAAATCTCCAAATCACGCTTTCTGAGATTTACCCGGCGCTACCGCGCTCGGTTCTGTTTTAACCGGCGCTGGTATTAAATCTCGTCGCGCCTGCGGCGCCCATTGAAGATCGCGAGCACGATCATCACGAGCAGCGCAATAAAGACCACGACGACCGCGATCTTGACTGCAAAAAGCAGAAAACCAACGAGTGCAATCAATTGTTTCAGGAGTGCAATAACCAGGAAAATTAGCGCAACGATTGCGCCGATTCCGCCAGCCGCTTTGACAATGCCACAACACATAAGTTTAACCCCGTAAGAAATATCCGCTTGCTACGATCTCCGCTCGAATGGAAGCGGCGTCACGTCTCTGCGGCCGAGCTGCGTCGTCTCACCAGTGCGAAACGTCGCTGTCTCAGCATGTTTCGTCGTGGCAACAACTGACGGCGGTGGACGTCGCGAATCAAATCGAACAATGCGATCGGACCCTTTGCCGCGACGAATGTAATCAAACAACATGTAAGCGCCAAGTGCAACGAGCGCCACTGGAAGCAATTCTTTGATCGGCAACGCGACTCCCAGCAACGTGTGCAACAGGAAGAGCGTGCCAATGACGATCAGTGTAGTACCCCAAGCAAGTGGATTGCCATAGAGCCGGCGAGTGATCACGTCGTCTTCAGTGTCCGGCGCCAATCCTGATCGCATCAACTGAGCGGTTCTGCAAGCATCAACTGCCGCAAACAACCACGTGCCAAGCACACCCAGAATGAAGAAGTGAACGCCCTGCGTCAAAACCGCCATTTGAAAGAAGCTCGCGAAGATCGCGAAATGAACAATTGCTTTTGAAGTTTGCCCGTTATATGCGGCTCCCAACCCGGGCACGAACGATAGCAATGTAGCTATGAACGGCGAACTCTTTCTTCTCAGTATGCTTGATGGATTTGCGTTTGAAGAATGCCGCAGAAGCTCGACTCCAGCGACGATGCAGTCCTGGCAGAAGGGAAATCCGCGCACCCGATGATCGCAGGCAGGACACAACCAGCGCGAACACTGGTTGCACTGAACAACGGCCGGATTCTTAGCATGGTAGCTGCAGTACATCATTTCTTAAAACCTGATTCTCCTACCGTTTGTTCTGCCCATTGCCATCGGACTTACCGCCCGACGGTTCGTTCTGCTTGTCGTTCTTTGGTGCCGGCGGCGCCGGGGGTTGTTGTTCCTGCGATTCCTTTTGATCGATGACGATTGTCGACTTTGTTTGCGCTCCCGTTCGTTCGGCAAGTTGCAGACCAGCTGCGTAGACACCGCTGATTGAACCGTCAGCCGAAACAGTATTCGTAAGCACGAGCGTCGCTGCGAGTATCATCGTTGCGACTGTGGCAAGCTGTGGGGAAATAATCGGATCCAACCACAAACGGAACCGCGAGGCGGCACGCGACGTCCACGGAGCCTTGATCTCCTGGGGAGTTACCGTTCCAAGAGTCGCCTGGAGAATTCTTTCGTTCAAACCAGCCGGGAGCGGCTTTTCTTCGGAGATGTACGTGTAGCAAGCTCCGATCGCGCGAACGACTTCGCCCGGAAGTTCCGTGCAGAGATCGCACAGTGCTGCATGACGTTCCCAACGGTGATACAGGTGCGCAGGCAGGAAGCCGTCGAGGTAGTCAGTCAAACATTCCTCGAATTCTTCACACTGCATCGCTGTGTCAGGCATCGTTCTTTGCAGAATGCGAGCTTCAAGCTCTCTCGAAGGCGAGGGTACCGTTCCCATCCGGCAAGCCTCAACTGCGCTTCGCACCGCTGAAAGAGTTTCATGACAGACGGGGCACTTCAGGGCGTGCTCGGCCATCAGCCTGTTTGTTTCGGGACCGGTTACGCCCTCAATGTAATCGGTCAAAAGGTTTTCGAAATCCACACAAAGCATCGTAATGTTTTCGCTTCCTGCCGCTTTATTTTCTATGCCTGGCTCATCGCAACAACCTTCATCCGCCGTAGAATCTTCGCCAATTCGATACGGCCACGGTTGATTCGCGACTTCACGGTTCCTTCCGGAATCTTCAACAGGTCAACTATCTCCTGATAACTAAGCTCTTCAATGTCTCTCAATATCACGCATGTCCGAAGATCTGGAGAGAGTTTGTCTATACCCGCTTGCACTTGAGCCCCAAGCTCACGACGCTCCATCTCCTTCTGCACCGAGTTGGTTCTCGTATGAAGGTGATAACTGTGGTCGGCAAGATCATCAGCGAGGTTGTCGTGGGGAGTGCGCTGGCGCTTCCGGTAGTCGTCGATGATAAGGTTGCGAGCCAACCTCATCAGCCAGTTTTGGAGATCGCCCTGCTTGGGGTCGTACTGATCCAAAGAACGATAAACCCTGACAAAAACTTCCTGCGTCAAATCTTCTGCTGTATCGGAGCGCGAGGTAAAACGGTACGCGAGGTTGTAAATGCGGCGGGAATAACTCTGAACGATCTCTTCCCACGCCGCGCCGTCGCCCGCGCGACACCTGCGAACCAACTCGGCTCCTTCGCTCACTGCCAAAGCCTTAACAGCTCCCACCGTATCCTTCTCCGGGTCCCTGGAGGTCGAATCGTCATGCCGCTTTACGACACTCCGTAAATTAAAGTTCAGGGAAGTTTGCCACAAAAAGGCACAAGAAGGACAGTTTACCTTTTGTGGTTCTTGTGGACGTTTCTTGCCCAAAGCCCGGCGCTGTAGTAGCCTGTGCGACCGGCCCAATATGTTGTGGTCTCAACGATACCGCAAATACATCGAGTTCATAGCTCTCTGCCTGCTTGCCTCCGTTCTCCTCTGGTGGTTTGGCAGAAATCTTGACTGGGTTCAAGTCAGGGGCGAGCTTGGGAACGCCGATCCGTTCCCTCTAGTCGCCGCGATCTTGCTGATCTGCATTGCCTACGGTTTTCGGGCGTTTCGCTGGGGAGCGTTGCTAAAACCACTGTCCTCCGCAAGTTACGCGGATCTATTCGCCGCCACAGCAATCGGCTTTAGCGCAGTGTTTCTGGTCGGGCGCGCGGGGGAATTTGTGAGGCCGCTGGTGCTTTCAATGCGCGACCCGCGAGTGCGGCCGAGCGCTTCACTGGTCACCATACTCGTGGAGCGAATTTATGATTTGACTGCGGTCGCGCTCATGTTTGCGGTTAACCTGATCTGGTTTAAGCCACCCGAAGGGCTCGGGGTTTCTTTTGATCGAGTTCGCATCGTCGGCTTCGGGCTCTTCAGTGCGACGCTTCTCGGAATCGCTTTTCTGGCCTGGTTCAGAACCAAATCGTCGACAGTGATCCGGTTTTTCGAACGACTTTTCTCGCGACGCTTCCAACGTTTGGGAAAACTGGTTCTGGGGCTCCTCGAGCAACTAGCTCAAGCTCTGCGCGTTCTGGTTAACGGACGCGAGCTAGCGGAAACGATCGGTTGGACCTTTTTGCTTTGGTTTGGCATCGTCGCAGCGAATCTGCTGGTGCTGCGAGCGTTCGATCTGAATGTTGGATTTACGGAAACCATATTCGTGCTTGGGTGGTCATTAGTTGGTTCACTTGTACCGACGCCTGGCGGCGCTGCGGGAGCGTTTCACGCGGCTACTGCAACGGGTTTGTTGTTCCTGGGCGTAAAGAAAGAAACGGCGGCGGCGCTCGCGATCGTCTTGCACCTCGTCGACTTTGGTCCGGCAGTTTTGTTTGGAATCTTTTATGTAATCCGCGGTGATCTAACCTGGGCCAAATTGCGCGCCATGATTTCGCCCGATCAAATCGCTAAAGAAGAGGCATAACCCCCCATAGAGGTTCACTGAAATGAAATGTCCATTCTGCGCGTATCTCGAAGACAAAGTGGTTGACTCGCGTGAGTCACGCGAAGGCGACGCAATCCGCCGCCGGAGAGAGTGTTTGAGATGTGAACGAAGATTCACGTCTTACGAACGCATCGATGAGATACCCTACATGGTTGTTAAGAAGGACGGTCGCAGAGAGACGTTCGACCGCAACAAAGTAATGGCGGGTCTGCTGCGAGCCTGCGAAAAACGTCCCGTGCCTTCCTCAAAACTTGATAGCATCGTAAACGCGATTGAGAAGTATGTTCAGGAATCCCCCGAACGCGAACGCCCGACAAGTAAAATCGGAGAGATGATCATGCGACGCTTGAAAGAACTGGACAAAGTCGCATATGTTCGCTTCGCATCGGTGTATCTTGAGTTTGAAGACGTGTCAGAATTCATGACTGAACTGAAGAACCTTGTGCGTACGAGGAGCGGCAAGTAGGTCACAACCGAACCGGGGAATTTGTAATGATCAAACCTATTCGCGCGACAGGACTGGAGCGGCTCGAACTGCAACGATTGCGCGACCGTGTGGGACGTCTCTATGCCGCTTTGCAGGAAGCGACCGAAGCCGAGAATCCGCTCGCATCTGGAACGTGGGCACCGCCCGTAGATCTTTGTGAAACAGAACAAGCAATCGCGATGCGGATCGAACTTCCCGGCGTGACTGCGGAACAGATAAAGATCGCTATCACCAACGACAAACTCAGAATCTCAGGCGAGAAGAAACGGCGACCAAGCAGGCGACGAATCATTTCCTACCTCTGCTCCGAACGAAGTTTCGGCAAATTTGAACGCGTGGTGCCGTTGCGCTGGACCGTGTGTATCCGGAGTGCAACGGCGGAAGTGGCGAATGGAATGCTTTACATTCGGCTTCCAAAGATTGTGGATCGCAGAGGAGAGGAGGTCCTGGTAGCAGTTAAGGACGCGACGGGCGAGTAGGAGCGCACACACATGGCAATAGCGAAAGAACCGGAATTTAGCGAAGCAATCGAAACAACCGATACCGATCAGCAACTGCAGATACCGAATGAACTACCGGTGCTGCCCTTGCGCGACATCGTGATCTATCCGTTCATGATCGTGCCGTTGTTTGTTTCGCGCGAGAAGTCGATCAGGGCCGTTGACGAAGCGCTTGGTGAGAACAGAATGATTCTCCTCGCTTCTCAGAAGGACCTCGATAAGGAAGAACCAACGGCTGAAGATCTTTACGCGGTAGGAACTGCCGCGGTCATCATGCGCATGCTCAAATTGCCTGACGGCCGCATACGAATTCTAGTCCAGGGGCTCTCTCGTGCTCAGATCGAATCTGTCGATGCAACGGGTGAGTATCTGCGTTCTCGCGTAAGCGTGATGCAGGAAGTGCTGCCGCCCGAACGTTCGCTTGAAGTCGAAGCGCTCGTGCGCAACGTTCGCGCATCGATGGAGAAAGCAATCAATCTCGGGAAGAACATTTCTCCCGAAGTGATGGCAATTATCGCGAATCTTGACGACGCCGGCCGGCTGGCTGACTTGTCAGCGTCGAATCTCGAATTGAAAGTTGAAGACGCGCAATCCGTTCTCGACATCGCCGACACCACTGCACGTCTGCGACGTGTCAACGATCTTTTGAATAAAGAGATCGAAGTTTTGACTGTCCAGCAGGAGATCAATACTCAGGCACGCGCGGATATTGACCGTTCGCAAAGAGAGTTTTACTTGCGACAGCAACTGAAAGCGATCCAGAGCGAGCTCGGCGAAGGAAATGAGCTCGGTGAAGAGATCGCACAGTTTCGAGAAAAGATCGAAGCCGCGAAGATGCCGAAAACAGCGGAAGATGAAGCGCTGCGGCAACTGAAAAAACTCGAGCGCATGCATCCGGACGCGGCGGAAACTGCGACGCTGCGAAACTGGATGGAGATCATGACCGATCTCCCGTGGTCCAGGTCTTCCGTCGACAACCTCGACTTGAAAAAGGCCGAGGTTGTTCTCAACGAAGATCACTATGGTCTTGAGAAAGTTAAGGATCGAATTCTCGAAGCACTCGCCGTCCGGAAACTAAAAGAAAAACCCAAGGGCCCGATCCTTTGCTTAGTTGGACCACCGGGCGTCGGCAAAACTTCACTCGGTCGTTCAATCGCGCGAGCACTCGATCGAAAGTTTGTGCGACTCTCCCTCGGCGGTGTTCACGACGAAGCGGAAATTCGCGGCCACCGGAGAACGTATGTCGGCGCGATGCCGGGAAGAATCATTCAGGCGGTGCAGCAGGCAGGCACAAACAACCCGCTGATCATGCTCGACGAGATCGATAAAGTCGGCGCAGACTTTCGCGGCGATCCGTCTTCAGCTTTGCTCGAAGTGCTCGATCCGGAGCAGAACAATTCGTTTCGCGATAACTATCTCGGCGTCACGTTCGATCTTTCGAACGTGATCTTCATGACGACGGCAAACGTTCTCGACACAATCCAACCCGCACTTCGCGATCGCATGGAAGTGATCCGTCTGGCCGGTTACACCGAAGAAGAAAAACGCGAGATCGCCATTCGCCACCTGATTCCGAAACAGATGGAAGAGAACGGGATCACTGCGAAAGATCTCCACGTCTCAAAGACCGCGCTTATAACCATCATCCAGCAGTACACGCAGGAAGCAGGACTCCGGCAGCTCGAGCGTGAAATCGGAAGAATTTCGCGAAAAGTCGCACGGAAGATTGCCGAAGGTCATAAGGGCGCGATCAGGGTCTCACTCAAGAACGTACACGAGTTTCTGGGCGCGCCGAAGATCATTCCAGAGGAAGTGTTAAAGAAGGATCAGGTCGGAGTTGCGACAGGTCTGGCGTGGACAGCAGTGGGCGGCGATGTGCTTTTTATCGAGGCGTTGAGAATGAGAGGCAAGGGAAACCTTGTGTTGACCGGCCAACTCGGCGAAGTCATGCGGGAGTCGGCGCAAGCCGCATACTCGTATATGAAAGCGCGTGCAAAAGAGTTGGATATCGTTGAGGAAGACTTCAACAACTACGATCTTCATATTCATATTCCCGAGGGCGCCATTCCTAAAGACGGACCCTCAGCGGGGATCACCCTCGCGACAGCAATGGTCTCGGCATTGTCCACCCGTCCGGTTCGCAAAGACGTTGCGATGACGGGCGAGATCACGTTGCGTGGGAATGTACTTCCCATTGGCGGTGTTAAAGAAAAGGTACTCGCCGCGCGGCGCGCTCGCGTCACCACGATCATTCTGCCGGTGCAGAACCGGCGGGATCTCGACGAAGTACCGAAAGAGCCGTTCAAAGATATTCGCTTTGTCTTTGTTGATAATATGCGCCAGGTTTTTCGTGAGGCGCTTGGTGAAAAGGTCATTCCACCGGCGAATCCGGGACCGAGACCGCAGCGCATGCCGCAGCCTGCAACTGCCCGGCCTGCTTGAGTTTGATACGGTCAGATTACGAGTACAACGGACTTCGGGTGTGATGTATCCTAAACACGGCCTTCGGCACGGACATAAAAATACAGGAGTTTTTGGAATGGATTCTAAGCGCAGCTATCTGTCTGTTTTACTAGCCGTAATCGCGTTAGTTCTAGCATCTTCTGCCAATGCATTTTCCCAGGAAGCCCAACCAGAGGCGCCTTCAAAAGTAACAATCAAGAATTTCGGGCAAATGGACGAGCGGTTTTTCCGTGGCGCCCAACCCAAAGAAGATCAGTACGGCCAATTAGCTGCGATTGGTATTAAGACTGTCATTGATCTCCGCGACGATCCGGAAGGGTATGCGAAGCAGAAAGCCGAAGCGGCTGGACTGCACTACGTGAACATTCCGATGATCGCGAAAAAGTATCCCGTGACCTCGCAGGTCGAACAGTTCATCAAGCTAGTCGACGATCCCTCGACTGGAAAATTTTTCGTACACTGCGCCGGCGGACGGCATCGCACAGGCGCGATGGGTGCCGTTTACAGGTTCAATCACTACAACTGGAACTTCGATCAGGTTTACACCGAGATGAAGAAATACGACTTCTACACGCGGTGGGGACATGGTGATTTTAAGAAGTTCGTACAGGACTACGCCGAGAGCCACCAGAACAAAGCCACCACAGCGGCGGCGGTTACCACGTCCGGTGTAAAGTAGAGATCAGTGTAATCCGCGGTTAAAACCAGCCGCGGATTACACAAATCATTTACTGATAAAGATACGAGTAGCTCTTCTTCTGATTCCACTCAATACCCGTCACGTTTACCCCGTCGATCGCGAGGATGTCTGCACTGATCTCGTCAGTGCTGATCGTCGGGCTTACATCAACTGAATACATAATGCTGCCCGGCGACTCCTCAGTCGCTTCACGATCCACCGCTCTCAACTCCTTATCAAAGCCGTGCGTTTTGAAAACTTCTCGCAGAGCCTTCTGCGTTGACACAACGTTCCTCGTTAACACTTTCAACTCCATCGATCGAAACACCAATCCAGGCTCGCGCCATTCCAGCAGCCATAGCACGACCAAGGAGAACAACGCCAAAACGACTGCGAGATCCCAGCGTCCGACTCCTGAAGCGAGTCCAAGCGCGAGGCTGATCAATAGCACCGTGATCTCTTTCGGATCGCGAATGTTAGTCCTGAATCGCACGAGGGAAACTGCCGCGAAGATTCCAAACGCACGCGCCGCGTTATCGCCGACGACGATCATCAGCGCAGCGGCGACGATCGCGAGTAGTATCTGCGTTTGCGAGACATAAGGATTGTGTTTGATCGCGAGAATCCGTTTGCGTGGACGAAACGCGAGCGCGGCTCCCAACAGAGCAGCAAGAACAAATCGGGCCAGGATTCTTCCCATGGTTACAAGCCAACTGTCACCGCTGACGTATGCTGCGCTGTGCTGACTCCCGAACAAGCGATCTATAAAAGTATCGCCAGCACCAACCTGCGGTTGTGGTGTTGTGCCTGCTTGTGGCAATCCCATGACAGCATCAGGTGCCGGAGTTTGTCTTGCAACTTCTGGTGGAGTTGCGCGTTCGGGAGTGGTGCGTGTGCCGCCGGTGAGAAAATAGACCAGCAGGGCGCTGAGCACGAGTACTCCGGCGAAAACAATGATCAGCGTCAATACTTCTTTTTTTCTTTGATTCCGCATGTGTTATCAGTCGTTTCTGCCGATTTCAATTCTCGGACTTGGCCTCAAACTCACGAGTTCATTTGCCCTCGCGCGCACTGTTCGGGCGAGCAAATCGATTTCATTTGGTCTGTAGTTCGCCGCTCGGAAAGCGTCGTGAAGTTGACGGTCAGTCAGTTGTGATAACCAGTTTCCCACCCATTGCGCGTCGTGAACTGAAATGTCTTTCATGATGCCGCGATTCTTGCCGCCGAAGTGCAGCACAACACGATCACCCTTAACTTTCTCAAGGAATTTCGAGTGCGCGTATTTTTCCGGATTGTTGCGGCTTCGCGTCAGACGCCAGAAGAGTGGTGTCGAGCTCGCGTGACCGAACGTCGCGCCAAGATCGCTGATTATGTAGTAGAGCCGATCACTATTACTGTCACGAATCTGGATGGTTTCGTTGTTTGAGTCTTTCAGGTCCCAGTTGTTGATGAGTGCCATCATGATCTTCAAACCCTGGTATTCGGGACTGCCCACAAATGGATTGCGTTTCCACTTCCACTCACCAACTCGATCCCAACGGTCCGGCCGTGCTTCGAACCTGACGTTGCTAAACGTTCCTTTGCCGGGAATCGTGACGCGCGGTACGAGATAGTTGACTTCGGTAACGTAACCGAGGCCCCATAGTAGTCTGATCGCCGATGTCTCTGATTGAGCTTCTTTGCCGATCTTCACAACCCACTCACGCCCGGAGCCATCGCGAACTCGGTACTTCTTTGAGTAGCCACCCTTCTCCTCTTTTAAGAACGTAATGCGACGAAGATCCGGACGCATAGCTGTTCCGCCCGGACCGAGGTACAGGTCACGTTGAGAGATGTCGTTGGGCGCTTGCCAGAGAACTGGCGTGCCGGTTGGGTGTGCTTTCTTTTTCTTTGACTGTGCGAGGCCGGTATCTATCGAAGCTATGCATAGCAGCAGCGCAAGAACGATCAGTGTTCGCGGATTCTTTGTTGGCATGATATCTCCACGGCTAGAACCTCTACGGAGGGGGCGAATGGGGAAGGGAAAAGCTGACACGGCGTTTGAAACCGTGTCAGATCACTCGATACCGGGGTGACCGATGAAATACTGCTGACTGTTGAAAGCTTCCGCGCCTTCGTCGATCGGCATGTACCTGCCATCGGGCTGTAACTCGCGGGCCTTTGTGTTGTCACTGAGATATGCCTCGAGCAACACGTCTCGCAAATAACGTTTCGACTTCGGCTCAGTCACCGGAGCGACAACCTCGATGCGATGTTTCAGATTTCGAGACATCCAGTCGGCGCTGCCAATGTAAACTTGTTCGTTGCCGCCATTCGAAAACCAGAAAACGCGACTGTGCTCGAGAAAGCGTCCGACGACACTTCGCACCCTGATGTTCTCCGACAAACCTGGAATTCCCGGCCGCAACATGCAAATGCCGCGAACGATCAAATCAACTTTCACTCCAGCCTGAGAAACCTCATATAGCTTTTCGATGATCTGTAGATCTGCGAGCCGATTAAACTTCGCGATGATGTGCGCGGGCCTTCCCGCGCGCTGGTGTTCGATCTCACGATCGAAAAGCGCATTAAGTTTTTCGCGCAGATCGACTGGCGCGACCATCAGTCGCCTGTAATCCGTCTGTTCTGAAAAACCGGTGAGGTAGTTGAACAACTCAGTCGCATCCCGACCGATTGCGTCGTCGACAGTAAACAGTCCCAGGTCGGTGTAGGTACACGACGTTGTCGGGTTGTAGTTTCCGGATGCGATGTGGACGTAACGCTTGAGCGTGTCGCCCTCACGTCTAATCACCAGCGTGAGCTTGCCGTGAGTCTTAAGGCCGAGTATGCCGTACACGACGTGTACGCCGGCGTAGTCCAACTTCCGAGCCCATTCAATGTTGTGTTCCTCGTCAAAACGAGCTTTCAACTCGATCAGGGTTGTGACTTGTTTGCCCTGTTCCGCTGCCCTGATCAGAGCTGGTGGAATCGGAGATTCCGGCCCAGTTCGATAAAGACAGATCTTGATCGCAACGACGTCAGGATCATCAACGGCCTGGTTGATGAATCCTGTTACGCAGTCGTAAGAATCGTAAGGATGATGTAGTAGACGATCTCGATCTTTGATCGCGTCAAAGATCGAATCGTACTCGTCGTACCAATCAGGCATCGCGGGGGTGAAGGAAGCGTCTTTCAACTCAGGCCGGTCAGCATCGTACAGTGCCATCAAATCCTGTATATGCAGCGGCCCATCAAAAACGTAAACGTCTTCAGGCTCGAGATCCAACGAGGACGTCAAATACTCGATCATGTCAGCAGGCATGTCCGGAGAAACTTCCAGACGCACTGGAGTTCCAAACTTTCGTCGCCGCAACTCCTCCTGGATCAGGCTGAGCAAGTCTTCGGCCTCTTCTTCTCTGATCTCGATATCGGCATCGCGCGTCACGCGAAATAGATGGCATGGACCAGGATCCATTCCTGGAAAGAGAGCTTGTATGTTTGCCGCGACAATCTCTTCGAGCAATACAAAGCGAGAGCTTGAAGAGCCGACGGGTACGAGTCGCGGCACAACTGACGGAACCTTTATTCGCACAAATCGTGACTCGCCATCCTTTCTCCGGCTGATAGATCTCACGTCATGCGGCGTATGAACCATCAGACCGATGTTCACGCTGAGCGGAGAGATGTAGGGAAACGGATGACTTGGATCGACTGCCAGCGGCGTCAGAATCGGAAACACCTTTTCCATGAAATAGTCTTTGAGACCTTCCATTTCAAGACGCGAGAGCGATTCGTACGGAATCACCGTTGGTCCACCATCCTTTAATTGCGGGAAGATCTCTTCGCGAAGGCAGCGAGCTTGCTCCTTAACGAGTAGCAGTACTCGTTCTCGAATTTTCCTCAACTGTTCGGCCGGTGATAAGCCATCGTTCGAAATGACGTTGGCATCGTCGAGCTCCTCTTTGAGGCCCGAAACGCGAATCATGAAGAATTCGTCCAGGTTCGACGAGAAGATCGACAGAAACTTCAGCCGCTCGAGCAGTGGATTACGGTAGTCCAGCGCCTCTTCCAAAACGCGCGCGTGAAACTCCAAAAGACTCAGCTCGCGGTTAAAGAACTGCTGCGATTTCGCCGGCAGCGCGGCCTCGGCGCGCCTGGGGAACTCATGTATTGTTGTTTCTCTTTTGACGACTGTTGACATAATTTTTCGGAATCGACAGACCTTGCGTTCGCTAGGGTTTTGGCAAGCAGTGTTCCACCGTCGACTACGAGGGCTTAAGCGGGGTAAGAGTTGCTGTTCGAGAGTTTAGCTATTTCGTTGCGAAACAGTGGAGAAGTTGATCTGTACTGAAATGAGCCACGCAGGCAGGAGAACTTCTGCAACCGAGGTGGGCAGTCGAGCGTTAACTAAATCGTCGACGCAACCCGGACTAACCGAGTGGCATCAGTATCGACGCAGTCATTTGGTGGAAAAGTTAACCGTTTAGGAGTCTGTTTCAAGTCAGGCGTTTCATTGACACCCTAAAAAACCGTGTGGTAACCTCCCAACCGGATTTGGCTCCATCTTCGTGAGTCCTTAGTATCCGCAAACTAAAGAGGAGCCACCAGCTACGCAATCAAGGAGTACGACAATTTGATGTCAGCGAGCTTCCCTCGTTTGATGGCCCGCGCGGCCTTACTGACAGCGTTCATCGCTTCAGCTTCAAACACCTTTGCCCAGATCCCGGTAGCTTCGTCTGCCCGCACAATCCCGACTGAAGTCGAACAGTCGGAAAGTCGCATCACGCAGATCATGACGCGCGCGGAAGATCACTTCCGCAGAGGCAAGCTCAACCTTGAAGACAACAAGCGCGAGCATGCTCGACAGGAGTTTGATAAAGCCGTCGACTCGATTTTGGAGTCAGGGTTTGATGTAAGGGCCAGCCAGCGTTTACAAACGTTCTACCTCGAGTTGGTCGAACGTATTTATCGTGAAGAGGTGCCGCTGCAACAGCCGGTTGCACCGAGCCCGGTAACGACTCAACTCGTCGCTCAGAATACTCAGGATCAAAAGCCAGAAGCGGCACAGATCGGTTTTCGCGATCAGAAGTTTGAACCTTCACCGCTTGATGAGTTGAGCAAGCTCGTTCTCGACGAAACTGAAAAAGAAGTTTCCAATGAAGATCTTGTCGCGTTAGGGCAAGCGCAGAAGAACGTCAACTTCTCATTCACTCTTAATCCCTTAATTCAGCAATACATTAATTACTATCAGGGTCGTGGCCGACCGACGATGGAAAGCGGACTGCGACGCTCCGGTCAGTTCATGAAAGTCGCGCGAAAGATCTTCGCTGAGGAAGGTGTTCCGCTCGACATCACCTGGTTGGGTCAAGTGGAAAGCTCATGGAAAACGCGAGCGGTTTCGTGGGCAGCCGCATCAGGACTCTGGCAGTTCATTCCCGCCACAGGCCGCAGGTATAACCTGAAGCAAAACGCTTATGTCGACGAGCGCAACAGTATCGAGCAAGCGACTCGTGCTTCAGCTCGTTATCTCAAGTTTCTTGCGAACCGGTACAACGGAAACTGGGAATTGGCAATGGCCGCGTATAACACCGGCGAGGGCAATATCGATCGCGCCATCTCGCGCGCCGGCAGTGCCAACTTCTGGATGATCTATCCGTACATAGTTTCTGAAACCCGCAACTACGTTCCGAACATTCTGGCAGTGATCCTGATCGCAAAGAATCCGGAGAAGTACGGATTCAAAGGCATCAAGCCGGATGCTCCGTGGTCGTATGACGTAGTTCAGGTGCCAACTGCGACGAGTTTGCAGCTAATCGCAGATGCAACTGACACCAGCGTTGATAACATTCGAGGTCTGAATCCCGAATTGCGACGCGATGTGACTCCGCGAGGCGATACTTATAACGTGCGAATTCCCGCAGGACGTGCGAAGCAGTTTGCTTCACTGCTGCAAAGAATTCCGGTTGAGCGTCGCGAAACCGCGAGATTGATTCCCGTTGCGCCGGGTGAAGATTGGCAGAGCATTGCGAATAGAACCGGCATCAGCGTCTCTAACCTGCAAGCTATTAATGGTGGCGTTGATCTTAAGTCGACAAACAAACTCGTGGCGCCGAGTAATGGTGTGAAGCTCACCAAGTGGGTGAGAACCAGCACGCCAGGTTCCACAGTAGAAGCTGCCGCTCCCGGACTGAACAAGGTTCGCGCTCGCAAAGGCGACACGATTGCGAGAATCGCTGCCGCGCGTAATCTCGATGCCAACGATGTTGCGCGACTGAATGGAATTCCGGTTGACGCAGAACTTCGTGCTGGTCAGGAAATAAAGATTCCGGCGGAAGCGACTGCACCGTCGCGCCGTCGCTAATTATGTAAACCTCAACCTCACATTAAAATCAGGAGCCACCTCACATGCTCTTCAGAACACTCTCTGCCGCCGTTTACGGCATCGACGCTGATCTCGTAGATATCGAAGTCAATTTAACGCCGGTTCGTGGCGATACCGATCAAGCACCGCCCGTCACGATTGTCGGTCTTCCTGATGCTGCGGTTCGAGAATCGCGTGAACGCATACGCGCTGCAATTCAGAACTGCGGACACTTCTTTCCGGTTCAAAAAACGACGATCAATCTCGCTCCTGCCGACGTTCGCAAGGAAGGAGCAAGTTTCGATCTGCCAATCGCGCTTGGCATTCTCGGCGCGAACGGCGAGCTCGCGGAAAACCACAACCTCATTCACGTCCTCTGCGTTGGCGAGCTTTCTCTCGACGGTCGCGTGCGAGCGATAAAAGGCGCCCTCCCGATCGCGATGCTCGCGCGCGAGGGAGCGATTCGTCATTTAATTCTTCCCGAAGAGAATGCAAAGGAAGCGGCGGTGGTTGCGGGCGTGAACGTCTATCCCGTTGCTGATTTGCGCAGTGCGGTGAGTCTCGTTGCCGGCTTACGTTCGTCCAACCCGCCTGAGCCGTTGAAGATCGATGTTGCCGAGATACTCGGCCGAACCGCACATTACAAAGTCGACTTCAAAGAAGTTCGCGGACAGATGTCGGCAAAGCGCGCGCTGGAGATCGCGATCGCGGGTGGTCATAACATCCTTTTGATCGGTCCCCCAGGTTCGGGCAAGACGATGCTGGCGAAACGCCTGCCGACGATCATGCCGCCGCTCGAGTTTGAAGCCGCGCTTGAGTTGACGAAGATCCATTCTGTTGCTGGTCTGACTGGCAGCGCGGGACTGGTGACCGAACGTCCTTTTCGCGCGCCGCATCACACGATCAGTGATGCTGGTCTCGTTGGCGGTGGAACTGTGCCGCGACCGGGAGAAGTTTCCCTCGCACATCAGGGAGTGTTGTTTCTTGACGAGTTACCGGAATTCGATCGCGCTGTTCTGGAAGTGCTCAGGCAGCCGCTGGAAGATCAACATGTAACCATAAGCCGCGCTTCGATGTCGTTGACGTTTCCAGCCGCTTTCGTTCTCGCGGCGGCGATGAACCCGTGTCCTTGTGGATTTTGGAATGACCCGACGCGTGAATGTCGTTGCTCACCAAATCAGATTCAACGCTACATCGGCAGGATTTCCGGACCACTGTTAGACCGCATCGATATTCATATCGACGTTCCGGCGGTAAAGTTTAGTGAGTTGCGCGGGGAAGCTGTACCGGAAACCGATAATTCAACGACAATTCGCCGGCGTGTGATCAGAGCGCGCGAACGTCAACAGCGTCGTTTCGCCGTCGAGAAGATCTTTTCAAATGCAGCCATGACACCACGCATGATTCGTAACTTTTGTCACATCGATTCAAATAGTGAAAAGACGCTGGAGAGCGCGATGCGGCGCCTGGGTCTCTCAGCCCGTGCCTACGATCGCATTCTGAAAGTCAGCCGCACAATCGCAGACCTGGAAGATTCGGAACGGATCAATTCAAATCACGTGTCAGAAGCAGTTGGTTATCGTTCGCTCGATCGAACTTACTGGACATAGCGCTAGTGCCACAAAGAAAGACAAAGAAGATAGCGATATTAGTGTTGACGATCATCGCGCTGGCGATGTCAACCAATGCTCAGCAATCCGACAGTGGCATGAAGATCATGCGGGACGCGATTAACGACAAGTCCCAGACAGTCGGAATCAAGAACCGACGAAATGGTTTACTACGAATCCGGCACGAAGAGTGCCGACGGACGCAAGGCAATGGAAGTTTGCAAGAAGCTTGAACAGGAGTTTGGAATCATGGTGGGCTGCCCACCTCAGAACTAACTCACAACATGGGAGGGCCGCCTCTTGTCATCACCTCCCTTATCACCGTATCCTGCAACCCAGCCGTACGAAAACTATTGATTCGGCTGGGAAAATCACTAATTTTAGGGTCGGGTAAGGCAACGACGCGCGTTAAGGGCCGCATCACAAGCCGCGTTGAGGGTATTGGACCTCCGCTCCGCATCCCCACGCGGGCATTCCGAGGGCTGGTGCTGCTCCCTTGAAACTCGCGGAAGCGTGATATCGTGCCAACAAGCTCCGAAGTTTTTTGTGAGATTTCTTCCGAGTTTGCCCGAAGCAGATACACGTGACCGCAGCCGAAACCGAGACACCGCAAACGACAGATTATGAGCTGGCTCAGAAAGCCGCCCATGGCGATATGGGAGCTTTTGAGGAGCTTTACCAGCGCCATAATCGTCGCGTCTACTCGCTTTGCCTGAGGATGACCGGTAACGTTTCGGAGGCTGAAGATCTCGCGCAGGAGGTCTTCATTCAGCTCTTTAGAAAAATTGGTAGTTTCCGTGGAGAATCCGCCTTTACTACCTGGCTACACCGGCTCACCGTCAATCAGGTGCTCATGCATTTCCGTAAACGCGGAGTGCGTCTTGAGGCCACTACTGAAGATGGTGAAACGCCGATTCAGATAGTTAAAGGGACGGAAAACCCAAATTCCATGCCTGTAGTTGACCGTATAGCGCTGGATAAAGCTATCGCTCAACTGCCGCCCGGTTATCGGACGGTCTTTACGCTTCACGACATCGAAGGGCATGAACATGAGGAAATCGCCAGAATGCTGGGTTGTTCAGTAGGTACGTCAAAGTCGCAATTGCATAAAGCCAGGATGAAATTGCGCGGGCTTCTGAGGCAACAGAATGCGAGTAAATAGCCTCGAAGCAATGAGCCAACGAATTAGTTTATCGAAGACGTCGGGCTTCGAACGCAGTCTTCCCTTGATTGACGACAACCGAAAACAGGTTCTGTCCACAGACAGTTTTGTTCGGATTGTGCGCTTTTACGTGACAGAACGAAGGTGGTAAGCAATGAACTGCGAGACATGTCAGGAACTCATCCACGATCTGGTCGATGGATCGATTAGCCAAAGGGATGAGTCCATTCTTTATACGCACCTCAGACAGTGTTTGGATTGCGAAAGTGTTCGCCAGGATCTGGCGTCGATCGTAGGCTTCTGCCGCACGCAACGAGGCCAGTATGAAGCGCCGCCAAACGAACACGCGCTCTGGCTTCGCATTCGAAACGTCGTCGAGGCGGAAGCACCGTCGCACGTCGCAGTTAACCCCAAAGCACAACGCTCGTTTCTCGGCCGGTTGATGGGACAGAGTTGGGAGCTTTCGTTACCTCAGTTAGCAGCATCAGCAGTCGCGATCGTTCTTCTGGTCTCACTCGCAACTGTGGTCGGAGTTCGCCGTTGGGGTGGACTTCCAGTTGACGTGCCTCCGACTCAAGCTGACGCGTTCAGTGCCAAAGATCGCATGTGGCAACGCCAGCAGGCCATTAGCTACTGGAACCAGCGCATTGAGCTAAACAAAGCTCGTTGGAGTCCGGATCTGCGCGACAGTTTTGAGCGGAATCTGAAGATCATCGATGAGGCCGTTGCGACTTCAATGAACGAATTGAATCAAAATCCCCATGATACGGTCGCCGAGCTGACGCTCAACGAAGCGCTGAACGACAAGCTTCAGTTGCTAAAAGATTTTGCCGACTTTTGATGGCGAGTGCGCCCGAATTTGTATTGATTAAAAGCCCCACACTGATGAAATTTAGGTTCTTAACCAGGCGCCCATCAACTCGCGCCGGCGTTTTTGCAGTTGGCGCACTCCTCGCGTTGATGTCGCCGTCCTTCACCGTTCAGGGGCAGCACAAGCTTTCAAAGCGCTACCAGGCTTCCAAAAATGTTCGCATCGAGTTGAGAAATATCTCGGGCACCATTGTGGTCGAGACGTGGAATAAAGACGAGATACGTCTTTCGGCAACGTTCGAATCGAAGAATGCTCAGGTTGTTCCCAGACAAAGTGACGAGACTCTTCTCGTCGATGTCATGAGCGACAACCGTGGCAAGACTGACATCGGCGACGTCAACTTTAAGCTTCAGGTTCCGGTTAATTCGTCAGTAGACCTCGAGACGCGTCGCGGCAACATCTACGTCGCAAACATTCGCAGCGGTTTGGTCCGGGCCCACGTTTCATCCGAGGGCGACATTGAGCTCACGAATATCAATGCTTCGCACGTGATCGCACAAAACGTCACAGGAAACATCTTTTTTGACGGCGAGTTTTCACGAGGCGGTACTTACGAATTCAAGTCCAACAAGGGCGACATTACGATTCGCATTCCCGGAGATTCCGCTTTTCGTTTGGTCGCCGCTTCGCCCGCACGCAGAATCAAGCTGAATGATTTTTGGAACGACAATTTCAAAGCGCAGGACGGCCGAAGGTTAGTCGGTGATGTTGGCGACGGCCGCTCGTCTGTGTCAGTGACTAACTTCAGCGGACAGATTACTTTTATGCGAAGATAATTGCTCGCATTTTTGATGGCAATCATCGATTGGGGGCGTTGCGGTCAGGCAACGTCCTTTTTTTGTTACTATAGCCGCGATGAACCAATTCAAGTTCCTTCTTATTGCACTTCTGTTTGTTCCAGCGAGTCCGGTCTTCTCTCAGAGCGTTCCTGAAGTTCAATTACTCACGCGCACTTCGACGCAGCGTGAAACGCGCCGCTTCGCTTATGGTGGCACCGTAACTTTGATTGGCGCACCGAGAGGGTCGGTGACAGTTGAAGGCTGGCAGCGGAATGAGGTTGAGCTCACTGCTAATATCGAGCTTAAGGGACCAACAGAAGCCGACCTGGACCAGCTCGCACGGGTGAATACTTTTGTTTTCGACGAAGACTTGAATCACATAAGTGTGCTGACTACGGGCACACACGATCGTGCGTTCATGAAACGCACGTTTAAGAACTTTCCCAAGAATCTTCTTAACTTCCCCTGGAAGATCGATTACCGTCTGCGAGTTCCGGCTAACACGGATCTCGAGATCAATGCCGGACACGGTCCCGTAAAACTTTCGGGTGTCGAGGGCTCGATGCGCGTGACCGCGACGGAAAGTGAAACCGGGTTTACGGCAACTGGAGGCATTCTCTCGGCGACGGTTACGTTCGGCGTCATCAACCTAAGTATTCCTTCACGTAGCTGGCGCGGCGCAGGCGCAGACATTCGCATTGCCTCAGGAACGATAAACGTCGATCTCCCGCCGGGCTTCAGTGGCGACATCGACGCTGAAGTCTTACGCACCGGAAAGATCGTCAATACCTATGACGGCCTCGCCTCACGTGAGAAACCCGGCATCACCGAACGCGTCGTTCGCGCGCGAGCCGGCGCAGGTGGACCGTTTTTTAAGTTCACCGTCGGCGATGGCACTGTGAATATTCGGAAGGGCGGGACTTAGATTTGGTTCTTGCGCTTTATGCGTCTAGAATGACGCGCGCTGCTTCCACGCACAAAATATGAGTATCAAATCCGATAAATGGATTCGCATGATGGCGAACGAGTACGGGATGATCGAGCCGTACGAGCCGGGCCAGGTTAAAGAGGTCGAGGGCAAGCGAATTGTTTCGTACGGCACGTCGAGCTATGGCTACGACATTCGCTGCGCCGACGAGTTCAAACTCTTCACTAACATCAACAGCACGATCGTGGATCCAAAAGAGTTTGACGAGAAGAACTTCGTCGAGCTCAAAGGCGACTCAGTAATCATTCCACCCAATAGTTTCGCGCTCGCACGCACCGTCGAATACTTTCGCATCCCGCGCAACGTGCTGACCATCTGTCTCGGCAAGAGCACGTACGCGCGCTGCGGAATTCTCGTAAACGTCACGCCATTTGAACCCGAGTGGGAAGGCTACGTCACCCTCGAATTCTCAAACACAACGCCACTCCCCGCAAAGATCTACGCGAACGAGGGAGTGGCGCAAGTGGTTTTCTTCGAATCCGACGAAGTCTGCGAAACCTCTTACAAGGATCGCGGTGGGAAATACCAGGGTCAACGCGGCGTCACGCTGCCAAAGATGTAGGTTCCTCGAGTGTGACCGCTATCAGATCCAGCAGGCAAATCCAGAGCTCGGGATACGCTTTGAGAAATTCCTCGATGCCGAGTTCTTTCACGATTCTTTTTTGGATCGACTTCGTTTTCTCTCCCCAACGGTAAGTCGTAGAGAGTGGTTTTTCAATTTTCTTCGCGATCTCGCTAACCGGAACTCCCTTCAGTCGCTCTAACACAACTCGTGCTTGATCGGGCGGCAGTGTGTTAACGATGCCCATTATCCTGTCGCGTAACTGCGCCCTCTTCTCCTTCTGCAACAGCTTTTCTTCCGGGTTAAGAGCTGTTGAACAGCACGGAAAAATTTCTCGCTGGTCCAGTTTTTCCTTGCTGTGACCATCGGACCACTCCAGCGACTCAGTACACTGGTCTTCTCGTTTCGTGTGTCGCTTCCGATTGAAACCTCTGTTCCTGACGGCAATGTAAACGTAGGCCTTGGGATGCTGGATGTCTTTCAGCGTCGAGCCTGCCTCACACACCTTCAGCCAGAAGTCTTGCGCTATATCTTCCGGATCTTCATGGAATTCGTTTGCCCACTTCGGAGCAACGACGTTGTCTACATAGCGGAAAATGTGAGGATCAAAGAGAGGTAAAGTAGAAAGTTCAGTTTGCTCGTCTTCTGCTTCGTCTATGAACTGTCGACCCGTAATATCTGCATCGTCCATGACTCCCACCTTTCTTGAGTTTTCAACTCAATCTCCTGACAGTTAAAGCTTTGCCCTCGACACTTCGACCTAAAGTCCCGTTAATCGCGCTTCAGTTTTTTAAGGTTGTCTGGAGAGGACGCCGGTCCTGAGAGAGCGGCGTCCGATCCGCTGATGAGTGAATTTTTGGAGCCGGCGTCCGAGTTCTTAGACACCGAGCGAGGAGTTTTGTTCCCGTAGATCCAGAGACGTTGTGAGCAGGCGATCCAACTGTTGGCCCAGGTTGCGTTGATCGACGCTGAGTCTCTGCAAGTCGCGTCGATTCGTTAACGTTGCGAGTTCCTTGTAGTCCAACCTGTCAAGCGTTCCTCGTAACTCTGTTTGTAAGTTCAAGTCGAGATCACCGGGAAGATTCAACGAAAGAACTTGAAGTTTTGAAACGAGGTTGTTGTCGACGCGCGACTTTGCTTTGGCGATGCGGATGCCGATGCCGATTCCGATGACGATCCCTAGAATCAGCACGAGGCCGATTGCGATGCGAATGGTTCTGTTAATCATGGTATTTCTCCCTATCGAGGATTTTCAATTCCAAATGATGAGACACAATTGACGTCAGGAAATTCTCAGGACTGTGGATCAAGTTATTCTCCGCTATCCAAAGCCGCTGCCTTGATCTCTTCAAGTGATGACGCATCCGTGTCTTCTCTCAACAAGTTGCGCACAGCGTTTAGGGTCAGAACGATCTCTTTGCAATTCGTGCAGCCGTCAGCTGTGTGATCCCAGATTTCTCGGAGTCTTGGCACGTTGAGAATTTCAGACTCTTCAACACTGAGTTCATTCAACTTGCGAACATCCAGTAGACCGTTATGCAACTCGCCATTCACGGCGTTAAATAGGTCATAGATGTCCTCTGCATCGCTGTCGTGAAAATCGTCCGCCTCTTTTTGTTCATTCACATTTTCCTCCTTTAGTGTCGCGTTGAGCTGGGCTGGCAGGTTTAAGTGTAGGGAGTGTAAAAAGATCTCCGTGGTCGTAAGTCTTCCGCGCCGAGAGACGGACGCGAGCTGTAGGCGTTTGCGCCGATATTCATCAAGAGTTGATTTGTTTCCCATAATTCAAGCTCCCATCTCTCTGATTATCGTTTTCAGCATCTCCTTGACGTTCTGGTTTGTTTCACTAACTGGTTTTTGGCGCTCGCGCGCGATTTGAATAGGCGACTTCTTCGCTATCCAATCCTTGACCTGTTGTGGAGGGTATAAGTTCTCGAGTGTTCTTCTTATATTTCTGAGACGCTCGATATTAATGTCCTCCTCCACTACGCTGTTAGTTTCTTTTTTCATGGTCACTCCTTCTTTGGCTTACTCTTTGGCACTCAAGACCTGGTGTCTTGTAATTCACGCAGGACATCGCCTCTGACCTCGGCGAAGGTAGGATGTTGATTAGCAGTTACTTGCGGAAGGTCCAGTCCAAGGGCGGTGATGATCGCAAAAAGCACTAACAGTATGATCGTTAGGAGTAAGTTTCGCTTTTCCATCTTCGTGCTCCTTCTGAGAAAGAATTTCCAGTCACTGATGTGACACTAACGTGGTCGCAACTTTCTCATCTTTTGCACCCTCGCATTTGACGTGAAGCCTGGAGCCCTTCTCGGGTAGAATGGCGTCTCGCTACTTTCGAAAATTCAATGCCGCCCACACTAGACGCCCTTCGCTTCAAACAACTCGATCCGCGTGCAGTGCTGCCCACACGAGGCAGTGTGTTGTCCGCCGGGTTGGATGTTTGTTCGATTGAGGACCTTGAGATTGGACCGAAGCAAAGAGCAATGGCCAGGACAGGACTTGCGGTTGCGATTCCACCAGGGTTTTATGGCCGCATCGCACCGAGATCGGGGCTCGCAGCGAAGAAAGGGCTGGATGTTCTCTCAGGTGTAATTGATGCGGACTATCGCGGTGAGATTCTGTGTTTGCTCTATAACACAGGTGATGAAATCATCAGCTTGCCTGCGGGAACTAAGATTTGCCAGTTGATAATCGAACAGATCATCACACCGGACGCTACGTGGGCAACGGAGCTTGATGAGACAGCGCGCGGTGCAGGCGGGTTTGGATCCACGGGATAACAAGGGAGTAATCAAAAGCTGTGAAGCAACACAATAAATTTCTTTCAGTTCTACTTTCGTTATTAATCGTTACATCAACCACTTTTGGTTGGTCGCAGGCGACCGCGCCCGCAACTACCAGGGCGCTCTCGGCAACTGAGCGCCAGCTTGTTGAAAGCATAAACGTCGAGAGCATCAAGCAGAGTGTGAATGCATTGTCTGCACCGGAGATGCAGGGGCGCGGAACCGCGCAACCGGGTGGCGACAAGGCCGCTGCTTATCTCGCGGATCGGTTCGCCAAGCTCGGCTTGAAGCCTCTCGGCGATAACAACACGTATCTGCAACCCGTCAAATTCAAAGAGTCGCAGGTTACGCCGGAGACAACCTTCACAGCCGGCAAACAAACGCTAAAACTTGGACCAGACTTTTTTGTAATGCCGCCGTTCAGCGGCGATGAGAACGTGAACGGTCAGCTGGTGTTCGTTGGATACGGCGCCGTGTTGCGTGGTCTCAAGCGAAACGATCTGGGTGTGCTTGATGTAAAGGGAAAAGTTCTCGTGCTGCGCGAAGGGCCGCCTCCTGAAATCACGAAGGAAGCGTGGTCCAAAGGGCAGGCCAGCATCGACATCATTCGCGGCCTCATTTCTCGCGGCGTCGCCGGGTTGATCCTGATCAATAAATATACGGAAGATCGCTCGTACGACCAGATGGCCGACTATCTCACGCGCCGCCGGTTGCAACTCGAATCAGATCAGGAGATGCCGGAATTCCTTCCGCCGTTCATCGCCGTGAGTGAAGCCGGCGCCGACAAGCTGTTTGTAGATTCAGGAGTGACTAAAGCGGAAGCGTTTGCAAAGGCCGACCGCGACGACTTTACGCCAATCGATCTCAAACAATCAGCGACAATCACAGTTCGTTTGAAAAAAGCCAAAGGTACCGGCAGCAACGTTGTCGGATTGCTTGAAGGCTCGGATCCAAAACTCAAGTCGGAAGCCCTCGTCTATTCCGCTCACTACGACGCTTACGGCGTTTCATTAGACAACCGCGTCTATCCCGGCGCGGCTGACAATGGACTCGGAGTCGCTGAGATGTTAGCGGTCGCTGAGACAATGTCGAAAGCCGCGACGAAACCGCGACGCTCCGTGATTTTCATCGCAGTTACCGGTGAAGAGTACGGTGGTTTCGGATCGGATTACTGGGTGAAGAACCCAACCTGGAACATCAAGCAGGTTGCCGCAAACCTCAACCTCGATGGCATGGGTACGGAGGTATATGGACCAGTAAAAGTTCTGGTTGGCTACGGCACGGAACACTCCACACTTGGCGCACTGATGAACGAAGTCGCCGGTGCGAACGGGATCAAAGTGATCCCGGATCCAATGCCTGAAGCGAACGCTTTTTATCGATCGGATCATTACCTGTTCGTGAAGCGCGGCATCCCCGCACTCATGATCCTCGGAGCTCCTGATGTACCAACAAAGGAGTGGACCGATCGCTTGAAGAAATGGTCAAAGACTGACTATCACCAGCCGACAGACGTCGTACGGGCTGATTGGGACTGGAGTGGACCACGCACGATCGCGTCGCTGATGTTGGTGATGGGATTGCGGATCGCGAATGACGAGACGATGCCGTCGTGGTTGCCAACGTCAGTCTTCAACCGCGAGCGAGGTACGGATAAACCGGCGCCAGCCGAGCCCTAAACTATCCCAAAACGTCTATCCCTCTCCCGTTAAACACACACCCGCCTAGCTACTACGCGGCTTGCATACCTATATTCCAACTCTTCAAAAATGTGCGGTTTTGTGGGTAATTGTTTCAAGGTGAGTCAGCGGTACGTACGATTTTCAACCTCCCCCAACTCGCTTGGCACAAAGTTTGAAATGCAGGCCACAGTCTGAAGGAGGAGAGAGATGAGAGCAATTAGAAAAACAATTTTCATGACGTTGCTAATGACGTTGGTGACCGCCGGGATGGCAACTTCCGGCATCGCTCAATTTGGCACTAACGCCAGCGCCACCCGAGATCTAGTGCGGCGAATTCAAACCCGCACCGACTCTCTACAGCGCGCAGTACAAAATGTTGCGGATCGAAATAACTATCCTGTAAATGATATTGATCGTTTGATCCTTGATTTCGAGGCCGCAGTGAACCAACTCGATCGACGTCTGATTTCGCGTCGCGCAAATTCCTCAGACGTTCAGGCAGTTCTTGATCGGGGTGCGCTAATCGATAACTTCTTTGTGAACAATCGACTCGGAGGGGGATCGCGCCGTGAGTGGCAGACGATTCGCACCGATCTCGATCAGCTCGCAGGTTACTACAACCTCGATACGCGATGGGGTGGTGAGGTCGGCGGTGGAAGCGACTCGAACTCGAACCTGAACGACTTCCAAATGCGCCAGTTGATCGACCGGCTGAATGTTCGTTCAGCTACTTTCAGTCGTAACTTGCGCCAGGATCTCAATCGCGGAAGCTTCTCGAGCCGGTATTCTACTGACGAAGTGCGCCGGCAGTTGAGTGATTACGAAACGGCTTTGGTCCAACTTCGCAACCGCGTGAATAGCCGTCAAGCCACGTCATCTGACGTTCGCAACGTGCTTGAGCGCGCAGGACTCCTGAACAGCTTCATCGCCGATCAACAGTTGTCCTATCAGACCGAAAACAACTGGAACACGTTGCGACCAGACCTCGACCGCTTAGCGGGCGCGTTCAATATCGCGTGGAACTGGTCGACGATCCCGAGTGGCGGAGGCTCTGGAACTGTCGCCGACTTAACCGGCACGTTCCGTCTCGACACCACCCGTGGTGACGATGTGCGCACAGTTGTCGACGCTGCAACGAGAAACTTGTCACTTGCCGAACGTCAGCGAGTTTATGACTCGTTGGTTAGGCGACTTGATTCGCCGCAAATGCTGGCAATTGACCGGCGTGGAAGCTCTGTAACGATCGCTTCGACGCGCGCGCCGCAAATCAACTTCGTCGCAAACGGTCGCGAGCAGGTCGAAACGACGCCGGGCGGCCGCACCGTTCGTGTTCGTGCTGACCTTTCAGGTGATCGCCTGACGATTACGAGGACAGGTGAACGTGCCAACGACTTTACCGTTACATTCGAACCGACCAGAGATGGCCGCCAGTTGGAGGTAACGCGCACGCTCTACAGCGACCGTGTCGATCAGCCGGTAAGAGTCAGAACGTACTACGACAGAGTTTCTGACGTGGCCCAGTTGAACATCTACGACACCAATCGTGAAGGTTCGACCGTGGGTGGTGGTGGTCAAAGCGGAAGCTTCGTAGTTCCGAACGGAACGCAGCTCGTCGCAGTGCTGAACAACGATCTGTCAACGCAGAGCGTCCGCGAAGGCGACCGTTTCACGATGACAGTTCGATCGCCGGGCGAGTTTGAAGGTGCGACGATCGAGGGTCGTGTACTCAGCGTCAGCCGTGGCGGCCGAATCAGCGGTCGTTCGGAAATGACGTTGGACTTCGACACCATCAGGTTGAGAGACGGCAGAACACACTCATTCGCCGGAATACTCGAGGCGGTTCGCACGCCGGAGGGTGAGCTCGTTCGCATCGACAACGAAGGTGCGGTACGCGAGAGCGATCAGACCAAGCAGACGGTTACTCGTACCGCCATCGGTACTGCGGTTGGCGCCATCATTGGTGCGATTGCAGGTGGTGGTAAAGGTGCGGCGATCGGTGCTGTGATTGGCGCCGGCGCAGGTGCGGGATCGGTTTACATTCAGGGTCGAAACGATCTTGACTTGCGATCCGGTTCTGAAGTGACGGTCAGGGCCACTGGTCCAAGACAAGGTTAGCCACTGAAAAAAGGTTAGCCACAAAAGGCACATAAGGAACAAGACATTAAACCTTATGTGCCTTTTGTAATTTCTTCCTGTGCTCTTTTGTGATCTTCAGTTGAGGGTGATTGATGCCGGCTGGGGGAGGCGTTCGATGGTAAGGGTCAGTTGTTGAGCTGATCTCACCGCGCCTTTGTCGGGAGTTTGAAAGAAGAGAAACCCCTGCCGGCGCGAGTCGCCGGAAGATAACGGAGTCTTAAGATCGATTGCATAATCGCCAAACTCCTTCTCGAATTGTTTCCGCGAATGTGGGTTGTAGAGAGTAACGCCGTTCGACTTCAGAATCCTCGACGCCGCACTCTTCGCTGACAAAAGTTTCCATTCCTTGTTCTGGCTATCCCGCAAACGAAAGCGTGCGCGCTTCAATTCCACCGGCACCCCACTCTGAAACGCTAATTCAACGCGCACAGGCAACACGCCGCTGAGCGGAAGGTTCGCTTCAAAGAGCTCCTGGCTTTCTTCGTCTGTGAGCAAAGGCGCGACGCGAACTGTGACACCGCCTGCGTCGGCGCTGCGCGTGTCCGCAGGGAGTGGCGGCAGCTCGGTTACGGGCTTGACCTTGAATAGCGAGCCCGTGCATGACGTCGACAAGAGAAGCGTCAGGACAATGAGTGCGAGTCGGGTCATGGACTCAATTTAGCACTATGTTACTATCTCGCCAAAACTATGATCAGACCGTTTCGTGGGGTTCACCCGCAGATTCACTCAACCGCGTATGTCGAACCCAGTGCACAAGTCATCGGCGACGTTCACCTGGGCGAAGAGGCTTCGATCTGGTGCAATTGCACGGTTCGCGGCGACATGTATTACATACGCATCGGCGACCGTTCGAACGTTCAGGACAACTCAGTCCTTCACACGCGGCACAGGTCGCATCCGACCATTCTCGAGTCTGAAGTGACGGTGGGCCATAGTGCCGTTCTGCACGGATGCTACGTCGAACAAGGATCCCTGATCGGTATCGGCTCGATTGTACTTGACGAGGTTCGCATTGGCGCGCAGTCACTCGTTGCTGCGGGCTCGCTCGTCAGTCCCGGCACGATTATCCCGCCGCGATCCCTCGTGATGGGGATGCCTGCGAGAGTGAAGCGGCCGTTGACTGATAAAGAAGTCGCAAGCCTGGAGCATTTTTGGAAGAACTACGTTGAGTACTCTAGGGAGTATCGAAAGATATAAGCAGGATTCCTCGCAAAGGCACCAAGGCGCTAAGGATTCACTTTGCGTCTTTGCGCCTTTGCGAGGAAACAATTACAACCACAGAGGATCACTGATGAAACTTATTTCCGCGATTGCGCTGGCTCTTTTTATTTATGCCCCTGCATTCGCACAGGACGACAATTCATTTCTTCTCAAACGAGGTGATAACGAGTTCGGTTTCTGGGCCGGCTTCTCACCGAAGGCGACAACCATATTTGAAGGCTTGCGTGATGACGAAGCCGAGGATCGAAGATTCTTTATAGCTGCCCTCCGGTACGGCCGCACGCTTGCCGCCAACGATAAAGTCGCGCTGCAATGGACGGTTGACGCCGTTCCAATCGCTGTTGCGACCGGCACCATTGTTAGCCGCACCACGAGCGTTTCAGGTGTCGAAACATTTCAACGAGAGAACGCTTACGGCGCTGGAATCACACCGATAGGTCTGCAAGTCGACTTCGCAAACGGTTCGAAGGTCCATCCGTTTGCTCACGTCAACGGTGGATTTCTTTACTTCAACAAGTCGATGCCGATTGAAGACTCGGGTCAGTTTCAATTTGTAGGCGAGTTTGGTGGCGGTGTTCGCATCTTTACTTCCGAACGCCGCGCTGTAAACATCGGCGTCAGATTTCATCACATCTCGAACGGTGATCGACAAGGTTCGAATCGCGGATTGAATAACTTTCTAATCTACGCAGGCTTTTCAGTTTTCAAGTAATGCCATCGGCGAAGACGCAACCAGCGCGCGGCATGCGCGACTTTTTACCCGAAGACGTTCGCAAGCGCGAATACGTTATCGGTGTGGTCAAAGACGTCTACGAGCGCTCCGGCTTTGAACCACTCGAAACACCATCCGTTGAAAACATCGAAACGTTGATGGGCAAGTATGGCGAAGAAGGGAACCAACTCATCTTCAAAATACTGAAGCGCGGCGTACACGAGGGCAGTGGTGAGGCTGATCTCGCGCTGCGATACGATCTGACCGTGCCGCTCGCGCGTGTGGTTGCAGAGTATCGCGACAAGCTACCCAAATTCTTCAAGCGTTATCAGATACAACCTGTGTGGCGGGCAGACAGGCCCGCGCGCGGACGGTTTCGCGAGTTTTACCAGTGCGATGTCGACGTGCTCGGGTCGCGTTCGATGGTGGTTGAAGCAGAGATTTGCGGGGCGGCGAGTGCAGTCTTGACGAAGCTTGGTTTTCACGACTTCTGTGTGCGACTGAATCACAGAAAGGCGTTGACTGGAATACTCGCCGTCGCCGGCGTCCCGTTGGACCAGCATGACGTCGCGCTGATCTCGCTGGACAAGTTAGACAAGATTGGAGTCGATGGAGTCAAAAACGAATTTGCGTCGCGCGGCGTAGATAATCGCGCCGGGGATCGTTTGCTTTCGTTCTTTTCAGCTCTACAACAGTTGGAGCGTGCAGCCGAAATTGCGGCCGGTGATAACGCTGTGCAGGCACTTAACAAGGCTGTGCTGGGACGAATTGTAGAGTTTGTAGGCGACAACGAGATGGGTGCAAAAGGCGTCGATGAGTTGCAGTCGATACTCGATTTTACAAACGCGATGGGTCTTTCCGATCGCCTGAAGATCGATCCGACTCTTGCTCGTGGACTTTCGTACTACACCGGCGCGATCATGGAGATCAATGTGAAGGATCTCGCGGGCAGCCTCGGTGGTGGTGGGCGTTACGATAACCTCGTCGGCATGTTTTCGGGCCAGGATATTCCAGCGTGTGGATTCTCGCTGGGACTCGAACGAATCCTTGTCGTGATGGACGAGCGCAAGATGTTTCCGGCTGAAGTGGCCACGTCGCCGGCGGAAGTGATGGTCACGATCTGGAGTGACGAGTCGATTTCTGATTCGCTCACACTGGCGCAGGAGCTTCGTAGCGCTGGATTACGAGTTGATTTGTATCCCGAGGCTGATAAGCTCGGTAAACAGTTTAAGTATGCGTCGTCACTGGGTGTGCCCTTTGTCGCAGTTTTAGGTCAGGAAGAGGCAGCAAAAGGTCAAGTTGCACTAAAAGATATGCAAAGCGGAGAGCAACATGCGGTGATGCGCGCCGGAGCCGCTGAGTTTGTGAAAGGAGTTCTCGCGCAAAGGCGCAAAGGAGCAAAGTAAGGATTGCCTTTGCGGCCTTGGCGCCTTTGCGTTGAAAACTCCGCTGAATAACAGGGTTCCTATGTCAAGTGATGCAATTGTTCAAAACTATTTCGACGACTCGCTTAAGGCTTTGCGCGCTTACAAGAAACTGGCCGAGAAGGCGATCGCGCAAGTGAAAGACGAAGAGCTTTTTGTCACACTCGACGAGGAGTCGAACAGTATCGCCGTGATCATGAAGCATATGGCCGGCAACATGTTTTCTCGCTGGACTGACTTTCTGACTTCAGATGGAGAGAAACAAAACCGCAATCGCGACATGGAGTTTGTGATTGAATCGCACACTACCAAGGACGACGTGATCGATTACTGGGAGCGCGGGTGGAAGTGTGTGTTTGAAGCTTTGGAGCCATTGCGTCCTGAAGATTTTGAGAAGAAGGTGATGATTCGTGGCGAGGAGCATACGATCGTGCAGGCGATCAATCGCCAGTTGATGCACTACTCTTATCACATCGGTCAAATCGTTTTTCTTGCGAAGCATTTCCGATCGGCGGAATGGAAGTCGTTGAGTATTCCACGCAACAAATCCGCGGAGTTCAATGCAGTAATCAGAACCGAGCGCGGTAGCGCCGGGTAAATGTTGGTCCCTCGGCGCTAGGTTAGGAGATTGACCCGGCGCTACCGCGCTCGGTTCTGTTATGTTGTTGGAGATCAAGTGAACGCGAGTCTTCATCACGTCAACGTCACTGTTCCCCGATCGCTCGAAGCCGCGGCGAAACATTTCTACGGTGTCGTCATGGCATTGGAGGAAGTACCCAAACCTGAGTCGTCGCGCGGGCGCGGTGGAGCCTGGTATCAACTCGGTGATATGCAGTTGCACCTGTCAGTCGAGGAAGCGCCTGGAGAGAACTGCATCAGCAAGCGCCACGTTTGTTACACGGTGAGCAATATTGCTGAAGCTGAGGAGCGATTTCGACGCGCGGGTGTCGAGATCTTGCCGGATGATTTGCCGACTCCGGGTTGGTCACGGTTCTATGTTCGCGATCCTGGTGGGAATCGTTTGGAGATAGCGCAAGGGTAATGATGAATGTTGGATAACCTCGGAAACCTGGAACGCACGCATTCCTGCGGCGATCTGCGGCCCGGCGACATCGGGAAGCAGGTGGTCCTGATGGGATGGGTAGCAAAACGTCGTGACTTTGGCGAGCTCACGTTTATCGATCTGCGTGATCGCGCCGGTATTACTCAAGTAGTTTTTAATGCCGAACTCGCGTCCGATGCGCATGCGCGAGCAAAGGAACTGCGTGGCGAGTATGTAATCGCGGTTATGGGCAACGTCGTCGCCCGTGCGGAGAACACGCGCAACCCCAAGCTCGCGACGGGCGAAGTCGAGGTCCATGCGGAACGAATGTTGTTACTTAACGACGCGCGCACTTCTCCGTTCCAACTCGATGCCGCTCCGGATGCCCTCGCCGCCGAAGATCTCCGTTTGAAGTATCGCTATCTCGATCTGCGACGTCCGCAGTTGCAGTCAACGCTGCGTCTTCGTCATCGAGTGCTCAACGAGATTCGCCGGTACATGACCGAGCAAGGTTTCACGGAAATCGAAACCCCGATCATGATCAAATCAACTCCCGAAGGCGCACGCGATTACATCGTGCCTTCACGGATTTTTCCGGGGAAGTTCTTCGCGCTGCCACAGTCGCCGCAGCTCTTCAAGCAGTTGTGCATGATCGGCGGTTTGGATAAGTACTTCCAGATCGCGCACTGTTTCCGTGACGAAGACCTGCGCGCCGATCGCCAACCTGAGTTCACGCAACTCGACGTTGAGATGAGCTTTGCGACACTCGATCAGATCTACACGTTGATTGAAGGTCTTTTCGCTTCTGTCTTCAAACTCGTCAACGTCAATCTACCAACACCATTTCCGCGTTTCACTTTTGCCGACGTCATGAGCCGGTTCGGCTCCGACAAACCCGATCTGCGAATTCCCGGCATGGAGTTGCAGGACCTCGCACAAGCAATTGAAGGAACTGAATTCGCCCCGTTCGCTTCGGCCTTATCTTCCGGCGGCCAGGTGAAGGGGCTAGTTGTGCCCGGTGGCGCAAACCTTTCACGCAAGGTGCTCGATGAGTTACAGGAGTTTGCGAAGCGTTATGGAGCTGGAGCGCTTGCATGGATCAAGGTGGCTGATGAGATTTCGTCTTCACTTCTGAAAGCGCTCGGCGCGGATGTAATCGCCCGCATCGCGGATGTTGCTCAAGCGACAAAGGGTGATGCAGTTCTGATCGTTTCAGGCAAGCCGAAGATCGTTGCCGCAAGTTTGGGAGCACTTCGCAACGAGGTTGCGAGGCGAGAAAACCTGATTCCCGCAAACGTCTACGCGCCGCTTTGGGTAACTGACTTTCCGATGTTCGAGTTTCACGAAGAAGATGGTCGTTACTACTCGATGCACCACCCGTTCACCTCGCCACTCGACGAAGATCTGCAATTACTCGAGCGTGCGGTTGAAGGTGGTGAAAGCAACTTGCTCGCCCAGATTCGCACAAAAGCTTACGACCCGGTGATCAATGGCGTTGAGATGGCGAGCGGATCCATTCGTATTCATCGCCGCGACGTGCAGCGTCTCGTTTTCAAAGCCCTGGGAATGACTGGGGAAGAAGCACGGCAGCGATTCGGATTCTTCCTCGACGCACTCGAGTACGGTACACCACCGCACGGCGGCATCGCTCCTGGTATCGATCGACTGATGATGGTCTTGTCAGGCACCGACAACATGCGCGACGTTATCGCATTTCCAAAAACGGCGTCCGCCGCTGACTTGATGATCGACGCCCCTGGAGAAGTCGATCCAAAACAATTGGAAGAACTGCACCTGCGAGTTGTTGAAGATTGACTAGCCTGGTGATTCAACTCCGGCGCGAACATCTGGACGCAATGGTGGCCCATGCTCGCGAAACTGCTCCGGAGGAATGTTGTGGGCTAATCGGTGGTATTTCCTCACAGGCGGCCAGTCTGTATCGTCTCCGCAACGTCACATCACACCCCGAATCAGCATACGAAGCCGCTCCCGAAGATCTCTTCGCCGCGCAGAGACAAATGCGCGAACGCGGTGAAGGTCTCCTGGCCATTTATCACTCCCATCCACGTTCATCCGATCCGAGCCCTTCTGAAACCGATGTGCGGCTCGCATACTATCCTTCAGCTAAGTACCTGATTATCGGGCTTGGCGGTATTGAGGCCGTTATTAAGGCGTTTTCGATATCCGAGCGCGAGCAGCGCTGGGAACAGGTTGAGTATGAGATCGCAGACTAGTAAGATTAACGCGGCAAGTGATGGAAACTAAGAAGAGCAAATACGACACGAACCCTCTCGATCGGGATGTCGAGCGCAATGCCGAAGAATCGAGGGGCGAAGGCGGTGGTAACACGCAACAGGTAGGCGGCGCGACCCGGGAAGTAGGAAGAACCGCTAACGAGAACGCGCGCCAGAATGTTTACTCAGAAGCGCCGACTCGAGTTTTTGACAATCCGCCGCTGGAAACGCCGTATCCTTCCGTATTTGTTCCACCCACGTATGCGCCGCCCGCCCAGTATCAATCGAGGCAGAATATCTATCAGGCTCCGATTAGCGGCGCTCCAACCTCACGACCGGTTCTTGGCATAGGCTTACCTGAGAAGTGGGCAGTCATGTTGCCGTATGCGCCTGCCTACATCGGCCTCGTTGTTTCCCTCCTCGAGTTGTTCCTCGTACCGCGCAAAGAGACGAAGGTTCGTTTTCACGCATCGCAGGCCCTGGCCCTTCACATTGCTATCCTGATCGTTCATACCATATTTGGTGTCATAAGCACGATTACTGACAGTTCACTGGGCGGCACGTTATTTAAGCTTGCGGCCTTTATATTCCTGATTATCTCGATGGTTCGTGTGTGGAAGGGCGAGCCCCATCGAATCGCTCCTCTGACGGAACCGGCGCAATGGTTTAACGAGCACATCGAGCCTCGCAACCAGGGTTAGCCCTGACAATTGGCATTTTCATTGCATAAGTATCTCCCTGGGTCGGTTGGGCTCAAATCTCGAAGTAAAACCGGTCTTGCAAGGTTTGCTTGCGTTTCGATTTAGTGCATCGCTCCCCGAAAACGTATCGGAGGTAAAAATTACGTGATTAAACGAAAAATTTTGACTGTTTGGATAACGCTCATAGCGATTAGCGTCATGCCGTTCTCGGCGATGGCGCAGACGCAGATTAAGTTACATAGCAACAAATACAGTATTCAGGACGACGTCAAACTCGGGCGTGAAGCTGCGCGTCAAGCGGAGGCGCAGTTCCCGCTGTTGAACGATAACGAGGTGCAGAACTACGTATCGCGTGTTGGCGAACGGCTGGCGTCGAGTATTCCATCGCAATTCCGGCATGCGGAATTTGACTACTTCTTCAAGGTCGTCAATGCCCGTGACATAAATGCGTTCGCGCTTCCGGGTGGCCCAATGTACGTGAATCGCGGAATGATCGAAGCAGCGCGCACTGAAGGTGAGATGGCCGGGGTTATGGCCCACGAGATCAGTCACGTTGCGTTGCGACATGGTACTGCCCAGGCAACAAAGGGTCAGAAGTATGGCCTGCTTGCCGGCATAGCCGGCATTGCGGGAACAATTTTCGGCGGACCGGGCGTGGGCCAACTGGCCCAGGCGCCGTTTGCGGTCTACTTCCTGAAGTTCAGTCGCGAATATGAGAACGAGGCTGACACGCTGGGAGCTCAGATCATGGCCCAGGCGGGCTACGATCCACGTGACCTCGCGAACATGTTTCAAACGATCGAGCGGCAGGGCGGCGGTCAAGGAGGCTTCCTGAGTTCGCACCCGAGTGCGAAAGATCGTTATGCGCGCATCAACCGCGAAGCGCAAATGTTGCGCGTGAACGCGGCCGAGCGCGACACGCGAGAGTTTTCTCGTATTCAGGCGAAGCTGCGCGGTTACGGGCCGGCTCCTACGATGGCCGAAATACAACAAAGCGGCCAACGCTATCCCGTCGGCGAGAATACCGGGAACGTTCCCAATAATCCGCCACGTGGACGTGTTGAATACCCGTCTTCGCGTTATCAGAACGTTTCGATTTTTAATGGTGGCGTTCAGGTGAGTGTGCCGAACAACTGGCGGCAGGTTGGTGATGGCAACTCGGTTTGGTTCGTACCTGAAGGCGGTTACGGTTCCGTCAATGGACAACCGGTCTTTACTCACGGTACGAGTTTCGGTGTTAGCCAAACGAATAACCGCAACTTGCAGCGTGCGTCTGAAGAGTTAATCAACAGTCTTGCGCAGGGAAACACCAACTTGCGCATGAGTGGTGGATTTCAGCGTACGACGCTTTCAGGACGCAACGGGCTATACACCACGCTTACGAACATAAACGAAGCAACAGGCCAACGTGAGCTTGTGCGGCTGATTACAACTCAGCTTCGCAATGGCCAGCTGTTCTACATGATCGCGGTCGCACCGCAGAATGAACGCAACTTCGAAGGCGCGTTCGATACGATCATGAGATCGTTGAGAATCAACGATTAACAATATAAGCCACGGATTACACGGAAAAAAATCCGATTTTATCTGTGTCATCCGTGGCTACTTCTTTGCTTCTTGCCAAAGCTCCTCTAACTCGTCGATCGAGGTTTGATCAAACGCCTGACCGCGTTGATGCAGGGCGTTCTCGATGTACTCGAAGCGTTTCCGAAACTTCCGGTTCGTCAACTTCAACGCCGCTTCCGGTTCGACCTGCATGTGCCGCGCAATATTCGTCGCCGCGAACAACAGATCTCCGATCTCTTCTCTGACGCGTGCGTGATTGGCCTCGTCCTTCAAAGCTGAATGATCTTTGATCGCAGCTCGCAACTCTTCAATCTCTTCGTGCAACTTGTCAAAAATGTCGTCGACAGTTTTCCAGTCAAAACCAACACGCGCAGCTTTCGTCGATAACTGATGTGCTTCCATCAGCGCGGGCGCTTTCGACGAAACGCCGGTGAGTAGCGATGCATTTGTGTCCTCTGTCTTGCCTGCCGCTCGCCGCTCCTCGGCTTTCATTGTTTCCCAGTTGAGCAGGACAGTTGCAGCATCGTCCGCCGTGACTTCGCCGAACACATGCGGGTGACGGCGAACCATCTTGTCGTGAATCGCCGTGGTAACGTCGTCGATCGTAAACTCGCCGCGTTCCTTCGCGACCTGAGCGTAGAAGACGATCTGAAACAGCAAATCCCCAAGCTCGTCGCGCAATTCTTGCGGGTGGCCTTCGCGTGCCTCTTCCACTGCTTCAAAGGCTTCATACGCCTCTTCCAGAAGCATCGGAGCGAGCGTGGCATACGTCTGCTCGCGGTCCCACGGGCAGCCGTTCGGCGCGCGCAGGCGGTCCATTAGTGCTATGAGATCATTGAATGTTGCCGGCATGGAGGTAGTCTAAAGATTATGATTTAATAACGCCATGCAAGAGGATCAACCAAATTTCAAAGTTACTGACCGGCGCCTGTTCAATGCTGACGGAAGTCCGCGCGACGTGCCTGCTGACGAGAAGCCTGAAGAACCCAAAGTGGCGGCGGCGACGACGGAATCTGCCGCGGCCACTGCGGTCGCTCCAGAACCACAACCAGAACAACCGGAGCCTTCAACGGCGGCGCCTGAGGATGAAGAAGAGTTCTCCCCTGAAGATCTTGCCGATGCGCGAGACCCCGCAAGCTTCGTGAGTTTTCTGATGTCGATTGCTTCGAATGCCGCTTCCGCACTCGGAATGATGGAACATCCCGTGACCCACGCGCGCGAGGTCGACATCGAGTTGGGTAAACACTGGATCGACATCCTCGGCATGCTCGAGAAGAAGACCGCCGGTAACCTGACGCCGCAGGAAGCGCGCATGCTTGGAGGCCTGCTTTCCGATCTTCGTATGCAGTACGTTTCCCTCGTCAACTCGCCGCAGCAAGCGCGCCGTTTCACCGGAAGCGACATTACCGGCGGAAGTTGATCCTTCGAAATGAAGCTCACGTTTCTCGGTACTGGAACCTCCACCGGAGTCCCTTCCATCGGTTGTGAATGCGAGACATGCACCTCAACCGATCCTCGCGACAAACGCCTGCGGGTCTCAGTTATCGTTGAACATGCCGGGCGCACCGTGCTCGTCGACACATCCGCGGATTTTCGACAGCAGGCGCTGCGGTTCGGGTTGAAGCACCTCGATGCGGTTCTGATCACACACTGCCACGCGGATCACATCTTTGGTCTCGATGACATCAGGCCTTTGAACTTTCGCTTCGGAGCGTTGAGCGTATTTGCAAACGAACGTGCCTGGGTCGATATCAAACGCATCTTCAAATACATCTTTGAGCCGTCGCACTTTGGCGGCGGTTTGCCGGAAGTGATTCCAAACATCGTTACGCCCGGCTCGAGCTTCTGCATTGGACCAGAGCTAAAGATCACGCCGCTTGAAGTGATCCACGGTCGTTTGCCCGTGATGGCTTATCGCTTCAACGATTTTGCGTACTTGACGGATCTCAGCGAGATACCACCGGTGACAATCGACGCGTTAAGCGGTCTTGACGCGCTCGTGCTCGATTGCCTCCGGTTCCGCGAGCATCCAACACACCTCTGGGTCGATAAAGCACTCGCGTACGTGGAGAAGCTGAAACCGCGTCGCACTTTCTTTACTCATATTGCTCACGACATCAAACACGATCGTGATTCAGCCAAACTGCCCACCGGTGTCGAGTTCGCTTACGACGGATTGGTAGTCGAGTGACATGCGTCTCTTTCACGGAACCGACAACGCAGAGATTCAACGACCAACGGTGCTCACGCTCGGCGTGTTTGATGGGCTGCATCTCGGTCACCAGTTGATCATGCAAACGGTTGTGGAGAGAGCGCGAGCCGTTGGCGCAGTGCCGACTGTGATCACGTTCGATCCTCATCCGCGCGCCGTGCTGCACCCGGAATCCGCGCCACCGTTGCTGCAAACATTCGATCAGAAGATCGAAGGGTTCGGCGTTCTCGGAATCGAACAAACAATCGTGGTGCGCTTCACGAAAGCCTTCTCGATGATTCGAGCAGCCGATTTTCTTCGCGACGTCGTCACCGATCGTTTGCACGCGAAGGAAGTTTATCTCGGCAAGGGATTCGCTTTTGGACACGATCGCGAAGGAAACATCGAACTTTTGCGACGGCTCGGAAGCGAACTGGGATTCGTTGCGGGCGAAGTGCCTGAAGTCAAACTGCGGGACGCACGCGTCAGTTCCAGCAAGATTCGGCAACTGCTCGCGGCCGGCCACGTAAACCTGGCGCGTCGGATGCTGGGCCGCCCGTACGGCGTCGAAGGACGCGTGGAACGTGGCTCAGAACGCGGTCATCAGCTCGGTTTTCCGACGGCCAACCTGCACCCGCACAACCGCGTCATACCCCGGAACGGCGTTTACGTGACGGGAACACTGATCGAGGGACAATGGCGGCGCAGCGTAACAAATGTGGGCTTGAGACCGACGTTTGGAGAAGCCTCGGAACCTTCGGTAGAGACCTTCGTAATGAATTGGGACGGCGATCTTTACGGCGATGTGGTGCGTGTTAGATTTTTATATCGCCTTCGTGACGAGCGGAAATTTAGCTCGATTGATCAGCTAAAATCGCAGATTACGAGAGATGTGGAGCGAGCGAATAGTTACTTCGAGCGGGCCGGTACGAAGCACATGCTTTCGGTAATCTAAAACATACAAGAATGAGTACTAATCAGGCACTTATAAAACGACCGGTACAAAACGGAAACGGCTTAGTGGCCGCGAGCCAGCCGGCGCCGAAACAGACCGCGCAAGTTCCGCCTCTGACCGAGGAAATGGTTGATGAGCTGTTGGCGGGACACGGGCTTAGTGGATGGTTGCGCGCCGCGCGAGTCGCGCGCGTGCTTGGTCTCTTTTCGCTTTACTTGTTTCTCGATACTTACGACATCCGAGCGGATTTCAATCAGCGCACGGTAAAGAGATTTCAAGAACTGGCACGTGACAAGGGAAGGCGTGAGCAATTCAAGGCATGGGCCAAGGCGCAGCTTTACGTTGCGTTCGATCGATTCATACGCGTGTTGCGCTACCTCGTCTTTCGCGGCGCGGAAGGTTCGGCGAGGAAACAAGCGCGGCTCGGCAAGCAGGCTGGGTGGCTTCGAGAGTCGTTGATAAGTCTTGGACCAACGTTCATCAAGATCGGTCAGGCACTTGGCACACGAGCCGACCTGTTGCCACTTGAGTACGTCACAGAACTCGCCACGTTGCAGGACCAGGTGCCGGCGTTTTCAACAGCCGAAGCGTTTCAGATCATTGAATCTGAGTTGGGACGCACCGTTCACGAGGCTTATGCGGAGATCGATAGCCAACCAATTGCCGCAGCATCGCTCGGACAAGTCTATCGCGCGCGTTTGGCGACCGGGGAAGAAGTCGCGGTTAAAGTTCAGCGTCCTAATCTAAAGAACTCGATAGCGGTCGACATCGCGATTCTGTTTCGCCTTGTGAAGCTGACGAATCGTTTCTTTCCCAAAGCGAATGAGAATGCTGATTGGGAAGGAATGCTGCGCGAGTTTCACTCCACCATCTTTGAAGAGATGGATTACGTCAAAGAGGGACGTAACGCGGACAGGTTTCGTTACAACTTCCGGACCTGGCGAGCGGTACGTGTTCCGAAGATCTACTGGTCACACACGAACACACGAGTGCTCACGCTCGACTTTATTCGCGGTACGAAGGTTGTCGACATTGAAGGTCTGAAAGCCAACCGGATCTCCCCGGTGAAGGTTAACCGTCTCCTTATTCGCGCTTACCTGAAGCAACTGCTCGAGGATGGTTTTTTCCATGCCGATCCGCATCCCGGAAACCTGCTCGTGATGGACAGCGGTCATCTCGCGTTCTTTGATTTCGGAATGGTTGGCAGAATCACTCCGAAACTTCAGTCGCAGATGATCGATGCGTTCTTCCACGTGGTCGGTCGGGATGTACGCGGGTTGGGTCAGGACATCATCAATCTAAACTTCCTGAAGCCCGGAGTTGATCCGGAAACGGTCCGTCCGGTGGTGGAGAGTCTGTTCACGCACTATCTCAATTTGAGGTTGGGTGAAGTTAACTTCAAAGAGCTCACGTACGATCTCGCTGAAGTGATCTATGAGTATCCATTCCGCCTCCCGTCAAACTTCACTTACGTCATGCGGGCTCTGATGACGCTCGAGGGCATTGGCGTAGTAACTGATCCGGGATTCAGCTTCTTCGAAACCGCGAAGCCTTTCGCGAAGGAGTTCATGCTCAGACGCGAAGGCAAGCTGTTCCGGCAGATGATTTTCGACAAGCTGACTGGTCGCGAGAATGGTGACAGCCGGATTGCGTGGTCGCGGGTTTGGAAGCTCACTAAGATGGCAGCGAAGATGTACCTCGAGAAGTCAAGTTAAGCATAACAAAGACCCACACGCACAATAAATCTTTTTCGAAACTTTATTTGGCCCGCGTTCAGAGTTCAGCCTTTAGGCTGCTCTTTCTCCAAGCAAGCTAAAGCTTGAACTCTGAACGGGTACTCTGAACGGGTTACTCTGAACGAGTACTATTTGGGCTCTATTTGGTCTTCTTCCCGAGCTGCCCTCGCACGGCGCCGTCCGGGAATTCCGCGTTGTGAACATTCACGTAATAGTTCGCGGGATTCTGGACGATGTCTTTAATCTTCTCTTTGTCGAGCGGTGCGCAGCCTTTTGATGTGCCGTTGGTTGGCGGTGTCAGGTTCAAGACTGGAGGACCAGCCTTGTCGACCGCGCCAATGTGGATGTGAGCCGCATTTGCCGCCGCGATCTTATCGACCGTCAGTTCATAACAAACTTCACCTTGCCCGTGGTTCAACGTAATACTTGCCGTGCCCGTGCCGTCCGCGTCTCCTGGACCAGGTACTTCCGCTGCGCCCGTGAGGGCGGTCGTAAGTGGACGTCCACCTTGTTGCGGATCCTGGGCCGAAATGACGACGCTCACGCCGGCCACGAGAAGTAACAGAGCAATTACACCCAGTGATTGTTTCATGGTCCCCTCCTGTAGGCTTCAACAATTAGCGAAAACTGGGCAAGAAGCGATTGAGATTGTCTGTTTTTTGTATAACGGTTCACAAAAGACGCCGTTACCTCGTGGGTACCTTTTCCCCATTCGGGCCAGGCAGGTTGAGCCGCTCGCGAAAGAGGTTCAAGAGGAGCAACGAACCAATGCCGCCACCGCCTTCAGCACCGCCGCCCGTGGCCATGACATCGGGCGTGATGCGAACACCTTTCTCACCAATGACCTTCAAAGTCTCAACCAGCGCGACACCCTGAGCACCAAGCGCATTAACTTGCTCGCGATAGGCCACGCCTTGCGCTTCACCCATCAAACGAACTTTCTCAGCCTCTGCTCGGCCTGTTTGCTGGATATAGTGGGCCTCACCTTCACCTTCAGACTTGCGTTGTTCGGCGCGCTTGCCCGCGATCTCGACACCCACCGTCGCGACCATCAAGTCTCTTTGATTATCGGCATGAGCTTTCGTCTTCTCGAGTTGAATGCGTTTCTCTTCCGCCTCACGCTGAGCGTTGTACATGTTCTGACGCTGCTCCGCGAGAATCTTCTCGGTCTGAGTTTTCATCAGCTCTTCAGGAAGATGAATGTGGCAGATGAGCACGTTCACTACGTCGACGTGATACTTCAGCAAGTGTGCGCGTACTCGAGCTTCAGCGCGTTCCTGTTCTTCGTGCCGGTTTTGCAGGTAAGCCATCGCCGACGATTCCGATGCCTGGTTGCGGAAGATCGAGTCGATAAGCGGATGCATCACGTTTTGAATCAGCCGTTCGATGCCGCCGATCTTAGCCACCATGAAAGGCGCATCCTCGGGCTTCACACGAAATACCACGCGCACTTCCAACTGCATCGTGAAACCGTCTTTCGAGATCACCTCAAACGGGTTGAACGTGTTGGCGACTTCACCCGCGGTCCATTCAACAGTCTGGTTAGTGGTTGGAATTACGATCGGACTGATCGCGAGTGTGTTGACGTAGTAACGTCCTGGTCCAACGACGGTTTCCTGAATGCCACGGAAACCTTCCGGAACCACGTACGCCTCGTGCGCGCCTTCATCCAAACGTCGATCCGCAGGATCGCCTGACAGCAAATCAGCTTTGATCTGTTCGACAGTCCGCGTGTCGTCGATCATGTCGAGCCGCGCCGCTGAATCTTCCACCTGCTCCATTTCCTCGCGTTCCATTCGCTCGCGAACTTTCTCCGCCATCTCACGGCGCACTTCTTCCGAAGGATCTTTGCCGACGTTTGACACGACTACCGCAACTTCACCCGGCTTGATCTCCTTCGCTGTTTCGGGAATCACTTTGAACAGCAGCGGATTGATGTAGTAGGTGCCGGGAAGCAGGATGTCTTTTTGCGGTCCGCGCTGGCCGCCTTTGCCGATGAACTCATCCCCATCCTGAAAATTGTCGTGCCCCTTAAACGACTCAGCGACGTAGTCACGCGGATTCAGCTGCGCGCCGTCCAGAGCTTCGACAAGTCCGATCTGATTCTCGTTGATACCGGTCGCGTCAAAGATGCGTATGCTGAAGAGACCCGGTTTCGTTTCACTCGTTCCGTTTACAGATCCGGATTGCGTCAGAATGCGATACACGCCGGGCGTGAGAATGTCCACTTGTGGTCCCTTCTGTCCGCCTGATGCGATGAACTGTTCGGCATCCTGGAAGTTGCGATGATCGGTGATAGCCTTGCCGAGCAGGCGTCCCGGATCGAGCGGCGCGCCATCGGCGGCTGTCACGACCCCAACCTTGCCTTGCGGGATCATCGTCGCCTTCGCGATTGAAACTCGGAACAAGTAAGGGTGTATGGGCCATAGCCCGGGAGGAAGTGTGCGTAGTTGAATTCCTTTCACTCCGCCCTGCTTGAGAAACGCAATCGGATCCTGGAAGTTGTTGTGTGCATTCTGCGCGCGGTCCGGCGCGAAGATGTGACCCGGGGGCATTGGTTCACCATCGATCGCTTCGATGATTCCCAACTCGTCGGCGCCGATTTCAATCAGCGGCACCTTGCGTCCGACGATTCTCTCAAAAGGATACCTGATCAGATGCAATCCGGGTTTTAGTACGTCGGCCTGAATACCAACTTCACCAGCGGTGGCCACTACTCTTCCCGGCGGCATCTTTGCGCCGACGTATCTTCGTTCCTTAATCGCGATTTCACGCGCACCGACGTTAACGAAAATCCGCTTCGCGATGATGAGGAAGAGGATCAGGAGGACAAACACACCGAAGGCTATGGAGAACACGAATGTAGGATCAAAGTTTTGCATGGGCTTTCTCTTTCTGTTCAACTGGAGGCAGTTGAAGGTTAGGGTTGGTTGTTAGTTCCTTGCAGTTCACTATTGGCATTCGCAAGCGTCCGTTTCAACACGAAGCCTGCGCCTGAAGTTCGGGTGTGAGACGACAGCACCCAGTATTCACTTTTGAATAACGATTGCAGCTCGCTCGGAGACACATCGGCCAGGCTACCGTCGCGCCATGACATCAACACAAGCTCAATTGCTCTTCCGTAATTTTTGGCATCATCCGAAAGAGCTGCGACGTGCAGGAGCTTTGCTGTTGAGTTTCTGTTCGGAGATTCCTGAAAGGCGCGAATCGCTTCGATCGCCTCCTCAAAAGTCTCTCGGTCGACTTTGGCGGTAGTTTCTGGCGTTGTCTCTGCTGTATTTCTGAGTTGATTAAGACGGAAGTCGGAAAATAGACCGCTGAACTGCTGTGGTGGTAAAGGAAGGTCGGTAGTTTGCGACGTGTTCGCGGGTTTCTGCCAGAAGTAAACGGCGATAGCGACTAACCCTAAAACCAGAACCGACGCTATGAGAAGGGTGACCATGGCGGTCAATTGAGTTATACGCCCGCCAGGGGCAAAAGTTCAAGGTGGGAGAGGGCAGTTTCAACGCAAAGACGCAAAGGCGCAAAGCAGCTGCTCTTTTGCGTCTTTGCGCCTTTGCGGGAAATTCTATCGTGAACTAAGGGAGTTGAAGAACAGCGGGTAAGTTGCTTCAGACTGCGCCCGGTATTGTGGCCGGAAACCGAAGAGAACTATGCGGCCCTTTCCCATCGTCACTTCAACGAGCGCCGCTTTGCCTTTCAAACGCTCGCCGCCGAGCAGCCACCCGGAGAGCAGCGGATCTTTATCCGCAGGGTATGACGCGACAACATGCACGTTCGACGCAGGTACGCTAGCCTGCGGATCATTCGTCACTTCAAACACGGGGGAATCCTCAGCCCAGGCAATCGTTTCTTTCGGCATTCCCTGCGCGATCGGATGCGTCGTGTCGAGTTCGATCCGGAGAATCGATCCAGGTACATAGAACTCTGTTCGTGGTAGACCAGCAACCACGTTTCGCACGGGTAGTTTGAACTGTTCGATCGCGAGGTTGGAAGCGCGATTCAAGAAAACGACCGTGCCGCCATCCTCGACAAATTCACGCAGGTGCCGGACACCCTCTGGTCCAAGTCCTCCCGTGAACTCTGGTGGCATTGCGCCCTCTTTGTGGCCTTCAAACAGCGCGCGTGCCGATTGATCCGGGATCAGAATTACGTAGAGCTTTATCGTGACGCCGGCTGACGGTTTATAGACGGTATTACCGGTTCTCAGTTCTTTATCGCTGATGGTGCGGTACGGGAAGTTCGTTGTGTCGAAGAGCCATCTGGTCCAACCTTCATCGTAGGCCGGTATGGACGACTGATACATTGCCGTAATGTTCACACCTGGTGAAGGTCCGCAACCGGTTCGTCCGCCTCTTTGCGGAGTGGCGCCTGTAGACTTTGCATAATTAAAAGGCGCCTTAACCGCATGAACAGTTACGCCCATCAACAACGGGAGTGTGTGTGCTGTTACGTCGTATGGAGCAATGGGTTGTCCAGCGGCGTCTCTCAGATTGGGATACCGTTGCACTTCCAGGAGCGTCTTCGCAAATGCTCCATAAGGCTGATCCATCCGGACAAGCACGGTTCCTTCGGGTAATACAGTACGACCGATCTTGAACGGCGTTCCTTCTTTAGGGCTTGTGATCTCGACGCCGCCTCTCTCAAGTATTTCAAACAGCCGGTCGCAAGCTGATGAAGGTTCGATTAAGAATCCAAAGGTCTCACCCGGCCGCCGAGCTCGCACGGCCTCTTTGCCTACGCCGTAAAACCGTCGCAGCCATAGCTCTCGATTGGTTGCCGCATGGTCCAACAAAAGAAACGCCGCGGTGGTCATCTGGTTGGTGATGTCGCTTAAGTGCCACTCACCGCCGGTCCAAACTGGTCCAAACTTTGGTAACGACTCTTTCTTTGGATCGTAACCTTCGCGTGAACGAAGCTCTTCGAACTTCAGAGTTATCGGTGTAGCGATCCGTGCAGACGCAGTTTCAGAAAGAATGCGAGCGCCGCCGTGGTAGTGAGAATACGCGCGCGCCGGTGTCCATGCGTCATACGTCGTGTTGGTTGTGATTCCCTTGAAACCTTTCGCGCGCATTTCGCCGGCCATCCAGTTTCCGAGTTCGGTATATGCTGCGACGATCTGTTTGGGTACATTTGGCTCGACTGGCTGCATGTACGGCGGGAGAAAAAGACGCGAGCCAAACGCGCCTTGCTGATGTATGTCGTGCACGATCTGCGGATGCCACACGTTGTGAATCTTGTCGACCGTGATCTGCGTCTCGACCTGTGTGAATGCATACCAATCGCGATTGTTATCGTGACCGGTGTACTTGTGATAGAGCTCAGGCGGATCAGTTCCCTCAAAAGGCGTACCGAGTGTTCTGTCGTACCAGTTCTTGACGATGTCAACGCCGTCCGGATTGAGTGATGGGACGAGGAGAATGACGGTATTGTCGAGTACTTTTTGAATTTCGGCTTCGGTCGATGAAGCGAGCCGGTGTGCGATTAGCATGCTCGAGAGGTACGAGCCAACTTCTGTCGAGTGAATCCCACACGTGATGAGCACAACTGTCTTGCCTCGCTTGATCAGCTCTGCTGCTTTGCGATCGCGCGTCGCGAGCGTACCGAGCTTCCGCGGATCGGCAAGTTCATTCTGGATCTGCTTGAACTCTTCCAACCGCTTTAGATTCCCGGGTGAACTGATGGTAGCCATCACAAACGGCTTGTTCATCGAGGTCTGGCCCAGAGTCTCGAAGACGACACGATCGCTCGCGCGGTCGAGTCGCTCGAAATAATCGATCACCTGATTCCATGAAGCGAGTTTCCGATCCTCACCCGGCGTGAATCCGAGAACTTCCTGCGGTGCCGGGATCTTGACCTGGGCAGCCGCGAGCGAAGAAGCACACATCAAAAGCACGAGTGAAAAGATTATTCGGAGTCGCATGACGGGCAGTCTATCGAAAATGGCCACAAAAAAGCACAAAAAACAGAAATAATAATCTCTGCGTTTTGCCTTTTGTGCTTGTTTGTGGCCTTGCTCCAGCGTCTGCGGCCCGTGTACAGTAACGGCGTTTCAAAACCCCTGCGCTCTCCCTCGTTTTACAAAATTGTTGGAGGTCAAACCGGATGTCTTCTGAAAGCGTCGGTGCCAATGAGTTTCCGGATGTTGTCGGAGTCAAGTCTGCCCAACCACAAAATCCTTTACTAGCCACGTTTCGGCCCTATATCCCAGCCGGTGTTCGGATGCGCGAACTTACGGCGCTCCCACTAATCGTCGGGACGTTGCTGGGAATGGTCTTCGGCGCGTCGTCGCTGTGGCTCGTTTTAAAAGTAGGACTAACGGTTAGCGCGTCGATTCCTGTCGCGGTTATTTCGATCAGTCTGTTTCGACTGCTCGGAAAAATAGGTGTCCGCGAGGCGACGATTCTGGAAAACAACGTCGTGCAGACAGCCGGATCGGCGGGCGAGTCGATAGCGTTCGGCGTCGGCGTGACGATGCCCGCGATCATGATTCTCGGGTTTGACCTGGAATTCACGCGCGTGATGCTCGTCGCCACGATGGGTGGATTGCTGGGTATCCTGATGATGATCCCTCTGCGCCGCGCGCTCATCGTGCAACAGCACGGAATCCTGAAGTATCCGGAAGGTACGGCTTGCGCTGAAGTATTGAAAGCGGGTGCCTCCGCCGAATCTCGCGCCGCTGCAGATCCGATTTACAAAGTAAGAGCCGCAGAAGCGGAAGGGGCCACCTCCGGCGCAAAGACCATCTTTACAGGCTTCGGTATCGGACTCATTTATCAAGTTGCAATGGCGGCGTTGAAAGGGTGGAAAGACGTGCCCAGCAAGGTGTTCGGCGCGCCATTCAAAGCCGGATCGATCGCGGCAGAGATTTCTCCCGCGCTGTTGGGTGTGGGTTACATCATTGGCCCACGCATCGCATCGATCATGTGTGCGGGCGGTGTGCTTGCATATCTCGTACTGATTCCCGCAATCAAGTTCTTTGGTGAAGGATCCACTACCGCACTGACGCCTGGAACAGTTCCCATCAGCGAAATGGAGCCTGACGCGATTCGCGGCGCTTACGTGCTGTACATCGGCGCTGGTGCAGTGGCCGCGGGCGGCATCATCAGTCTAATGCGATCGTTACCGACCATCTGGCATGGATTAAAAGGTGGTATCGCGGACTTTCGCGGTGGACAAGCCGCCAGCTCGAATCTTCCGCGTACGGATCAGGATCTCTCAATGAAGATCGTGGTGGGCGGCATACTCGTTTTGATCGCGATGATCATGATCCTGCCGCAGCTTCATCTTCAGTTTAACTTGCTCGGTGCCATACTCATCATCGCTTTTGGATTCTTGTTTGTAACAGTTTCGTCGCGTCTCACAGGTGAGATTGGGTCGTCGTCGAATCCGATCTCGGGCATGACGGTCGCGACTCTGTTGTTGACCTGCCTGATCTTCCTTATCGTCGATTGGAGTGGACCGAGTTATTACGTGACGGCGCTCTCGATCGGCGGCATCGTTTGTATCGCCGCATCGAACGGCGGCACCACTTCACAGGACCTGAAGACAGGCTTTTTGGTTGGTGCGACGCCGAAGTATCAGCAGGTTGCGATTCTTGTCGGCGCTCTCGCGTCGGCATTGATTCTCGGGCCAATCCTGCTCCGGTTGAACGATCAGAGCACGGTATACGTCCCACAAACCAGTTTCAGGTCAGTTGCGAACGGACCGCAGGTCGATGGCGCAACGGTGTCAGGGCTTTCGACATTCTCTGAAACTTCCAGGCCGGCGGGGAGTGGCACGTTCCGATTGCTGAGGAATGACGCTGCGGCTCCAACAGTTTCCGGCCTCGAACCGGGCGAGTATCTCGTTGACGAATCAGGAAAAGTCGTGCAGCGAGTCGAACGTAACTTCCCGGCGACGTTGCGTGCCGACACCACCAAGCTTGGACCACCAGAACAACCAAAAGGCGGACTCGCAACTCCGGACACCAACTCGTATGCGACGTGGCACAAGGTTGATGAGAGAGACGGCCCTCCAGGGAAATACCTCGTCAACGCGCAGGGAACGCCGGTGTATTACGTCGATCCCGGTATCAACGGCACTCACCGTGTTGCGCCTGATGGTTCGACTGTGACTAAGTACGACGCACCTAAAGCGACACTGATGTCCTACATCATCAAGGGCATCCTTAATCAACAGTTGCCGTGGGGATTGGTGTTGTTGGGAGTGATGATCGCTATCGTGCTCGAGATGGCGGGCATTCCCTCGCTCGCATTCGCGGTTGGTGTTTATCTGCCGCTTTCGTCGTCGAGCCCGATCTTTATCGGTGGTATGGTGCGTTGGCTGGTTGATAAGTATCTTCGCGCCAAATTCCGCAATCGCGAAATGACGGAGGAGGAATTTGTCGCCGAGACTGATAAGAGCCCGGGCGTCCTGATGGCTTCAGGCTATATCGCGGGTGGTGCGTTGGCAGCAGTGTTTATTGCTTTCTTCGCCGGGTTGTGGCAGGAGCAAAGCAATCTCATCGAACACTGGTCGAGAGATCACAATCCATTCTTTAACGGACCATGGGCTAACGTGCTTTCGCTGCTGCCGTTTGCGGTGTTGGTAGTTATTCTTTACCTCGTGGGTCGTGAAAAATTACTGGCCGGAGGCAGACAAGCCTAATACTTACTTCTGATCCGTGTTTATCTGCGTAAATCTGTGTACACGGATTTACGCGGATGTGCGCGGATCTGTAAGATATTCACATGTTCTTATTGTTGCTCGCCCTCTTTATATCGTCCTCAACCGTGCCGGCGCAGGCGCCGCGCACACCAACCGAAACTGTTCGCGAGTTTTACAAGATGATGCGCGACAAGAAGTTTCGCGAGGCGTTTGCCATGTCCATATATCGCCCCGCAATTGAAGGGCTGTCGGCGCAGGAGTTTGAAGATCTGCGGCCCGATTTTGAACGGCTGGCCGTTGCGATCACCGAGAAACTTCCGCCTAACATAGACATTACGGGCGAACAGGTTAGTGGCGATTCGGCCACAGTGTTTGTAAAAGTGCTCGATGCCGATGGCAAAGAAAAGGTCGAGCCCGCTGCCCTGATTAAAGTCGACAACGTGTGGATCGTTGGCGATAAGGAAAACCTGGGGCTCGTCAAAAAAGAAGGTAAGAAGTTTTTCTTTGAAGCCCGCATCCATGCCCACCACAATGACGTGCAGGAGATGATGACGCGTATCTCACTCGCGCAGGTGTTCTATAGCCAGGGCCACAACGGCAAGTTCGGTAACACCGCAGAACTGATCGCCGCGGGAGCCATCCCGAAAGATATAGAGGGAACGTCCTCCACCGGCTACCGCTTTCAGATCATCCGAACCGCGGACGGAAAGACCTGGTACGCCACGGCAGAACCCGTGCAATACGGGCGCACGGGCCGGCTTTCCTTTTATCTCGACGCTGCGGGCGTGAGAAGTGGGGATACCGGCGGCAAGCCCCTCGTGGTCAAGAATTAAACTGTTGCGTCACTCCAACCAGTTCCCTAGAATGGCCTATGCGATAGGCCCCCGACTCGCTTCCCGATCCGTGCCCTCCTCATAGTGGTCCGAGACCTCTTGGTGGTTTCAAAGTATGGCGGAACTACCCCGTAGAATCGTGTCGCGTTTACGCCGTTATATTGGAAATCGGCGTGCGTCGAGGCGTGTCAGCGCGCGTTTGGGTTTTACTTTGAGCCTGTCGGATCCGCGGGTAAATTCCAACGGGGCACGCAAACTTCCCAAACTTGACGGTCACACATTGGATGTTAGCTCTTCCGGAGTGGCGTTGGTTGTTCCGGCAATTCGCATTGGCGAACACTATCTCGCCGGCTCCGATCGCAAGCTGCACGTGAAGCTGGAGCTTCCGAGTGGACCAGTGGAAATGAAGGTTGCAAGCGTCAGATACGAGAGTTTGGAAGATGAGAGTGGGTACTTGATTGGAGCGCGGATTCTGGAGATGAGCGACTCGGACCGCGCGAGTTTCGAGAAGTACCTCGCGAAGCTGATGTCTCACCAGCACGAGGATTAGCCGCTTTCCTAAAGGGTTAACAGAACCGAGCGCGGTAGCGCCGGGTCAATCTCAAGCTAGCGCTATCCCATCATTTACCCGGCGCTACCGCGTTCGCCTGGTTCTGTAAAGACCAGCGACCCAAAGGCCTCTGGCACGTGGTAATTGGGTTCGGGGGTCTTTGTAGGTCGCCAGGCGAGGTAACGCTCGGGCGCTTCCGGTCCAACGCAGCGAAATAGATTAACTCTCCACAACTCGCCTGACTGAGGTTTGGGAAGAGCCTCACTCCATGGAATTCGCATTCCGATAAACAACCGGTCGCCTTCGAGCTTCGCAGTAGTAGTAAAACCGGAGGAGAAATCCCAGTCTGTCTCTCGTCCACCCGGCATCAACGTGATTCCAAGATCGACCCATTCGCCCGTCGGCGCAGCCTCGAATTCAAAGTAGCGCGAGCTATTTGCCGGATCAGGCGCGAGAAAGATCTCGCAGACGTCACGATCCCAAAGTCCAAGAGTCTTTCGATCCGTGACAGGATTCTCAGACACGATCAACGGTTCGTGTTGCGCGCCCACAAAGCGCACATGAAGCGCGTGATCAGACCAGCAGAGCCTCGCTTCCGCATGACGCGACGCCGGCGCGGCGTCGCCGGACCAGTAATGATTGATCTGAACCGGCTGACACTCCTGCCAGATCTCATTGTCAAAGTCAGACTCAGCGACGGGTTGCTCCGCGAAGCGAGCGAGAATCGTTGTGTCAGAAGCCATAATTTTTCAGACAATCTTCGATCAACTGTTCCGGATCCTCGTTGTGAAAAACTCGCGCGGTGCTTCGTTTCCCAAATGTCTGAAGCAGATATTCCGATTCATCCGCAACACCGCCAGTTCCCGTCAGACATCCGATGATCTTTCGCTCATCGTGCGCGATCGTAAATTCGTTGAGTGAACCCATCGCTCCTGCCGCGAACAGCACGATATCGCACGAACGCACGAGCACCACGTTTCGGCCTTTCAATCCAAATCCTGTGTAGACGATCGTGTCGCAGGCATCAAGCGGCAACTTGTACACCTCGACGTGCTCAGTTTCGTTACTGCCCGGCGAGATACCGATGTGGAAACTGCCCGCATCGTGCGCAGTCTTCCCGACGACGTAAACGATTCCAGTCGTCGCGCCAGTAAAGAGCACGACGTCTTTTGCGGCGATGGCGCGCCCGAGCCGCTCAGCCTTCTCGACCAGAGTACTGCCCGTCTCCAGTCGCGAACTCTCGGGCGCCGCTGAGCCCATGACTCCCACTTTGATCCGCATATTTTTCTTCACGGTCCCACCAACGCTGGGTCAGAAACCATACAATTCCAGATAAGACAAACAGCATCCCCATTCCGACAGCTACTCGACGTGGAGAAATACCAAATCGATCGAGAAATTCACCCGTCGCGTAGTTGGATGCTGCCATAGTCAACGTCATCAATGCCAATTCAGCCGCGAACACACGTCCCCGAAAGTTGTCCGCGACACTGCGCTGGAGCATTACGGTCGAGAAGACCCAGAGAATACTACCGCCACAGTGGGCTATTCCCAGCACGATTAGTGCGAGGATCAAACTCGTCGCAACGCCGAACCAGATGTAGAAAATACCGCCGATCAGAAACGCGATTCCGATCGAAATCTGCATGCGCCGGTCGCCCTCGCCGGAAAGACGACGCGCGACAATCGGACCGATGGCTGTGCCAATTCCCCGCGCAGTAAAAAGCACGCCGATTCCGCCTGCCGCGCCTTTGCCGAGAGGGAAAATACGTTCGCCAAACACTGCGAGCAGAGTCAGGATGCCGCCGCCCAGTCCCCACGCGGGTTTGACCAGCAAGAGTCCGAGCACTCGCGGTCGATCCTTGACGTACCTGATTCCTTCGATAGTCTCGGTTATCCCCAGAATGCGGCCCAACGACAGTTTTTGTCGTTCGCGTTTTTTGCGCTTCGCGACGCGGATGCTCGCGATTAATGCCGCGGATAACAGGTACGTCGCAGCGTCGAGAACAAAAGCGACGTTAGTTCCAAACGCATTAGTCATCAGACCGCCGATGGCTGCTCCGATCGTCAGCATTGCCGACCACGTGACTGAAGAGATCGCGTTCGCGGCGACTAGTTCACGATCTTCTACGATTGAAGGTATGGCCGCGGTCTTTGCAGGCTCGAAGAAAGTTGAAAGTCCTAGCTGAAGGACGGTCAGCACGTAGATGATCCATAAATGCTCGGCGCGACGAACAAACAGAAAGCCCAGGACCACGAGCGCGCGCAACAGGTCCGACCAGATCATGATCCGTTGGCGACTGAACCGATCGGCGATCACACCCGCAATCGGTCCGAAGAAAAAACTCGGCACAAATCGAGCGACGAGGAGAAGACCGATGTCGCGACCCGAACCGGTTAGTTGCAGGATGAGTGTGTAGAGCGCGATGGTGTTGAACCAATCGCCCATCTGACTCACGACCTGCCCGAGCCACAGTTGTCTGAAGCTGCGATTCCGGGTTAACAGATCGATATAGCCCACTTGTGCCATTTGATCTTAGCCGCAGATTGACGCGGATGAACGCAGATCAGTTTACCAGCTTGACCGAACTTCTCAATCTGACCTGTCAAAATGGAACTCTGGATACTGAACATCACGAATTCGCGGAATTTTTAAACGGCACGCCACTTGAGAATAGACACAGCGCGGCGTGGAAGCCTTAAGGCTTCGCGGGCTCTCCGCACGGGGTCCGTAGCCGCACAGTTCTATGACACGCAGACAACCTTCCCCCCCAGCACGGCAGCCCGCCCGACAAGGGCTGCCACTTGCCCAGTTAGTCGGGGATGGAGCTGAGTTGCTCCCAGCTCTGTCCCCGGCATTTCACCACTCGGTGGTGGGCGGTTCTCTGCGCGATTCGCTTGCCAACTGGTGGCACACGAATCAACTCGTTGTTTCCTGGGGTTTGCTGGTTGTTCCGCTCGCGCTCCAACTGGTCTACGGCCCGTCTCTCCTTCCCTATCTTCTTCTCGCTCCCATCTCGATTGTTGCGACCTACCTGATCTATCGCAGCGCTCGAACGCGTGTGCAATCGAAGACCAGGGAAGTCGAAGCGCTGAGTCACCTTCATCTCGCAACGGCAGAAGCATTAGCAACTGCCATCGACGCCAAAGATCAAACAACTCATTGCCACGTCCGGCGAGTGCAGATTTACGCTGCCGGCATGGGCGAAGTGTTTGGACTCTCTGCCGACGAAATAGCAGCCCTGAAAGCGGGCGCACTACTTCATGATGTGGGCAAACTCGCAGTACCGCCCCACATCTTGAACAAACCCGGACCATTAACTCCGGCTGAGTTTGAGAAAATGAAGATTCACACGGTCGTTGGAGCGCAGATCCTCGGCCGCGTTGATTTTCCGTATCCCGTCATTCCGATCATCCGGCATCACCACGAGCAGTGGGACGGCCGCGGCTATCCTGACAAGCTGCGCGGCGAACAGATCCCGATCACGGCGCGCATCATTTCAGTTGTCGATTGCTTCGACTCGATTCGTGAGGATCGACCATTTCGTCGAGGTATGACACTGGATGAAGCAACCGCTTTGTTGTTACGAGGCGCGGGAATTCATTTCGATCCGAAGGTGGTGGAAGAGTTCATCAAACATCTGCCACGCTTTGACGCCGAGATCGAAAGGCTGGGTCTACAGCATCAACCTGCAAACTATTGCACTGAGCCGCCAATTCAGCTCAGCACAGTCGACATGGCGCAAACACGCGAGCGCGGATCGTTCATCGCGTACGATCAAATCAAGAAAGCGCATCGTGAGGTCTATGCGCTGTATGAAATCGCGCGCACGTTTGGAACGTCTCTGAACGTCGAACACACGCTCGAGATTCTGGTAGATAAGGTCGGTCACGTGGTGTCGTTCGATACGTGCGTCGTCTACATTTACGACGACACAAAAGGCTATGCGAATGCACGCCACGTTGTAGGTAAGAACGCACAGAAGCTCGCGGGAAGATGCATATCGCCTGGAGAAGGTGTGACGGGCTTTGTGCTGGCGAACCGCAGTCCAGTCAATCAGCTCCATCCAAGTCTTGATTTCGCTGACATCAATCCGGAAGCAGGAATCAAATATCGCTCGATGGCTTCGCTGCCACTCTTCAAAGACGATGTGTTGCTGGGTGCCCTCTCGGTCTATTCGAGCGAGCTCGAACAATACACGGACGATCACATGCGACTTCTCGAGACTGTGACTCGACTCGCTTCCGATGCCCTCGGCAATGCGATGCAACATGCGGAAGCGGAGTCGAACGCGTTGACCGATCCGCTCACCGGATTGCCAAACGGGCGTTATCTGGCTTTGCGTTTCGAAGAAGAAGCTGCGCGCGCGCGACGCACGGATCGAGCGTTCCAGGTTGTGATGCTCGATCTTGATGAATTCAAGAACGTTAACGATACGTACGGTCACAAAGTGGGCGACAAGATGCTCCGCGAGGTGGCCCACATCATCGAAGGACAGTTACGCGAATATGACTTTCTGGCGCGTTACGCCGGAGATGAATTTGTCGCCCTCGTCCAGGAGGTTGTCGGTGCGCAGGTTGAAGAGCTTTGTGCGCGCATCGAAAGCGCGGTTTCGAAGTTCTCGCTGTCAGTCGGAAAGAACCGGTCGGCACGGGTTGGGATTAGCGTGGGAACGGCGACTTTCGGCATCGATGGCGATACGCTCGACCAGCTCGTCGTTGCCGCTGATGATGCGATGTACCGGATGAAATCAACCCACCGGCTTGGCAGGACGATTCCGGAGCCAGACCAGCCCATCCACAGATTGCCCAGAATAGAATCCGTGTAAAATCTTGACATCCCCGGCGCTCATCGCTTTCAATCGATGGGTCCATGGTTGTCCCCGCCGAAAACCAAAGCGCCACACTCCTAATAGTCGACGATGATGCCGCTGCCCGCGAAAGGCTTCGCGACATCTTCGAGACTGCGCAGTATCGCGTCGTAACCGCGACCGAAGCGGCTTCGGCCCTCCGCGTACTCAAAGGCGTGCGTTGCGATCTCGTCGCGCTCGATCTCGAGATGCCGGGAGTCGACGGCCTCGCGCTTTGCAAGGTGCTTCGAGCACAACCGTTAACAAGCAAGTTACCAATCATCGCGCTGTCAGATAGTGATGACGAAAAGCGCAAGGTTCAGGCGTTCACCGCCGGCGCTGACGACTACATCACCAAACCATCCACGCCCGGTGAACTTCTATCTCGCGTCAGTCTTCACGTGCGCACGTCACAGCGCGAGTGGGCGCTGATCGGTAGTAATCGTGAGCTTCAGTTTTTATCGGACATCGGACGCGGACTACTGCGCGCTCTGGAACCGGAGCAACTGGTCCGTCGAGTCGCAGGGGCAACTTATGAAGCGATCGACGCTGGATTGTGCGCCGCGTACGTAACGGTGGCTCAGGATAAACATGCCTTGTGTGTATTCGACCGGGAAGGATCTGCCGACGATCCATCTTTACTCGACAGCGAAGCACTCCAGGAGTGGATGCATTCAAGCGAGTCTGCAAATTCCTTATTCATCACTGAGCCGGACAAGTTTCTTCTCAACGACCGCCGTCACGTAGCAGAGTACGTTTCGCCGTTTCGCTTCGCCGGCCGCGTGAAGGGCGCTCTGATCGTCGCATTCGATCTTCGCGAGCAGTGTGGTGAGACGGAGAGACGTCTCATTGATGCTGCCGCACAACAATCATCACTCGCTGCGCACATTTGTTCGCTGTATCAAGCGGCGCGCGAAACATCGCTCAGCCTCGCGAAAGAAGTTGAGAAACGAACTGCCGAAACCGAAGCGCAGAAGCGATTGATCGAAGCAATTGTCGACAGCCTGCCACTGTCTCTTTATGCGATCGATCGCGAGTATCGAGTGGTCGCGTGGAACCGCAATCGCGAACTCGGCGAACTCGGTATCCCGCGTGGTTCAGTGCTGGGCAAGAACGTTTTTGAGGTGCTGACTCGCCAGCCGCGCGACATGTTGGAAGAGGAGTTTGAACGAGTATTCGAGCACGGCGAGATCGAACGAATGGAACAGGAGAATCCATCGCCGAAGGGTGACATCCGCCACTGGCTGATAAGCAAGATCCCGATGTGGGCCGACAACAGCGGCAAAGTGAGTCACGTCATAACTGTCGGCGAGGAAGTCACGGATCGTGTCGAAGCGAATCGCGCGATCGCGCGTGCGGAAAAGCTTGCTGCCGTAGGACGTCTCGCGGCCGGCGTCGTACACGAAATTAACAACCCGCTCGCCACGATTTCCGCTTGTGCCGAATCACTCGAAGCACGTCTTAACGAAGGCGAGTTTGATGGTTCTCCATCTCTTGCAGATCTGCGTGAGTATCTTGGATTGATCAGAAGCGAAGCGTTTCGATGCAAAAGCATCACGATGGGCCTCCTCGATTTCAGCCGCACGCGGACTTCGGACCACGTTACGATCGACCTCGCTGATGTAATTCGGTCGGCGGTTCGCCTGCTTTCGCATCAGAAGCGAAGTCCGTTAATTGATTTCGAGGTCGTGCTTGCACATGACCTGCACCTCGTGTCAGGCGATCCGGGTCAGTTGCAACAAGCCGTGATCGCGCTGGCCACAAACGCGCTGGATGCGATGGGCGACAGCGGCACGTTAACCATTCGCGGTCGCAATGAAGGCGATAAAGTCGTAGTCGAAGTCAGCGATACTGGCGTCGGGATTCCTATGGAAAACCTGGCAAAAATCTTCGAACCCTTCTTTACAACCAAGGAAATCGGCCGCGGAACAGGTCTCGGCCTGGCCGTGTGTTATGGTATCTTAACTGAGCACGGCGGCTCCCTCGACGTGCAATCGACAGTAGGGGCAGGCACCACTTTCACGATCACCCTTTCCGCAGTAAATTCAAGCGAGGAACAGACAGTTTGAGTGAGCAGCAACCACAGGCAAGAATTCTGATTGCAGAAGACGAGGCTAACCTCCGCCTCGTTTTGCAGAAGGAATTGGAACGCTTGGGCTACCGCGTGCAAGCGGCGCCCGATGGCGAGGCCGCACTTCGTCGACTCGAGGAGAGCAACGTCGACGTTTTGTTGTGCGACATAAACATGCCTCGCATGGATGGGATGGAGTTGCTGCGCCGCGTGTATCAACGGCCCAATCCTCCGGAAGTGATCATGCTGACGGGCCAGGCCACTGTCGAAACCGCCGTTGAGGCAATGAAGCTTGGCGCCTACGACTACCTCACGAAGCCTTACAGCATTACTGAGCTCGATGTTCGTGTTAAGCAAGCTGCGGACAAGCGAAAGTTGCGCGTTGACAACGTGCGCCTGCGCGAGCAGATCGCGCGACAATCACCGTTGCCTGAGATCGTCTCTGTATCGGAATTGATGAAAGAAGCGATTCGTTTGATCGAACGCGTCGCTCCTTCCGAAGCGTCAGTGCTGATCACTGGTGAGTCGGGTACGGGAAAAGAGCTGGTGGCCCATGCGATTCACAGGCTTTCGAACCGTGCTGATTCATCGTTTGTAGATCTGAATTGCGCTGCGTTTCAGGAGTCGCTGCTCGAGTCGGAGTTGTTTGGTTACGAAGCAGGTGCGTTTTCCGGCGCGAAGGGAAGAAAGCTTGGTTTGATTGAACTGGCTGATGGCGGAACGTTGTTTCTCGATGAAGTAACCGAACTGCCGGCGCAGTTGCAAGCGAAGCTCTTGCGTGCGATCGAGACGCGTACGTTCTTCAGAGTTGGCGGTGTGCGCAAAGTCGAAGTGAATGTGCGCATCGTCGCTGCGACTAATCGAAACCTTGATACGGTTGTTAACGATGGCGTGTTTAGATCCGACCTGCTTTACCGGATCAACGGATTTCAGATCACTCTAGCGCCCTTGCGAGAACGACCCGAAGACATCGAACCGCTCGCGCGTCACCTGCTCAAGCAGATTGCCGGCACGCATCCGCCTGAATTAAGTGAAGAAGCTTTTACTGCGTTGCGTTTGTATGGTTGGCCCGGCAACGTGAGGCAGTTGAAGAATTGTCTGGAGCGTGCGGTGATACTTTCGAACAACGGACGCATCACGCTTTCGGAACTTCCGCCTGAAGTAACGAGACCTGCCGTCGCTGCGCCCGTGTTGCCAGGTGCGGCGCCAACGGCCGTCGCTGGTGATACGCCGGTTGCCGCGGCTATTCCCCAGGCTTCCGGATCGCTGAGGGAAGTTGAGCGCCAGCAAATACTCGCCGCGCTCGAGCAAACTGGATGGCACCGAGGCAAGACCGCCGAGATCCTCGGCATCTCTCCTTCAACTCTCTATCGCCGCCTCCGCGACTACGATCTCGAACGCAGAAGGTAGCCACAAAAGGCACAAAAAGCACAAAAGAAAAAACGAGACTTTCTACTTCTTTCTTTTGTGCTTTTTGTGCCTTTTGTGGCTAACTATTTTTTAGTTTCTTGCGATCGATCTTTCCGCGGTCGTTTTTTGGTAGTGACTCGACGAACTCGACCCAGCGCGGATATTTGTAGATCGCGATATGGTCTTTCACAAACTGCTTGATATCTTCCGCTAGCTGATCCGCGCCTTCAAAACCCTCGCGCAACACGACGAACGCCTTCGGCTTCACGAGCCCATCCGCTTCATGGCCCACTACAGCGCATTCCAACACAGCCTCGTGCTGCAACAGGCAATTCTCAATCTCCGCAGGCGCGACGAACACACCTGACACTTTCAGCATGTCGTCAGTGCGTCCGTGATACCAGTAGTAACCATTTTCATCGACGTGAAACTGGTCGCCCGTTGTACACCAGTCGCCCGCGAAAGTTTCTTTTGACTTCTCGTGAGCGTTCCAGTAGCAGAGCGCGGCGGAGTCGCCCTTGACCTTGAGGGTTCCCATTTCACCGGTTGTGACTTCGTTACCATCAGCATCAACAATCCTGGCTTCGTAGCCCTCGACTATGCGACCCAGGCTGCCCGGCTTGACGTCGCCTGGACGATTGGTGATGTAGATATGAAACATTTCCGCCGATCCGATGCCGTCGCAGATGTCTACTCCAAACGCGCTCATCCAACGTTCGTATAACTCTTTTGGCAACGCCTCACCCGCGGAATAACAGAATCGAAGACTCGAAAGATCTTCCGCCGCCGCGCCGGGAACGTTGAGCATCGAATTGATCATTGTGGGCACGGTCGTGAGGATTGTCGGTCGATACCTCTTGATGACTTCGAACATCTTTTCCGCCGTCGATCGTTCAGCGAAGAGCGCAGTTGCGCCGCCAACCGCGAAAGGAAAAAGCAGATTCGTTCCAGTGGCGTATCCAAAAAAGAGTTTTGGAACTGAAACCGTTAGGTCGTCTGCGGAAACGCCCATTGTGCGTTTTGCGAATACTTCGGTGTTGAAAGGCAAATCGTGTTGAAGATGGACGGCGCCTTTTGGATGCCCGGTCGAGCCTGACGTGAAGAGCCAGATTGCGATGTCGTCGCGACGAGTATCGGCAGGTTCACATTCAACCGAAGCGGCGTTCACCACGTCGCTGAAACTGGTCCAACGCACGTTGTCGCTTTGCGACAGTTCCGGAGCACCGCCAACCACCAGCACCCCTTCCAGGTAGCGAGCGCCTGCAGTTGCTTCGGCAAACGTGCTCAGCAATGATTGATGTACAACCGCGACCTTTGCGCGCGTGTAATCGAGGTAGTACTGATAATCCGCAGGGGGAAGCAGCGGATTCACCATCGTGATCACTGATCCGATGCGCGCCGCACCAAACCACGTCCAAACAAATTCCGGACAGTCAGGCAAGACGAGAAGCACGCGATCTTCAATCTTTACGCCTAACTCGCGTAAGGCGTTGCCTGCCTGGTTCGAGAGACGAGCGACTTCTCCATAGGTCCACTTCTGGTCCTCGAAGTAAAGACAAACCTTATTTTCCCGGCCTTCCTCCAGATTGTGATAGAGGAAGTAGTCGGCCATGTTGAACCGTTCTGGAAAGGAGTTCTGCATGTACTCTTACTTGGGGACTTGCGAGTGAAAGATGCCTTCCAAATACTTCGCCAGCGCGGCTTCGTCTTCAGGACTGCTCGAGTTGAACTTCAACGCAAACCCAATCTCCGATGCTGCGTCTACAACTTCGGCCCAGAAGTTTACTGCCTGGTGTTCGGTGATTTGGATCTCCAGCCAGACGAGTTCTTTCACTTCGACTTTGCCGCCTGAAAGTACGAAGCAACCGCTGCGGCTCAGATCGGTAACGGTGGCAGTCTCGCGCGAAAGCGCACCTTCCCACCGGGCCGGTAATTTGACTCGCGCGCGCGGCGCCGATCGTCTGTCTTTTTCCATTCCGGTTGGCTCGGAGTTAACCAACTTCTCAGTGCGCAAAAGGGCAGCCACCTTCGCCGTGTTTGACGTCGAGGTACGTGCGTGCTTCCCACAGCTCAGGGAAGAATTTTTTGTCGAGTGTCGTCTTCAGATAGCCAATGCCTTCGGATCCGCCGGTGCCACGCTTTGCGCCGACCATGCGCTCAACCATCTTTATGTGATGCGAACGCCAGATGGAGAAGTACTCATCATGTTCGAGCATCGCTTCGGCTAGTTGAAACTCTTCGTAACGCTCTTCGAAGTGCGTGAGAACTTCGAGTACGGCTCTAGTTCGCTCGCCATAATCCTTCTTCTGCTTTGTAGCATCATCATCGGGCAAACTGATCGGCGCCGTCAGCCCGCGTCGCTGAAGTAAACGAAAAAAACTATCAGACAGCGAAGGATTCGCCAATCGCTTCTGCAATCGTTCATGCGCAAACTCGTCAGCCGCAAACTCACGAACCATACTTTTGTCCTTCAACCCTGATGACAATTCAATCTCGCGAAACTGCATCGACTGAAACCCGCTCGCAGGGTTGAGCTGATCTCGAAAGGCGAGAAAACTGATTGGCGTCATCGACTCCAGAATGTGAATCTGGTCCACGAGCAACTTTTCGATGTCGACGATGCGTTCCACAGCCCGTGTCGCGGGGGGAACACGATCTTCCTCCAACAACAGAGTTGCCGCATCCAGTTCGTGCAGGATCTGTTTGAACCAAAGCTCGTAAGCCTGATGCACCGTTATGAAAAGCAGCTCATCATGATGCACAGGATCTGACAGGCAATCCTGAAGGTTAATTAAATCCTGAACGCGAAGATATTTGTTGTAGGAAAGAGGTGGATTATCGCCGTAGTTCTTTGCCATTAAAAAGCAGCTCCCGCCGTCTCATGTTCTCGATAACTTTCTGACTCGGCGATCTTCTTCATCTCTTTGATCGCGAGTTCCAACTCGTTATCGGTCGTGTAAAAGTGAGGGGAGATGCGAACCCCGGCGCCCGGCCGGTAGTCGACAATAATTTCGCGACGAATGAGTTCCTTGGCTACGGCTCCCGCATGTTCGTGGCCCACAGTAATCGTGCCGCCGCGTTGCTTCACGTCTTTTGGACTCGTCACGCTGAACCCAGCTTCTTCCGCAAGTTCGATCAGATAGGCTGTTTGACGCATGCTCTTCTCGCGAATTTTGTCGAGTCCGATTTCATTAATGATCTTGTAGCCTGACTGCGCGGCAAAGAGCGCCGGAATTGCTGGTGAGCCATGTAAGAAGCGAGTGATGTCTCCGGCGTAGCGAAGCTCCGTGTCGAAAGCGAATGGCGACTCGTGGGCCATCCAGCCAGTGGTCTTCGGCTCGAGCTTCATTTGCAAATCGGGTCTGACGTACAAGTATCCTGCACCCGGTCCACCACACAGCCATTTCACTGAACCACCGCTTGCAAAGTCGGCATTTAGCTCCTTAACGCTGAAAGGAACCGTGCCTGCCGATTGATAAGTGTCGAGCACAACCATCGCGCCGACTTCGTGTGCTCGATCGATAATCGCCTTCGCGTCCTGAAGAAACCCGCTTTTGAAAAGCACGTGCGAGAAGGGAACCAGCAGCGTTGTCTCATCTATCGCTGCAAGCATTCGTTCCAATGGCACGGTGATGCCGTCGTCTGACTTTACGATTTCGATCTTTAGTTTCCCCTCGCGAGCGTGAGCCTCGTAGACGTACATCACGGAAGGGAAGTTGAGTTCTGAATAAACGATCTTGTTTCGTTTCGGCGTGGGCTCAAAACACGAAAGGATGAGCGATTGGCAGATAGAGACGTTCTGGTGCATCGCGACGGTGCCCGGATCGGCGCCAATGATGCGTCCGACTTCGTCGCCGACGGTCACAGGCATGTCCCACCAGCCTTCAGCCCACGCGCGCACACCCCGAGTGGCCCATGCGTCGGCATAGTCGTGCAGGCGATCGTAAGTCGCCCTCGGCATTGCACCGAGGCTGTGCGAGATCAGGTAAACTGCCTTATCGAGAATGGGAAACTCGCTGCGCCACTTGAGTAACTCGTCTGCCAAAAGGACCGCCCTCCTACTCGGAGTTAATTTATCAGAGTTACGCATATCTGCGTAATCCGTGTAATCTGTTGGCGGAATATGTGGAAGTTCGCGAATCCGATCAAGCACCCGATCGCAGAAACTCGCTGGCCCGCGGCCGAAGAGGCCGCGCGATCTCGCCTTTTTAGTCCAATCGCCATTGGCAGCCTTGAAGCTCGCAGCCGCACGTGGGTTCCGGCGATGGTGCCCTGGCGTGCGACGGAAGACGGGTTTGTTACTCAGCAGAATCTCGACTGGTATGCGAGGTTTGCTGAAGGGCGTCCGGGCGTTCTTGTTGTGGAAGCTACGGGAGTGCGCGACATTCCCAGTGGTCCACTGCTTCGCATCGGGGATGATCGATTTATTCCGGGATTGAAGAAGCTCGTCGATGTTGTGCGCGAAGCGAGTGATGGGCAGACGCTGCTGTTTATTCAGATCATCGATTTTTTGGCAGTGAAGCGTCGACCTGAGAAGGCGAAGTACTTTCAAAGGTTTCTTGAGGTTGATGAATACCATCGACGTGCGTTGGCGGAAGTTGTTGGGGACGATGCATGGTTGTCTGCCGGAGATTTACCTGTACGTGAGTTTTTGCTGAATGCGAGTGACGAAGTTGTGGATGCTGTGCTGCGGCCGCGTGAGTTGGAGGCACTCCAATTTGGGTATCGTGAACGCGTTAACGACACACACCTGAAGCACATTCGCAATCTGCCTTCTGAACTACCGGGAATTTTCGGCGCGGCGGCGAGTCGTGCACGCGAAGCTGGATTTGATGGAGTTGAGCTGCATTACGCGCACGCGTACACGATGGCCGGGTTTTTGAGCGCGCAGAACGATCGCGCTGATGGTTACGGCGGATCGCGAGAGAACCGTGTTCGCTTGCCGCTCGAAGTTTATCGCGAGGTGCGCAAACGCGTCGGAGAAGATTACGTGGTTGGTGTTCGGTTTTTGGCTGATGAAGTTATTGTGGGTGGGAGTCGTGTTGAAGACGCGATTTACTACGCAAAGGAATTCGCAGCCGCGGGATTTGATTTTCTGTCGCTCTCAAAGGGTGGCAAGTTTGAGGATGCGCAGCAGCCAAAGGTAGGCCAGGCAGTTTATCCGTATACGGGCCAAAGTGGATACGAGTGCATGCCAACAGTTCTTTCCGATGAGACTGGTCCATTCGGGCGAACCGTCCCACTCGTCGCCGCGATCAAGCAGGAAGTAAACGATGCTGGATTTAAAACGCCGATCGTTGCGACAGGTGGAATTTCAACCTTCGAACAGGCCGAAGACATACTTCGTCGCGATCAGGCAGACATCGTCGGCATGGCCCGCCAGGCACTCGCCGATCCGGATTGGTTTGTGAAGGTCGGACTTGGCAGAGGCGATGAAGTGCGTCGCTGTACTTACACAAACTACTGCGAAGCACTGGACCAGGCGCATCGAGCTGTTACGTGCAAGTTATGGGACCGCGTGAATCTGGACGAACCGGGTATTGCGACCGTTGACGACGGTCGACGGCGTTTGGAGCCGCCTAACTGGGCCACAAAAGGCACATAAAGTGAAGACCTTTAGTTTTGTGACTTTTGTGCCTTTTCGTGGCTAATTCTGTCGGCGTTGATATTTGTCGATGAAAGCCGGGTCGCGCCGTTTCAAATCCTCGTCACTCACGCGGCCGCTACGCGTCATGAGGCTGTACGCAAGTTCGACCGGGCTCAGGTGCATGTATCGCGCCGTATTCTCGAACCATCTCATGCTTTCAAACGCCGCCGCCTGATAATCCTGAATTACCGGCTTCCGTTTCGAAGTAAAATTCGTCAACGCCTCACTTACACTCGCGCCCTCCTGGAAAGCTTCAGCCAACGCTATCGCATCTTCCATCGCAAGCTTTGTCCCTGATCCGATCGAAAAATGCGCCGTGTGCAGCGCGTCGCCGATCAGCACAACATTTTCAAAAAACCAGTTCTTATTTTTGACTAGTAGGAAATTGATCCACTTCGAATTGTTTGAAAGTAACTGATGCCTATTTAAATCATCCGAGAAAACTTTGCCGACATACTCGCGCGTCTGCTCGTCGCCAAGGTTTGCGAAACCTGCCCTCTCCCACGCTTCAGGATCGCATTCGACAATGAACGTGCTTGTAGATGAATTGAACTTGTAAGAGTGCGCGGCAAATACGCCCGCATCGTTTTCGCGAAACGTGAGTGTTAGACCGTGGAAGAGTTGATTCGTTCCGTACCAGATATATCGATTTGAGCGAACATCGAGTTCAGGCTGAAACTGTTCCGTATATCGCAACCGGACCGTACTGTTCACTCCATCCGCAGCCAACAGCAGGTCGCAATCATTTTTGAGCGAGTCGATGTCCTGAATTTCACTGCGAAACGCGATCTCGACGCCTAACTCTTCAGCTCGTCGTTGAAGAATCTTCAGGAGTTGCAATCGCGCAATTCCCGAAAAGCTGTTGCCGTGAATCGAGATCTTAGTATCTCGATGAACAACATCAACGTTGTCCCACGCTTCAAACTGCTTCGTGATCTCCGCATGCGACTCTTGATCAGCCGCTCTCAAATTCGCGAGTGTCTTCCCGGAAAAAACCACACCCCAACCAAACGTATCATCCGGCCCATTCCGCTCAAAAATTCTGATCTGGTGCGACGCCTCGGCCTTCTTCATCAGGATCGCGAAATACAACCCCGCCGGCCCACCACCAATGATGCTTATTTTCATGTGCCGGGATCTTCTCGCACATCATTAAGAGCTCTGTCTAACAGATCGGTAAGACCTAGCTCTTCGGCCCACGTGCGCAAATAGTGTAAGTCCAAGGTGTGAAGTGACGTTCCCAGGATGCCAACCACATCGTTCCACTGATTGGTCGAAATCTCGTTACCAGCCCGATACCAGCGGAGCTTTGCCAAAATCGTATCCTCGGCTGTGGCAACGTACACTGCTTCGTCCCGGTCAGGCGAAATCCTTCTTAACTGCCTTCGCTGTAATTCCGCTCCACCAAATCTGTCCGTGTTTGGAATGAAGAAGTCGACCTTAAAAACTGAATCAAAGTGGATTGCATTGAATGAACTTCGCTGAGCAACTGCATCGTGCATTACTTGTTCATCTACATAGAAATCATTTCGCAAAGCTTCAAAAAGCGAATGAATTTGTTCTGTCTTGATGTCGGCGACGAGATCAATGTCTGCCGTGGAGCGATACATTCCATGAAGTGAGCTGGCAAAAGAGCCAACCAGGACATAACGGATATCCTGTTCCTCCAAAATGGCTGTTATCCGAGAGAGAACCGAGATTGGAACATCCATCAGAGATTCAGAACCCTTCCGCTTTAGGGTCGAAGCCGTACGCGCGAATTACGTCTTCGCGCGGCAGGACGCGCGCAATAAATCTGCGTTTGATCTCATCTTCAGCCGCGTTAGGAAAACGATGTTGCAAATCCGCGAGGGTCAGTTTACGAACCGCGTCGGTAAGCTCAAAAGCCATTGAGAGTTTCTGCTCGGGCGATAGTCGTCGCATCAACTCGTAATGCTTGCGTTGCGCCTCGGGTGTTGTATCCGGAGAAAGTGGTTTCATTAATCCTACTGCCCCTTCAGTAACTGCCCGGCGATAACGAGCTTTTGGATTTCGGAGGTGCCTTCGTAGATGCGTAAGGCACGCACGTCGCGATAGAGTCGTTCAACGACCGTTCCGCTCACGAGGCCCGTGCCACCATGAATTTGGACTGCCTGATCGATGATTCTTCCGGCGGCTTCAGTCGCGAATAACTTCGCTTCACTCGCCTCACGAGTGACTCTTCCGCTGCTTGTATCTCGTGCATAGGCGGCACGGTAGACGAGGAGGCGAGCGGCGTCGAGCTCGGTGATCATGTCAGCCAGTTTGGCCTGGATCAATTGATGCTCCGCCAGCAAACGACCGAACTGTTTGCGCTGAGAAGCATAACGAACAGCTTCATCGAGCGCGCGTCGCGCCATTCCGCAAGCGGCTGCACCGACGCTCGCGCGAAACGTGTCGAGCGTTGCCATTGCCAATCCGAAGCCGTCACCTTCGTTGCCAACCATGTCTTCCGCAGGCACGCGACACCCTTCAAAAACGATTTCCCCGATCGGATGCGGCGCCATTAACGACGTGCGTTCGACCACACGAAACCCCTGCATCCTGGAACCAACTACAAAAGCCGAGATCGACGGACGTCCGTCCTCGCGTGTGCTTGTTTTAGCGAACACCGTGTAGAAGTCAGCAATACCGGCGTTTGAAATAAAACGTTTTCGACCATCGATCACGTATGTTTCGCCGTCACGGCGCGCGACAGTTTGGATCGCCGCAACGTCGGATCCCGCTTCGGGCTCAGTTAACGCGAATGCTGCGATTGCTTTTCCACTCGCAGCACGCGAGAGCCAGAAGTCGCGGACATGATCCGGAGCTGCCTGGCTGATCGCGAACGTCCCAAGCCCCTGCATCACGAACGCGAGATCTGCAAGTGAAGACGAATAGGAGAGCGCTTCTCGAATCAAGCATAGCGAACGGATGTCAAGCTTTGACTCCGCGACGGCGTACTTGAGGATACCTGCCTGGGCCAACACGTTGACGAAATCTCTCGCAGCACCTTCTACATCACCTTCAGCCGCCGCGCGCGGTTCTATTTCCGCAGAGACGAATTGCGCGACACTTTGCGCGAGGTTGCGATGTTCGGGAGTGAAGAAGGGGAGCTGGTCTATTAAACGGTCCATTTTGGAAAGCATCTGTAGGGGCGGCCCTCCGTGGCCGCCCGTCGTCTAGGATCATATTTCTAAACAGCGGGCGGCCACGGAGGGCCGCCCCTACAATAATTCATTACACCTCAGCGAAACTTTGCTTCTCGCTTTGCAACAAACGCTTCGTACGCTTCGCGGTAATCCGGATGTTGCATACAGATCGCTTGTGCCTGCGCTTCACTTTCCAACGCACTTTGGAGATTCATGTCCAACTCGCGGTTGAGCATCTCTTTTGTCTTGCCCAAAGCGAAGGCAGGACCGCGCGCCAGACGTTCTGCGAAATCGCGCGTGGCGGTCGAGAGCTCCTCCGCCGGAACGACGCGATTGTAGAGTCCGATACGCTCGGCTTCAGCAGCGCTTACGAAATCTCCCGTGAACAACATCTCGGTTGCTTTCGAAAGCCCGACGACGCGCGGCAGCAGATAAGAAGCCGCCATGTCTGTACCCGCAAGACCTACCTTCACAAACAGGAATGCGATCTTCGCCGCTTCACTCGCGATGCGGATGTCGCAGGCGAGTGCAATGCATGCGCCGGCGCCGGCGGTTGTGCCATTCAGACTCGCAATCACCGGTTTCGGAAGCGCTCTGATGTTTTGTATCAACTCACACGTCATCCGAGTGAACTCGAGCAGCCCTTCCATGTTACGGCTGAACAACTCGCCAATGATGTCATGCACATCGCCACCCGAACAGAACGCTCTCCCCGAACCAGTGATCACCACGACGCGCACGTTGCTCTCATCACGCAAAGCAGCAAACATGTCAGTCAACTCGCGATACACTTCAAATGTCAGCGCGTTCAGCCGATCAGGACGATTCAAAGTGATCGTGGCGATGCCGTGCTCGTCTTGTTCGTAAAGAAAGGTGGTCGGTTGCTTCATGCGGGTAACACAGCGATTCCTTCAATCTCAACTTTTGCGGCGTCATCGAGAAGTCCGGCTACCTGGACCAGGACCATTGCCGGAAAGTGTTTTCCCATGTGTTTTCGGTAACGCTCGCCGATTTCTCTCCTGCGTTCTCGATACTCGGTCTTGTTAGTCACGTAGATTATCAACCGCGCGATACTTGCAGGCTCTGCTCCGGCAGCAGCAACAACCGCGATCACGTTTTCCAACGCCTTGTCGAATTGTTCGACGAAGTCGTCACTAACAACCTGCTGGTTTTCGTTGAAGGCGATTTGTCCCGCGATGAAAAGCAATTTACCACCGGCTTCTGCAATGAGGCCGTTGGCATAGCCGCTTGGCGCGCCGAGAGACTTCGGATTGACTATTTTGAAAGACATTTAGCCGCAGATTTACACAGATGAGTGCTGATCGTCAATCAGCGTTCATCTGTGTAAATCTGCGGCTAAACAATTAAAGGAGTTTATCCAAACGCGAAGCGAGTTGTGCGGCCAGATTGCCGTTTGGATCGAGTCCGCCAATTGGTGCACCAGCGACGTTACCTTCTTTATCGAGAATCAGGATCGATGGAAGTTGATCCACGCCGAGTTTTTTCGACATCGCTCCGTCAGGATCTCTAAGCACCGTCACTTTCAATCCATGCTTGTTTGCGAACGCTCGGAGCTGTTCATCGCTCGCATGATTCTTCGACTTGGGATCCTCCGACTCGGTGCTGACCCAGTAGACCACCACTCCCTTGTTGCTGTATTCGTCGGCGAGTTTCCGAACACCCTGAAGCTGTGTTTTTGACAACGGCAGCCAGGAAGCGCCGAACGCCAGCACCACTACCTCGCCTCGAAGACTGTTGGAAGTAACCGTTTGGCCGTCAATTGACCGCAAAGAGAAGTCCGTCCGGTTTTGGGCCAAAGCGACGGAGCTCACAAGGACGATCAGCAACCCGGCCAGGACACGTTTTTGAGTGTTTCGAACCATCTTTCTCCTTTGCCAAACGCAAGAGGCGCTCGACTTGGTCGGTTAGATGAGGGTGTCCAACGTTTCGTTGGTCTGTTTTTGCGGTTCAGGCGCGGGTTCGCCCGTGGCTTCCCTGTGTAAAGTCAGATAATCATCCCACGTATCCATGTCGCGGGCAATGAAAGGGGAGTCGACTTCTAGCCGCTGGACTTCGTTCGCGTGGTTTTCGAAGAACGCCCTCAACCCGCCCGTGGCGCTCAGATTGAGTAACTCCGACCTGAAGGCGAGGTCGAGGAGCACGGGGTGACCACCGCGATTTTGCCACGTCGGAATGACGAGACGAGCACCGCTGGTCCATGCGTTGATGATGTTTGAAACAACGTTTGCGGGAACTGCCGGGTGATCGGAGAGAGCGATCAGAGTCGACTCGGCTGTTTCGGGAAGTTCACGGATGCCAGCGGTGATTGAGGCGCCCATTTCGCTGTTCGGATCCGGGTTGAAGGCGAAGCGCACGTCGTGTCCTTCTAATTTCTTGCGCAGTTCGTCAGCACGATGCCCGACGACGACGACGATTGTTTCAACGCCGGCCTGGCGAAGATAGTCGATGCAGCATTCGATGACGGTTTTGTTTGCGAAGGGCAGGAGCGGCTTGAACGCGCCCATGCGTTTTGATTGGCCGGCAGCGAGGATAATTGCGGCTATGTGGGTCACTTGAGAAGTTTTCACACGCAAAGGCGCAAAGGCGCCAAGGAATACTCGTATTCTGCCTTTGCGTCCTTGCGCCTTTGCGTGGGAAACACCTTTGCGCTTTCTTAGATTTGAAGGTCCCGCAGCGCCCGTATCGTGTATTGTCGCGCCATCTGTTTGCGCCACTGGTAGACGAAGTCTGTATTGTCGAGTGGGCGTGCTTTGACGTACGCGGCTTCGGCGGCTGCCTGGATCTGATCTTCGAGTAACGGCTTTCCGATTAAAGCGTTCGCGGCTTCTTTGATCTCGAGTGGCGATGGTGCAATGCCGCCGAGGACGATGCGAGCATCATTCACGCCGGCGTTGTCAGTGCGGATCCACGCTGCGACACCGAGCACTGGAAAATCGAAAGCGCCGCGACGTCGTAGTTTTTGGTACGAAGCGCGCCAGCCGTTTGTTGGCGGCAATTGAATGTCGACGAGTAGTTCGTCGGGACGCTTGTGCAGGTAATCGATGCCGTCGTCGTTGTACAGCCCTGCCGCATCGATCACGCGTTCGCCGAGTGTGGACGCGAAGCGAAACTTCGCGCCTATCGCAACCATCACAGGCACGAGATCTGACGACTGCACGGCCCAGCACTTCGAGCTTCCCGGTGCGACCCAGCACACGTCGCCGTCTTTCTTAAGACAGAAGTTGATGCCTTTGCGCCACTCGTAATTCTGATCGTAGTAGTTGCACCGCGTGTCGAGCAGCAGGTTGCCGCCGATGGTTCCCATGTTTCTTAGTATGGGAGTCGAGATTGTGCGCGCTGCTTTAGCGACGACGGGGTAGTCGCGATTGATGATCGGGTGTTCGCAGACGTCGGTGAGTGTTACTGACGCACCGATACGCAGCCCGTGGTTCCCATCACCGGTGATTTGATTCAGCTCAGCCAGACGCATCACCGAGATCACCGTCTTCGGCATCTGTTGGCGCCGCTTCATATTCGGATACAGATCCGTCCCGCCGGCAACAAACTGTCCCTCAGGCCCCACCGCGGCCATAACCTTCACCGCCTCCGCGATCGTCTGCGGAGTGTGGTATTCGAATTTGGGTAGGCGCATCATAATTAATCAAAACTTAGCCACGAAAAGGCACATTGGAGTTAACTCTTTTTTGTATCTTTGTCCCTTTTTGTGGCTATCTCCTCTCACGAATGCACAGCCACGCGCGGCATCTCGGTTCCGTCTCCGCCCTCGGAGGGTGTTAAGACCTTCAGAGGGTCTGGCCAGTCAACGACGGGGACGGCACCCGGGCCGAAGCGTCCATTACGTCCGCGGGATTTGTCTTTGAGGGCGCGCATGACTTTCTCGGGTGTAATGGGGACCTCGTCGATGCGGACGCCCACCGCGTTGTAGACCGCGTTTGCGACCGCGGGTGGCACCGGAAGGAGAGGGCCCTGGCCCACTTCCTTTGCGCCGTATGGTCCATTCGGATCGGGATCTTCAATCAAGTAGGTCTTGACGTCGCACATTTCCATCGTCGTTGGGCTCTTATACTCCAGCATCGACGGAAACTTGTGTACTACGTTGCGATTTTCGCGGTAGGCCATCTCCTCCATCAGAATTTCGCCGAGTCCCATGTAAACACTTCCTTCGACCTGGCCCATCACGAGCATCGGATTAATCGATCGACCTATGTCATGTGCGATCCAGACTCGCTCCACAACCACGATCCCCGTATCCGGGTTCACATCAACTTCAGCAACAGCGGCCGAGTAGCTGTACGCAGGCGATGGTCCAACTCCGGAGCCTTTAAACTTCCCTGGCGAAGCAGGCGGTGAATAAGACCCAACCGTTCCAATCGTTCCAAACTTCGATTCCGCAAGTACAACTGCTTCCGCAAACGAAACACCAACTTCCGGATTCTCGACGTCGAACACGCGGCGCTCAGCAAGCGAAAGGTTTTCAATCGGAACACCGAGCTTTTCCGCGACAGCCATCACGAGCAACTCACGCGCACGCTCCGCGGCCTGAATCGCCGCGTTCCCAGTCATCAGCGTGACGCGACTCGAATAACTGCCGAGATCAACCGGCGTCAGATCCGTATCGGCTGTCACCACACGAATATCAAACGGATCGATTCCCAGAACTTCGGCCACGATGTAAGCGAGTATCGAATCTGAACCCTGACCGATGTCAGTGGATCCGCACATCACGCAAACACCGCCTTGTCGATCAAGACGAAGCTGCACCCCAGACTGCGGCATGTTGTTCCAGTAGATGGGCAACCCCGCGCCGCAGATATAAGAACTACACGCGATGCCGATGCCCTTGCCGAACGGCAGCTTGCGGTTATTCAAATCCCAGGAAAAACGCTCGCTCCAGCGCGAACCCTCGGCGACTTTGTCGATACACTTGCCCAGGCCCATGCTGCCGATACGCAGGTAGTTCGCCGTCACAGAATTCGGCGCGACGAGATGCTTGCGCCGGATCTCAACCGGATCGAGATGCAGTTGCTCGGCGATCTTGTCGAGCTGGACTTCCAAAGCGTAGCGCGGTTGCGGCGTACCGTGTCCGCGTTTTGGACCACATGGCGGCTTGTTTGTGAAAACTCGCAGTCCCTGAAACTTGTAACGCGGCACTTCATACGTGACGGTTTGCAGCGCACCGGTGTAGAACGTGCTCGCAACACCATAACTCCCGTACGCGCCACCATCGAGATACGACTGAAAGTGCATCGCCGTGATCGCGCCGTCGCTCTTCACGCCTGTCTTCACTTTCATCAGCACTGGATGCCGCCCGCGGTGACAATAAAAAACTTCCTCACGCGTTAACGTCACCTTAACGGGACGGCCAGTGATCATGGCTAACTTACAAACCGCGACTTCGTGGTTGAACGGATCGCTCTTGCCGCCGAATCCACCACCGTTCGGCGTGGCAATCACACGAATGTGACTCGCCGGCAGGCCTAAGACCTTCGCGAGGGCTCGATGGACGTAATGCGGCGTTTGCGTCGAGCTCCACAAAGTGATCTTTCCGTCTGAATCGAAGTGCGCGACAGCGGCATGCTGTTCCATCGGCAGGTGCGTGTTGCCTTCATAGAAGAACGTATCTTCACGCACGAGATCCGCTTCAGCGAAACCTTCTTCGACGTCTCCAAACTCGAGGGAAACTCTTTTGTGAATGTTGCCCACGTCTCCGTACTCATGAATACGCGGCTCGTCGATCAGCACCGCGTCGTCAATCGTCGAGATCGTGTTGAGCGGTTCGTACTCGACTTCGATCAGGTTCATCGCATCGAAGGCGACGTCTTCATCGATCGCGGCAACGGCGGCCACCGGATCGCCAATGAAGCGAACCTTGTCGATGCAGAGCGCGTGCTCATCCTGGCTCACGGGCAGGATGCCGTACGGGATTGGAAGGTCCTTTCCGGTAATCACAGCAAACACACCGGGCACCGCGAGTGCTTTCGAGACGTCGATATTCTTTATCAACGCGTGCGGAAGATGCGAACGAAGAATTTTGCAGAAGAGCATGCGTGGAAGAACGATGTCGTCCGCGAACTTCGTTTGGCCGACACACTTCGCTCGTGCGTCGACTTTGCGAAAGGGTTTGCCGATGATGTTCAAATCTTTAGACACGGATGACACGGATTGGGAACGGATTCTAATCTAATCCGTAGATGCTCTCCTTCGGCAATTCGAATTCTTCGCCACGCATGCGTGCGGCGGCGAGCTCGACAGCCTCGTAAATCTTAATATATCCCGTGCAGCGACAGAGATTCCCCGACAGCGCTTCCTGGATTTCAGCGCGTGTCGGATTCGCCGACTTCTTCAACAACTCCTCAGCCACCAGCAAAAAACCGGGCGAGCAATACCCGCATTGCGCCGCACCAAGATCAGCAAACGTCTGCTGCAACGGATGCAACTCGGCTCCGTTCGCCATGCCTTCGATTGTCTTCACTTCTCGGCCCTCGGCGTCGAGGCCAAGCATCAGGCAGGAAAGAATCGAACGTCCGTCGACGAGGATCGCGCAGGTACCACACTCGCCAAGCTCACAGCCGTGCTTGGTACCGGTAAGATTCAGATCCTCCCGCAGAACTTCCAGCAGCGTCTTGTGCGGTGCGAAGGCGACCTCAGTCTGTTCGCCGTTGAGTGTGAAACGAATGTGTTTCTTACTGTGGCCCTGCACCGTCTTTCTTCTTTACTTTATTCAAAATCGTGTTATCGATCAGACGCGTTTTGCCGACATATGCTGCGACCGCGATCAGCGTCGGACGTTCTTCGATTCTGTCGATCTTCTCCAGCGTCTCTGCGTCCGCGACCGTCACGTAATCCAAACGCGCGCGCGGCTCCGACTCCACAGTCGAGCGAATCAATTCCATCAAGCGATTTGCGTGGCGCTCCCCATCCTTGAACGCGTTCTTTGCCTGGACCAGCGCCTTGTGAATTATAGTCGCCGATTTCTGCTCGTCAGGCGTCAGGTATAGATTACGTGATGAGATGGCCAATCCCGAATCTTCTCGCACAATCGGCAATATGACTATCTCGGTGTCGAAAGCCAGATCTTTCACCAAACGCTTGATGACGAGCGCCTGCTGCGCATCCTTCTGACCAAAGAAAGCGAAGTCAGGTCGGACGGTGTTGAGCAAAACTGTGACTACGGTCGACACTCCGCGAAAATGCCCGGGTCGTGAAGCGCCCTCGAGTTGTTCCGAAAGACCCTCAACATTCACATAAGTGGAAAAGCCTTTCGGATAAATCTCTTCAACCGTCGGCGCGAATATGTAATCGACGTTGTAGTCGGTAAGCAGCGCGGTGTCTTTTGTCAGGTCGCGCGGATAATGCTCGAAGTCCTCACCTGGACCAAACTGCGTTGGATTCACAAAAACTGAAACCACAACAACGTCGCACATTCTTCTCGCTTCACGCACGAGACTCAGGTGACCTTCATGGAGAGCACCCATCGTCGGAACCAGGCCAACAGTCTTGTCCTGTTCACGTCGGATTTTGCGCGCGACGGAACTCATGCGCTGGCGGCGGTTGATAATCTCCATAGTTTGAGGTTGAGGTTAGGACTTCTCGGCTTTCGAGTCTCTCGATGGGATTTCGATATCCATCTGCTCCGCGGTTTCAGCGGGCAGAGCATACGATTCAGCTTCGGATGGATAGGTGCCGTTTCTAACGTCGTCGGCATACCTCGAAACAGCGTCGGTGATCGACTCACGCAAGTTTGCATAAGGACGCACGAAGCGCGCCTGTTTGCCAAACGAGAGTCCAAGCATATCGTGCAGCACGAGCACTTGAATATCACAGTGAACACCAGCGCCGATTCCGATCGTTGGAATGCTGATGCTTTCTGTGATCACTCTCGCAATCTCGCGCGGCACGACTTCCAGCACCACTGCGAACGCGCCCGCGTCTTCCATGGCCTTCGCATCATCAACCAACTGCTGCGCTGCCTTGGCAGTCTTACCTTGCACACGATAAGCGCCGAGTTGATTGATCGATTGCGGCGTCAAACCAATGTGACCCATCACACTGATTTCTTCGTCCACGAGACGCTTCACGAGGTGAACACGTTTGTGCCCGCCTTCGAGTTTGATTGCTTCCGCGCCGCCCTCCTTCACCAGCCTAAGCGCATTTCTCACTGTATCGTCGTCACCCGTATGAAAAGTTCCGTACGGCATGTCAGCGACCAGCAACGCGCGCTGTACCGCTCTCCGCACTGCTTTCAGGTGAATCAGTATTTCGTCGAGCGTTACGGGCACGGTGTTGCCGTAACCCAAAACCACATTTCCCAAACTATCGCCGACCAGGATGATGTCGATACCTGCTTCGTCGACGATTCTGGCGGTCGGGTAATCGTATGCTGTCAGGCAAACTAAACGTTCGCCGCGTTGTTTACTTGCGCGCAAAGACGGTGCACTGACCTTTTCCGGTCTTTCAGGCTTCAGATAAGGCATTTCAGCTCTCTTTACACCACGATTTGTGGACAATTGACTTGCCAGGGAAACGGAAAGTTTGGAAATGTAGCGGGCGTGCTAACAAGTGCCGGGCATTATACCAAAGCCACAAAAAAGGTCGAATTCGCAGCGACGGGCGGCCACGGAGGGCCGCCCCTACAGTGGTTTCCAGCGAGCTACATGCGACGAGTCTTTTGTTTGTGTTAAGAGTTCGCTGATGGGTTTGCCAAGAACGGGGTGAACGAGAGTTGGAACTAGTTCGTTGAGTGGAACGAGGACAAATTTGCGCGACGCAATGCGCGGATGAGGCAGCGTCAAAAACTCCGTATCGAGGCGATAATCTTTGAAGATCAGCAAATCGAGATCGATAGTGCGCGGTCCCATTGGAACTTCACGCGTGCGTCCGAGTGAAAATTCAATCCGCAGCAGGCGCGCGAGTGTTTGCTCGGGTGAGGGAAGTGTCGACCCGCGCAGCTCAGCGACCATGTTGAGAAACGGCGGCTGGTGTTCGTATTCGACCGGTTCCGTTTCATAAACGCTCGAGAGTCGAATAACATCCAAACCGGCGTCTAGCATTCCACGAACCGCGAGCAGCAAATACCCAGCGCGATCGCCGAGATTGGAACCGAGGCCGATGTAAACGTTCTGTATCATCAGTCAAATGTCGCAACTGTTCACCCTAATCTGGCTCAAGTGGCGCCTGGTGCGCAACTCGCTTCGTTCGTCGAAGGCGGTCGTTAACAGGGCGGCGTCAATTCTGGCGATGTTGCTGGCGCTTGTTTTGTCGCTTGCAGTAGCGCTGATTCTTGGCGTTGCTTGCTACGCACTTACAAAACCCGACGTCCTGGGCGAGGCGTTGCGCGAAGCGGCCACGCGCGATATCCCGGTGGGCGCCTCAACAGAATTCATATTCTTCTCGATGTTCGGAATTCTGTACCTGATGTGGGCCACTGTACCTTTGAGCATTGGCGGCAGCAAGCAGTTCGATGCCGGCAAACTGCTGATGTATCCGATCACGCTGCGCAAGCTGTTTGCAGTCGACTTCGTCAGCGAATTCACAACGCTTCATTCAGTGTTCGCTATTCCGGCGGCCCTCGCGATCAGTATTGGAGTCGGGTTGGGCTCAGGCAATCTCACGCGAGCATTGATCGTTGCAGTTCCAGCGATACTGTTTGGCGTCGCTTTATCAAAATGGTTGTCGACAATCATCGGCTCACTTGTTCGACGCCGGCGCGGACGAGGCGAGACGATCATCGCGCTTATCGGAGCAGTGGCGGGACTGGGAGCCGCTGTTGCAGGCCAGGTGGCGCCAATACTTCTTCAATATGCCGAATCAATTCGCTCGTTGCGCTGGACACCGCCGGGCGCGATTGCGTTCTTATTACTCGCGGATCCTGCACACGACACATTTGCATACGCGACTGTGTTTTTCCTGCTTTGCGCGTACACGTTTGCACTCATCGTTGCCACTTACTGGATCGCTCGTCGTGCCGCGCTCGGTCTCGAAGGACGCCGGAAAAAGAAAACTACGGTTGATCCAGGTGTTGCATTCGAGGGCTATTCCGGCTGGCACCTACCTTTCGTCTCGGCTGAGCTTTCGGCCGTCGTTGAAAAAGAACTCCGTTACGCGATGCGTAACGCACAGGTGCGAATGATTGCGCTCATGCCTGTGCTGCTGATCGTCATACGCCTGGTCAACTCGCGAGGTTTTAATGCTGACAGGCAAAACGCTGCGGCTGACTTTTTCACATACGGTTCAGGTCTCCTTGCGACAGGCGGCATCATGTACGTCTTTCTGATTCTCGCCGGTATTTCGTGCAATCACTTCGCTTTCGAAGAAGGCGGCATGCGGACACTCATTCTTTCTCCAGTTGATCGCCGCAATATTCTTCTCGGAAAGAATATCGTTATCACGGTGATGGCACTCGTATTCTCGATAGCTCTGCTCATTCTCAACTGGATCGTCTTTCGAGATCTGCGATCTTCGGATCTCCTGTTTGTCGCACTCAGTTTTGTCACCTTTGCGGCAATCACTTCGACGGTGGGCAACTGGATGTCGATTCGTTTTCCCAAACGCATGCGCTTTGGAAAGCGATTGAATGTTTCAGGCATGGCGGGGCTGCTCTTGATACCGTTAGTCATCCTGCTGTCGCTGCCGCCATTGATTGCAACACTCGTGGGCTATTTCACGGAAAGCATGCTCAATTTGTACGTGACGCTGCTGGTCCTGGCTTTGCTGTCGATTGGACTTTATTTCGCGATCATCAACATTCACGGCCGCGAGCTCCAGCGACGCGAGATCGAGATACTTGATGCCGTCCGGGAACCTATCGATGAATAGTTTTCCTCGCAAAGCCGCAAAGCCGCAAAGGCAGAAAGGTTCCCCTTCGCGTCCTTTGCGCCTTTGCGAGGAAAACTGTTCGGACGTGCTACACTAGCCAACCCCCCAGGTTCTTTAACTTGGCTTATTCCAGCGATGCTTGGGAAGCATCCGGGCGGGTTTAGAGCCCCGTCAATACACAAATGGCTCGCAGAAGATTTCGCAGCAACCAGCGTCACGAACCGACAACGGAGCGTTCCTTTCAGGAATACATCCTCTCTACTCCCGCTCCGCAAACTTCCAGAACAGAACTGCTTCGTCTCATCCGCGGTGGCGAAGACACGTATCTCGAGCTCAAAGTAAAACTCTCGAACACTGAGAAGATCGCACAGGAAATCGTGGCCCTCGCAAACACCGGCGGCGGCGTGATTGTCTTCGGAGTAAACGATCAGTTGCGCGTAGAAGGTGTCGACGATCCGGAAAGAGTTCAGGACGACCTGGTCCGGATCTGTCGAGAGGAGGTCCAGCCACCACTCGTGCCGTTCATCGATCGCATCGCGCTCGACAACGGCCGCCGGATCGTCGCTCTCGATATCGAAAGCAAACGGCGTCCGTATCGAACACGTGACGGACGCTTTTACCTGCGCATCGGAGCTGAGAAACGTGAAGCTTCGCGCGAAGAAATCTCAACCCTGCTCGATGAAGCGCGCCCGATTCGTTACGAGGACGTTCCAGCGCTTGGTTCAACGATCGCCGATATTGACGAGGCTCATCTCTGGAGTTATCTGCGTGAGTTTGAAGGCGGCGCGTTTGAGGAAGCGTCTGTCGTCGGTTATCCGACTGCGGAAGTGCTCGAACGCGATCTTCTATTAGCGACTTCTGATGGGCAGGACGTGGTTCCGACAGTTGCCGGGTTGCTATTGTTTGGGAGAGACGAACGCGTTTCGGAATTATTGCCGCGTGCGGCAGTAACTGCGACGAGGTTTTCTGGTGATTCTCCGCAGTCGCCGGTGATTGAACGCGTGAAGCTTTCAGGAAATCTGCTTTCGGTTTATGAAGGACTGCTGCGCTTTGTGCGGCAGTATTGTGACTTGTCAGAAGTGCGACCGAAGAGCTTGCCTTCTTTGGAAGAAGATTCGCCGGTGCCGGCACGGTCGAGTTATCACCGCGGCGTGGTTGCTGAGGCGATTACAAACATGCTGGCCCACAGGGATCTTGCGCTCCGAGATCTTCCGAGCAGGTTGCACGTCTTCGATCACTCGCTTGAGTTTGTGAATTCGAGGCGCAGTGTTGGCTTCTCGCCTGTAGCTCAAAAGGCAATTCGTTATGGAATGCCGGAGCGTTTGAATCCGAGGTTGGCGGCGGGGCTGACGAACTCAGCGTATGGATTAAAACTGAGCCTGCAAGGCTTGCCCGCGTTACTGCGTGAGACAAAACGATTCTCCGCCCGGAAGGCGGAGATCGTTTCGTTTAATGATGAGTTTCGGCTGAGGATCTACGGTGCGTAGAAGAAGAATCATTGGTCAATTATCATTTGACATTTATCAATTATCAATTTAGGACCTCCGGCTGCCAGATTTGCGTAGGGCTTTCAGAAGCCGTAGGTCTTAAATTGATAATTGACAAATGTCAAATGATAATTGACCAATGATTCGGTCTTATTTCTTATCCCCGTCTTTCTTATCCCCTTCGGGCTTCGGTGAGTTGTAGTATTGCCGCGCCTGGACCACGAACTCCTTATCGTCGTAAGTTCCATCGCCATCAACATCAACCCTCACCTGCAGCTTGTGCTGCTTGCCGTCGCGCACTTCACCGGGATTGAACGCGAGGCTGTACTGGCTGCGCAGCAACGAATTAATGTTTTGAAGCACCTTCGGCAGCTCACCCTCAAAAGTCACCGGAAAATAAGCACCGCCCGTTTCTTTAGCGAAAGTATTTAACGTGTTGTCGGCCTGAAGCCACGTCATTCTTCCGGGCATGCCCGTCAAACCATCGGTCGCCGGCAGTTGGTCTGCGTAGACCTTCTTATACATTCCCGCGGTGCCAATGATGTAAACCGGGATTCCGGAATTCTGCAGCACCTTGCGAGCGTCGCCATAGTTGATCTTGCTGAACGTGTCGATCCCGGAAGCGACGAGCACCACAGCCCGCCGGCGTCCCTGAACAGAGATCAGACCGCCGTACTCTGACTTTTCCGCCTTCGAATCTTCGAGCACAACTGAATCGCCTCGACCACCAACAAGCACAAACTTCAGCGCGTCAAACAAGTTCGTTTCTCGAAACGCCGGACTGTTCCGCAGCAAAAGACTGATCACTGCCTGAAGCCGGCTCGGATCGTTCGTGAAGTCGGTCAACGGCGTTGGACGCATATCAAAAGCGACAACCGAAACGTAATCGTCAGGTGGCTTGATGAACTGCGACAGAAACATCGCAGTCGGTCGAATCACTTCGTATGTTCCGGGTTCGTAGCCTCGCGTCGAGGCATATCCGAAGTACTCTGACAACTTGCTGTACTCGACCACCATCGCCACGGTAATCGGCGCTTCGGGTGTCGAGAAGTTTGTGATTTCCTGTTGTACGCCATTGTCGAAAATGGCGAAGTTTGGTTTCTTCAGATTCGCAACGATCTGTCCGCTCTTCTTGTGATACACGACCGCGTCGACGTTGACGATCTGCGTCTTAATTTTGACGGTTTCTCGAGTCCTGAGGTTTGGTCGGGACAATGTCAGGCGGAAGCGGTTCCTGCTGGTCGCCTTCCTTCTTGGTTTCGCTGGGTCGTTTGTTTTTCTTCTCGTTGCTGGTCGGCGGCTGGCGGCGCGACTGCGACAAACCGGGACTAACCACCGCCCCGATCAGCAGCAACGAAACGACAATACTAAAAAGCGAATATAATCGTTGAAATCTCATAGTTCTCGACTCCCGAAGGCATAAAGCGAGGTAAGGTTTGTGCCCTACCGAGGCAAGGCTCTCCGTCAGCTAACTCATCTCCGAGGCTTATTCAAATGGTCTGATGCCGGGGCGCTTACGTGAGTTTACCACTAACGCCCGCTGGTTTCCGCTTCGATGACGATATCGTAGCTGCCGGTATTATCCGCCAGGTCGCCTTCGTTGACACCCAGAAAAAGCACGCCATCGCGCTGCGCGACAAACTCGCGTCGCGGTCCGATCAGGATAAAGTCGTCGTTATCATCGCCAATTACGGCGATCAACGCGCCCGTCGCCTCGTTTCGCATCAACTTATCGGTATCCTGAATCGTGTTAACTCCACCAGGTAAAGAAAAGCGCCCTCGACCCAGCGATACGCGTCCCGAAGCACTGATGCGCAAACGTTGACCCTGCCTGACGACCAATCCGCTGTTTGTCCAACCGTTATTCGCCGCGTCCGCTCGCACATTAACTTTGATCGTGAAAAAAGTCGGATTCGCTGACGATGACGAAGGTGTTGTGTCGTTGTTTCTCGGATCGGAAGCGCTGGGTTGGTTGTTCGGGACGGAAGGCCGGTTCACCGGCGGTGGATTGTTTCGGGCGGTGCTGCTGTCGGTGACGGATCCAGATCCGGGATTTGAGTCGAACTCAATCGACTCGACGTCCTCCACGTAAACGGTGGTCTGCCCGCGCCTGCCTCTCTGATTGCCGCCGATCAGAATCGTGAATTGCTGGTCCTTGAATCCGATCACCTGACCACGAATAACGCTTCCGTCTTTAAGACGAATCGTGTCGGCGAGTAATGGAGTGACTAAGGAAGCCAGCAGCAGTGCGGAGAGCAGAAGTCGAAAACTTGTCTTCATAATACTTCTCCCTTTTGGGGGATTTCGTTGACGAGGTTTAACAAGACTCGAATGCTTTTGCAAGCGGGAGAGCACGAAAGAGATGTCCGGGGGTCGGATGCGCGAGGTCGCGGAAAAGGTTGCGGGCGATTTGGTGGACGTGAGCGTCAGTTTTTTAAGGCGCTTCCGTAGATAACGTTGGTTTCGACGGCTTGCACCGAAGCTCGCTGGATGAAGTCAAAATTTGCGAGTCGTACTCGTTCTCGATCTTCCGCGGAGAGTTGCTCGATCGTACCGCGGTAACCCGATCCGAGGATCATGGACCACCAGTCTTTCGCAGAGTTTATGGGTTGAGAGCCACTTTCGGCGACGACTTTTGGATCTGTAAAACCGGCAGCATTGAGGAGGGACCGGACGTCCGCGACTTCCGAGATTCGATCCCAGGGGTTGAAACCCTTGTGCAGGTCGGGTCTGACGTCGCGAATTGAGTTCCAGAATGCGGAGTTCGCAGGCTCGAACAGTCGTGGTCCCCAAGTCGTGATGGCAATGGTTCCACCCGAGCGCAGGACGCGTTTTAGTTCGCGCAGTGCCACGTGCATGTCCGGGACGAAGAAGATGCCGAAAACACAAATAACAGCATCGAAGGCGCCTTCGTCGAAAGGCAAGTTAGTCATGTCACCGGATCGGAATTCAACGTTTGCAAGGTCGCGTTGATGTGCTTTCGACCTTGCCAGTTCGAGTAGGTTCCCAGCCAGATCGACTCCGATAACTGATCCACCTGGGCCAACGATCTCAGCCGCGGGAATCGCGGAAGCTCCACTGCCACAACACACGTCGAGTACGCGTGCTCCAGGAGCAAGCTCGAGCCGCTCGACAGTCCGTCGACCAAACCGATCCCAAAACGTGTTCGCCGGATGATCGAAATGATCGGAGGCCGCGTTGTAAGTATTGGTGGCTGCCTTCTTGGCGTCCTCAGCGGCAAGGATGTTTGTCTTCATAATCGCGGGTGATTTGAACTCACTTTTGCAGGATTTTCAAGGTATTTCAGGATGCCCGAGTTGGTGTAGTGAGTGGCGGAAATGGGTGTTGACCCGGCGGGAATCTGGAAGATTCCAATTGAATTCGATCCGGCATGGTCGTTGCCTCGTGCCGATCAAACGGGCTGAGCCCCTCAGCCAGCCAAGTAAGGAGTGGTTAGACCCATGAAAAGCCGAGTCAACGATCCGATTCACAACCCCTTCCATAACCGATTTCACGTTCCCGTTCATTCGCGGCTCGATGAGATGCAGGCGTACACACACATGGTGTGGTTGAACAGCCCAATCACCCTGGACCATGAGACAAAATCCGACGAGCACCCGCGACATTGGGTACGCGCTCTTGCGGGTGCGTTTGCCGTCGTGCTGGTGGTTGTGTTTTCCGCCGCCCTGCTGTCGGACTGAATCAGAGTGAACTGGTTCGATCCTTTGTTTCTTTCTTAGGCACTTGCGGCGCCGTAAGGTCAGGCATCGGATCGCCCCAGATGTAATGATTGAACCACGAGAGGTTATGCTGCATGACGGCGCGCATCGCTTTGGGTTTGTTAATGCCGTGACCGAAACCTTTATACACAACCATCTTTACTTTGACGCCGCGGTCCTCTAGTCCCTGCCTCAGTTCGTAACCATTGGCGATAGGCACACGGCGATCAAACTCGCCGTGCTGAATGAGCGTGGGCGTTTTGGCCTTCTTGACGTAACTCATCGGCGACGTCTTTAAATAAATCGCCGGGTCTTCGGCAGGATCCGTTCCGAGATAATTGATGGTGAACGGCGTGATATCAGTGTTGTAATAGTAGGTGGCCCAGTTTGAGATTCCGGCGCCGACTGAGATCGCAACAAACCGATCACTACTCGTCGTCAGGAACGCAGAGATGTATCCGCCCTGGCTCCAACCCATGCAGGCGACTTTATTCTTATCAACCCACCCCTTCGCGATGAGGAAATCAACGCCCGACAAAACATCCCATGCATCGCCAACTCCGAGATTCCCCACATTCAATTTGCGAAACTTCTCTCCATAGCCGGCGCTGCCTCGATAATTGACTTTCAGAATCAACGCGCCGCGCGCCGCCCAGATGTCTGACGGATAGTAGCGGGCATCAGGCGTCAGCAAAATCGGACGATCGATTCCCGTCGGGCCGCCATGGATTATGCATAGTAGCGGATATTTCTTTGCGGGATCGAAATCGACAGGTTTGATCAAAACACCTTCTATCGTTGCGCCATCCTGGCTCTGCCAGGAGATAACTTCGCGCGTTCCGAGCGTGAAGGGTTTTGTTTGCTCGTTCAGATTCGTTAATTTGCGGGGCGCAAAACTTCGCGTGTCAGTAACGAACAGTTCGCTCATGCTCGTTGGTGAAGCAACAGTGAAGGCGATCCGGTCGGCGCCATTCGTGAAGGAGAACCCACCAGCCATCAGATTATCCGGCCGCGAAACCCGACTGATTTTCGCGCTCACCGGATCGACACGAAACAGGTGCGAAGCTGTTTTCTGCAATCCTGCGAAATAGATCCCGTGCTTGTTCCAATCGAGTAGTCCCGGCATTTCATCGAAACCATCGGTGATCGATCTCGGCATGCCGCCATCGACTCCGACAATTGCGAGACGAGCATTGCTCGCGAAGAAACGCTTTTCGCCCATCGCTGAAGTGAAAACGATCTGTTTTCCATCCGGAGAGAAGCGCGGATTAGTATCTGGTCCGGGTTGATCGACGATCTTCTTCACAGAGTCGGCGCTCAGCTTTAGTAAATAAATATCGTTGGTTATGCCCTGAACCAAATCAGGATTAAGCGTGGCGTTGAAAACGATAGTCGATCCATCGGGCGACCATGAGAATGAGCCAACGCTGAAATCCGTTTTCTTCGTACGCTGTTTGCCGGCCACCGGCGCTCTCCTCGCTTCCGCGACATCGAGAGTCCAAATGTGAACGTAACTGTAACCATCGCGCACTACATCGTAGTCGCCGTAGTATTCCTTGCGGTCCTTCAATGGCTGCGGAGTTGGTTCAGTTGCCGTATACGCGATCATCCTGCCGTCTTCTGACCACTCAAAGCTGTTGATTGCCGTTTCAGATTTCGTCAGTTGTTGAGCTTCGCCTGCGGTGGGATCGATCAGGAATACCTGGTTCTTGTCTTCAACCCGGTTGCTGAGAAATGCAAGCCACTGGCCGTCGGGTGACCAGCGCGGCGTTGTCGAAGATTTATCGCCGCGCGTTAGTTGAATACTCTTTCCTGTCTCACTGTTTGCTAGCCAGATTTGAGTGATGAAGGCATCCTGCTTCAAATCGCCATGGCTGATTGAGTAAGCGATCCATTTCCCGTCAGGGGAGATCTCCGTTCCGCCGATTGTTTTCAGCGTTAAGAGATCGTCAAGCGTGGGAATGCGCGATTGGGCGTGCGCGGCAGACACGACGAGTATAAGCGCTAACAAGGCGAGTGTTTTGTTGACCATAAGACCGCAGATAGTAGATCGTACATCTGCAGATAGCAATGAACTCATGCGATGAGACAAGCTCCGGCTTTTCGCCTGCGCAGCAGGCGTAAGCATAAAGCCTGGGGCGTGAGCCCCAGGTGTAAGAGGGCCAAATTTTTAAGCCCGTGAAACGGGTGACAGCGCCATCGATTCCTGCTCTCGCCGCTGAAGCGGGCTCCCGATGAATTGCGATTTGTACCTGGGGCTTACGCCCCAGGCTTTACGCTTACGCCTGCTTCGCAGGCGCTCACTGCGTGCCGGACAGAGTGAGCTTCAGTTCGGATGCGCGTCGTTTCTCAATCGACGTACTGCAACTCCTCCGGAGTCGCCAGCGCGCCCGTGCACGCCGTAGATTTTCTCAACCTGCAATCCCAACTGTTTCAACCTCTCGCCAAAACTCACCGTTGTGTCCTGCGCGATCGGAATCGTTCCATTCGCCGCCGGATTCAACAGATCCGCTTGAAACAGGATCTTCTCTTTCGGCAAATACGCCACCAGGATCTCGTTCGCATGTGGATTCGGTCCGATGTCGTAGATCTCCACCACGTGCTTGTCATCCTGAAACACACGCTTCTTGTTCTCGATCGTCTCGATCGTCAACTTCTGCGACGCGCAACTTCGGCAACAGCGACGACTCCGCCTGTGCTGCCTTTTCCAAAAAACTCTTCGTCGCTGACAGTCGTTACGATCGTCGCACCTTCGCCAACATACTCACGAAAACCACCCGCGTGATCCGAGTGATGATGCGTCAGCACCAAATACTTGATCGGCTTGCCCGGCACCGTCTCTTTGATCTTCGCCAGCGCCTGGACCGAATTGTTGTCCGTAGATGATCTGTTCCGGCGCTTCCAACACGAGCACGTGATCGTTGAAAGCTACGAACAGCGTGTTGTGCGTGCCGCCGGCAAGACCCTGCAACAGGTAAACATCTTCCGCGATCTTGCTGACTGCCGGTGGCGGCGGTGTGGCCGGCGGCGCGGCAAGCTTCTCAAAACCATCCGGACCTACAAACACACTCTCGGCCGGCTTCGTGTTGAGCTGCACGTCGGTGATATTCAACCTCCTGAACAACGCCGCCCGAGTTGTACAAAATGCGTCCGCTCGGAAGCTTTCACTTTCCCGACCGTGCGATAGCCTGAATACGTTTGCGCGATCTCGGAGTCGCCGGTGATCGGATCGGCGTAGATGTAGCCATACCGCGTTAGCAGATTCGTCTGCGCGTCGAACGAAAGCGACAACTGTTGATTGTCAGGCCGCAGCACGCTGATGACTTTTTGCTTTTTGCCGTCGATTTCGTCTTCGCCTAACCAACGAAGAGTTGCCGCGCGATCCAACGCTTCGAGCAGCACAAATGGCGGCAAGCGTCGAATCTGACCGCGGAAGTTGTTGACCGATGGATTGACAACCGGCGTCACTGTCTTGGACCACATGTCGTAGTTCTGACCTTCAGTGCCTTTGATGACCGTTCTGTTCCAGTTGTTGAAACCGGAATTAGTGGTCTTCAGATCGTCGAAGACCAATCCACGTTCGGTATCGACGATTAGAGTTTCTTCCGAAGTTCCGAGTCGCAAACGGCGCGTTCAGCGCTCGGACTTTGAAAGCGCGCGTGAAGTTTGCCTTTCTCTTTCAGCGTGAAATCTTTGATCGCGCGCAAGGCTTCGACTCCGCCGTGCGCTTCGATCGCGTCGTCGAGCACACGACGCGCCTGCTGGTATGAACGCTGCGGCGCGTGTATTTGCTGCGCGATGACCGAAGTCGATGCTTGCAGCAAGAGTCAAGCAGCGACAAGAAATAGTTTTTGGCTCATAGTGGTGCTCCTCATATCCAAAATCTGGTAGGCATTCCGAAAATTTCGGACCAAGGTGTGTGCTGACGTCTCCGGGAGACTGCTGGTCTAATACTTGAAGAGTAACCGGAAAGTTCGAAGGAGTTTGTAAAATGATTGTGAAGAGTTGTTAAGAGTTGTGAAACAGAACCGAGCGCGGTAGCGCCGGGTAAATCATCGACTTAACGCACCTGTAGATTGAGATTGACCCGGCGCTACCGCGCACGGTTCTGTTCGCGCCTTTGCGTTTGAAATTAGTTTTTACGCTGCCGATGCAAAGGCGGCCCTGGTTACTGCTGATGTCAGCGATCGTGAGTTTCAGCTGCACAACTTTTTGTAGCGCACGCATGTTCCTGCGAATCCTGTCTGATTTTGACAGGATTCACAGGATTTTGGATTTGCAGGATTAGCTTTGCCGGAGAGGCGGCATCGGGATCGGAATGTTGTATGTCGTCGCGCCCACTCCAACTCCGCCCTCACACGAGTTCGGCGGTGTCGTGCAAACGCGTCTCGTCGCCGGACATTCCGCGGCCCAAAACATGTAGCCCAACATCCCACTCGTTGATCCAGCGCCGTTCGGCACTACTGACTGGACGAATGCACCGGTCGAGTTGGTCAGCGAAGTGCTGAAACTATTGCATTCAGGTGCGGCACGATTTCCGGTAACGATATACAGCGCACCCGTGAATTTAGCGGGCGCAAGCGGAAGGATGGGTGGACCAAACTGCGGTTTGCCATCCACGTGCTCCTGCCAGTTTGCCTGGGCATCGGCGGCACTACTCGGCTGCCTGTTTGGAACCATCGCGTTCGCGTAATCCAACACCGGCGTCGTTGTGTTTAGCCAATCAGCGGTTGCCTTGCGAGTGAGTGCGATCAGGTAGCGATCGCCGGCCGCGAGATCGATCGTTAATCGCGCTGCGTGATTGTTTCCGGAAGCGTCATAGGGAAGCACTGAACGATAGGCATTGATGAACGATTGTAACGCCGGGAGATTCGGGTTTGTGTTTTCTTCGTAGTCGATCTCAATGCCGACACCAAAACGTTGAGCAGCTTCGGCCGCGTTCAAACCAAGTTGCGTAGGGTTGGTCGCAAGCGCTTGATTCCACGCGTCGGTGTACGTGATTCCACCGATAGACATCTGAACTCGAATGCCACGGGTTTTGAAGTAATCAACCACGGCCTGCGTCATTCCAGTCGGTATGCCCTGTGTAGTTTGAGCATCGGTTGTCTTGTTCAAGAGTCGCAATGGATGGACAAAACTCAAGACCACCAGGTTCACTGACGGCCTCCCATCACCACGATTTATCAGCCATCGATTGCGATTGTCGAAATCGGTCATGTTACGAACGGTGGCCCAGGAGCAGAATTCATTTCCGCAATGCCACGCTCCGTAAACGGATATAGGTGTAACGAAAGGGGCAACTGCATTCGGTTTTGCGTAAGGCGCACCGACAATCGCAGCGCATAAGAGGAAACTCAGCAGACACGTTCTTAGCATTCCAGTTCTCCTTCGTCGAAGTAGGTGGTGGTCGAGCGAGGGTTAGCGATTGCTTAGTTTATCTCAACAGACCACAGACCTGTTAAAAGATCCGGGCCGTGTCCGGAGAAGCCGCACGCGTCTTCTTCGGAGATGGACCTCAAACAATGACACTGCCGCCTTTTGTTCGTTCTATGCTGTCGGAGTCTTCTTCAAACCATGCCTTTGCTCGAGCTTTCGAGAGAGGGCTCGTTTATGTACAGCTCGTACTGGACGAACCCTGTTTTCGACCGGAGCATTAATGGCTGAGGAGTCTGTACGACATGAGAGCGGTTAGCAAAGGAGAAATGATGCCGGTGTCATGGCAAAAGCTCAAAGCTGTCACAGTGTTTGGGACGAATCAATTGAAAGTCACGCCTGTCGAGAGTCAGTAGTTGTTTGATATTCAGACGTTCCGCTGTGGCAGCAATCAAAGCGTCAACAAAATCCAAATGCGCATCAGCGTATTGGCGAAGAATCTCGGCAGACCTTAGGTAATCTTCCGCCACGGGAGCTTCAAGAATCAATTCAGTATCTGCAAGGCTTGAAATGAAGTCGGCGGCAGCATCATTTCCGATGTCGCGCGCTAGCAAGTAGGCGACCTCGGTGATTGCTGGGATCGGCAGAATGATCGGTTCGCGAATACTCTCCAGGACTGCGATTGTTGCTTGATGTTTGGCTTCGGTGGAATTGAGCGAGGCTAACAGGAATCCAGAGTCGAGCAGGACGGCCATTACTAGTTTGTCAAACGCGGCTTCTTGCCGATCTCAGCCCGCAGAATTTCATCAGCGCGAGCTGCCGTGTTCCCTGGGCCACCGGAATAGCGTCCCGCCATAGAAAGCAACCACTTTGCAGCAGGTGAGGGCTCTCCTCCGTTTACCAACGCTGTACCAGTTTGGTCTCCGGCGAGGCTAGCTTGAAGCAACTGCAAGACACGACGGCGGTCGTCGACTGGCATGTTCAGGAGTTCTTCGATTTGTTCTTTCCGGATCATGCACCGCATTTTAGTCCAAGTGGGAAGTTAGTCCAAGTGGGAAACAATTAATAGTCTCCTATTGAGCGAGGGTGTTTAGATCTTTCGCCACACAGATCCAAACCGCGCTCCGCTTGCCACCGCACTACAAAATAGCTCCCGAAGTTCTAATTTGACTCTTTGCCGGGTGGCGGTCACTTTTTGATCAGGTGGGTTATTAGCCAAGCACAAACGAGATTGCAACTGCTCTCTGATATCTCGTTGGTGCAAGTGAACGTAGACTGCGTTTCGCTCGCACGCGCGTTGGTCGAGAGGGGCCCAATTCCAGAGAAGCCGGCCGTTGATGCTTTGCACATTGCCAACGCGACTGTTCACGGTTTGGACTATCTGCTAACTTGGAACTGTAAACACATCGCTAATGCGGAAATGCAGACAGCGGTGAATCGAATCTGTCGAAGTGCTGGATACGAGCCTCCGATAGTCTGTACGCCGGAAGAATTGTCGGGTGACTGACTATGTGGAACGACGAAATTGTTGAAGAGACGCGTCAAGTGCGCGACCGCTACGCAGCTAAATTCGATTACGATCTGGAAGCGATCTATTGCGACTTGAAGAAACAGGAAGAGCAAAATCCCGAGAAGTTTATCTCTCTGCCATCGAAACAGCCTGAGATAATCCCGCAAGCAAAAGCATCGTAGAGATAGACACTTCGCGCATCATCTGACAGCCAACCAATGGCCCCCTCCGTGTGTGAGAGGATTAAGGTGAGGGTGTTAAGCATACGTTAAAATCAGCCCTGCGGGATTCCAGGGTTGTCGGCCTGGCCTGATCTGCCTGAAGAACGAAGCATCGCCCGCCGCACTACAATCGCGAAACGATGAACAGACTGCCACCGATCGCAACCACGTCCTCGAGCAAAGCAATGTTGAAATCTGGCAGGCGCAGAGATTTTACGAGGCGAGCGCGGGCGTGATAGCCGACGAAACAACCAACGATTCCGCCGATCAGTCCCAGCCCAGCACCGACGAAAGCCGAACGTCCACCGCCAAGAGAAACGCATGCGCCCGTGAAGCCACCTGTCACGATGCGGGCGATAAGTCCGAGGGGAGCGGTGCGGTTGGGAGTATTCGGCAGCTTATCAAACATTACTTCTGTTATGGCTAACAGGCTCAGAATTATTACTGCAGGAAGCGAGCCGATGACAGACAGTGGCCGCGCAAGTTTGAGCCAGCCTAGGTGTACGGCCCACGCGACCGCGGCAGGAGGCGTAAGCGACCGCAACCCGGCGCACAGTCCAATTAGAAATGCGAATAATAGCGTCATCTGTTATGGCCCAACCTGTTATAGATCTTCAATCCAGTGATCGCAAAGAAGACGCTCGTGCGAGTCAAATAGATTGGTGACAAACGAAAACTTTTGCGCTACGTTGCTGATCACTCACCTAATCGAAAAAGAAGCGGGCCGACTTTGTGCTAGAGACACAAAATCGACCCTAGATCCTCAACCTTCTATAGAAAGGATAAGGACCATGACAAACCATGGTAGCGCATCACCGCGCAAACAAGAACCTCGCACACTCGACGCCAATCTAAAACGACGCGCTCGAAAACTCGCAACCGACAGCAGAGTCGATCCAAGGACACGCTCATTGATCCGTTATGGATTGGAAATCAAAGACCCATATCTGGAGCAAGTAGTGAATCGTGTTGAGGCTGGCGAAATGAGCATCGACCACATCTACTTGGAGTGATTAAGAATTCTCCGCGCCGCTCCGTGTCTCTGCAGCGCTTAACCGCCGAGACGCGGCTGCTGCTGGGCCGGTGCCTCCGCGATCATTCATTCAAGGTGTTCCCGAAATATTGGGTCGAGGCGTTGAGGAGAAAATCAGGTTGCATACACGTCCGCACTCCCGCCCTGCGGGATTTCGTGATGGAAACTTTTCACCGGTTCCAGATTGCCGGCTTCGCCCTAATCTGGAACGAAACAAAGGCGGAAGCCGAGCATCACTGCGTGAACCGATCTCCGCCGCCGGCGTTTTGACCTCGAACTCCATGTTACACTTTAGTCACACGGGCAGCCTGATTTTGAAGCACCAAATCTGACGCGGAATTAGGAAATCAACATGCCGAAAGCAGCAAAGAAAACTCCGAAGAAACGCACGTCCAAGGTGCGTCGAAAGCAAACGAAGAGTATCGGATCGCAGACATTTCGTTTCAAATTGTCGGACGAGATGCTTAAACATTTGGGAGTTCGTGCCGAAGATGTTGAGGCGATTAGGACGTTCCAAAAGCTAAGCGATAAGGACCGTGTCAAAGCATCAAGGAAAGTTATTCAAGATCAAGTAATTGAAAACACTCAAACGCCCGACGCTCGATTTGCTTTGGCGGTTGCAGAGAGCGAAACCCTACTAAAGGGCTACGCTACTTTGGATGACCCGCACCGTTCTGAAATTCAAAAATTAATCAAAGAGATTTCATCGTATTTGGAGGACGAAACTAGAAAGCGGCCTTCAATGCTCTGATCTTGGCAGCACCGGGCGCCGGAAAGTCCCACTTTATTCGACAGCTGGCAAACGGTATGAGAGATCAGCGTGTAACGGCTGTGACTTTCAATATGGCCACTATGCAGTCGCCTGATGATATGGCGCAGCCCATTGACGAGTTGCGGAACCTGAAGGTAAACGACCGTTTTCCGCTTTTGTTCCTAGATGAGTTTGATAGTGATCCGTCCCGTTATTCAGCGCTTCTTCCATTATTGTGGGATGGTGAGCTACAGATCAGCCATCGCGATCTAAAACTAGGCAAGGCAGTAATAGTTCTAGCAGGAAGCAGTCCTGATTTACCGAAAGCGATGGATCAATCGGCCCAAATGCATTTGGAGAGTGATAACGCTGACGGATCAACGCCGGGTAAGTTGATAGATTTGCTATCACGAATTAATGGAGGCGTTGTTAATATTCCAGACTTGGATCTTCGGTCAAAAAACCGGGATCGTCGAGTGGACAAAGTATGCGTAGCTGTGGCTTTGACTAAAGCTCGGTTTGGAAATCAAATAAATCAGATGCCCCGATCGCTGCTTCGATTCATCGCGAAAACCGGCTTTCGTTACGGAGTAAGAAGTATTGCTCATTTGATCGATCTAATTAGTAGTGAAGCGTTCCAATCAGGAACCCTTAAGGCCTCTTTGCGCCTACCCATGGCGACCGAGGAAGCGCTTGACACAAGCAGCCTGAAACTTCACCTTTTGGATAAGGATGGTGGTTTCGGCGTAGTAAGTCGATGGAGGGATTTTGCAAGAGACAAGACTATGGTAAATCTGCATCCTGAGCCGTCCTTGCGCTTTTTGATCCCAGAGCGAAAATTGTTGTTTTAGCGATTAAACTTCTAAAAATCGAAGCGACACCGAATCAGTGCCCCTTCGATTTCTCAGTCTTTCTTCGCGGCTGAGACGGTTTGTCTCGGCGGAGACGTCGGATGTACGAATGAGAAAAGGTAGCTTGAGGCCGCTAACGTCGCGATAGTCGCTGAAATCCCATTGCGCGTTAAGCGGACCCAGCATCGTGTTGGTCACATTAACTCTCCGCAAGAGAAGTCCGCTCTCTACGTCGAAGAACAATCGAATCGAATGTGTCGAACTGTCTTCAATGATGAGTTGGTAGGATTCGCGATCGTTGATTCTGGCGACGCCAATCAGTGTAGCGCGACTGGTGAATCCGGAATCTTAGTCGGGCTAAAAAGACCATCCGAAACGATGGTTGTGGTGGGCATCGCCTTCATTGCTTTCAAATTTTCACCCGTCACCTGACTTACGCCCTTGCTCGATTGGGCCAGGCCGTGGTGCCGTTCCATCCTCGAGTAACGACACCGGATGTTAGCGTTTCCGTTGTCCGTACCTTGTTTGGTTGTTTGAAAACAATTTCGGTTGGACCAGACGCCTTTGCCCTTTCAACTCTTTCCACGGTCCCGCGCATCACGATTGCCTGCGACAAAATTTTCTGGTGGTTTGCGCCGCCGACCGACAAATACTTCGCGCTAACTTCCTGTGCGGTCAAACTTTGCTAACCTCTGTCTCAACAGACCACTGACCTGTTAAAGATCCGGCCTGTGTTCTTCGTGTCCCTTCCGCTCAAGCCACTTTGCGGTGTAATCTAATGGCGCCCACTCCTCTAAAAGGACCAGATTATGAAAACGACTTCACGATGCCTCGCTTTAGTGGTCGCAATCATCTCATTCGAATTGCCGGTAATGGCCCAGGCTCAAAGACAAACTGATGCGACAAGAATTCTGAACAACGTGTTCCGCGTGTATTCACGTTTAACCTCGTATCAGGACGAAGGTATTCTCATTACCACGAATGATGAACCAACTGGTGGGACGATTGAAAAAATGCCATTCAAAACATTTTTCAAACGTCCAGAGCTGTTTCGCTTTGAATGGACTGATTTTGGGATTACGAAATTGGGTAGCACGAAGCTGATATGGTTCAACGGCAAGGAGGCGTTCACGTATTGGGAACCTGATAGCTACGAAAAGGAAGAATCTCTGCACCTTGCTGTTGCCGGCGCTACGGGTGTTTCTTCCCGAGTGGTCAATACGCTTTTCGATCTGCTGTTGCTGAACGACGTTGGAGGTTCAACTCTGAAAAGGCTAACCAAAATTTCGTTATTGGGCGAAGAGGTGTTTGAAGGCGTGCGTTGTTATCGTATCAAAGCAACAGAAGAATCGGGGGAGCCTCTCGAAGTGTGGGTGGGGAAAAATGATTTTCTATTGCGCAAGCTTAGGAGGGAAATGAAGTACGGTAACCGAATATCGTTCCGTGAAGAAATTCGAAGAAAGATTCAGGTGAACCAGTCGATTCAGGAAGTTGTATTCAACTATAAGCCGCCTATTCCCTTGACGCCCCGACAAGAGGTCGACAGCGCGGAGGTGGAAAAGCTTCTCAATCCGGACCCACCAGTATGGAGTGAGTTTAGATCTGACGAAGGGCGTTTTAGTGTCTTGATGCCTGAGAAACCGAGTTTGCAAAAGACCACCAATGAAACACCGCAGGGACGCTTTGAGCAGCACGTCTTTCTTGTGACACATATGCCATTTGTTTGTATGGTTGCCTACGCCGACCTTCCAAGGAAGCTACTCGTCTCTAATAATGCCGACGGGTTGTTCGATCTTATTCGAGATCAGTTTATTCAGCAGGCTGGTGGTAAGCTGGCAACAGAAAACTCACTGTCACTGGACGGGCATCCCGGACGCGACATAAAAGTACATCTCTTTCACGGAGAGCTTCGCCTGCGCCTGTTTCTGGTTGGAGATCGGTTATATCAGGTAGCCTTAACCACATTGGAGAAGTCCGAAGAGGAGGCACTTAATAAATTTTTTGGCTCATTCAAGTTAATTCCGACCAACAAGCCGATTGCAGCCTTGCCCTTTCCGGCGAGAATGATTGACCCCTCACTTGCAACTCACATAACATTCGCCTCGCGATAACAATTCTCAGACCTGCTCTGATCGCTGCGACTACTTACAGATGGATTATGTTCTGGAGCAACTGTCGCGTGAGTCTGTAAGACTCCTCGTCTGGGGCCTCATGCCGCGCGCTATCGGCTTTACGTTTCTCGTCGTATACGCGTCGCTGTGGTCACAGATTCTGCCGCTCATTGGCAGCCGCGGCATCGATCCTGTCGGACTACAGTTCGCGCGCATCCGCGAAGACCTGCCGCTTCTCGCTCGCCTGCGTCTCAACCCGAGTCTGCTTTGGCTCGCGCGCGGCGACGTGGCGTTGCGCGCGTATGTCGCCGCCGGCATGCTCGGGGCGTGCGTCATGATTTATGGCGGCCCGCTCGCGTGGTTCTGCGCGTTTTACTGCTGGGCCATGTGGCTCTCGTTGCAGTTTTCGCTGCGCACCGTCTTTCCATGGGAAACACTCTTACTCGAAGCCGGCTTCCTCTGCCTGTTTTTGCCGGCAACTGAGACGCTACCGCGGTTAGCTGCCGCTGAGCTGCCGCATCCCCTCATTCCGTTTATGTTCCAGTTGCTGATCTTTCGTGTGCTCCTGGGCTTCGGCAGGACGAAGTTCATGGGCATCAGTCGCCGCGATTGGGTTTACACGCGCGATTTTCTGATGAACATGCCGCTTTGCACGCCAATCGGCTGGCGCGTCAGCAAGCTGCCCGACTTCGTTCACAGGGCGATACTGGGCGGCATTGCCTTCGTGGAGCTGGTGTGCCCGGTGCTCGTTTTGATTCCGGGATGGCCACGCCTCATCGCGGGCGCTGCGATCGTTGGACAGATGATCGGCATCCACGCGACGAGCAATTACGCAACTTTCAATCTGCTCCTGGGTGTCCTCTGCCTGTGTACGCTCGACGTCAGCTCTACACTTTTTACTGCGCTCAGCGATCCATCCGCACTTATCACAGCAGAGCACTTGCCGTTCACGTTGATCGCTGCTTTCATCACGTTAGCGACGCCCGTTTATCTGATCTTCAACACGTGGTTCAACTACAGCTTCCTCGCCTGGCCCGCGTTCGAGCGTTTGCCGCGCGGACCGGTGCGCGCGTTCTTCGCCCTGCTGCGCTTCGTTGAACCGCTTCGCATCGTCAATGGTTACGGCGTGTTCCATGCGCGCGCGGGGCCGCCTCTGCGTTGGGTGACAGTCGTCGAGGGCAGCAACGATGGCCGGGAGTGGAGGAAGTACAGGTATCGTCACATGATGACGGACGAGCTCAGCCGGCCACGCTTCATCGCGCCGCATCACCCGCGATTCGATTACCACAGCTTCTACGACGCGGTCGGTGTTGACGGCACCGGCTATCTCCATCCAATAAGTTACTCGAACCCTTACCTGTTTACGCCGTCGACGCTTCATAACCGCGTCATGCAGCGTGTGCTCGAACCGGGATCGCCCGGAAAAGAACTCTTCACCGGAACGCCCTTCGATAATGGACCACCGCGTCACGCGCGCGTCTCACTCTTCTGTTTCACTCCGGCTACATTGGAGGAGCGTGCGCAGTGCGGTCGCCACTGGCGCATCCTGCCTATCGGTCCCCACCTTCCTGTCACCGAGGCCAACGAGGATGTGTGGAGACGATGGATGCCGCCGCCGGAACTGTTCCACCCTGAAGCGCCGGGGTGGCGTCGCCGTGCACGCGTTTGTCGCGGCATCAATCAGGAGGAACTTTGCGCTTTCTGGGACGACTTCCTCCCATTCGTGAAGAACACAGCGCGCGCGCTCGCTCCGGCAGACCCGTACTCATGGTCCGTGCTGGCTCCCTTGCAACACGCACTACGCCGTCGCTACACGCGTGATGAAGTGCGCGCGTTTCACCTCACGCTCGGGCGTCTGACAATGATTCTGATGGCACGACTGGATGCGGTGTTCAGCCGCCCAGCGTCAAACTTTCTTCGCGACGTCGTCGGCTTTCGCAGGCGTGAGTCGCCCGATCTCGATCCCCTCTCGGCGCCGCCTGACACCGACCCGGAACGCATCTGGCAGGCGCTCGCTGCATGGCCTCATGGCCCATTGCGGTCGCGTTTTCATGTTTGGCTCGCGGCGCAGTGGGTCATTCTCGATGGCGGACGCGAAGCATGGCAGCGTATGGCTGGTAGCGACGCGCGAATCGCTGGTACAGGCGCGGACCTGCGCACAGAAGTATCCCTATCACGAAGCGCACGCCGATCGATGTCGGCCGCCGCTAATGAACTGGGTCTGGAACTGGCTGGGCTCCTCGATGTCGCACGCACACTCAACATCGCGCGAGGCATGTTTCTCGAAGGCGTCGTCAATTACGACATGGTGGCATGCCACGCCAGCCGTTTGCGCGTGCTCTACTCTTTTTACAGGTACACTCCGGCGCCGACCGGCCTCTTTCCCGGCGTGTTCGAGATCATCGCCGAGCTGCATGACCAGCCGGCGCTCTGCATGATGCAAGGGTGGGGCGAGGAGACTCAGGATGTGGAGCTTGTAAATCCGCCGCGAATGATCCAAACACCCGTCTAGCCTGTTGATGCGCTCATCGACGGCGTTTCATTTTCCGATTCTGGTCGACTAAAAGGCATTACGTAGTAGTTCTCAACTGGAATCTCGTCACAAATGCGATCGTGAAGTTGAGGCAGCAGACTCCAGTGAAGTGTCGGCTTCATGTGGTGCTCGACGTGATAACCGATATTGAACCCAAAACTTCGGAAAGCAAAACTCAGATTATCTCGCGCTGAATTGTACGGAGTCGTGTGTTTGCAGTCCCTGTGATGGTCGTAGTTCGCGTTCGCCATTCCGATATAAGCCAGCACCCACGGAAAACCAAACCAAAGGGCGTACTGAACCGGATCTCTTACCAGCAGCCAGATGGATATGCCCATGCAGAATATGACCGAGGTCAGAAAGCGGGCAAACATTTGGGTCCCGGGACGCCGCAGCACTTCAATCCAGCAATGCAACCAGGCCATGGGAGCATAGGTCAGGCAATAATAAACTCGGCCGATCGGTTTATTTGGGTAGTTTGTGTTCTCAAATCCGAACGTGCTGGACCAGTCGCTCTGCAACGTTCCGTACTGTTGCGTGAAGCGATGATGATTGTGCACGTGATGCATCTCGTAGCATTCGACTGGAACTCCGTTCGAAATGAAGCACATCCAACCGAGCATTTCGTTCAGCAGATTTTGACGAAAGATCTTCAGATGCGCGTGGTTGTGCTCAACCAGGTGCAACCCTCTGATCGCGACCGGCAAGACAATGATCAGATACCACGGCAGCGCGAGGAAATACGCGACTAGTTGGAACGCCAATACCGATACCACCGTCACGACTGAAAAAATGTCTATTCGGTAGCGAAGCACTCGGCCTTGTCCCGAGCGTTTGCGGCCCGTGGCCGTCGTAGCTCGCGAAATTCGACCTCCACGAAATACCGCGAACTCGTTTGATGGTAGTGTCATGAGGTACGCTTCCCTTCACAGCGACGAAAGAGTTCCAGAAATCTAAGGTTAAGCCCTGCTTGTTCTAACTTCGTGATCGTGGCGGCTGGTCTTTCGGTTGAGGACCGTTCGATAAGGAGCCTCCAGCCAGGTTGTAACGGCGGTTAAGTATCAAACTTGACCGCGTGTGTCAAATTAATTAGCAGCGCTGAGAGCCTTAACTCACTTTATACGCCTCATTGCCTCTTAGTTTATGTCGAGTTTGCGGTAAACGTTTCGGGCGGGCGACAGCTAGAAGAAGAATCCGTAGACGAGAATTCCGATTCCTGTCACTAACGCAGATATTCCGGCTAATAAGAACATCGATGACTCACCGCGCTTAAAACGTGTAGGGCTGGTCTGCATGACGGCTTCACGTAGACCTGGGTGGAGAGCCAGAACGAGTTCGACAACCCCGATAACCAAAAGTGCGGAGGCCAAAATATATTTCCACATGGCCATAGCATATTACTAAAGCTTCAGGGCGGCGAGGGTTGTTGGATAGTTTACACAAAACGGGCGACTCGAAAAATTGAGCCGCCCGTAAGTGTTTGAATCTGTGTGGCTGGGAGGCAGGGACAACCCCGCGGGACTGATCACGTACCGGTCTCTTACAGGGAAGACTTCGAAGGTTTATTTTTCCTTAGCTTAAACTCTCTGGCGAGAACAGCTCCCGCGAATTGAAGCTTGAGTTGCAATCGCAGCGAAGGTTCACGAAATTCGTTCACAATCGAATCGGCTCGAAACCAATCTCGGGTAGCAAGAGCCGAAAGCGACGAATCGATTTTCAACGCACTAAGCCTGTCCGGGAATACACCAAGCTTTGTATGTGTTTCTCCAATCGACGCATCGAGTCCAAATGCGAAGGCTGGCCTCGATGGCGGACTGACCATATATTCCGACGAATTGGCGTACCTGGCCGCAGTCGACAATGTGTCAAATGCTCGCTGCTCATCACTCTCCGACAACATCGCACTGGCCATCAAAATCAGCTCGACTTTTTGGGGACTCGGGGAAGCTTTATCCAAAACTTTCAGAGCGTTGGAGATCAACTCGAAACCCATAACCCGATCGGCTTTCGCTGACACTCTTGATACAGCGAGCAACGCCCATGCGCGCAGCTCTTCCGACACAATCGACCCAGCGATCGCTTGAGCCTCGATGAACTTCTTTTGTTTCACGAGGGAGTCAATTCGATGAATCGTTAAAATCTCCATATAGGTTGATTTAGCGTCGCTGTCCCTGAAGCTGCTCAGAGCCTCCGCGATCAGGCCAAACCTCGTTTCACTGTCTTCTGAGTCTTTCCGTAAGAGTTGAGAAACAAAACGAATAAGACGATAGTCGCGCAGCTTTAGATCGGGTTCCTTTGCAATGTCATCGAGTCTGTCTCTCGAATCTGAAAATCTCTCGGGTTGAATTATTTGGACCACAGGTCTCATTTTTTCCGGAACCGACGGGAAGGCCTGATCCAGAATCAAGTCAAAAACGATCAGTTGGTCCGGTGAGTACTGCGAAATGATAGGGCGCACATTTTGTGAGAATGCAAAGAATCCCCGAGTGATATAAGAAGTATCGACCCCCGGCTCTTTAACAACAATGCCCCAAGCTTGGAGTGAGCGCATCAAGAAACTGATAAGGCCGTTTCTGACCGCTGACGACATATCCTTATCTTCGAGAATGAGGATAGAAGCATAAGTGATGCTATGGGGATCGAGCGTGACGTTTCCAGCCAGTGTTTGAGCTATACCCCTTTCGAGTCTGTTTAGAAATGCGCGGTTTCCGCTTTGTGTCAATTTTTGAAAAAGATCAAACAATACGCCGGAAATTGTTCCTCCCTGAAGACTCTGAGTCGCCAGTATCAGTGCTTTATCAGGATCAGTCTCGATTAACGAAAGAGCGATCTTTGCGAGTTGATCTGCGCGGGCACTTTGATCGCTAAACCTTTTAAGTGAGATTTCAGAACTGCTGGTCGTGGCTGACTTCGTGTCGCCTGAAAACTCCTTCTGGAGGGCGACGGCTTTTTCTGGATTCACGCGCGCATAAAGGGCCAGAATCTCATTACGTAAAGTTGACGCCGTATGTCTCTGGTCCGAGTTGTTGTTTCCAGGGAGCTCCACTTCTTCAGATCGATGAGGGCGACTTCAAGAAGGCGTATTGCCTCGTCTTGCTGGGAAGCAGTCAAAGTCTTTGCCGCGTAGATTAAGAGATTGACTCTCTGAGGTATGTCCGGCAGTTTGGACGCGTCACTTGCGGAGTTCAAAATAGAGGTGAGCGCAAGCGCGTAGTAATCATACTCTGTATCACGCAACCTGCTTTGCGCTTCACCCACCGGCAATTGTGGTGAGAAAAACGACAAAATCAGAATGATACTAAAAGCCGGTATCCCAGAAATTCGGCGCATATGATTTCTTTCGTGGCTAGTTTTGTGGTGGCTCCACCGGAGCCGGACCTGAATCTGTTTTGCACTTTGCCACGCACTTCTTGTCCGCTTCAACACACTTGGTTGTGCACGCCGTAGTTTGACATCCTTTTTGGCACTCTTGCAGCGTCTGAAGACATCGATCCTCGCAATCTCCAGCCCGACAAACGGGTGAAACCGGATCCGTAACGACCGCCAAGCTGATCAAAAGGATAAGGATTAAGAGTCTTGAGCGAAGGCGCATAGGATTTGCCTTTCTTCTTTGAGGACTAGTCGCCGTAAGTGTTTGATTCTTTGTGGCTGGGAGGCAGGGACTCGAACCCCGATAGCCAGATCCAGAGTCTGGAGTCCTACCATTGGACGACCTCCCAGCAGAGGGCTCTGAATTTACGGATCGAGGGTGCGGTTGTCAAACGCGAGATGACACCGCGTCGCAAACGCTCAGAACGTCGCATGTTCACGCAAAAAAGTTATGCTTGAATCTGATGGTCTAAGGATGCACAATGTGACTCGGCTGTAAGTCTTTAGCGGCGCACACCTGTAACGACAACAAAGACAATCGCTTGTTACCCTCAGTTTTCCGGAAGCGTGAACGGAGAGTCGATGAGTGAACACGAAGATCAGATTGCACAATATCGTCTGAAGCTCGAAGAGACGGCCGCACTCGTGGCCCGCATTCGTCACGAGATCAACAATCCCCTGACTGGTGTGTTGGGCCAGGCCCAACTCTTGTTGCGCGAGGATCTGAGTGAACGATCGCGAAAGCGAGTTCAGACGATCGAAGATCTCGCACTGCGATTGCGCGACGTGGTGGCCCAACTGCGCGACGTGCAACGCCCGGGCGCCGATGGTGATGAAACGTAACTAGTCGCGCGGACGGCGCATGATCGTCACTACTTCGTTGCCGCCAAAGAAAGTCGATCCCGACGAAAATCCTACAAACTGGTATCCTGCCGCCGCTGCTTCCATCACTTCTTTCTGCATAGTCGACGTCTTCGAAGTCGCGAGAAGCTTGTAATCCCACAGTTTTGGTTTCGCTTCGACATCACGCTCGAGGATTACGATTACCTCCGTGCCGAACGTCTTTTTGAAGACTGACTGGCCGCGGTGCTCGAAGCCCGCATCACCCGCGTCCTGAAGTTCTTTTTGCATAGTGGAAGTCTTGCTGGTCGCCAGCAGCCTGTAATCAAACTTTTGTTTGTGATCGCCGTCTTTTGGACGCACCATCACGACGAGCGCTTCGGAGCCTCCGAAAACGGTTTCGCCGCTGACAACCTCGAGGAACCGGTAACCGTCGCGGGCGGCGTCCTTCATCTCCTTCTCCATCGTGCTGACGCGGTTTGTGGCGAGCAGCCTGTACTCAACGTCAGGTTTTTGAGCGGCGGCAATCATGAAGCTTGAAATCAGAACTAGTGTGCTGGTGATGAGTTTGAACACGATAATCCTCCTTCGAATGGCAGGCGCCGGGTTTTTATGCGTGTGAATTAGTCGAGGAGAGGAGTGGAATATACACCAAAAAAGCGGAGCTACAACAGAACCGAGCGCGGTAGCGCCGGGTCGATCTCCAATAAGAGTGCGTTAAGCGGAGATTGACCCGGCGCTACCGCGCTCGGTTCTGTGTATCGTCAGATCCTGGAGACTTATGCGGTGAGGCGTTTTACGGTTTCTTTGATCATCAGACGGCGGCTGCTGATGGTCGCCATGTGGAAAGGAACGACGCAGCCGCAGCGATCGCAGTCGGCGTTGTCGCCCATCATGCACTTACCCTTCTGCTCTCCAGTTGGACCAAGCGCAAAAGCCTTTAAACGAAATTCGCAATTATCAGTTACTTTTTTGGACTTCGTCGATCGCATCAGCTCGAGCGTGGAGTCAAGCATGTTGATGTAGCCCGGATACTTTTTCTTCAGCGCCAGGATCTGATCGATGAGCCCGTCGCGTGTGGGCCAGTCGAGCCAGAGTGCTTCATCCAACCCGGTGACGGGTGTGAAGAAGTCGAAGATGATCCCACCGCGCGCGATCGGTCCCCACTCCTTCACTAAATCCTCGACGCAATCTCGAGTGATGCTGGTCAGCACGCACGAAATCTGAATGTTGAGCTCCGGATGTGAGATCACGTTCTGTTTGATCTTTTGATAGATGCCGGGCGCGCGCATACGCGCGAAGGCTTCTTCGGTGCCGTCGATCGAAATCACCCACGTGCAGTTTGGCCAATCGGGCAAGTCCATCGTTCCGTTTGTAACGATGGTGTTGTGTTTGAAGTAACCTCTGCCGGCTTCGATCAACTGCTTTCGCACCATCGGTTCTCCGCCAACCCACGTACACAACATCATGGGATGACCGGCGGCCTTCATGGCTTCGAGTTTTTCGAGCCACTTCTCGATCGAGAGTTCTTTTTCGTTGGCGTGATCTTCGGCGAAGAAGTAGCAGTGCTCACAACGCAGGTTGCAGCGGTTCGTGACGTCGATGGAACCGACCGCAAACTTCGGCAAACCAAAAACGAATAGTTTGGTGATGTCGCGGAGCTTACCCAGTTTTCGACGGACGTTCATGCGAGTGATTTAAACGGAACCGAGCGCGGTAGCGCCCGGTCAAATTCCAAATCGGAAACTCTTTATAGAAATTGACCCGGCGCTACCGCGCTCGGTTCTGTTTCTTCGACGAGATAGGGACTTGTTTGCACCGGCTTCTCGTCCGCGTCCTCGGCCAATACAGCCTGGATGATCGGCAGACTGAGAGAGTGCTTTGTGGTGTTCAGCGGAACCGGCTTGCCCGCCGCATAAACTTTGTGACGGCCGTGCTCCTCGTACCACTCAGCGAGGTTCGCGGTCTTGTGCATGTTCTCGATGATTTGCCGCCAGCCCACGCCCGTGTTGTAAGCGCAGAAAGAAATCTCGCCTTCCTGAGTGCCGTAGGGGATCACGCACATTTCAGTGCGGCGAAAGTCGTAGTTGAAAAGATCCTGGAACCACATGCCTTCAACACACAGCACGCGCCACATGTCGTTCGCATCCGTAGTCTTCTGGGCCATGCGATCGTTGCGATCAGAATTCGAATTCGTCGAAGACGGTTTGAACAGGTTGACGATTTGTGAAATCGGAAAACCTTCAGGCGCACGTTCGGCATTGAAGTTTCGCATGATCGCCATGCCGAGCTGAGCGTATGAAAGCTTGCGGCCGCGCGCGGTGTCAGTAATCACCGCGACGTCTTTCATAAACTGTTCGTAGTTAAAGAACTCAAACAGTGATTTGAATTCTCCCGTGTGTCTATTCACGACCAGCAACGTAAAGATCCCGCAGTTCGGGTGACAATTACACGACGACCAGCCCCACGGCGCATCGGCGCCCTGCAACATGTCCATCACGCTCGTGAAAGCGGAGTAGGAAGAGAGCGGGAACCAATCGCGCAGCGGTTGAATGTTGCCACCGAGCTGATCTTTGAGATCGTGAGTCATGCCGGCGAGCGTGTAACGCCACTTCTTGCGCAGTTCGTCAGAGATGTCTTCGTCGCGTCCGGTAAATGAAACCGGCTGAAACGCGATGGTCTGAACTTTATCGATGTTCTGCGCGGCAAACTCGACGATCTGTCCGATACCATCGTTGTTGAGATTGTTGACGATTGTTACGACGAGCGTAACCTTGATGCCCGCAGCAGCGAGATTCTCAATCGCGCGCAGCTTCACATCAAACAAATTCCCAACACCGCGATGTTTGTTTTTCTCTTCGCTTACGCCATCAAACTGCAAATACACGCCGTGTTGTCCCGCAGCCTTCGCGGCTTTGCAGAACTCAGGATCTTCGGCGAAGCGAATGCCATTGGTCGCAGCAAGAATTCGATAGAACCCGATCTTCTTCGCGTACGCGACGGCTTCGAGGTAGTACGGCGAGAGCGTCGGCTCACCACCGGAGAAGAGAATGATGACTTGTCGTTTTGGCTTGAACGAAACCGCGCGATCGAGAATCGCTTTTGTGTCTTCGAACGTCGGCTCGTGAACATAACCAACCTGGTTCGCATCCATGAAGCACGGATTGCACATCATGTTGCAACGGTTAGTCAGGTCAACTGTCAAAACAGCGCCGCGGCCGAACTTGATATTCGAAGTGCCGTGATGATGTACGTCCTTATCTTCGGCGGCGCGGAAGTCGCGACCGAAGAACAACGATTCAATACGTTCAAGAAACGCCGGATCAGTCGACATCACATCTTCGAACTCCCCATGCTTCGGGCAGTTCTTGCGCATGACGACCTGGCCGTTGTCTTCAACAATCTGAGCTTTGATTTCACCGGGATGCTCGTGCATCAAGGTCTCGAGCGACACCTGGCCCGAGATCACGGCGTCGCGAACTTCTTTTACGCAGCGTGGACACAGACTGTCGGTCTCGCGTGGGAAGCCAAGCGGTGGAGCAGTGCGTTCGTAGGATTTAAGCAGTGGACCAGGAGCCCAGTTGGGACGGATCGCTTCGCCTTCTGGAAGACGCTGGTTTACAGACTGAAACGCTTTCCAGGCGACGTCTGAAAGACCGGAAATGAGCCGGGAACCTTTTACTCCCGACAGCTTACTTTTTTCAGACTCCCCCCGGCGAAACTGATCACTAAACAAAGGCTATCGTCTCCTCCTGCGAAAAACGCCAAACAGCCGAGCATCATAAACATGATTTGCAGGATCCACAAGACGCGATTATCCTGAAAACCTTGAAAATGCTGTAAATACTGTCCAAAAATGGCCATTCATCCCACAGCGATCATCGAGGATCACGTCAAAATTGGGCCGGATTGCGAAATCGGAGCCTACGCCGTCGTCAAACGGTTCACGAAAATCGGGGCTCGCAACAGGATTTTTGAGCATGCGGTGCTTGGCGGCGAACCGCAGGATTTGAAGTTTCGCGGCGAGCAAAGCTATCTCGAGATTGGCGACGACAATGTGATTCGCGAGTTTTGTACGCTTCATCGTGCGAACGGCGACGGCGAGACGACTCGCGTAGGTTCGCGCAACCTCTTCATGGTGGGAGTTCACATTGCGCACAACTGCCAGATCGGTGACGACAACATCCTCGCGAACGAAGTTGCGCTTGCTGGACACATCACGCTTGAAGATCACGTGTTTCTTTCGAACAATGTCGGCGCGCACCAGTTTGTGCGCATGGGCCGTTACGCGATGGTTGGCGGGAAGTCGAAGATCGTGCAGGATGTGTTGCCGTTTTTTATTACTGACGGATTTCCCGCTCGTGTGCGGGGCATAAATAGCGTTGGGTTGAGGCGAGCGGGTTTTTCGGAGGAAGCGAGACGCGCGTTGAAAGATGCATACAGGATGCTTTTCCGATCCGCGATACCGATCGGGGATGCGCTGCGTGAACTCGATCAGGTAGACGACGATAACGTTAAGCACCTGGTGAGTTTTATTCGTCAGTCAACCAGAGGATTTACTAACGCGGATAAACGCGGATGACACGGATCGTCGAACAACTGGCGGAGATTGTGCAGGGGCGCGTTGTGGGCGACGGCGCCACGGTGATCGAACGCATCAACGATCTCGACCACGCGGGTGAGAATGAGATCGCGTACGTTGACAATGAGAACTTCCTCGCCACCGCAGCCGCGAGCAAAGCTGGCTGCCTGATCGTTCCCGAGCAGTTGCGTGAAAAGTTAAAGCGGGGATGCACCGGCCGAACTCTTATCGAAGTTTCCAACCCCAAGCTCGCGTTCGCGTTGATTGGAGCGGAGCTTCATCCGCCGGTGCGTCGCGAGCCTTCGATACATCCGACGGCTGTTGTTGCTGAAACTGCCGATATCGCGCTGACGGCGTATGTTGGTCCACACGTGTGCGTTGGTGATTATGCGCGTGTTGGTGCGTATACGAGATTGGAAGCAGGAGTGGTGATCGGGGCGAATGTCACGGTCGGAGATCACTGTGTGTTGCACCCGAATGTTGTTTTGTACGACGGAGTTTCGATCGGGAGTGGCGTGATACTTCATGCGGGCGTTTGTATCGGCGCGGATGGTTTTGGTTACGTGCGTCACGATCTCGGGTATCAGAAGTTTCCGCAAATCGGGACAGTGGTCATTGAAGATGAGGTTGAGATCGGAGCGCACACGTGTGTTGACCGCGCGGCGCTTGGGCGCACGCGCATCGGACGTGGGACGAAGCTCGACAACATGGTCCATGTGGGCCATAACTGCGACATCGGCGAGCGCGTCGTGATCGCGGCGCAGACGGGAATTAGCGGGAGTGTTGTGATTGAAGATGAGGCGGTGATTGGTGGCCAGGTCGGGTTTGGCGATCACACGCGTGTGCAAAAGGGGGCGATCATCGGATCGAAAGCCGGAATCTTGCCGGGGAAGATTGTGCGACCGGGTGTTTGGTGGGGAATACCGGTTCAGCCGCTCGATCAATACAAGCGCATGAACGCTCACATGAATCGTTTGCCGCAGATGCGTGAGGAGATCAAGCGCCTCCAACAAGAAATAGAGGAGCTAAGGCGCAAGGTAGAGCCACAAAAAGGCACATAACAAAGCCACAAAAATCACATCAAACCCTCTTTGTGCTTTTTGGTGGCTTTGTCATGTGCCTTTTTGTGATCCGATCGAGAGGATGAGACGTGCGGCGCGTTGAGAGGCGCCCGGATCTCCGAGCTTGTGGGCGACGTCGATTAATTGAGCGCGTGCCGAAGCGTTTCTTTCTGGTTCGAGAAGTTTCAATAGTTCCTGGGCCAGGGTCTTGCCGGTGAGGTTGTCCTGCATAAGTTCTGTCGCGATTTCTTTTCCCGCGACGAGATTCACCAACCCGAAATGCTGAACGGTGATCAAGCGGCCAAGCGTGTGCCAGTTCACCGCCGACTCTTTGTAAACAACAACCATCGGCGTTTCGAGTAGGGCTGCTTCGAGGGTTGCGGTGCCGCTCGCGACTGCCGCGGCATCTGAGGCCGCGAGCGCTTCGCGTGTTTGTTGTTGGATCAGTTTCGCAGTACCCGAGGAATCGAGTGATCTGACGTCCTGAATCGTTCGGCTGGGCGCAATCACGACCACTGCCTGAATATCCGGCCGCGCAGTCTTAAGTTCTTCAATCGCCTCGAGCATCGGCGACAGAATCCGTTCAACTTCCTTCTGCCGGCTGCCGGGCAAAAACGAGACGATCGGTCGCGCCGGATCGAGATCGTTGCGCCGGCAAAACTCTTCGCGCCCAAAACGCGCCTTCACCTCTCCCGACAACGGATGGCCCACAAACTCAACATGCTCCACTCCATGAGCCTTGTACCATTCAACTTCGAACGGCAGTATCGACAAAAGCAGATCCACGTTCTCTTTGATCTTACTCACACGCCCGGGCCTCCATGCCCAGAGTTGCGGACTGATGTAATAGATCACTTTTAAGCCGCGCCGGTGCAGCGATGAGGCGAGTCGGAGATTGAACTCGGGCCAGTCGACAAGGATCACCGCATCGGGTGATTCTCGTATGGCAGAGTCGCGTAGTTTGCGGAAAGCCTTGATGAACCTCGGAAACACGCGTCCGACTTCGACGATGCCCATGATCGCGAGATCGTCGGAGTTGACGATCGTCTCAACTCCAGCGGCCCGCATGAGTGGACCGGTCGCGCCGAAAAACTTCAGATCCGAGTTCGCGTCGCGCAAGGCGTTGGCTAGTGCGGCAGCGTGAGCATCACCTGACGGTTCACCCGCAACGATCATCAGTTTCGACACGATGCGGATATTAGCATTAGACAGGATTTAAGGATTTTCAGGATTTTCAGGATTTCGTGCTAGCATCCACGCGCCCATGAAGCTTGTTCTGCTGGCAAACCTGATCCTTCTGCTTGTCTGCCAGGCGGTATTGGCGCAGCAGACGAACCCGGTCGATCGGAAAGTCGCGAATCCGATGACCGACACTCCCAACGTCAATCCACTCCAAACAGATCAACCAGTGCAGCGTCGTCCAACGTCGCAGGGTGGCGTTCAGGGTGTTACTACGGATGAGATCAGTGTCGTATCAGCGCGGCAGAGTGGTTCCGGCCCTGAAAACGCGCGCATCGCTGTTTACGAAGGAAACGTCGACATACGCATCGGAACCTACCGGCTTCAGGCGGATAAAGCGACCGTATACGACGCCGAGAACAAGGTGGTCGCTGAAGGTAGTGTCGTTTTCGATCAGGCGGATATGCAACGCATCACCGGTTCGCGCGCGGAGTGGAACTACCGCACGAAGACCGGTTATTTCGAAAACTCAACCGGCTTCACAAACCAAACGCAGGACGGCACTCGTATTTACTTCACAGCAGATCGCGTCGAAAAGATCAGTCTCGACACGATCGTCGCGACGAACGTGCTGATCACCGCTTGTGACGAGGACGTTCCGAAGTGGAGTTTTCACACGAGCAAAGCGCGGATCAAAACCGGCGATCGCGTGTACGTCACTTCGCCGACGATGCGAGTGAAGAACATTCCGATCTTTTTTCTGCCGTATGCGTCAGTTTCGATCAAGCCACGCGATCGCGCTTCCGGGTTTTTGACACCGACTTTCGGCGGTTCAGGCGCAAAGGGCGCACGCTTGTCCACTGCTTACTATCAAACACTTGGTCGCTCAGCCGATTTCACTTTTCGCAGCGACATCTACACTTCGCGTGGTCTCGGATTCGGCGGCGACCTCCGCACGCGCGCAAACTCGCGCTCGTATCTCAACGTCGGGTTTTACGCGGTCAAGGACCGGATCTTTGGACCAGAGGCAGATGACGCACATCCCGATCAAGGTGGATCGAGTCTTTACGTTGAAGGAGTTCACTACTTCAAGAACGGCTTTATTGCCGCGTCTGACGTGAACATCACGTCGAACCTCGCTTTCCGCCAGGTGTTCTCTGACAACATTCAACAAGCCATCTCGCCGGAAGAGACGTCGCAGGTTTTCATTAACAAGAACCACAACGAATACAGCTTCAACTTCCTCGCGCGTACTCAGGTGACGTCGCTCGAGAATGCGCGTATTCGCATCCGGCAGTTGCCGAGCATCAGCATCGACAAGCGACCGGGCATTGTCAGTTTTTTTGAGAATCTTCCGCTGTACTTTTCGTTTAGTGGCGAAGCCGACGGCGTTAGCCGGAAAGAAACGGTCGAGGATCAGGTGTTGTTTGTGAACGACGTAGGCGGCAATCCGATTATCTCGCCGTCGATCGTGCAGCGACTCGATCTGCATCCGCGATTTGAGCTGCCGTTGAATTTTGCCGGGTTTAGCGTAACTGCTTCCGGAGCGGGTCGTGTGACGTTCTATTCGAACTCTTTGGATCCGACGACGCGCGACGTGCTGAGTCGAAACCTGACGAGGTCGTACGGAGAGTTTGAGCTCGACGTGCGGCCGCCTGCGTTCGCGAAAGATTTCCGTCACGGCGATGGCGGGTTTTTCTTTCGTCACGTGATCGAGCCTTACATGATCTATCGCAGAATCGCGGGCATCAATAATTTCGATCGCATCATTCGTTTCGACTACATCGACGCCATCGCCGACACGAATGAGATCGAATTCGGAATCGCGAACCGCTTTTTCACGCGCCGCTCCACTGAAAACGTCAGCGATGTGCCTGTGAAGGAGAACGGAGAGAACAGGCCGTTGCTTTCCAGTCAGCCGTACGAAGCACTGACAGTCACTCTGCGCGGCAAATACTTCTTTGATCCGTTTTTTGGTGGCGCGCTGCTGACAAACAACCGCAACCAGTTCGCTCCGATAAACACGCTTTCGGGTTTTGTTTATGGCGGCGTGCCGCGACGCTTCTCGCCGATTAACGTCGACGCTCGATATCGTCCGAGGCGCGATCTCTTCGTGGATGTGCGAACTGATCTCGACACGCATGGCGGCGGGATGCGTTCGCTGTCGACGACGTTCGGGCTTTCGCGGCCGCTGATCCAGATCTTCCAGAGCTTTTATTACACACGCGCGATCGAGCTAGTGGGGAGTTTGGCGGAATTCGTCGATGAGCGGGGTTTCGAGCCGGGGACGGTGCGCGGTTCGCAGTGGAGCCCGTCTGTGTTTCTGGGCGACCGGGAACGGGGGCTGTTTGGGGGCGCATCGTTCTTCTTTGATTTCCAGAAGCGGCCGGGAAGGGGCGACAGCTCGCTGATTAGCTCCACCGTCACGCTGGGCCACGCCTGGGACTGTTGCGCCGTGGCGACGCAATTTTCGAGTTTTAACGTAGGCCTTCGAAAGGAAAACCGGGTCGTCTTCAGCTTCCGCCTGAACGGCATCGGCAGCTTCGGCACCGAGCAGATCGGGCAACGGGCGAGGTAAGACGAGACGGGGAGAGTGGGAGACGGGGAGAGTGGGTGACGCGGGGACGGGGAGACCAACGCGCGAAAGATTGTCTCCCCGTCACCCCGTCTCCCCGTCTCCCACTCTCCCCGTCTCCCACTCTCCCCGTCTCCCACTTCTCCCCGTCTCCCCGTCTCCCCGTCACCCACTCTCCCCGTCTCCCCGTCCCCGCGTCAACAATTCAATTTATAAACGGGCCGAGAGGCTCTATAATGCTCCTGCGGGCAACCGACCCAGACTATGAGGCCTCATAGGTGCTGCCCACGCGACAAGGCCCTGACAGCTTCTCCTCGTGTGCGTACCCGATGCAAGCGGCACCGGGTGTTAACAGGACCCTCGGGTCTATCTCATTTCCATAAGATAAGAAAAAACCTGTGAATACCCATCGCAAACTTGTAGGCTGTAGTCTGATAGCCGCAATCGCCTTCTCGCTATTACCTTATCAATCCCTCGCAATTAAGACCCAGCCACCCGCTGCCAAGCCGCAGGAACAATCGGTTTTGGTCAGCCAACTGGTTCAGGACCGCGCTCCGGACGCTGAGCTATCAAAGCACCTCCGCAAGTACGACCTGCTCAGAATGGATCCGGCGGCAGCCGCCGCGCAGGTCAGGAAGAACGGAAGACTGTTGCTCAAGTCGTCGACCCAGAATTTCGACCTCAAGCTCGCGGCCCACGATCTGCGGTCGGATGATTACCGGGCCCAGGTGATCGACTCCGATGGCGTGGCTCATCCTCTTCCGAGGACCGAAGTAAACACCTACAAAGGCTATGTGAATGGTTTACCTGACGCACAAGCCAGAATCTCGTTGACCGCAAGAGGCATCGAAGGCGCGATTCTCACAAAAGGACGCCGTTATTTCCTTCAGCCCGCGCAGTTAGTCTCCAAAAGCGCTCGTGCCGACGAATTCGTCTTGTACGACGGCGCCGATGTCAATAAAGGAGACGGGACCTGCGGCGTAACGCTCGCGGATGAGGTTGCAGCTCAAGCGCAAGTTGCAGAATCCGGCGCGACTAAAGTTATCGAAGCCGAGGCGAGTGGCCCGGTGCCGAGTCTCACCTCGCTCAGGCGCGCGCGCATCGCAACTGACGCGGATGGTGAGTATGTGACGTCTCTCGGCGGTGCTTCGCAGGCCAACGCACACATTACGAGCATTCTTAATTTCGTCGACGGAATTTACCAGTCAGAGGTCGGGATAACTTTTCAAATCGTTCAGCAGAACACGTGGTCCGACGCGGCAACAGACCCCTACACCAGCACTGTACCAAGCACTCGGTTGGGACAGTTTAGAGATCATTGGAACGCAAATTTTGCCTCAGGTGGCCAAAACGCTCCGGTGCGCAGCCTTGCGCATTTGTTCACGGGCGTAGACCTTGACGGAGGCGTCATCGGCATCGCGTCACTTTCAGTCGTATGCAGAAGCGCGCAGTTTTCCTACGGACTTTCTCAGCAGTTTCCGTTCGGATCGACCAGTATTTTCGCTACTACAGTTGTTCTGACTGCCCACGAAATCGGACACAACTTCAGCGCACACCACGTTAACCAGACAACAACCGAAGTTCCGGGTGACATTGAGCGTCCTTGTGACGGAACAATCATGGAGGCGAGCGTTGGCGGCGGTTCAAGCTTCTGCCCATTTTCACGTTCGCAAATCGCGGGACAAGCGGCCGGGTTCTCCAGTTGTTTGATTGATCTGGGAGCTCCGCCCCCGACCTCGCAAGACTGTCCGACGACTGCGCTCGCCGGAAATTCTGTGAACGGAAATCTCGCACCGAGCGATTGCCGTTCACCATCTCGCGGCGTCGATCTGTTCGCGGATCGTTATTCATTCAATGGCACTGCCGGACAGCGCGTATCGATCGCGATGAATTCGACCAGCGCTCTTGATCCATATATGTACTTGATTGCACCCGATGGTTATTTCGTCGCGCAGGATGACGACGGTGTCGACGACGGTCCCGGCGGCGTGAGCTCGCGAATTCCGGCAGGGACCGGCTTTGTTACGTTGCCACAAACAGGCACTTACATTATTGAGGCCACCTCGTTTCAACGCCAGGAAACCGGGTCATATAACATCACGCTTACCTTCGCCTCTTGCACTCTCGGTGCTGCTGCGACAAGTTCTCACTTTCCAGCCGCAGGCGGCAGCGCTAACGTGACGGTTACTGTATCGGGAGATCCTGCAACCTGTGACCAATACCAGATTCGGGCTGATCAATTCACGAACGGCTTAACCTGGATTTCGTTTCCAGCTACACCCGCAGACTTTGTAACGCGGACCTTCACCTTCAACATTGCTGCTAATACCACTACGGCAGGACGCAGGTCGTTCTTAATTGTAGGTGGCGGCGGGTCGGAAGCAGATCTTGGCGGGCTTCGAATTCCCATCACGCAGTCAGGCACGGGGCCCGATTGCGCCTCAACGCCAATCAATTTTGGTCAAACACTCAACGGCACGTTGTCTGCCGGAGACTGTCATTCGCCCGTGCGAGGCACTGGCTATCAAGCCGACCGGTACACATTCAACGCTGGCGCCGGGCAGAGAATCACGATCAGCACAAATGCGCCCGTCGGAAATCCTGATACATTTCTGACGCTGCTTGGTCCAAACGGAGTCGTGATCCTGAATGACGACGACAGCGGCGGTGGGACGAATTCACGGATTCCCGGTGGGAACCGGGCTCTTACGCTTGGCTTAGCTGGAACTTATACGATCGAGGTGACTCCGTTCGCCGCAGAGGGTCAGCCGGGCCATGCCCTGGGGTCGTACACTATCACGCTAACGTCTGAAAACGCTGTCGCTGACACGACTCAGTTCTCCCAGCCAAGTTTCAGCGTTAACGAAGCTACACCCGTGGTCCAGGTGCCCGTGACTCGAAGTGGGAACACTGCTGCTGCGGCAACTGTGAACTTTTCGACGAGCGACAACTTCGCCGTGCAGTGTAATCAAAACAACGGGGTGGCATCCGCGAGGTGTGACTTCAATACAAAAGGCGGAACGTTGCAGTTTGCAGCGGGTGAAACGACTAAAAACATTCCAGTATCGATCGTCAACGATGGTTTCGTTGAAGGGAACGAGACGTTTACGCTGACTCTGAGCAATCCAACCGGAATGAGTCTCGGAACTCCGGCTACGGCGACGATAACGATCGTAGACAACGATGCTGCGAACACCAATCCGTTTAACGACAACGCCTTCTTCGTGAGGCAGCAGTATCTCGACTTCCTCTTCCGCGAACCGGATGCAGGCGGCTTCGCTGATTGGATGAACGTCCTGACCAACTGTCCGCCAAATCAGGGTGGGCTGGGATCTGATCCGGCCTGCGACCGCGTGCATGTGTCGTCAGGATTCTTCCGCTCGACCGAGTTTGGCGAGCGTGGTTACTGGGCTTATCGCTTCTATCACGGCACGCTCGGACGTCGACCGAATTTCTCGGAATTTGTGCCCGACATGCGACGCCTCAGCGGCGTCCTCACTCCGGCTGAAGAGGAAGCGGCACGAGCGGCATTCGTCGCCGACTTCATGCAGAGGTCTGAGTTCACCGCGATTTATGCCGGACTAACCACCGCAGGGAATGCGGCAGCGTTTATAACGAGGCTGGAACAGACAGCGGGTGTCACACTGCCGGCAAGCAACACGACGTTACCGGGACAGCCGCCGCAATTCGGCCGCCAGGAACTGATCAACAAAATGGCGAGCGGTGAGTTTACAGCCGCACAAACACTGCGCGCTTTCATCGAGCAGAAGGTGGTGTTTGACGCCTTCTTCTTCCGGGCGTTTGTGGCGATGCAGTACTTCGGGTATTTGCTGCGGGATCCGGAAGATGCAGGCTACAACGACTGGGTGGACGTGCTGACGAACGGTCGGGGCACGATCCCGCCGGGAGACTTCAGACACCTGATCTTCGGGTTCGTCTGGTCGGTCGAGTACCGGCAAAGATTTGGTCCATAAGTATCTGCCGCGAAAAGGGCACAGATTACAGAAAAACTTTATTTGTGGGTTTTGTGCCTCTTTGCGGCTTTATTACAGATAAAAGTAGCTAGTTCTCAGGGGGAGTTCTTAATGCTCAATTCTCTTGCTGGGTTTGGTTTGCGTACTCGCATTGCCTTGACCTTTCTCGCGTGTCTCGGACTGCTTTTACTTTCACTGACATTCCTGCCTTCACGTTCACGCGCCTGGCAGCAACCTTACTGGAAATACAAGAGCGCCCGCCCGCGCTTTGTGCCCGGCGAAGTGCTCGTCCGTTACAAGAGTGAATCGACGGCCCAGAGCAAGACCGGCAGGCTCGTCATGGCGACCAGAGAAGGTCGTCAAGTCTCAATGCGAGTGGAACGCTTCGAAGGCTCCGATCTCGTGACCGGACTACGCATGGTGCGAGTCGCTCCTGAGAACACGTTGAGCGCCGTCTCCGTGTTACGATCTCAACCTGATGTTCTTTACGCTGAGCCGAATTACATTATGCGCGCCACCGTCGTTCCTAACGACGAACACTTCGCCGCGGGAAGGCAGTATGCGCTCGGAAAAATCGGCGCGCAGCAGGTTTGGGACAACTTCACGACCGGGAGTTCGAATGTCGTGGTCGGCGTGATCGATCAGGGCATCGACTTCACGCACCAGGATTTACAACCAAACATCTGGATCAATCCAGCCGAAGTTGCCGGAAACGGCGTCGATGACGACAGCAACGGATTCACTGATGACGTTCGCGGTTTCAACTTCGTCAACAACAACGGCACAACCTTCAGCAATACAGATCCAGAGACTCATGCGAGCCACGTCGCGGGAATCATCGGCGCCGCCAGCAACAACACAGTGGGCGTAACCGGTATTAACTGGAACGTCAGACTGATGTCTCTGAAGTTTCTCGACGCCGAAGGTTTTGGCGACACTGTCGACGTGATTCGGGCCTGCAACTACGCGAAGACGATGCGCGATCTCTGGGTCGCGAATGGTGGAACCAAAGGCGCGAACGTTCGCGTGCTCAATGCGAGTTTCGGCGGCGCCATTTTCACCCAATCGTTTGTTGATTCGATCAACGCGCTCAACACCTCCGGAATTCTTTTCGTCGCGGCCTCAGGTAACGTCGACAACGGCACGATCGTGCCTGACAACGATCTCGTGCCTCATTTTCCTGCGAACTTCAATGCTCCGAACATTGTCGCCGTCGGTGCGAGCAATCAAGGCGATTCGATTCCCTCGTTTTCACATTTCGGAGCGACCACCGTTGATATTTTCGCCCCAGGCGAGAGCATTCTCAGCACCACGCCGAACTGTACCGATCCTGGTCCATTTCCAGATTTCCCATGCGAGCCTTCGTTCCCGGTTAACGCGACTCCCTCCCAGGACACCTATACATTTTTCAGTGGCACCTCGATGGCCGCGCCAATGGTTTCGGGATCAGCGGCACTTCTCTGGGCGCAGAATCCGAATCTGACAATTCAGCAGGTCAAGAACCTGTTGATGTTCAACGGAGACGTTCAGGGCGCTCTTGTTAACAAGTCGTTGACCGGACGTCGTCTGAATGTCGCTAACAGTTTTCAGGCGCTTCAGGAAACAGACACAACCGCGCCCGGTGCGGTAACCAGCCTTCAAATCACTTCGCAGACGGGTCGAACGATCAATTTGAGTTGGAACGCTGCGGGGGACGATGGAGCGGGCGGCGGAGCAGCGAAGCTGTATGAAGTGAACTTCGTCGACGGTGGTACGGGCGCCGTGATTCCGCTGAAGGGAGTTATCCCGGCAGCGCCGGGTGCTTCTCAAACCACAAGCGTCAACATACCTTACCGGCACACAGCCGGAACGATTCGTGTGCGCGTCCTTTGACAACAAGGGAAACGAGGGTACGCCGGCGAATATCGCGGTGACTGTGCCTCTGGTCAACGGCGATCCGTACACGACCAGTGTTGGCAGTGCGGCAGCACTCTCAACCGGCGGTACGCTCATCGACGTCAACGGTGACGATCGTTACATCGATCAGTTGCTGCCGAATGGTTTCGTATTTCCATTCTTTGGAACGAACTTCACCGAGCTAACGATCTCATCGAATGGAAATCTTTACTTCTCGCCTCCACCGGAACGCATCGGTCTGCCGGCGGGAGTTCTCGACATCGCCGACGATCCACCGGGTTCACCTCGGGCCCTCGGTGGTTTCAAGATGATCGCCGGGCTTTGGGAAGATCTTGATCTGACCAAGGCAAAGCGAGCTGATGCCGGTGTGTATGTCGTGCAGCCGAGTGCTTCACGACTCATCTTTCGCTGGCAGGGCGTGTTGTGCGAGTTTGACGGCAATGTTTGCACGGGAACAAATGCCAACCCGATTAACTTCGAGATCGAGTTGCGCACAGACGGAACGATCAAGACTCGTTATGGCACTGGTGGCGGCAATGCCAACGTGTTTTCTACTGTCGGAATCGGTGGCGGAGAGCATGACGCTTATGTGATTAATTCCCACACATCTGAAGAAACGCCGATCAGTTTGAGCGCTGCAGGTGAAGTGACTTTCGCACCGCGCGCAACCGCAACAGGCGGAGTTCAGTTCGCACAGGCAAATTCCAACGTCAGCGAAGCCGCGGGTTCTGTGAACATCACCATCACGCGCACCGGAGACACCTCCGGCGCAGCCAGCGTTAACTTCGCAACCACTGACAATTTCGGCGCGAACTGCAGCCAGGCAAACGGTACCGCCTCCGCTAACTGCGACTTCAACAGCGCCGGCTCGACGTTGCAATTTGCGGCGGGCGAAACGAGCAAGCAGATTACGTTGTCGATCGTTAACGACGGTTTCGTCGAAGGAAACGAAACGCTAACGGTCACTTTGAGCAATCCAAGCGGAATGCCTTTGGGGTCGCCCGCGTCAACCACAATCACTATCCAGGACAACGATGCAGCGGCCACGAATCCGTTTAATGACAACGCATTCTTCGTGAGGCAGCAGTATCTCGACTTCCTCTTCCGCGAACCGGACACCGGCGGGTTCAACGACTGGATGGGTGTGCTGACCAACTGCCAGCCAAACCAGGGTGGATTGGGTTCTGATCCGGCCTGCGACCGTGTGCATGTGTCGTCAGGATTCTTCCGCTCGACCGAGTTTGGCGAGCGTGGTTACTGGGCTTATCGCTACTATCATGCAACGCTCGGGCGTCGACCGCAGTTTGCCGAGTTTGTGCCTGACATGCGGCGCTTGAGCGGCAATGCGCAACAGGAAGCGGCGCGCGCGGCGTTTGTCGCCGACTTCATGCAGAAGTCTGAGTTCACCGCGATTTACGCGGGACTGACCACCGCGGCTAATGCAGCAGCGTTCATCGCGAAGCTGGAACAGACAGCGGGTGTCACACTGCCGGCAAGCAACACGACGCTACCCGGGCAGCCGCCGCAATTCGGCCGCCAGGAGTTGATCAATAAAATGGCGAGCGGTGAGTTTACGGCCGCACAAACACTGCGCGCTTTCATCGAGCAAAAGGTGGTGTTTGACGCCTTCTTCTTCCGGGCGTTTGTGGCGATGCAGTACTTCGGGTATTTGCTGCGGGATCCGGAAGATGCAGGCTACAACGACTGGGTGGACGTGCTGACGAACGGTCGCGGCACGATCCCGCCGGGAGACTTCAGACACCTGATCTTCGGGTTCGTCTGGTCAGTCGAGTACCGGCAAAGATTCGGACCGTAAATAGAAATAGATTAGCCACGAAAAGGCACAAAGGGCACAAATGAGGAAAAACATTTGTGCTTTTTGTGCCTTTTGTGGCTACATCGGTGGCTGATGAGGATCGGACTTGATGGTATCCCCCTGACTTCGACGAAGACAGGGATCGGACACTACACCCTCGAGCTCGCGCGAGCTCTCGCGAAAATCGACACGGACGACGAGTTTGAACTGATCTCACCGTTCACGTTCAACTCGTCGCCGTTCGACAATAACCTTCCAGCCAATCTCAAAAAGGTAGAAGCGCGACGACGGAAGTTCTGGTGGGCCGTCGGACTTCCGTTGTATATCCGCCGTAATTCGACTTCACTTTTCCACGGCACTAACTACGAAATTCCGCTTTGGAGCAAGTGCCCAACGATCGTAAGCATTCACGACCTGTCCCTGCTTCTATATCCTCAGACTCACCTCGATCAAAGCGTCAGGCGCGCACGGTATCGATTGCCGTTGATGGCGCGCACCGCGACGAAGATAATCACGGCGACCGAGTTCGTTAAGAAACAAGTCTCTGAGCATTTGAAGGTCGATCCGGCGAAGATTGCGGTGACGCCGTACGCACCGCGCAGTATGTTTCGTCCTCTCGCGCGAAGCGAAACGGAAGAGACGCGGATGCGTTTGGGAATCGAAGAAAATTTCATACTGTTCGTCGGAACAGTCGAACCCCGCAAAAACCTGATCACCCTGCTGCGCGCGTTTTCAGAGATCCTGAAATCCACCGAGCTCCGTCCGCAACTCGTGATCGCCGGACAAAAGGGCTGGTTAACGGGCGAAACGATGAACTATGTCGAGAGCGAAGGTCTCGAGGAGCACGTGAAGTTCACGGGTTACGTCACAGACGAAGATCTGCGCGCGCTTTACTCGTGCTGCGCCGTGTGTGTTTACCCGTCGCTTTACGAAGGTTTCGGTTTGCCGCCGCTGGAAGCGATGGCATGTGGAGCGCCGGTGATCGCCAGCGATGTGCCCAGTTTAGCTGAAACAGTAGGGAAGGCGGCTCTCGTCGTTCCGCCAACGGACGTGCAACGTCTGGCGCGGGGATTGGTGGAGATAATCACGGACGAAGCGAAGCGCGCTCACTACTCGCGCGCAGGCCTTGAACACGCGGCGCAGTTTAGCTGGGAACGCACTGCGCAATTAACGCTTGACGTTTATCAAAGCATTGGACGCGCGCAGAGGATCAAACAGAACCGAGCGCGGTAGCGCCGGGTAAATCTCCGGATTGCGTGATGTTGGAGATTTACCCGGCGCTACCGCGCTCGGTTCTGTTTATTGCTTAGAACTTAGTCCGGTATTCAACCGACCAGACAAACCCGAAGATCAGGTGTCTGAAGTCACCCGGAGCAATGCTGCCGCGGCCGTTGGTCAGCACATCCACCCAATCGTTGTAACCCGCATCTTCAGGGTCGCGATTCAGGTATCCGAAATACTGCATCGCCACGAAAGCCTTGAAGAAAAATGCGTCGAACACGACTTTCTGCTCGATGAAGGCACGCATCGTTTGCGCCGCAGTAAACTGACCGCTCGCCATCCTGTTGATCAGCTCCTGCCGACCAAATTGCGGTGGCTGTCCCGGCTGCGTCGTATTTGACGCCGGCAACGTAACTCCCGCCTTCTCTTCAAGCTTCGCGATAAACTGCGCAGCGCTGCCGGCGTTGGTAAGACCGCCGTAGATGGCTGTAAATGACGAACGAGCCATAAAGTCATTGATGAAGGTGGCTCGGCTGTTTTCCAATTGCGCCGGTGTTTGGTTGCCGGTCAACCGCCTCAGATCAGGCTTCCACTGGTCAAGCAGCGGTCGCGTGCCTAGCGGGCCGTGATAGAAACGATAAATCCAATAGCCGTTGTCGGTGAACTCCGTCGAACGGAAGAAGCCCGACGACACATGCACGCGGTCGCACGCGATCGGGGAACCGAGTTTTCCCTGGTTTGGTCCGCAGGTATTCAGCACGTTCAACCAGTCGTTAAAGCCACCGGTATCCGGCATGCGGCCGAGGAAGTCGACATACTGCTGGAACACGAAATAGTCGTTGTCCTCGAAAGTCATCACCTGGTTCGTGCCAGGGCGCAATCTCAAGGGCTTAACTTTTATGTTTCCGTAAAATAGCTCGGAAGGTAAATTCGGATCCTCGGTGACGATGCGCAGCGTTGGGGGACTCTGGGCAAACACGGCACTGGATGCTGCGATCACAATAGTAAAAACTATCGCTAGTAACTTCATTTCCGGCTCCTTGACTGTGAAATCGACGGTAAAAATTTGTGAGGCGCAGGTTTTACCTTGGGGCGACTGACACTCAGGAGTACGCTAATTCCCAAGCGTGTGTGATTATAGCTATCTGCTCTATGACTCGTCAACGAAGTGGTCAGACTGACTGATTCTTGGGATGCGCCAACGAATAACAAGTGGCTCAAGTGACCCTTTAGACGCCCCGAAACGCCCCGTGGTCCAATTTCTTCTGGCGATTGCGATCGGACTCGTTTGCCTCTGGCAGTTTCATATCCCGCAATTCGCTTCGAATTTCGACATATTCCCTGGAGACCGCGCAGATGCAAGGCTTGTCACCTTCCTTATGGAACACTGGTACCGCGTGTTTCAGGGGTTGGTCGACTGGCGTTCGCCCGCCATGTTTTATCCAGCCCAGGGCACGATCGGCTATGCCGACTTAACAGTCGGTTATGGACTCGTTTACTCGGCGCTGCGGGCCGTTGGCCTCGGCATCTTCGAAGCGGCCGAGATCACGGTCATCCTTTTCAATTTCCTGAACTACCTCGTCTGTTTCGTCCTGCTGAACAAGGTCTTACGCTTCAATTTGTTCGCCTCGATCGCCGGCGCCGCATTCTTTGCTTTCAACGGTCCGAAGCTGTTGCAGCTAGGTCATCTTCAACTACAACCGGTGTTGTTTCTGCCCCTCGCGATGATCGGAATCGTCCTGTTGGTTCAGAAACGAGAAACACTGACGCGCAAACAGGCGTTTGGGCTCATCGCATTGTCCACGCTTTCGCTCGCGCTCCAGTTGCTCACTGGTTTTTATTCCGGCTGGTTCTTCATCTTCTGGTCTGCGTTGTTTCTCATTTTTACTTTACTCTTCACGCAGACGCGGAAACTCGTGTTCGATCTGGTGAAACGATTCTGGCCGGCGATGGTTGGCGCCATCGCGGTCTTCTTCGTCGCTCTCATTCCTTTTTTGCTGGCTTACTTGCCGGTCTTCGCGTCGTCCGCGACTCGTACATATAAAGAAACGCAAATGCTCATTCCCGTTGGCTGGTCATTCCTGCTGATGGGTAATCGAAACTACGTCTGGAGCGGACTGACTTCAACCCTGAACGCCGATCATTCGGTAAGTATGGAAATTCAAATCGGGATCGGTCTCATTCCAACACTCGCGTGGTTAGGTTTGGTTGTGTTCGCGTTGTGGTTAGTGATTAAAAACTTAATAGACACGCGCGGCGTCAAGTTTGGACATTTGATTCTCGCGCAGTTGATCCTCGCCACGAGTATCTTTTGCCTGCTTGGGGCCAGGTACTGGAACGACTTCAGCCCCTGGCAGTTCGTTTACGCTTATGTTCCCGGGGCGCAGGTGGTGCGAGCAGTTGCGCGTTATGGCCTCGTGCTAGCGCTTCCGATGGCGATCGCATTCGCCTTCCTGCTTGATTTCCTCATCAGGAAAATCGCCTTGCACGCAAACTCGATGCGTCGAGTGCTTTTGTTAGCCGGTCTTTTTGTACTTGCGACCTTCGGTATGGTGGAACAGTTTGGACGAAAAGAAGGTTTTGGGGGATTCTCCGTCAGTGATGAAAAGAAATATCTGAATCGACTTGTGCAGGCGTTGCCCAACGACTGTTCGTCTTTTTATCTCAGACCCAAACCACCGACCATTCACATTCTGCACAGCTACCAGGTCGATGCCATGTACGTGTCGATCTTGACGGGTGTGCCAACGTTGAATGGTTACACGGGTCAGTGGCCTCCACAGTGGGATTTGTGGGACGTGACGTCTCCGCAGTACGAGGAAAACGTCAGGAAATGGATTGCGGCTCGTCAGATCACAGGGAATGTCTGTCGTTTAGTCATCCCGGACGAACCGCACCCAATTGTTAACATCATGGACCCGGAGGGTTTTGTCCGTCAGCAGTATCGCGATATTTTGCGACGTGAACCCGACGAACAAGGCTTTCGCATGTGGCTGGCGCAGGTTAACGACGCGGCGGGTCGTTATGATAAGACCTCGGGCCGCGTGAGTGTGACGTTAGGGATTTTGGAGTCGGACGAGTTTCGGGACGGAGGTTTTTTTGTCATACGGCTCTATCTGGCGACTTTGGGGCGGCCTCCGCTGCGCGCGGAGTTTGTCAAAGATTACGACCTGCTCCTTGCATCGGTTGGTGATAAGAAAGACGCGCTGATTGCTGATTTCGTCGGGCGACCGGAGTTTAAGTCGACGGGAAAGACGCCGCGGGAAGCAGTGCGAGCGCTGGTTGACGATCCAAAAACGATCAGCGCTTTTCGAAATCAGGCGTTTGTGTTGATTCAATTCTTCGCGCTCCTCGGCCGCGATCCGCAGCGTTGGGAATACCGGGATCGTTTGAACACTCTGAACGCGACCGGCGATTATCGCCAGCTAGTCTTCGACTTCGTCTACTCAGTCGAGTACCGAAAACGATTTGGCTATGTTAATTAGTTAACGATGACTACTGAAACGCCAACGCACCCCGACTGTCTTTCGGTCGTCATACCCGTCTATAACGAGGAGTCGTCACTCGCGGAGGTCGTGCGCAAAGTTTTGCTCCTTCCTCATCTGCTTGAGATCATCATCGTCGACGATGGCTCCACCGATCGCACTTTTCAGATCGCGCGCTCGTTGAGCGAGTCGAACCCACGCGTACGCGTCACGCAGCAAACGAAAAATTCAGGCAAGACCGCGGCGCTTCGAGCGGGCTTTGCGCTTACTCGCGGCGAGATCGTTATCGTGCAGGATGGAGATTTGGAATACGATCCTGCGGAAATCCCGCTTGTGATCAGACCGATCCTCGAAGGACATGCAGACGTCGTTTTTGGTTCTCGGTTTTTGGTGCGCAGGGCGACGCGCGTTTTGTACTTCTATCACTACATCGCTAACAAGTGTCTTACCTTCACTTCGAACCTGTTTACAAATCTGAACATGACCGACATCGAAACCGGTTACAAAGCGTTTCGCGGAGAGATCATCCGGAACATGGTGATCGTGTCGAGTGGGTTTGGGTTTGAGGTTGAAGCGACGGCAAAAGTCGCGAAGCTTGGTTGTGCGATTTACGAGGTGCCGATCAGTTACTACGGCCGGACTTATGAAGAGGGAAAGAAGATTGGCATGAAGGATGGACTCCTGGCGCTGTGGCTCGTCTTCAGGTTCAATCTCTTCTGCGGCCTCGCCGCCTCCTACCGCGAACTACCCGCCCCCCGAGTAACGAGCAGCCCGCAAATAGTAGATACAAATGTCTGAGAAGCATGGTTATGCCGGCAAAGACCTCGAGGCGATGTCTTTTGCTGTTAATTACCATCGCTGGATACTGTCGATCTTTGAACCATACCTCGGAAAGAGAATCGTTGAAGTCGGAGCAGGGAAGGGGTCGTTCTCGGAGTTGCTGCTCGAGCGCCGGTTGGAATCCCTGTCGCTCGTGGAACCGTCGGCGGCGATGTACCAGCAGCTTTGCCGGCGCATGGAAGAGTTGGATCCGGCGGTGGCTTTGAAGACGTACAACGATGTCTTCGAGAACGTCGCCGATCAGATTCGAACAACTGCGCGGCCTGACTCGATCATTTACGTTAACGTCCTGGAGCATATCGAGGATGATGTCAGTGAGTTGAAGGTAATAAACAGAACACTTGATAAGGGTGGAAGAGTTTTTATCTTCGTCCCGGCGTTGCGGTGGTTGCACGGAAGCATGGACAAGCAGCTGGACCACTTTCGCCGCTACACGCGCACGGAACTCGAGAAGAAATGTGTGGCCGCCGGGTTCAAAGTGATTACGTCGAGGTATTTCGACGTGATGGGAGTGACGCCCTGGTGGATTAAGTACGTGTTGCTACGCTCAAACGATATGGAAGCGGGCGCGGTGAAATTTTATGACCAGACGGTGGTGCCGTTCGCGAGAAGATTGGAATCGGTTCTTACGCCGCCAATAGGAAAGAACGTGTTGTTAGTCGCGGAAAAAGTTTAAAACGCCGAAGGCGTTGGCTAATTGAAGTACAGGGTTGGAGCGGAGCGACAACCCTGGGTGCACGTCATCAGAAATTCTTTCAAACCCTGAAAAGGGTTGATGGCGCACATGCCTAACGCTTTCAGCGTTACATCACATTGTGCATTTGTCCCAGGGTTGTCGCTGCGCTCCAACCCTGGGCTGAAATTAGCCAACGCCTGCCGCGTTACTGGGTCCAACCCTGGGCTGAAATTAGCCAATGCCTGCGGCGTTACTGGGTCCAACCCTGGGCTGAAAATTAGCCAACGCCTGCGGCGTTACTGGGTCCAACCCTGGGCTGAAATTAGCCAACGCCTGCGGCGTTACTGGGTCCAACCCTGGGCTGAAATTAGCCAACGCCTGCGGCGTTACTGGGTCCAACCCTGGGCTGAAATTAGCCAACGCCTGCGGCGTATTCTCATTCCAATCACGCCCCGATCACGATTGACAGGATTTCACGGCTTCGAGCAGCGCATCTCGGACGCGTTCGCGTGTGAATCGCGAAAGCACGTAATTTCTTCCAAGCTCGCCCATCGCCGCGAGCTTGCCGTCATCACTCAACAAGTCATTGAGCGCCGTCGAGAAAGTCCCGTAGTCTTCATAAATCCTGCCGGCGCCGCTTTCGTTCACATGGTCCACGAGCACATCACTAACTCCGCTCGCCAACACCGGCGCGCGTTGGACCATCGCCTCGAGCGTCACAATACTAAAACTCTCATTCCCTGAAGGCATCACAAACATCTTTGCGCCGGCCATCAGACTGAGTTTTTCCTCATCATCCACGAACCCACGAAAGTCAATGTCGGGATGTGGCGGCACCGGCATGTCGTCTTTCCCCGTGATCAAGAGCCGCAGATTGGAAGGGTTCTGTCTCTTGTACTCGATGAAGTAGTTGAACATCTCGATGCACCCTTTGTTCGGATCGACGCGGCCGCAATAAATCAAATATGGATTTTCGAGTCGCGCAGGTTCGCGACTGTCAGTGTCAAGACTCATCGCAACAACGCGGCCCGGCCGCTCGCCCCAGAGCTTTGCTCCCACGCGCTGCTCGGCTTTCGTCAGCCACACGATGGATCGCGCTCGATGAGCCGCGTACTTGAAAGCCGATAAGTAAGCAGTCTGCTCGTCGTGAAGCGTTGGAGCCAATAGCGCGGTGTGTTTTGGAACCTGAAAAATTCCGAAATAGCTGGGCGGGTAAAGATACGTCGTGAAGAGGATCGCCGTATACTCAGAATGTCTTTCACGCAGAAACTCGAGAAGAGGTTCGGAGTATGGTCCCTGCGTTTTGATAAACTCTTCCTGAAGCGCAATGCTCCAGGGTAAACGGCGTGAATTCTTGCCCGTACCTTCCTGGCGTTTCACATAACGATCAAAGTCGCGGTTGAGCTTTTTGAAGAGCGCGCCCCAGTGCGGAATTCGACCAATCGTGACTGGAAAGCGGTGGATCGAAACGCCGTCACGCATCTCGACGCCTTCGGGAAGAGCGTTGGCCCAATCACGAATGTCGATCGCGGTGGTTGTAATAACGTCGACCTGATAATGATCCTTCAGCAACATTGCGTAGTGCCACGCAAGAGATTCCGATCCCCCGACTACCGTCTCGTGGCAACGCTGCACAACGATTGCGACCTTGTTCATATCAGCCCACCTTCAGTCAAAGCCGCAAGAAACTGTTCTCCGATGCGCTCATTACTGAAGAACTGCTCGTAGCGTTTACGTCCCATCAAACCGAGCTCGGCGCTAACCTCCTCGTTTTCGTCAAGGTAGTTAATCGACTCCGCCAGCAGATAAGGATTACGTTCTTTCCACACGAGTCCGGCCTTGCCGACCGTTCCGGGAATTGCCGAAGACTCACATGCGATTATCGGCACTTTCAAAGCCATCGCCTCGATCAGTGGAACGCAAAAACCCTCGTGATAGCTGGTCAACATGAAGAAGTCGGAAGCCAGGTAGTACGCTTTGAGTTGAGCATCAGTGACGGCGCCCGTAAAGATCACTGCATCGCCGACTGCGAGGTCTGCGGCCAGTTGCCGGAGCGATAACGAATAACCTGAGAGTTGCACGGCTTCCTTTCCGACGATAAAGAGGCGCGCATATTTGTTGAACTCACGTCGATATGTTGCGAGCGCCTCGATGAGCAAAGCGTGACCTTTGTTAGGCGCCACTCGCCCGACCATCAGAACGTTGATGTCGTGGGTCGCAAACTGATCGATCACCGGAGTGTAAGGCTCGGTTTCTTCGAGCCGGTCGATATGGTGAAACGGAGCGACCACTAAGCACCTCGAACTATCGGCGCCTTCGCTAATCAACTCCTGTGAATTGTATTCAGAGTCGGAAAGATAAAGATCGCAATTCGCGCGGGCGATGTCTTTGATCTGTTGCCGGCCCGATCGACATACCTGTTCGTAGTCAACGCTGATTCCGGCGAAAAATTCCGGCGGAGTAATGTTGTGATACTTGAGAACTTTCCGGCACCGCAGCTCCTGAAGTAGTTTGAGGCCGATATGCCAGCCCATCGAGTAGTGATAGATCAGAATGTCTTCCGGAGCCAGGAGGAAATGTTTGATCTTGCTTGTCGGAAACACATCGAGGTTCGTTGTGTTTTCGTTTGCGAACACACGGACTTCGTATCCGCGCTTTCTCAGCACTTCGTGCATGCCGTAGATGTCGTTACTGATGGCGTCGGCTGTGATGAGAGTTGGTGTCAGCAGTGCGATGCGGGGCAAGTTTACGATCTCCTACCGCGCCTTGCGCGCTGTCACTGAGTAATCTCTTGGTCCATAGAACCACATGTGCAACTGCTCGGAGCCTTCGGACGCGCCCTTGAACGGACTGTCGTCAGTGGGGTGGAGAAATTGAAGGCCCAGATCGATGAATCCCATGTTCTTCAAAATAAACATAAGCGTGTGTGGATTGACAGGTTTGTGATGAGTTGGATCAGCGTAGAAATTGCACGCGGCGACGACGATATTCTCAGGGCTGGGCGTTTCGAGAAATACACGGCCGTCTGGTTTCAGCGTGCGTTTGATTTCGTTCAATAAGGTAATGAGTTTATCGGAGTTGATGTGTTCGATCAGGTGAAAGACGGTTATGAGATCCAGACTGTCTTCCGCTTGCGTGCCGAGGTAAACCATCATGTCGCTGTGGGTGACGTCGAATCCTTCGTTGCGCGCACGTTCAGCGAACACTTCGTTGACTTCAACTCCATGGGGTTTGAAGCCTTCTTTCATCAGGAGCCTGAGCCAGTCGCCACGACCGCTTCCGAGATCGAGAATCCTGCTGTCCGGATTTAACTCCTGGAGGAAGGGCAAATAGTATCTGAGCCGTTCTTCGACTTCTTCGCTGCTGCCACGAAATTGGTCTTCAAATGCTGCGTATAACTTATCCCACTCGCGAAGCTCATCGGTTGTTGCAACATTGCGTTCGACGGTTCTTAAGTTGCTCGCCACCGTGCTGATCTGTTGGCGAGTTCGAGACACGACTTCGGAAAGGTTTGCAAGTCGATTATCTAACGCTACGAGTTGCGCGTCAGCGGTGTCAGTCATGATGCGCGGCAGGACCGTGCGATTCAGGGCTGACTCAACGGAGTGCACTTGATTGAGCAAGTCTGCGCGATCCTGAAGCTCGGCCCGCTGACGATCGTTGATGTAGTCGGCAATCGCGTACTGCTGGGCCACAAGGTACGCGTGAAATTGTCGCTCGGCATGGACTATCTTCGGTAGTCGCACTAAAGCGAGTACGAGTTGAAGCAGGTATCCGATGAATGGGACTCGTTCGAGGGTGCGAACGGTGGCGGGGAATTTCAAGCCGGTGATTGTTACACCGGTGCGTTCACCTTCCTCGGAATAATGTAGGCTCGCGAGAATGTCGATCTTGTTGAATGCGCCGGTTCGGAGTAGTTCGACGTTGTGCAGGAAGCCTGCCTCGTCAGGTTCACGCCGCAGAATCGCGAGATATGCGTTTTTGACGAAATCGCGATCGTGATATTTCAGGAGGTCGTTGACGTGATAGCTCTCGTCGCCATGAAAGCGGAACTCCGGTGCGAGGGTTAAAGGGTCAGGGATCTGTTTCTGCTTGAGCGAGGGGACGAAGGGATTCGAGTTGGCGTCGCGTTTCAGTTGGGCGTCAAGATCGGGATACTTCTTCGACGCAGCCGCTTTGATGGCGCCCATCAGTTCGTCGACGTCTAGTTCGGTGCTCGAAGTGGTCATAAATAAATGGCCTGCGAAGCAGGCGCTGGCATAAAGCCTGGGGCGTAAGCCCCAGAGTTAAAGACGACAGCGATTTCAACCCGCGGATCGCGAAATATACAAATGCATCAACGCTAAAAGCGTTAGGCATGTGCGCGATGAACCCTTTCAGGGTTTAAGCGAATTCCTGTATTGGCGTACCTGGGGTTGTCGCTCGCGCCTCCACACTCGTGGGCTTGACCGAAATTAGCCAACGACCTTCGGCGTTAAAACTCTCCTCGTTGTTGCGGTGCCGTCGAGGTTTGCGACGCCCTCCATGGGGCTGGCGCTCACGGTCTGGAAAAACAACGCACCGTCGAGCCAGTCGAAACTGATCGCGTCCACACTGTGCACGGCGACCGCAATCGAGTAGCTATCCGGCGCGAGCCAGCAGTTAAACGAAAAGCTCGCTTCAACCATCTCACCAGCTTCAACTGGTCCAACACCCGCGTGCTGAATCTCGGTGTTCGTGCCGTACAAGTGAATGCCATGCCGGTTGCGGATCAGGAATCCAAACACCGGCTCCTCAACCGCTTTGTGGAACACAACATACATTCGCAGCAAGAGTTGCTCACCAGTCTCTACAATCTCAACTTTATGTCGCGACGAATCAAGCAGTTCAACCTTAACGACTTCCGCGTCGCGATTGCCGTGCCTGAAAGTATAACTGGGCGCATCAGTGAAATCCGCTTCCTCGACTTCGTGTACATCAGCGGCTTGCCCCTTCGTGCCGGCGTAAGCCGTCTCGCGCGCCATGATGATCTTTTGATAACGATTCAACACTTCAGGCGGCGTGCCGTCAGCTTCCATGCAACCACCGTTCAGCAGTATCGCGCGTGAACACAGCGCACGAATCGCGCCCGGATCGTGAGACACGAAAAGTATCGTCGTCCCATTCTCCTGCATCTGCTTTATGCGACGCGTGCAACGATGCTGAAAAACCGCGTCGCCGACAGCGAGTGCTTCGTCAATGATCAGTATGTTTGGTGAGACCGCAATCGCAGCAGCAAAAGCGAGCCGGATGTACATGCCGCTCGAATAAGTCTTGAGCGGCTGGTAAATGAAATCCCCGATCTCGGCGAAGCTCGCAATCTCTGGAAGCAAACTTTCAGTTTCACTTCTCGACAGTCCCATCAACGACGCGTTCATGAAAACGTTTTCAATGCCCGTAAACTCCGGATTGAATCCTGCACCGAGTTCGAGCAACGCAGCGACACGACCTTCGAGCCAAACTGATCCATGCGTTGGCTCGAGTGTTCCCGTGATGATCTGCAACAGGGTCGACTTGCCGGAACCGTTTGGTCCAATGATGCCAGTTGTCGTGCCGGCTTCGACTTCGAAAGTAACGTTGTTGAGTGCCCAGAATTCGCGATGAGCTTTCCAGCGCCCACGCGTGAGTGTTTCTTTCAGTCGGTCGGCGGGCCGGTTGTAGATCCGGTATTGCTTGGAAACACCCTCAACGCGCAATACAGCAGACATAACGATCTACTGACGCAAAGAGCGCCAGGGCGCAAAGGAAGAAGAAGAATTAGACATAGGTGGTTGACCTTTGCGCCTTTGCGCCTTTGCGTGGAAAATCACCCGTGTCAGCCGAAATCGCCTCAAGATCTGACGCGACCATTTCTTTAATCAGTTCCTGGAAACTGTAAGTCGGTTCCCATTCGAGCGCTCGTTTCGCTTTCGAAGCATCGCCGATCAGAAGATCGACTTCAGCGGGTCGATAATATCTTTCATCAACTTTAACGAACTCGCGATAATCCAGGTCAACTTCCGCAAACGCGATCTCACACAACTCTCGCACACTGTGAGTCTCGCCCGTAGCGATTACAAAGTCGTCCGGCTCAGACTGCTGAAGCATCGAGTGCATCGCGCGCACGTAATCTTTTGCATGACCCCAGTCGCGTTTAGCTTCGAGGTTTCCAATTCTCAGTTCCGACGCCAGGCCCAGTTTTATTCGCGCCACTGTGCTCGTGGTCTTTCGCGTAACAAACTCCAGACCACGGCGAGGACTCTCGTGATTAAAGAGAATGCCACTGACGCAGAAGAGTCCATAAGCTTCGCGATAGTTTCTCGTTAAGTGAAAGCCTGCGACTTTACTGATGCCATACGGGCTGCGTGGCTGAAACGCAGTAGTCTCGTTTTGCGGAACTTCGTTGACGTTCCCAAACATCTCGCTCGAGCCTGCAAAATAAAACCGGCATTCAGGTCGCAACTCCCGCAGTGCGGCCAGAACGTAATGCGTGCCGTTGATGTTCATGTTCATCGTCGAGAAGCCGTCTGCGAAACTCTCGGCGACGAAGCTTTGCGCTGCCAGGTGATAGCACTCGTCAAAATCGTGCTTGCTGAAAACGTGGAATATGCTGGCGTAGCTCTCAAGACTACTCGGATGAAGCGTTACCCGGTCTACCAGATGATTGATGCGGCTGAACCTCGTGTGCGGCGTTTCGAAGGCCACCCGGCGCACTAGCCCATGCACTTCATATCCCAAACTCAGCAAATAATCGGCGAGATAACTCCCATCCTGGCCGGTAATTCCAGTAATCAACGCTTTCTTCGTCACAACCTTGTCCTCATATGTTTTCTGGAATGAAAACGAATGATGCCATAAAGAGGCCCGAAAAAGCACAAAATGTGTCTATAGAAGCAAAGCCCTGCTTGCGAACAACGGGGGTTGTGCTTAAAATGGCCGTTCTTTAATCGCCGGTGTCGGCAATAATACTTTCACCTGCGTGCGACGCTGCTCAGCTCCCCGAGGGCATCTAATCTGCTCGTATTCGCGTCTTTTTTGCGGAGGAATCTGTGAAGCAAGTTTTCTGGTTGTTGTGCGCCATTATCGTGCCTGTGCTTGCAGCTGGCTCGCTTGACTCGGTCGTGGCCCAGACGTCAAGTCCAACTCCCGATCCTTTTGCCGCCCAAATCACTTCAATCGTCAGCTCGAATTTCAGTGCCTCGATGGGCGACATCAGCGCTAACGGCCGGTTCGCGGTTTTCACTTCGAACGCGAACCTCGCCAGTGAGCCTTCAAATAGAAACAACGCCGACGGCAATCGCGAGATCTTTCTTTACGATTACGCGCAACGTCGCATTTTCCAGATCACAAACACCCAGAACGTTCCGAATCCAACTCAGACGCCGAGTCCGACTCCGTCGCCAAGTCCAACTCCCACGCCGAGTCCAACACCAACTCCGGTGCCAACTCCGGCGAATCCGTTACAGGCAAAGATCGAGATCGACAACAGAACTCCGATGATCTCGCTTGCGCCAGTTCTGTCGGAGAGTGGACAGCGGAACTACATTATTGTTTTCAGTTCCAATGCGCCCGATCCCAAGTTATTCAACGGTGTCGAACCCGACGGCTTCGCTGCTGACGCTAACTCGGAAATCTGGATTTACCGTGTGCCGGCAGTCGCGGACGTGGATCTATCGCTTGGCGCGGACATACCCTTTCAGGATCTTTCAACGGGAAGTTTCGACCCCGTAACCGATACAGATGCCAGCCGGCCATCAAGGCCAGGTTCATCGTCAGCGGCCCCATTTTTTGCCGACGACAATCGCGAACCAACGATATCCGATAACGGAAACATCGTGGCTTTCATCTCGACGCGTAATCTCGTGCCGGGTGTCGGCAACGCTGACGGAAATCCGGAGCTGTTCTTTTATAACGTCGCAACTGATACTACCACGCAGGCCACGAACACCCAGGATGCAGCCCAGGGAATTGGGTTAGTCTTTCAAAGTAACCCCAATCTGTCTTCGAATGGATCAATAGTGTCTTTTGCATCCAGCGCGAACCTTGCCACCAACAACGCGGACGGGAATGCGGAGATCTTTATCGCGAACGTCGACAGCGGGGCGTTGACAAATATTCGCCAGGTTACTCGCACGCAAAACGGGACTTTCAACGCGGTTGTCTTCAGCCCCGGACGCAGGATGAGTCGCAGCGCAGATTTCATCGCGTTCCAGTCGCGCTCTACAGATCTGAAGGCAAATGCGGCTGTCAGTAATCAGTTTCTCGGAATGTTCGTCTACAGGGTTTCGGACGACTCGTTTGTCGAGCTCATCACCCGGACCAACTTTGACGACATCCTTCGTTTCCCGACCTTTACTGACTACAACGCATCACTGACGCCGTCGAGTGTGATATTCGCTTCCGCTGTGAATTTCCGAACTGACGGAACGCTGCCAACCTTGGCACAGGCTGCTGAAGGTTTGAACCCGTCAAATGAAACAAATATTTTCCTGGCGCCGCTTCCCGCCGCTGCAACAGGACCGTTCACTCGACTCACAAACACTCCCGACAACACGATTCAGGGTACACGGCCGGCAGCAAGCGAAACTCGAAGACGCATCGCTTTCATCATGTCCGGGGAATGGGCGGCGGAAATCCCGACACGTCAAATGAGCTTTTCTATCTAATCACTCCGCAGATCAACACTGTGTCGTCCGCAGTGCTGTCGTTCTTTACTGGCGCGAGCAACATGCCCGTTGCTGCGGCGACACCGCTTCCGAGCCCGACTCCGACTCCGACGCCGACACCGAGTCCTGTTCCAGGTACTCCCGCTGGATTAGCGGCAGGCGAAGTGAGTATCGTGCGTACGACTGTTCCACTTGCTCCGGCAGACACGGAAGCATGTCCAGATGACAACCCGCCGAAACCTTGCGCTTCGGAGACCCAGCGCGCTCCGGCTCTGCCCGTCGAGCTCAATGGAGTTTCGCTAAGTGTGGGTGGCGCTGCTGCGGGGCTTTTCTTCGTCGGTAATGCCAGTCATCAGATCAATTTTGTGATGCCTATCGGTTTATCACCGGGACTTCGGACCGTTGCTGTCGCAAATAACGGCACGTTGTTCCGTGGCCAGGTGGTGGTGACTCCCGCACAGCCTGACATTCTCACGTCGACAAACGACGCCGGTGGAAGGGCAGCTGCCTTCAACGTAACGGTTACAGGCGGCCACTCGCCCGAGCCCTTTACAGTCACCACGAACTCCGTGGCGACGGTGATCGAATTGAATCTCACAGGTATTCGCGGCGCAACCACGGGCGAAGTAACTGTAACTGTGGGAACAACTGCAATCTCGGGTGCGGCGATAGTGAGTGTGCGGTCGAATCCGGAGACGCCCGGTTTCGATATCATCAATTTCACTCTACCAGCGTCTCTGGCGAATGCGGGCGACGTCCCTGTAGTGGTAACAGTCACTAGAGGCGGAACGACGGCCACCAGCAGGCCGGCGGATACCGCGCCCAGAATAACGATCAATTGAGTGGGAGACGGGGAGAGTGGGAGACGGGGTGAATCCGTCGCCTTTTCTCCCCGTCCCCGTTTCTCCCGTCGCCATTTCTCCCTGTCCCCTTTCTCCCGTCCCCGTTTCTCCCCGTCCCGTTTCTCCCCGTCTCCGCGTCCAATTTTCCTGCTCTCCACCGTTAAATCCGTGGTACCATGCCTCCCGCCGAACTGTCGTCCTCGCCAGGAAGCAAACAATGCAGGGGCCCATAGCAATTTTCGCCAGTGTGGCTTTGTTTCTAGCTCTCGGTTCTCGAGAGCGATTGGAGATCCGCGACTCGTTCGAGTTCGAGCCCGCCGCACCGCAGACGCGCAAAATTCGTTGGCCCAAAAAGACGATTCAGGTATCGTTCTCGACTTCATTACTCACTCCCGGCCCAAACATCAAACCCGATAGCGACGTAGTCGGCGCAGCGAATCGCGCGCTTGCTCGCTGGTCGAGTCTTACGAACATTAACTTCGTTGTGATGTGGTCTCCGATCGCTTCGGTCAGTCCAGCGGACGACGGCGACGGCGTCAGTCTCGTCACAATCGCGGTCACTCCTGAAAACGAAGCGTTCAACTCCGACTCAACTACCGGACGCACGCGCGTTTTCTTCGATCGCGAAAACGGAAACATCGCCGAAGCTGACATCAGCATCAACCCGCGCCCACGCGCCGAAGATGGATCGGACGTGCAGTTTTCAACTGACGGCACACCTGGCACGTACGACCTCGAAGCAACTTTCACACACGAGATCGGCCACCTGCTGGGTTTGGACCACTCGGCAGTACTGTCGTCGACGATGCAGAGTCGTCAGGCTTTCAATGGAACGTTCGGACTTCCTGCATTCAATGAACGAACCTTGAGCGAAGACGATCGACAGAAGGTGCGCAGTCTTTATGGACCAAAACTGAGGCTCGGCAGGATCGAAGGGCGGCTCGTCGACAACCGGACGCCGGGTGCGTTGACAGCGCTGAACGGCGTAAATGTTTGGGCTGAGAGTGTTGCTAGCGGTCGCGTGATCGCGAGCGATGTTACGTCTGAGGATGGAAGTTATCGTTTGGAAGGTTTGGCGCCCGGGCAGTATCGAGTGATGGTTGCATCCGCGACGGAAGCCTCGTCGAAGTTTCGGAGTTTTGAATTGTCGAACCAGGTTGCAGTCAAGTCTGACCTCGCGACGCCGCTCAATTCGAGTCTGGTGCCGTTTCAAACTTCTGCACTCAATCCAAGGGTAATCGGACTCAACGCGGAACTTTCGACTATTGCATTGCCCCTCGCTCCCGGAAAGCGCGTGAAACTTTATCTCGGAGGGGAAGGAGTCGATCAGGTAGCCGGCACAAGCATCGCCGTCAACTCGCCTTTCTTCACAGTTGATCCTTCCACTCTTACTCGCGAACAGATTGCCGCGCCGTTTCCAATCGTCAGTATTGAATTGCAGGTGGCGCCGAACGCGCCATTTGGCGATTACACGATCAGGTTGCAGTCTCACTCTGGTGAAACCGCGTACGTGCCAGGCGCGATTACGATCGATCCGGGCGTGATTTCGGGCGCGCTAAATCCGATTGACGATTTCCGCTTCTTTATCACTCAGCAATTCGCCGATCTGACCGGACGTGAAGCCAATCAAGCGACAATCGATAAACTGATGGCGCAACTCGATCGCTGTAACAACCGCGATTGCTTGCGGGCGCGCAAAATCGATGTCGCGACGAGTCTGCTGGTCGAAAATGAACTGCCTGCAACGGGTGTGTTTCTTTACGGACTTTATTCTGCGGCTTTGGGTCGCGCGCCGCGCTTTGCTGAGTTTGAGAGCGATCGCGTAGCTGTCGTGAATCCGAAGAGCGAAATCGAAGCTGTGCGAATGGCGCTCGCGAGTGCGTTTGTAGAACGGCCCGAGTTCAAGCGCCGCTTTCCTGCGACGATGAAGCCCGCGGAGTTCGTCGATACGCTTCTGGTTTCGATCGCGCAGAGCACCGGGATCGATTTTGGATCTGAGCGCGGTCTCCTGATTGGTTTGCTCGACGATGGCGTGAACGGGCGAGCCGCTGTTCTCGAGCGATTAGCGGCCGACCAGCGCGTAGTTGATGCTAATTACAATCATACGTTGGTGCTGTTTCAATACTTCACACACCTGCGACGCAATCCCGATGACGCCGGGTTCAACTCCTGGGTCAACACCCTGAAGACCAAACCACTGCGCGACCCCGACGCTGCGCGCTCGATCGTTTGCAATTTCCTGAATTCCGCCGAGTATCAAAACCGCTTCGGAATGCTTGCCACTCACCACAGCCGCGAATGCAATTAGCCCGCGTGTTATATTTTCTGAGTCTTGAAGGAAAAACTACTCTCGTATCTGGTGTGTCCCTCGTGCGAAGGAACGCTGGATCTCTCTGTTAACAAAACTGAAGACGCAGAGATCATGGATGGCGCATTGCGCTGTGCGTCATGCGCGTCGTCGTTTGCGATAACGGGCGGGATTCCGCGTTTCGCCGATCTGGAAAGCGTCGAGACTGACAAACGCGCCACTGCTGCGGGTTTTGGTTGGCAATGGCAGCACTTCACGCAGCAGGATGAAAAATACGCAGAGCAGTTTCTTGGCTGGATCGCGCCGGTGACACCCGAGTTTTTCCGCGACAAGGTTGTGCTCGAAGGTGGTTGCGGGAAGGGAAGACACACGCAACTGGCTGCTCGTTGGGGAGCACGCGAGGTTATCGGTATCGATCTCAGCGTTGCTGTTGAGACTGCATTCGCCGCCACTCGTTCATTGCCGAACGCGCACATCGTCCAGGCAGACATATACCATCTTCCGCTCGCGCGAAAGTTTGATTACGCGTTTTCCATCGGCGTCCTGCATCATCTGCCCGATCCTCGCGGAGGGTTTGTGTCGCTAGCTTCGAAGGTGCAACCAGGCGGACACATCTCGGCGTGGATTTACGGAGCTGAGAACAATGAATGGATCACGCGCTTCGTGAATCCTGTGCGAGAGAAGATTACGTCGCGAATCGATCAACGCGCGTTGTTGCAGTTATCGAAGATTCCGGCGGCGTGTGTGTATGTCGCGACGAAGTTGATCTATGGACCGTTAAATCGAAACGGTTCCACCTGGTCCAGACATCTTTTCTACAACGATTACCTGAGCTCGATTTCGAGTTTTGGTTGGCGCGAGCAGCACACGATCGTCTTCGATCATCTCGTTGCCCCGACGGCGTTCTATATCTCACGCGAAGATTTTGAGACGTGGTGGCGCGACATCGGAGCACGCGACGTGGTAATCAGTTGGCACAATAAGAACAGTTGGCGGGGAACGGGTTCTTTGTGATCATGCTTTCAACCCAAACAGCTCATCGCAGAATCTGGCAGCCACTCTGGCAACTGCCGAGTCGCGCGGAGCTGATCTTCTCTTTTGCAAAGAGAGAACTGTTTGGCCGTTACAAAGGTTCTGCGCTCGGTATCGCATGGGCCGTGCTGACGCCTGTCGTGATGATCGCGATCTTCACCTTCATCTTCGCGGGCATCTTCGGCGCTCGCTTCGGCGCAGATCATTCTCCGTGGGACTACGCGCTCTATCTGTTCTGCGGTCTCTTGCCGTGGTCGATGTTTCAGGAGTCAGTGCAGCAATCGTCGAACACGATCCTCGTCAACTCAAATCTCGTGAAGCGGGTTGTGTTTCCACTCGAAGCGTTGCCGGCCGCGCAAGTCTTCGCTGCACTCGGTAACCAGTTGTTCGCCACGATCGCTCTGTTGATTGCGACGATAATTATCAGGCATCAACTTCAACTGACTGCCGTCTGGTTGCCCATCCTGCTGATTCCGCAGCTTCTCTTTGCGCTCGGGGGCGCGTGGCTCATCGCGTCACTCGGCGTCTTCCTGCGCGACATCGCTCAAGGCATCACGTTATTACTGATGGCGTGGATGTATCTCACGCCCATAATCTATCCCGAATCGATCGTCCCCGACCGCTTTCGCCCTCTCATCGATCTGAACCCGTTCACAGCCCTCGTTCGCAACTATCGTCGAATCTTCCTCGACGGCCTCCCTCCCGACTGGCGCGGCCTTGCCTACTTCACCCTCTTCGCCCTCCTCCTCTTCCTCTTCGGCTACTGGTGGTTCGCCCGTACCCGCAAAAGCTTCGCAGACGTTGTTTAGCCGCATGGCTCTGATCTATGATCGGTCCTCTGCCCCTGCTCTAGAAGGAACAACCTATGTACAAGATAAGATTGATTGCCCCCTGTCTTTTTGTCTTTTTTGCGGCCTGGAGTGCGAGTGCGCAGGAGTGGACGCAGTGGCGTGGGCCGGCGAGGGATGGGTTGGTTACGGGCAAAAATGTGCCCGCTGCGTGGCCTGAGGCTTTGAAAAGGAGTTGGCGCGTTGAGATTGGAGAAGGCTACTCGTCACCCGTGGTCGCTGCCGGGCGCGCGTTCGTACACACACGCCGCGATCCGGAAGAGATCGTAACCGGGATCAATCTCGCTGACGGCAAGGTGATCTGGGAGCAGAAGTACCAGGCTCAGTTCAAAAAGAATCAGTACGCAGTCGAAATGGCGAAGGGACCAAATTCGACTCCACTCGTCATCGGCGATCGTTTGTACACACTCGGAGTCACGGGAATTCTCAACGCATGGGACACTGCCACCGGCAAACAAATCTGGACCAGAGACTTCTCTAAATCGATCGACACTTCAAAGCTCTTCTGCGGCACCGCAGCGTCACCGTTACTCGTTGACGGACGTTTAGTAGTCCAGATCGGCAGCGACATTCACGGCGGACAGATCCTCGGTCTCAACCCCAAAACAGGCGCGACGGAATGGGAATGGAAAGGACTTGGCCCAGGTTATGCCTCGCCGGTCGTGATGGAACCCAGTGGCCAACGCCAGATCGTAACGATGACCGAAGGCTCGATCGTCGGCATCGATCCAAAGAACGGCAAAGAGTTATGGTCCGTCGCGTTCCCGGATGAGTGGCACGAGAACATTTCGACTCCACTTTGGACCGGATCTCATCTGGTCGTATCGGGAACACGCGCCGGCACGCATGCTTACTCGTTGACGCAAAGCGGCGGCAAATGGCAGGCGACGGATAGTTGGAAAAACCCTGAAGTCGCGATGTACATGAGCTCTCCGGTTTTTGGCGACGGCCTGATCTACGGGCACTCGTCAAAGAAGAAGGGACAGTTTGTGGCCATGGACGCGAAGACGGGCGCAGTGCGTTGGATCACTGAAGGAAGACAGGGCGAGCATGCCTCTTTGTTGCTGACTCCGCAACACGTGATCTTTCTGACGAACGGCGCTGACTTGATCGTCGCAAAACGCGGCGCACCGGAATTCGCGATCGAACGTCGTTATGAAGTTGCGGAAGCCGCAACCTGGGCCATGCCCGTTCTGTTGGGATCGAACATCCTCGTTCGCGACGCGACGGGATTGATGCTACTCACAGCAGGAAAATAGTCCACCTATTACACAGACTACACTGAAAAAAGATTCGACACTGCTGCTCACCCGACTGATCGACGCGAGCGTCGATGGCATGTTTGCCTTTGATCTCGACTGCCGTGTGATCGCGTGGAATCGAGCGATGGAGCGAATCTCAGGACTCACGCGTAAAGCAGCGATGGGCCAGTCGGTGCTTGACCTCTTTCCTTTCCTGCACGGAGCACCGATCTTGGAAGGCCAGGAAGTAAGTTGCGAGAACCATCCTTATGGTCCTTCTGAAACAGGCGTCTTCAGATCTCATTACTCACCACTCCTCGACGACAACAACACGATCATAGGCGGCATCGCCGTCATCGCTGACATCGCGGCGCGCAAGCAAGCTGAAGAAGCAGCGAACACCGCATATAGACAACTTTCTTTCCACGTCGAGAGCTCGCCCCTCGCCGTCGTGGAGTGGGACAGCGACTTTCGCGTCTCGCGCTGGTCAGAATCCGCTGAAAGACTTTTCGGGTGGAAGGCCGAAGACGTGATCGGCAAACACGTCAACGAATGGCGATTTGTTTTTACTGACGACGTGGATGCAGTGGCACTCGTGACGAACCGTCAACGCGAAGGCGTGGAAGTTCACGGCGTACAGCGCAACCGCAACTACACGCGCGAAGGTGGAATTCTTTTTTGCGAGTGGTACAACTCTGTGCTGCACGACGATCGTGGAAAACTCATTTCGGTTTTGTCGCTGGTCCTTGACGTTACGGCGCGACAAAGTGCGGAAGAAGAAAAAGCCGCATCGCTGGTCCGCGAACGTGATGCACGACGACACGCCGAAGAAGCGGATCGACTAAAAGATGAATTTTTGGCCACGCTCTCGCACGAGTTGCGCACGCCTTTGACGTCGATCCTGGGCTGGGCTTCAATGATCCGAAATGGTGAAGTCGAGGGTTCTAATGCCACGCGCGCAATCGAAACGATCGAGCGCAATGCACGCTCGCAGGCTCGACTGATTGACGATCTGCTCGATGTATCGCGCATCATCACAGGCAACCTCAGGCTCGATCTACATCCACTAAACCTCGCTCCCATAGTTGATGCTGCGCTTGACGCTTTGCGGCCAACTGCTGACGTTAGAGGCATCCGGTTGCAAACCCGCTTTGTCCCCGCGGAGTGTTTGGTTAGAGGCGACCCGAATCGATTGCGTCAGGTCATTTGGAACCTGCTGTCGAACGCGATCAAGTTCACACAACGCGAAGGCAGCGTTAACATCGAACTCGATTGTGTCGAGTCGAACGCGCGTCTTACAGTGAGCGATACGGGCGACGGTATCTCACCCGAGTTTCTGCCGTACGTGTTCGACCGTTTCCGTCAGGCCGAAGGTTCGATTTCGAGGAAGCAGGGCGGACTGGGGTTAGGTCTCGCGGTTGTGCGTCACCTCGTGGAGTTGCATGGCGGAACCATAAGCGCCGAGAGTGAAGGAGTCGGTAAGGGTGCCGTTTTCACTGTGGATCTGCCGCTCGCACAGGAGCGACGAGATCCTGCGCGAGCAGAAGAACGGCGACGCGAAGTCGAACGCCGGCGCAGTCGCAGGAGTTCAGTAAGGCTCGATGGTCTTCATGTGTTGCTTGTTGAGGATGATGACGACTCACGCAAGCTTCTTGGAACGATGCTCAAGCGTTACGGCGCAAGAGTGACTTCGACGAAGTCTGCGAAGGAGGCGCTCAACGTATTTGAAGGCGAGTTGCCGGATTTGTTGATAAGCGATATAGGAATGCCTGAAGAGGATGGTTACGCGTTGATTCGCAAGTTGCGTTCAGCGCCGCCTGACCGCGGCGGGCTGACTCCCGCGATTGCGTTGACGGGATATGCTTCGCGAAAGGATCGCGACCGCGCATTGGCCGCCGGGTATCACAAGCACATCGCGAAGCCGATTGAACAGGCGGACCTGATCGCTGCGATTGCCGCGCTGGTTGGGCGCGGTGATTAATATGAAAGACGAATCATTGGTCAATTATCATTTATCAATTGTTATTTTGCAGACCTTCGGTTTCGTTGAAACCTTTAGGCGCCGGAGGTCTTCAAATGACAATTGATAAATGTCAAATGATAATTGACCAATGATTCGTGTCTTAGATGACAGAGGTGATTATGAAACGACGACTTTTAATCATTCCAGTTCTCCTTCTTTTAGTACTCCCCGTTTACGCACAACAAACGGATCCGGCGCTTCTGACCGTCGATTCGATCTTCACTTATCGAACGCGACCACTCGGGCCGGTGCAATGGCAGAGCGACGGAAGTGGTTACTTCGCTCTCGAACCTGCGCCAGACAGGAAAGGCTCGGTCGATATCGTTCGTTACGACGGGAACACAGGCGAGCGAACCGTAAAAATTCCCGCTGAAAAACTCATTCCGACAGGCGCTTCCAATCCCCTCGCAGTCGAAGAGTTTTCAATGACCACCGACGAGCAGAAGTTCCTGATCTTTACTAACTCTGCGCGCGTCTGGCGCAGCAATACTCGAGGCGACTACTGGGTGCTCGATCTCAAGGCCAACACTTTGCGCAAACTCGGTGGCGCGGACGCCAAACCTTCGATGCTGATGTTCGCGAAGTTCTCGCCTGACGGTCAGCGCGTCGGGTATGTGCGCGAAAACAACATTTACGTCGAAAATCTTTCCGGTGATAACAAGATCACGAAACTCACCACCGACGGCTCGCGCTACATCGTCAACGGCACGTTCGACTGGGTTTACGAAGAAGAGTTGTTTTGCCGCGACGGCTTCCGCTGGAGTCCTGACAGTAAACAAATCGCTTACTGGCAGCTCAACTCCGAAGGCGTGAAGGAGATGACGCTGATCAACAACACCGCGGGTCTGTATCCTGAGACTCAAACCTTCCCATATCCGAAAGCGGGGGAGACAAACTCTGCGGCGCGCGTCGGCGTAATCGACGCGAACGGTGGTCCAACCAGGTGGATCGAAGTCCCGGGTGACGCGCGAAACAACTATCTGCCGCGCATGGAGTGGGCGGCGAACTCCAACGAGCTGGTCATTCAGCAACTCAATCGACGACAGGACACGAACACGGTGATGCTCGCCGACGCCGTCACCGGTAAAGTGCGTCCGGTGTTGACTGAGAAAGACGAAGCGTGGGTCGACGTCGCCTGGGGTGATATCGACTGGGATAGAACCGGAATCGCGCGTGGCGACGTCGAGTGGATCGACGGAGGCAAACGGTTCCTGTGGGCCAGCGAGCGCGATGGCTGGCGTCATATTTATTCGATCTCGCGCGACGGCCGCGACGTGAAGCCGATCACACCGGGCAATTACGATGTGATCACCGTCGAGCGAGTTGATACTGTGAATGGTTACGTTTACTTCCTCGCATCGCCTGAGAACGCGACGCAGCGTTACCTCTATCGCGTGCGCATCGACGGCGCCGGCAAGGAAGAACGACTTACGCCTGCGAGTGTTCCCGGCATACACAGCTACAACATCTCGCCGCGCGGCGGTTTTGCGATTCACAACTATTCGTCCATCGACAAAGTTCCCGTGATTGACGTTGTTCGATTACCGCAGCACGCAGTTGTGCGAACGCTGATCGACAATCGCGAGGTGCAGGATCGATTGGCAAAGTTGAAGCAAACGCCTTCGGAGTTCTTCAAGGTCGATATCGGCGAAGGCGTGCAGCTCGACGGCTGGATGATGAAGCCGCACAACTTCGATCCGCAGAAGCGCTATCCGGTGATCTTTTATGTTTACGGTGAACCGTGGGGCCAGACGGTGCTCGACACCTGGATTGGTCGAAACCGTTTGTGGCACCAGATGCTTGCGCAGCAAGGTTACATCGTGATGAGTGTCGACAATCGCGGCACACCTGCACCGCGGGGTCGCGCGTGGCGGAAGATCGTTTATCGCAAAATGGGAATCGTGAATTCAGGCGATCAGGCAGCGGCCGCGCGTGCGATTGCGAAGTGGCCTTTCGTCGATCCGGCGCGAATCGGGATCTGGGGTTGGAGTGGCGGTGGTTCGTCGACGCTGAATGCGCTGTTCCGCTATCCGGACGTTTATTCGACGGGTGTGTCGGTGGCGCCGGTGCCCGATCTTCGTTACTACGACACGATTTACCAGGAGCGATACGGTGGACTGCCGCAGGATCACTCGGAGGAGTGGAAACAGAGTTCGCCGATCACTTTTGCGAACCAGTTGAAGGGCAATCTCCTGGTGATCCATGGAACAGGCGACGACAACGTTCACTACCAGGGCACGGAAGCGATGATCAACGCGCTGGTGGCGGCGAACAAGCAGTTTTCGATGTTTTCGTACCCGAATCGATCGCATGGGATCTATGAGGGACCGGGAACCCAGCGCCACCTGCTGTGGTTAATGACGCGTTATTTCAACGATAAAATGCCGCCCGGCCCGTCGCCTGCGGTGACCAGTTCTGTGCGGTAGTGGATGAAGACGCGGAGACGGGGGAGACGGGGTGAGGGGGAGACGGGGTGACGGGGACACATGAGATTCAATCCTCTCTCCCCGTCACCCCCTCTCCCCGTCACCCTCTCTGCGTCTTAAACAAAGTAATTGATAATCCCACCCCTTCTCTGTTAGCCTAACAGTCCGGGTTGACGGCCAGCCCGCTTGCCCAACTCACTACCTCCGGAAAAGTCAATCTCTCTATGGAATCCAAAGTGGATGCAGCTCTGCGCCGTCTGGTCGCCATGAATCTCGTGGCTGTCCTGTTCGCTGATCTTTCAGGAAAAATTCTCAGCGCCGATGAGAGCTTCCTGCAAATGCTCGGCTACACTGCCGAGAGCCTTCCTCCCACTATCCACGATTTAACACCTCCCGAGCATCATCGTCTCGATGAAGAAGCGTTCGAAAAGTTAATGGCATTCGGCGCGTGTGCGCCGTTCGAAAAAGATTTCATCAAGCACGATGGCAGTGTGGTGCCGGTCTTGTTCGGCGCAGCGCTTCACGAAGAAGAGATTGCGTGTTTCGTAGTTGACCTTTCCTCAAACAAGCAGAAACAGGAAAAACTGAATCACCTCGCTTATCACGACGCGCTCACCGATCTGCCAAACCAGGTGCTCTTCAAAGATCGACTCAAGCAGGCAATCGCACTCTCGCATCGGAGCGATCAGTTGCAGGCCGTGTTGTTGCTCAATCTCGATCGCTTCAAAACGATCAACGACTCTCTGGGCTACACATCCGGCGATCGACTGCTGCAGTCAGTGGCGCAACGTTTGACCAGTTGTGTTCGCGAGAGCGATACCGTTGCGCGGTTTGGCGGTGATGAGTTTGCGATCCTGCTGACTCAAATTCCGCGTGCGCAGGACGCGGCGAATGTTGCGCGAGCGATCAAGCATGCCCTCGACCAGGCGTTTATCTTCGACGAGCAGGAAATCTTCGTGTCGAGCAGTGTCGGTATCAGTGTTTATCCGCAGGATGGACGCGACACTGCGGGACTGTTGAAGACAGCCGGCGTCGCACTCGATCGCGCGAAGGTTCAGGGTGGCAACAACTATCAGTTCTACACCGCAGGCGGAACAACGCGCGCACTGAAGCAACTCGTGCTTGAAAGTAATTTGCGGCCGGGTTTGGAGCGCTCAGAGTTTTTCATTCATTACCAACCGCAGGTCGCGATTCACGATTTTAATCTCGTAGGTATGGAAGCGCTCATTCGGTGGCAGCATCCGACCATGGGCGTGTTATATCCGGGCGAGTTCATAATGATCGCCGAAGAGAGCGGAATCATTATTTCCCTCGGCGAGTGGGTAATGCGAACAGCGTGTGCGCAAAACAAAGCCTGGCAGGATGCAGGGCTCGCGCCGATGCGGCTCTCGGTGAATTTCTCGGCGCGGCAGTTTCAGCAGCCGTCATTCATTGCCGACGTCACTCACATACTCAAAGAGAGCAACCTGGATCCGCGCTGGCTCGAGCTCGAACTCACCGAGAGCTCGATCATGAAAGATCCGGAGCAGGCGATTGAGAAACTGCACGAGTTGAAGTTGATGGGAATCAAGGTAGCAATCGACGATTTCGGCACGGGCTATTCCTCGCTGAATTATCTGAAGCGATTCCCGATTGACACGTTGAAGATCGATAAGAGTTTTGTCGCTGACGTTTGCAAGGATCCACACGACACCGCCATTGTTCGCGCGATCATCAGCCTGGGCCATGCACTCGATGTGACGGTTATCGCTGAAGGAGTTGAGACGAAGGAACAGCTTCAGTACCTGACCGCGCTGGAATGCGACGTGGTCCAGGGATTCCTGTTCAGCAAAGCCCTCTCGACGAAGGCATTTGAAGAGCTCTTAGTCGAGCAACGACGCATTGCTTCGGGAAATAATCCTGTTAAAGCTTACACGCAGCCTCTCGATCCAGCAGCCACACTACTTCACCATTAATCGCTTCCACTTCCTGCGCCGGATAACGCTTTGGTCCCTGAAGAACCTCTCTCACCATCTCAGCCTTCTCCGAGCCACTGACAATAAACACAATGGATGCGGCGTTGTTGATCAACGGCAGCGTCATCGTGATTCGATAAGCTTTCAGCTTTTCAACGTATGAGGCAGTGACGAGTCTGTCTCGTTCGTTTAAGACCTCAGATCCGGGAAAGATCGACGCCGTGTGCCCGTCGCCGCCGAGGCCAAGCAGGATCAGATCAAATCGCGGCCGGCTGCCCGGAACGAATTTCAAGATTTCTTCTTCGTATTCTTTAGCGGCTTCAGCAGCATTCGGATTCTCACTCTTTATTCTGTGCACTTTGGGTACCGAAACAGCGACACGCGAGAGCATCGATTCCTGGGCCATGCGGTAGTTGCTTTGCGGATCGCCGGGAGGAACGTGACGTTCATCTGTCCAGAAGAAGTGGATGCTGGACCACGGCACTCGTTCTCGAAGCGACTCGTTCGAATTAGCGAGGAGCTGATAGAGATTCTTCGGCGTCGAGCCTCCGGACAGCGCGACAGTAAAGAGGCCTTGCTGCGCAACAGCCTGGTTGCTCTTCGCCACGAATAACTCGGCCGCGGCCCTCGCCAACTCCCCCGCGCTCGCAAGTATTTCTACGTCCATAAAGAAGATGTGCCCACGCAAAGGTGCAAAGGCGCAAAGCGCTACGCGTTTCCAAGGGGATTCCTTTGCGCCTTTGCGCCTTGGCGAGAGAACCTTCTCGGTTCATCGCACCGCGATTATTCTCAACGGCCCGCCACTGCCGGCTTTGATTTTCATCGGGAGTGCAATCACCGAGAAGCCCTTCAACGGCAACTGGTCCAGATTCGCCACGTTCTCAAACGCCGGAATATTCTTTTCAAACAGAATCCGATGGCTTTCGAACAGTGTCGATTGCCCATAATCAATACTTGGCGTATCTAACCCGATCGCCTTGATCGATCGATTCTGCGTCAACCAGCGCGCCGCCGCCGGATCCAAACCCGGAAAGTGCAGTTTCGCAACTGCTTCAGCCCCTCGTTCACCTGTTCCCATGTACTTCTTTCGATCCGGATAAAACTTTCCGAACCCGGTTCGCAGTAACACGATCGTTCCCGGGACGATCCTCCCGTTGCGTCGTTCCCAGCTTTGAAAATCAGCAACGCCGACTTGATAGTCCGCATTCGCAGCGGCCTGGCTCGTCACATCCACAATCACCGCCGCGCCCATCAATTGCTGCAACGGGATCTGATCTACCGTGTGACGTCCCTTAGCAAAGTGAACAGGTGAATCGAGATGCGTACCACCGTGTTCCGCGGCGGAATATCGATACGCGGAATAGTAGTAGCCCTTGTCAGTCATTCCTTCGAAGTCAGTATCGAGTTTGAATGGTGCGGCCGTGGGCCAGTAAACAGAATTGGCGTCAAAAGCGTGCGTTAGATCGACGATGCGTCCGGACGGAATAGCCGGCGATCTCTGCGCCATAACCGGCGTGACAAAAACGATAAACAATAATAGTCGCAAACACTTCATCTCGAGTGCTCCTTGGCTTCGGGTTTCTGTTATCTTCATGTAAACACCGACACTTAGCAAGGAGCCTCGGAATGCAGATTGGAATGATTGGACTGGGGCGAATGGGCGCCAACATGGTGCGACGCCTCTTACGCGGCGGACACGAATGCATCGTTAACGATCGCAATGCGGAGGCGGCAAAGGCGCTTGAAACCGAAGGCGCGATCCCCGCTGCGTCGCTGCAAAGTTTTGTCGAGAAGCTTCAGTCTCCGCGCGCGATCTGGTTGATGGTTCCGGCTGCTATCGTCGATACGATCATCGATCAACTTCTTACCGTTGTATCTGCGGACGACATCATCATTGACGGCGGAAACTCCTACTACATCGACGACATCCGGCGCGCTCGCGAACTGAAGACGAAAGGCATTCACTACGTTGATGTTGGGGTCAGCGGAGGCGTGTGGGGACTCGATCGCGGTTATTGCCAGATGATCGGAGGCGAGACTGAAGTAGTCAAGCATCTCGATCCGATTTTCAAAACACTTGCCCCCGGGCGTGGCTCTATCGAAGCAACACCCGGACGAACTGGTGCCGAAAGCACTGCCGATGAAGGTTATCTGCATTGTGGTCAGGCAGGAGCCGGGCACTTTGTGAAGATGATTCACAATGGCATCGAGTATGGGTTGATGGCCGCTTACGCTGAAGGCCTAAATGTGCTGCACCATGCAAACGTTGGTAAGGCTGAAAGAACGGCGGATGCGGAGACGACACCGCTCAAGCATCCGGAACATTACCAGTACGATTTCAATGTGGCCGACATCACTGAGGTTTGGCGGCGCGGCAGTGTGATTGCCTCATGGTTACTCGACCTGACGGCGATTGCGTTGCATGAGAGCCCGAAGTTGGAAGATTTTTCAGGTCGAGTGTCGGATTCAGGTGAGGGACGTTGGACCATCGACGCTGCAATTGAAGCAGGTGTGCCCGTGCCCGTGCTGAGTGCGGCATTGTTCCAACGTTTCAGCTCACGTGGCGAAGCCGATTTCGCGAACAAAGTTTTGTCGGCGATGCGACTTCAGTTCGGCGGGCATGTGGAACGCAAATAATGTACGGAAGTTCCCACGCAAAGTCGCAAAGTCGCAAAGCAAGATCTGCTGTTTCCTTTGCGCCCTTTGCGCCTTTGCGTTGAAAATGAGAGCGCTATGTCAACAATTGTTGTAGAACCAAATCCAGTTGAACTCGAGCAGCCGGCACTACCGCACGCAGAACCGTGCCTCGTTGTGATCTTCGGCGCCACCGGCGACCTCACGAAACGCAAACTCATGCCCGCGTTATGCCGCCTCCTGGGCGAAGGCTGTTTGGACAGCGTTCAAGTCCTCGGCGTCGGCAGAAGCGACATGACTGACGACATGTATCGCGCCTTTGTTCACGAAGCGCTTATGAATTCGAAGAAGCTTAAACATCTCGACGACGAAGCGTGGCGCAAGTTTGCCGAGCGTCTTCATTACATGTCGGGCGAACTTGACCAGGATGACACATACCGGAAAGTCGGAGCCCGGCTCGACGAGCTGGCGTCAGAAGGCGTCAGTCAGAATCATCTTTTCTATCTCGCAACGCCACCATCGCTCGCCGGCGCGATCGTAAAAGGTCTTGGCAAAGCGGGTCTCGCGAATGAAGACGGACACTGGAGCCGTGTTGTCATCGAAAAACCATTTGGGCGCGATGTGGAATCAGCGAAAGCTTTGAATGCCACCGTCCGAGAGGTGTTCAAGGAGAGTCAGGTTTATCGAATCGATCACTATTTGGGCAAAGACACGGTTCAAAACATACTCGTGTTTCGTTTCGGCAACTCGATGTTTGAACCGATCTGGAATCGCAACTACGTCGATTACGTCGAGATCACAGCGGCGGAAACAGGAGGCGTCGGCACTCGTGCGGGTTACTACGAAGAAGCCGGTGCGCTGCGCGACATGGTTGCGAATCACCTGCTGCAACTCCTGACACTGACGGCGATGGAGCCGCCTGTTGCCTTCGAGGCTGACGCCGTCAGAGAAGAAAAAGTTCAGGTGCTGAAGTCTATTCGGCGCTTGAAACCCGAACAGGTTGCTGAGCGAGCCCTGCGCGCGCGATATGGACCAGGTGAGATCGCCGGCGAGCAAGTCAAAGGTTACAAAGAAGAGGAAGGAGTTGCGCCCCAGTCAGCGACTGAGACGTACGCGGCCGTTGAATTCTTCATCTCAAACTGGCGCTGGTCGGGAGTGCCGTTTTATGTGCGCACTGGAAAGCGTCTCGCACGCGACCTCACGGAGATTGCGGTTCACTTGAAACGCACGCCACAAGCGTTGTTTGCTCGCACGCCTGACGAGGAGATCGAACCGAACGTAATCGTGTTGCGGATTCAACCTAACGAAGGAGTCACAGTGACGTTTGGCGCAAAGCGGCCCGGGTTCGAGATGCGCACCGCGACAGTTCAAATGGACTTCTGTTACCAGACGGCGTTTGGAGTGCGGTCGCCGGATGCGTACGAGATGTTGTTGCTGGATGTGATGCAGGGGGATGCGACGTTGTTCATTCGGGGTGATGAAGCTGAGGAGCAGTGGCGCCTGATAACACCGATCGAAGAGGCTTGGTCCAAGCAGAAGGGACACGACTTACCTTCTTATCCGGCTGGAAGCGAAGGGCCGGCAGAGGCGGACAGACTTACATCACGCAATAGTCATCACTGGAGAAGATTGTCCGAGAGCATCGCCGGGTGTGATTAGTAAGAGAAGTTTCAGCCGCAGATTTCACAGAAAAACGCGGATCTGATTCAGTAAAAGAATTCAGATCCGCGTTCATTTGCGTAAATCTGCGGCTCAAATCTTCTTAAGCCCCTGCGGTTTCGGCGCGTTCAGCGAGATTTGCAACCACGGCTGCCAAGTCATATCGATCGACAGGCTTCGCCAGATGGACTTGATAACCCGCGGCGAGCGCGCGGGCACGATCTTCGGTTCTCGCATAAGCGGTTAACGCGAGCGCAGGCGTCTGTCCTCCGCGTTCACGTGGCAGCGCGCGAACTTTCTTAATCAACGCATAACCATCTTCCACCGGCATTCCGATATCCGCAATCAACACATCCGGCTTCCAATTCTCGATCGAGTCGAGCCCTTCACGCGCGGAGCTGACCGCTACCACTTGCGCGCCACACCGTTCGAGCATCGCCGTCAATAACGTGCGTGCATCAATCTCGTCATCGATCACGAGAGCTCGCAACCCTTCGAGTGACGGCGGCTGCTTCTCGCGTGCTTCAAAACCGGAAATCGCGGGCTGCCTTGAAACCTTCTCCGGCTTGTGATCGCTCTCAGTCATCGTCGGCAAACGCACGGTAAACTTAGCCCCCTGTCCCTCGCCCCCACTCTCGGCCCACGCAGTTCCACCATGCAACTCCACAAGATGTCGAACGATCGCGAGGCCCAGCCCCAATCCGCCGTAGTTTCTCGTAGTCGAGCCATCGGCCTGTCGAAAACGATCGAACACGTGCGGCAGAAAATCCGGCTTGATGCCGACGCCGCTGTCGGTGACCACTACCTCCACGTGAGAATTGATGCGCTGGAGTGTGATCTGGACCAGGCCGCCTTTGCGAGTGAACTTCACGCCATTCGCTAACAAGTTCCAGACAACTTGCTGAAGCCGCTCATGATCGCCGAACACTGGCCCGACGTTCGGTTCGAGAAGCACTTGCAACCGCACGCCTTTCGCTTCCGCCGTGGGCCGGATACTCTCCGCCGCCGCTTCGATTACTTCATGAAGTTCACACGCGACGAAGTCGAGGCGCAGCTTGCCGGTGATGATGCGCGACACTTCCAGCAGATCGTTGATCAACTGGCACTGCGAATTCGCGTTCCGAAAGATTGTTTCGATTGCCTGCCGGCGTTTTTGAGGCTCCACTTCGTCGTGAAGCAGCAAGTCGGCCCAACCCATGATGGCCGTGAGCGGGGTGCGCAGCTCGTGTGAAAGCGTCGACAGGAATTCATCTTTGACGCGGTTGGCGGCTTCAGCTTCCATGCGCGCTTCTTTTTCACTCTTCAACGCCTGCCGGCGCTCGGTGACGTCATGGGCCATGCCGCGCACGATCGGAGTTTCAACGCCTTCAGTGCGAAGAGTGTTGTAATACTCCCACAGCCTGATCTCACCTGTGGCCGTTCGTACTTTCATCACGCCGCGTGCGGAGCCGGTCGTTTTTACTGTGCGCAGGTAATCGTCAAACCGATCGCGGTATTCGGGTAACAGCCCGTTGCGGATGTTTATACCGATGATCGACTCCCGCGGATAACCCAACACGCGCGCGGCCCACGGGTTAACAGAAAGCACTCGTCCTTCGAGATCGTGTGTGCAGATGAGCTCGTGACTGTTGTCGACGAGATCCCGGTAACGATCCTCACTGATGCGCAAAGCAGTCTCAGCTTTCTTGCGTTCAGTAACGTCATGGACCAGCACAAACTCTGCGTTCCTGCCCGCAAAGTTCAGTTTGCTTGCTGTGATGTTGACATTGATGAGCGTTCCGTCTTTCTTTCGATGTCGCCATTCACCCGCGTAATCCGGACTATCATCGCGCGCCGAGAGGTGGTCCTTCAGCAACTCCACATCTTCAGGAGGACGAATGTCCATGATCGTCATGTCGAGAAACTCTGCACGCGAGTAACCGTAATGACGCACCGCGGCATCGTTCACTGCCAGAAAGCGAAATGTGGTGAGATCGTAGACCCACATCGCCTGCGGGTTCGACTCGAACAGTAATCGATACTGCGCCTCTGACTTCCGTAACGCGTCTTCGATACGCGTCGCAACCGTGACGTCGAGCACGAGCGACAACACTGAGACCAACTTACCCGCCTGGTTGTAAAGCGCTGAGTTGTACCACTCGCAATGAAGTATCGACCCGAGCTTCGTGTAATTACGGTTTCGCGAAATGCCGTGAAGTTCCTGTCCCTGGTTTTGCCTGTGACCGACCTGGTGAACTGCATCCAGATCTTCCGGAACTACAAAATCCCAATCGCTGAATCGTTTTCCAAACACCTCTTCCGATGTCCACCCGAAAAGCTTTTGGGCCGCAGGTGACCAGCGCAGCACTTTGAACTCGTGGTCCCACTCGATGACTGCGAGCGGCGTGTTCTCGACGTGAAAAGCGAGGCGTTTATGTTCGTCGAGTGCAGCGGACTCAGTAACTTTGCGATCCGTGACGTCGCGAATGATCGCGACGCCTCCGATCACCTCACCTTTTTCATCGTGTCGAGGCGAGTAGTAACCGTCGAAGAAGCCTTTACGGCCCGATTGCGGAATCGTGTAGGGCCGGTTTTCCGCAACCGCACTTTTGCCGGCGAGGGCGTCGAAGTAGTATTTGTCTTCACCGGTTTTTTTTAAACATGTGAATAGCTCGAAAGCGCATTGGCCGAGTACTTGTTCGCGCTTCACCCCTGAGATGCGTTCCATTGCGCGGTTCCAGGTCGTGTACCGGAATTCGCGATCGAAGGCGAGAATGCCGTCGACGTTAGCTTCGAGGAGGCATTTCAGGAATAGGTCCTGTTCTTGCTGTTTGCTGGTCATGGGGGGTTCTCACCATGGATTACAAAGATTAAACTGGATCCTTCGAATGCAATTCCAACAGGCACCTCCGGAGCTCGGCAATCAATACGAGGACGATCGTGTGCTCCGGTCTTATCTTTCGCGGGTGCTTCCGAAAGACGTTTTCCGCGACATTGAAGAATCACTCGCTGAGATGGGGCGGTTGTCAGGTGCTGAACTGTATGAGTTCCAGTTGGCTGACCGGTTGAACGAGCCTACATTAACACAATGGGACGCGTGGGGAAATCGTATTGACAAAATTGAGTTGACGCCGCTTTGGCGCCGGGCAGCAACCATAGCTGCTGAGCACGGCGTGGTTGCGACAGCTTATGAGCAGAAGCACGGCAGTTTCTCGCGAGTGCACCAGTGTGCCCTGGCATACCTCTTTACGCCGTCAACGGACATTTACAGTTGCCCGCTTGCGATGACTGACGGCGCGGCGCGAACGCTGCTCAGTTCAGGTAATCAAGCATTGATCGATCGCGCCGTGCCGCATTTGACCACGCGCGACAGAGACGAGTTTTGGACTGCCGGGCAGTGGATGACTGAACTTACGGGTGGTTCTGACGTCGGTCTTTCTCAGACCGTTGCGAGGGAAGATGAGGATGGAAGTTTTCGACTGTACGGGCGCAAGTGGTTCACGTCGGCCGTTAGCTCTGAAATCGCGCTGACACTCGCGCGTCCGGAAGGAAATTCGTCTGGTGGACGCGGGCTCGCCCTGTTCTACATTGAGACTCGAGACGAGCAAGGGCGCCCGCGGAATATCGAGATAAATCGTCTCAAAGACAAACTCGGCACGCGAAAGGTTCCGACCGCCGAGTTGAATTTGATCGGAACGCCGGCGCGGCTTGTGAAGGGAACGACTGACGGTGTTAGAAACATTGCGCCGCTTCTGAACATCACTCGTTTGTGGAATGGGATCAGCGCTGTTGCGCTCATGCGTCGCGGGCTTGCGCTCGCCGGCGACTACGCTCAGAAGCGAGTCGCATTCGGCGCTCCGTTGTCTGAGAAATCTTTGCACGTGGACACACTCGAGGGCTTACAAGCAGAAGCCGAAGCGGCGTTCCACTTTGCGTTTTGCGTTGCGGAGTTAACTGGAAGGAGCGAGACGCGCGAGATTTCTGATGAAGACGCGTTGTTGTTGCGACTGCTTACGCCCGTGATGAAATTGACGACGGGTAAACAAGCGGTCGCAGTTGCGAGTGAAGTGCTCGAATCGTTTGGTGGCGCGGGTTACGTGGAAGACACAGGCTTGCCGGTTCTGCTGCGTGATGCACAGGTGTTGCCGATTTGGGAAGGGACGACGAACGTGCTCGCGCTCGACACGTTGCGCGCCTTGCGCGGTGGCGATGGCCTGAGACAGTTTGAACGGATGGTGTCGCGTTGTCTCGACAACGTCAGTCATCCGCGTCTCGGAGATGCAGTTCGCATCGCGCGTACAACCCTGGACCACGCGACAAGCTGGTTATCCGAAGCCGAGCGCATCGGTCAACCCACCCTCGAAGCCGGCGCACGCCGCTTCAGCCTCACATTAGGCCGTCTGGCGGAGCTGGCGTTGCTAATACAGAACGCTCAGTGGTCAAATAAGCAGGAAAGTGCTCAAAACGCTATGACGTCCGCTCGCCGATTCGCACTCTCCGGCGTCGACCTTATTTGGACAGGATCTCAGGAGCTGGCAGGTTTACAAAACGCCGAAGGCGTTGGCTAATGTTAGCCCAGGGTTGGAGCGCAGCGACAACCCTGGGTGGACGAATTAAAAAATGTGTTAACGCTGAAAGCGTCAGGCATGTGCGCAGGTAACCCTTTCCAGGGTTGAACCTTCGTTATGTTGATTCCCAGGGTTGTCGCTGCGCTCCAACCCTGGGCTGACATTAGCCAACGCCTTCGGGCGTATTTACCAAATCGCTGCGGCGTATCACTAGAACCTGGCGTATTCACCAAAATCGCTGCCCCGTATTCATTAGAACCGTGGCGTATTTCACTAGAAGGGATGTTTCTCATGAAGGCCAACACACGTTTCGCTTTACTCATTTCTGTTTTACTCATCACTGCGGCGACGTCGATTGCGCAGCAGCAGAAGGTGAAGGAGTACACGATCGAGCAGTTCATGAATACTGTTCGAATTGGTGGTGGCTCTTTTGCCTCGGACGATAAGTCGATCCTGTTTCACAGCAACAAGACGGGGATCTTTAACGTCTACTCGGTGCCGGCGACGGGCGGTGCGGCGACGCAGCTGACCAACTCCACCAAAGAGAGCACCTTCGCCGTTGCTTACTTTCCAAACGACGCGCGCTTTCTTTACTCGTATGACCGCGGCGGCAACGAGAACAATCACCTCTACTTGCGTGAGCTCGACGGGAGCGAACGCGATCTCACACCCGGCGAGAAGGTCAAAGCGAACTACCTGGGTTGGAGTCAGGATCGCAAGTCGTTCTTCTACTCAACGAACGAACGCGACCCGCGCTTCTTCGATATCTTTGAAATGCCGATCGACAGTTTCAAACCAACGCTGATCTACAAAGACGAAACGGGATTCGGGCTAGGAGATATTTCATCCGATAAGAAGTACATCGCATTCCAGAAGACCGGCGGCTCGCCGGCTGACTCAGACATTTATCTCTACAACACAACCACGAAAGAGTTGAAGAACATCACCGCGCACAGCGGCGACGTTGCAAACTCCCCTCAAACTTTCGATCCAGCTTCGAAGTATCTCTACTACCTGACCGACGCTAACAGCGAATACAGGTATGTTGTGCGTCACGATCTGGCGACCGGAAAGACTGAAGTCGTAGAAAAAGCGCCCTGGGATGTGTCATACACATACTTCTCGCACAACGGAAAATATCGAGTGACCTCGCTCAACGAAGACGCGCGGACGAAGATCAAGATTTACGAAACCGCAAGGGGAAAGCTCGTCACGTTGCCGCAGCTTCCGAACGCTGACATCACCGGCGTCACTATTTCTCCGAGCGAGAAGTTGATGGCGTTCTACCTGAACGGTGATCGCAGCCCGAGCAATCTTTACGTCTTTGACTTCGCAACCAAGAAAGCCACGAAACTAACAGAAAGCCTGAATCCCGAAATCAATCCTGCAGACCTCGTCGAATCCCAGGTAATACGCTACAAGTCGTTCGATGGAGTCGAGATTCCTTCTATTCTGTACAAACCGAAGCAGGCGAGCGCGCAGCTTAAAGCTCCGGCACTCGTATGGGTTCATGGTGGGCCAGGCGGTCAAACACGCGTCGGTTACAGTCCGCTGACGCAGTATCTCGTAAATCACGGTTACGTTGTATTGGGCGCAAACAATCGAGGCTCGAGCGGATATGGCAAAACGTTCTTCGCTTCTGACGACGGCAAGCACGGCCGCGAGCCGCTTTGGGACATCGTCGAATCGAAGAAGTATCTCGCGTCGCTCGGCTACGTTGATGAAAAGAAGATCGGAATCATCGGCGGCTCTTACGGTGGTTACATGGTGCTTGCAGCGCTCGCGTTCAAGCCCGAAGAGTTTGCGGTAGGAGTTGACATATTTGGTGTTTCAAACTGGGTGCGGACGTTGGAGTCGATTCCGCCTTACTGGGAATCGTTCCGCAAGTCGCTCTATAAAGAACTCGGCGATCCAGCAAAGGACCGCGAGAATCTGCGCGCCATATCACCGTTGTTTCACGCTGACAAGATCGTGAAGCCGCTGATCGTGTTACAGGGCGCAAACGATCCGCGAGTAATCAAACCGGAGTCGGACGAGATAGTTGAGAGCATCAAGAAACGAAACGGTGTGGTCGAGTATGTGTTGTTCGACAACGAAGGTCATGGGTTCACGAAGAAGGCAAACGAGATTCGGGCGTACAAGTCGATTCTCGACTTTTTGGACCGCTACTTGAAGAATGGCGACGCCGTAAGTAGCAGGTAAGCTGGGCCACAAAACAAAAGAGCGACGCAAAGACGCAGGGCAACTCAAGGCAATTGCCCTTGCGTCTTTGCTTTTGCGGGGGACGAACTACTCGTTACCAGCATTTTTATCTTGCTGAGAAAAGAAAGGTTGCGAAACGGTGGTATCTGTCAGATAAAAGTCTAGCCACAAAGCGACACAAAAGAGCACAAATGAAAATTCCGTTTTATGACTTTTGTGCTTTTTGTGGCTAAAAGTGCGCCGCCAGACGTGAGGCTTCGGCGGTGAAACGCGGTGATTGGCATTCAGCGACGAGCGCCTGGTAATCAACCAGCTTCGCCGATGCTTCGTCGCGCTTGTTCAGGGCCAGAAGCACTTCGATGTGCAACGGTCCCAGCCATAAACGAATCACGCGCGAATCTGTGGGAGCAATAAACTCTTCCGCCTGCTGACAAACGTGTTCGGCTTCCTCAAACTCATTGCGCAAAAAACGAATCTGGGCCAAACAACGCAGAGCTTCGAAGTGTGAGTAGATTAAGTTGGTTGGCGCGAGTTGCAAATTCGCGGTGGCATTTCGCAATGCCTCGTCATAACGACCCTGCATTGCATGGACAACGGCGAGATTAATCCTCAACAGCGACGACGCCCGGTTCTCGCCGATTGAATCCGCAACTGCGATCCCGGCAAGATACTCCTCCTCCGCACGATCGATCTGATTGAGGAACAGCCGGCACTGCCCGGAGTAGTAATGGACCCATGTGCGACGCTCGCGCGAGTGAAGTTTTTCTGCGATCTCGCGTTCACGTTCAGCATACTCCAGACCAAGCTCATAGTCTCCCTTGTGAGTACAGTTTTCCCCCAGGTACTCATAGCCAATCGCCTGCCCAAACAGAATGTTGTGCTTTGTGCCAAACTCGATGGCGCGTCGAGCCCAGCGATCCGCTTCGGTGAATAGGCCGAAATGTTGATAGGCGCCCGTGGTGTAGGCGTAGATCTGCGTAATCATCGGGGCCGCGAACGTGCTGACACTATCGCCCTCCGCGGTCGGCGCGACGAGTTCGACGGCGCGTTCTAACAATTCCACAGCCTGCTTGTGGCGGCCTGCGAGGTGATGAAAGCGTGCTTCGGTTGTTAACGCGTTTGCCGTTTCAAGAGGATTCGTTACGGGATCCAACACCTCGAGAGCTTCGCGCAAAAACTCATGTCCTCGTTGATCGCCATTCGTGACCAGTGAAGCCGCCACCTCACATTGAAGGCGCACACGCGTTGTGGGATCTGTCGCCAGAGCAAGGGCTCGTTCGAAATGTTCCGCTGCGGGAATCGTTTCGCCATGCATCATGAATGCTTTGCCGATAGCTTCTTCCTGAGCTAGTTGTTCCTCAGCCAGTCCTAATGCTTCGGCACAGTCGCGTGCGCGGCCGTAAGCGGCAACCGCCTCTTCGAATGCGAAAACCTTTTCTGCTTCAGCGGCTGCGTGTTTCGCGTATTCCAAACCTCTTTGGTAATCGCCCGCCTGAATGTAATGATGGGCCAACTTCTCAACAGCGCAGCACTTTTCTCGGTTACGCTCAAGACCTTCAGCGACGTGACGATGCAACCGGCGACGTCGAATTGGATTGAGCTCTTCGTACAAAACTTCCCGAATCTTGTCGTGAGTGAAACTGAACGAGTCGCCTGAGCCTGCGGCGATGAGTTGTGTATTGCTGGCTTCGTCGAGCGCATCAAGCAAAGCATCCTCATTCTGTTCGGCCACCGCTGACAACTCTTCAAACGTAAACACCTTTCCGAGGATCGCGGCCACGCGCAGCACCTCGTTGCAGTTCTGACTGACGCGATCGAGTCGATTGCCGATTGCTTCCTTCACGCTTTGCGGGATCACCAACTGGTCCATGTCGCAGCGACGCCATTTCCCACTCTCGCGTCGCACAGAACCACGCTCGATCAGCGCCTTCAGCACTTCTTCGACGAAGAACGGATTGCCTTCGGTTTCGCGATGCACGGCAACGACAAACTGGCCGCTCACATGTTCGCCGAGGAGTGCGCCAAGCTGATCGCCCGTTTCAGATTCGGTGAAGCGACGAAGCGCGATACGTGTAATTAAACGCTCGCGATTCCAATCAACAAGAGATTTCGCGAGTGGGTGTGTCCGATCGAGTTCTGTTTCTCGATAAGCACCGATGATGAGAACGCGCTCGTCGCGCAGTTGTCGCAGCAAATGACTCATCAGCCAGAGCGTGCCGCGATCGGCCCAGTGAAGATCGTCTGCATAAAAGAGTAATGACTGCTTGCGCGCGATGTTTGAAAACACCTGGGCGACCGCGTCGAAGAAGAGCAAGCGTTCCTCGTGCGCCGCTAACGCTTGCCGTTCGGGAAATGGACCAAGACGAGTTTCGATTTCAGGTGCGAGTTTCGCGATTTGAGTTGCTACATCACCGAGCATTTCGCGGAGTTTTTCGTCGTTCTTTTCTTCGCGTACCCAGCGACGAAACGCTTCAACAAAAGGCAAGTAGGGTGTGGCTGCTTCATACTCGTAGCATCCGCCCCACAAAACGAGCGCGCCATCCACGGCGGCCTGGATCGTTATCTCGCGCGCGAGACGAGTTTTGCCCGCGCCTGGTTCTCCGCTGAGCAACACTGCGTGTCCGCGTCCTTCACGAGCGCGTTGCCACAACTCGCGCGCTTCGGTTAATTCATCGTTGCGACCGACAAGGCGTCCGCGAGCAAGTGCGTCGAGAATTGCGACAGAGGGAGCTGTCTCCGCTGTCGACTGTTCGTCTTCGACATCGAGTGAGTTGAGCAATGCAGCGCGAGTTTCCGCGGCCGAGCTGTAGCGATGATCAGGATCTTTCGCCAGTAGCTTAACGATGATGGATTCGAGCGCGCGTGGTAGATCGGGACGAAGCACACGTGGCGGCACCACTGGCGCGTGTACGTGTTGGGAAACGATCGTCAGTGGATCATCACCGGTGAAAGGCACGCGACCCGTAGTGAGTTCGTAAAGCAGAACGCCGAGTGCGTAGAGATCGGCGCGGCCGTCTACCGTTTGTCCCAACGCCTGTTCAGGCGCCATGTATGCGGCCGTGCCCACGATGATACCGGCGCGTGAGATGCGCGCGCCGTAAGCAGGCAAAGCAAGCCCGAGATCGGCAAGCTTCACGTTGCTCGACTCGCCCGTTCCTGACAGCAGCACGTTGTCGGGCTTTAGATCGCGATGAACGATACTGTTTTCGTGTGCGTGTTCGAGTGCTGAGCAGATCTGAATGGCAATCGCGACCACGCGAGACAGATCCGTTGGACGTGCTTCAGAGAGACGCGGTCCGCCGACCAACTCCATGACGAGGAATGGAAATCCGGCTGATTGGCCGACGTCGTGAATGGTTACGATGTGCGGATGATTGAGTGCGGCGGCAGCGCGTGCTTCGCGAATCAAGCGTTCGCGCGCGTCGGGATTCTGGCTCGTCGCCGAAAGAACCTTTACAGCAACTTCGCGCTGGAGTTCGAGATCGGTAGCGCGATAGACCGTGCCCATACCGCCGCGACCGAGCTCACTTTCGAGCCGGTAGCGTTCGCGCAGGATCGCACCGGGTGCAGGGATACTCGTGCGCAAGTCATCCGGAAGGATGCGGGTTTGAGCAGAATCAATGGTCATTTCATAAGAATAAGAAAATCATTGGTCAATTATCATTTGACAATTATCATTTGTCATTTTAAGACCTTCGGTCACCGAAGACCTTTAACGCTTGTCGGAAGCCGGAGGTCTTAAATGACAAATGATAAATGTCAAATGACAATAGACCAATGATTAGATCTATTGCGGCTTGAACGTGTAAGTGATCGTCCCCTCGGCTTCGCGACCGCGAAGTTTCTCTGGCGAGAATGTCGATTTCATTGCCGCGTCAGTCGCCGCGCCTCGCATTAGCCAATCGCCACCCGAACCGCGTGCCCAATGAACTGTTCCCGCCCTGTCGACCTTCACGCTCACGGTCACCGTGCCTGAGAGCAGCTCCGATCCACTGAGCGGACACTCCGCTTCAGGAAGCGAAACCGCTTTTCCAACCAGCTCTCCACCCAGCTCAGGATATCCCCTTTGGACAGTTGGTTGTGCCGACTGGACGGCTGAAGCGCCGTTTTGCTGCGACCGGTACATGTAGGTCGTGATGATTGAACCGATCACGATCGATCCGCTGAGTGTGACTAACACCAGTATCCAGAACAGCGGCACGTTCGACCTCTGAGGCGTTTCTGTGATGATCGGTTCGTCAGCGTCAACCAGTGGAACGATGTGGTGCGCGCAGTACGAGAGCAGATCTCCATTGTAGATCGCGTTGCATCTCGGACATCGTTTTCGTTTTCCTGTTCCTGAAGGCGGAACTTCGGGCGATGGTTCGAATATCCGCGCCGTTGCCGGACGAACAATTATTGGCGCTGTCGCTGGCTTTGGTGGCGCTGGCTTTGACGGCGCTGGTTGTGATGATACCGGTTGTGGCAGTGTCCGAGGTTTGACTGGTTCAACTGGTTCAGCGCGAGGAGCCTCTTCCGGCTCGGGTCGACTCACCCGCCGGATTTCTTGTTCATCGAGTCGTTGCCTTAATCCTGCCAGCCACCTCCGGCTCTTTTCATCATCCGAAACCGCCGGCTTGATTTCGGGCTCAGGTTCGACTGCGGGCTCCGCTCCATTCGACTTTTCAACGACAACGGGCGGCGCAGTAAAGGATTGAGGCTCGTTTCCGAGGATCTCGAGCGCTTCTTTCGATCCCCTGCGCTTTGCCCACTCGATCGCATTCAGACCGAGATTGTCGCGCAACTGGGGGTCGGCGCCCGCGTTAACCAGTAGCTTTACAAGGTTTGTATGACCAAAAATGACCGCGAGGATGAGGGCAGTCTGACCCCCGCCCGTAGTCTCGTTTACATCCGCGCCGTTAGCGAGTAACGCAGCTACAGTACCTTCATCGCCGGATGTAACGGCGTTGGTCAGTGAAATTGTCGAACTCACCGCACAATCCCTTCAACAAACACTCCGAGGGGTCTGTGCGATATTCTACAGGATTCGCGCGATTTGCAAGGTCAGGAACTTCCTGGATTCCCGGATCCCATCAAAATGGCGGTGGCACAAAGGCCGAATCGAACCCCAGCGCCGCCGGAAATTGAGCCGGCGTCGGACGAACGCCTGTGCGCACCCATAGATCGATCGCGCCGATTGCAGTCAGGATCTGCGGGCCCGTGAAGGCGCAGTGACCGATGCCACCGGGTATGAAAGTTTGAAACAACAAATCCTGCCGGTTCACTGACGCGTTCAACTCCGCGTATGCCGACTCGTTTGCAACCACCAGCAACGGATCGATGATCGTGTGCACGCTCAAGATCGGATTCTTGATCTTTCCGTTGAAGTCGGTGTTGTTGCGGACGTAGTTTCGCGCTGATGGTTTCGCTTCAATATTTCGTCGCGCGTTCATTTGCGCGAGCCAGGCGTCGACGACAGGCCCGGGGAGTCCTATGCCGGCAAGATACGCTCGCTCGGCAGCAGTGATTGTGTATTCGTGATCGAGATTCTGCACGATTGGACCACCAGCACGTCGCTGGAGTTCGGCACGCGCTTCAGTGACGAAGAAGAAATCTGTGATTGCCCAGCCCGGGAAGAATGCGGGCGGTGGCGGTGGGATGATGCCACGACCTGGATTTTTCGCTACGAGTCGAATGAACTCAAACTTCGGAAAGTTTGCAATGTTACTGAGTTCCGGAACTAACTTCGCGAGAACCTCAGTATCGAAGTCGATATCGTTTCTTACTTCGCCGACAGTGCCCCACGACGCCGGAATTCCGAACACGACGTCGTAAGCGAGATAAAGAGGAACACCACTATCCCAAAGACGCGTCGCGCCGGCGCCCGCGCTGCACAAGCAAAGAGCGCCGTCGTAAATTCCATTGAACTGCTCCATGCTCTTATATCCGACGAACGTTCCAAGCGATGCGGCAACAATGATTGTCCTTTGGGGCTTAGCAACATTCGCGCTGAAGAAGAGCGCGAGATTCTTCGTGTCTTGAATTGCGTCTTCGACGGCCCAACCGTTGTCCTTGTACGCACTACCGGCCAATGCGAAACCCTGCGCGAGTAGTGGAGCCTCCAACGCTGCGTTCGGAGCTACGTCAGCATTTCGATTATCGATCTCGCCGGGATGATCGGCTTTGTCGCGATAACCGTGCGCGAAGATGAGTAGCGTTCCGTTCCACACCTCAGGCACGCGTATCCGGAAAGGCGCACCGTGAAGCTCACCTGAAATATCGAGCGGCGCCGCTTTCGCAGGCGGAGTGTGATCGATCAGGGTGAGTGAGAGAAGGAGAAGAAGAGATAGCGCGACGACGATCCTCGCAGTAGCTTTCATTTGATTGTCCCCCGTTTTCCAGGCTGAGAGTGGAGGGGAGACTATCACGCGCCCTGCGAGGCAGCAAGCGAGTTTAGCCACAAAAGGGCACAAAAGAGACAAAAGGCACAACAAGACATAAGCGATTAAAGAAAGGATCTGTTTTTGTGTCTTCTTGTGGCCCTGTTTGTGTCTTTTGTGATCTAACGTGTCTGGATTGCTTTGACTTGCCGGTGTTTGAGTAGCGTGACCATGCCATTGCGGCGGTACCATACCCCGTCGCGAGTGCGCCAAACTTCGTCGGCTTCGATCTTGGCACCGCTCGTTAGCAGGATGACGGGTTTGCCACCCTGGCGCTGGCCGATCCCTGGTCCGCTTGTCGAGACCGGATCCGTTGTGGCGCGCGAATGCGACGCTGAGATCGTCGCGGGGGACGGTTTCACGGATGGAGATGGCGACGGGGAAGGCGCCTGCGCCGGCGACGGAGACGGAGACGGCAGTGTCACAACTGGTTGCGCCACAGCAACGGGCGCGATTGACTCGGTTTTTATCGAGTTGTCGTATTTGCTGACAGCGTAATAGATCGCAAACGCCAACACGGCAAGAATCAAACCCGCTGCAGCGATGATCGGCAGGACTTTTCGTTTCCTCTTTTTGCTTATTGCGACGTCGATCTCCGCTTCACTGACAGCTTCGAGGGGCGTCTTGTCGAAGTCGCAGCGCTCGTCCGAGTCAGGATAGAGGAAGAGACATTGGGGGCAACGTTTCATTTTTTCACGGGCCTTGCAGGGTTCAGAATTTCTTGAAGGGCTTCTTCAGAATGCGGCCGGTCTTCTTGAGAATTGAATTGACTTTGGAGTCTTCTTTTTTCGGTTCGACAGTGGGTTTTGTTTGAGAGACCGCTGCGGTTTTCGCTGCCGGCTTTTTGGCGGTTGCCGTTGGTCGTTTAGCTTCCTGTTTGACTTCTTCTTTGACCGGCTCTTCGACCGGCGTGGGTTCAGCGGATGGCGCCGGTTCAGGTGTCGGAATGGCTACTGGCGCGACGCTCAAAGTGCTCGCGGGAATCGTTGGCGGGTAGTTGGGCTGGCGAGTGGACACGTAATAAACCATGCCCAGAACAAGAGCGAGAACCAGTGTCGCAAATGCAGGAACTGCGCGATTTCGGCGTGGAGTTGTACTCGGAGCTGCCGGAACAGTCGCTAGAGCATGCTGGTTCGGAAGTGTTCGTGAATCAAATACGAGCAACACCCCATCCATGTCGCAAAGGCTCTGATCGTCCTCGTAAATAAACTCACACTGCGGGCACCGTTTCATGCGACTCTCCCTGGAATGACCGTTTTGTTGCTGGGGCCTGCGGACTGTGGAAAGTGGCGTGAGTGCGCGCCGCAGGCCTCCAGAGTACACCCAGAGAGCCGGAAAAAACAATACTTTTCAGGTTTTAGCCAGTAATTCCGTACTTATCCCGCAGCACGTTCACGTGGTGCGCGACGTGGCCCGCAATAATGTAGGCGAGGGCGCGGACCGTGAACGGGTTGTCGCTCGCTGTCCCGGTGCGTAACCACGCCTCGGCAGGCATGTTGTTGAAGAACGAAATCGTCCCTAAGCGAACGATTCGGAACTCCTCAACCAGTTCAGACCAGGGCGTCTCATTCGCGTGAGCCCCTTCGACCGCGACATTCTGATCGAAACTCGGCAGGGGATCCTCGAACCCGCGGGCGAACCAGAACGCTCGGCCGAGAAAGACCCGCTCGCCGTCATTCACATGATTCAGAAGCTCGCGAATAGTCCACTTTCCCGGTTCGTAAGTCTGCAAACTCTGCTCTTCAGAGATGCTCTGCAAAAACGGGAGAGTTTCGTCGAGTTGCGATTTCATTGTGGGAACGATCTCATCGCTGGTTATAAGGTCGATGTATGAAAAATAGTACGAAGCGGCTTCGGTAGATTGTGGTCGTGTCATATGGCTGGAATGCTAGCAAAAATTCGAGATTTTCGTAACCAACCCCGGCGAGCGAGTGTCTATCTAATCGCTATGAAACAGACGAAGATTTACAGATTTGGCATTGGGATTTTTGCGACGTTGTTGCTGGCGATTTTACCCGCGGTTGCCGTAGCGCAGCAGCGCGCCATCGATCCTCAGCTCGCACGGCGAGTGCGACGTGAATTGGTGACGCTTCCGTACTACGGTGTGTTCGATAATCTCGCGTACAGCATCAACGGCGGTAACGTTACACTTTATGGACAGGTTGTCAGGCCGTCGACTCGTTCAGACGCCGAGCGGCGCGTGAGGAAAATCGCGGGCGTGGCGCGTGTGGTGAACAACATCGAGGTTTTACCGTTGTCGAGCGTTGACGATCGGATTCGGGTCGCGACTTATCGATCGATTGCGAACATGGGTGGTTTGCATCGCTACTTGCGAGGAACGAATCCGTCGATACACATCGTCGTGAGTCGAGGACACGTAACGCTTGAAGGAGTTGTTTCCGGCAGCGGCGATCGCACGCTCGCGTTTCATGCGGCGAACGGCGTTCCGGGAGTGTTCTCGGTGAGGAATAACCTGCGCGTTGAGAGTGAAGAGCCGCGCTAAGATCTGTTTTCATCCGCGTTTATCTGTGTTCCCATCAAGAACCAGAACAGCATAGTTACTTCAGAGTCTCCGTAGTTGTAGTTCACCAGCGAGCTGGCTAAAAAACCAGTGAGAGCACCAAGCGCACCCAGCCGAATGCCGTCGGCGCCCCGTGCGAGCGTGATCCAAAACAAGACCATCATCCAAAGCCACAGCAACAGCATTGGCAACCCTCGATCGAATGCGAGTTGCAGTGGAGTCGAATGCAAGTGAAGTATGTCTCTGCCCGGGAAGCCCCACTCATTCCAGTGCAGTTTCACTGCGTCCATACCGTGACCAAAGATCGGGTGAATCAGGATTCGTGAGAGACCGACGCGCGCGATTTCCTGTCGCAATGACGAACTCGGATCTCCGAGCACAAGCGAATTCCGATCGCGCGTTTGCCACACCACTACCGCGCCAAACGCCAGCACAAAGAACAGCGCAAACGTGAAGACCACCTTATAAACACCACGCAGGGATCTCCACGCGATTAAAGTAGCGCCGATCACGAACGCTACGATCACAGTCCGCATGGCAGTTAAGACAAGGCCCAACGTCAGCAACGACGCGGCCGCAAGCGCAACACCGAAGTACTTATTCGGACCGTCATTCCTCAGGTGAGCGAGTGGCGATACCGAGTGCTAGCAAAGCGATCATCTGCATGATCTCGGCGAACGTCTGGTAATGCCTGGTCCAACCCGATGCGCGAAAGCGATGGTTGCGATCGCTGCCGGCGATTCCTGATGACTGTGGCTGAGTTACGACGAGTCCGGAGCGCTCGACCTGTTCACCGCGCGAAATAATCCCGACCGATACCGGCGTATTCGCCGGAATCGTCTTCAAAATCTCGTCCAGATCGGCTAACCGAGTACACACGACGCCGATCTACACGCCAGATCGTGTCGCCCGGTTGAATTCCAACGCGGTGAAAAGGACTGTCGAAACTAATCGACTCAACCACAACGCCCCGTCCCCGCACGAGATCGAAAACACTCGTTAGCGCACCCGCACAGCCCGAACACATCAACAACCCGATAAGCACGAGCGTCGCGCGTCCGTTCAACACCGCGCGCGTTAAATAGAACAGAAACACCGTCCAAAGCGCTGCCAGCTTCGCAATGCTGATCCGTGGTTCTTGCGAAAATATTGCTGACGCTCCACTCCAAAGCAGTGACAACAAGATCACAAGGTCAAACTTCGAGCGCCCAAGACCCAAATTTCCAGTTCGGATCGTTCTGATTAGCCATCCTAAGCCTGCGAGTGCGACGCCGATGGTCGCGGCAGCAATGGAATGTGGAGCGAAAATGACGTAGATACCGAGTCCGATGACGGCAAATTGCTGCCCCAGCTTTGCGAGCGGAGACGGATAGTCTGCGGTTGGAAATACGTGCGTTGACACCCTTTATTTACGCATGTTAGCGTATCTCGCGGCTTATTTGCCGGAGTTGCAAGTGGAGTTTTGACAAGCGCTTATCTCGATATGTCATTTTCCCCGCTGCCCGCTGCTACGATTAGAGCCGTCGAACCGTTTTAATATACCTAAGATTCCTGATGGCTTTCGATAAAGGTAAGGTCCTAAAAGCCGCTGAGAAATTCCTTTCACAGGGAAAGATCAATTCGGCTATCAAGGAGTATCGTCAAATCGTCGATAACGATGCTGACGATCTCACTACCTTGAACATGCTCGGTGATCTTTACGTGCGCGCAGGCAAGAAAGACGAGGCAGTTTTATGCTTCGAACGAATCGCCGAACACTACAGCGCACAGGAATTCAATCTCAAAGCGATCGCGATGTACAAAAAGATCGAGCGTCTCCGTACGCGCGATCCCATCATCGCCCTCAAACTCGCCGAGCTCTATGCCACTCAGGGTCTGGTTCACGATGCGCGCTCGCAGTATCTCGTCGTCGCTGACTCTTACACGCGTTCAGGCGACAACAAGAAAGCGCTCGACGTCCTTCACAAGATCGCCGATCTCGATCCTAACAACACCGACATCCGTCTGAAGCTCGCCGACGGTTATATCAAAGAGAACATGCGACGCGAAGCGGCCGCTACATTCGTGCAGGCCGCAAATCGCTTTCACCAGACCGGCGTACAAGACAAAGCGCTCGACGCTTACAACAAAGCATTGCAACTCGTGCGCGACGATCGCGAGGCGCTGCACGGCATGCTCGAAGCGCACATTTTGAGAGGCACGGCTGATGAAGCCGCGGAGGCACTGGAAGGCGTTGTCCAGGGTCGCGAAGACGACAACGAATTAGTTTCAATGCTCGCGCGCGCATACCTCGAAGCGGAAGATGCGAAAGGCGCCGAGCGTGCCACGGCGATGCTGATGGCCCAGGACACATCGCAATATACTCAATATCTTCCTGTTACTCGTCTTTATCTAAAGGCCGGCGAAGTAGACGAAGTGATCCGCATTCTCTCGACGATCATCGAGCGCATGCTCGCGGGACGTGAAGAGAGAGAACTGCTCGAGCTCGTCAACCAGGTTTTGGAGCGCAATCCCGATCATGTCTCCGCGCTGCGAATGCTCGTTCGCATTCACTGGTGGCAACGCGACATGGATGCGTTGCGTTCCTCGCTCGAACGCTTAGCGGAGTCGGCAGAAGCGTCAGAGTTGGTGGATGAAGAGCGCTACGCGTTGACGCAACTAGTACGGCTCGCTCCTGACGAACAGCGCTATCTCGATCGCTTGAATCTGCTTGGTGGTTTGCAGGAAGACACAGAAGACTTTTCTGCGCGCGCGGAAACAGAGACGGTGAGTGATGTTCCGCAATTCGAAATATTCGCGGTCGTTGAAGAGCAGGAGCAGGTTGAGCCGGTCGCCGTTGATGAATTCGAAACGAATGCTGCCGCAACTTTCTCTGATCCGACCGCTTCGTTTGCGGATCTCAACGACGACGAGTCTTCACCGGCATTCTCAACTGATTTTCAGGAAGTCGATTTCAGCATTGTCGCTCCCGATGATGTGCAACCGGCCGCGGAAGTTGCGACTGGTCCAGAGGAAGAAGCGCGACGCGAAAACATGATGAAGCAGGAGCTTGAGAGCGTGGATTTTTACATCGCTCAGGGCTATGCCGACATCGCGGTCGATACGCTCGAGATGCTGGAAAGGCAGTTTGGACAACATCCCGACATCCAGGCGCGACGAGACAAGCTGGCTGCATCAAGAGATCAGCAGCCCGCGCCGGCGGTGTTTGAGTTTGGGGGCGCTGAAGAGTTGTCAGCGACGCCCGTTTCTGAAACGGTCGCTTTCGAAGCGGAAACGGCTTACGCATCACTCCCGGGCGAGGTAGCGGAGCGCGATGGTAACAATGCAGGCGGGGCTCAATCAGTCCCGGCCGGAATTGACGCCGGGTTGGCGGAGTTGTTTGAAGAGTTTCGTGTCGCTGAAGAAGGCGACACAGTTCAGGAAGATTTTGAAACTCATTACAACATGGGCACCGCGTACAAAGAGATGGATCTCATGGACGATGCCATCCAGGAGTTTCAAAGTTCTGCGAACCTCGTGAAGCCGGGCGATGGCACGTCGCGATTTTTGCAGTGCTGCAACATGCTGGGCCATTGTTTCAATCAAAAGGGCATGCCGGAAGCGGCGGTGTTGTGGTTCAAGAAAGGACTCGCGGCACCCGGACACACGGAAGACGAGTATCAAGCATTGCGTTATGAACTGGCGTCGGCGTACGAGCAACTCGGCGACTTGAAGCAGGCGCGTGAGTTTTACACGGAAGTTTACGGTGTCGATGTTTCGTATCGTGAAGTTGCGGAGAAGTTAAGCCAGTTGCGGCAAAAGCAGGAGTAGCCACAAAAGGCACAAAAGAAGAACGAGAATGACTGAATCGTTTTGTGACTTTTGTGCCTTTTGTGGCTAAAATTTGGATCGATGTCAGCGAAGCTTAGCGTCATTTTTTACATCATCCTGTGCCTCGAGATCGGCGTGTTCCTCACGGTCGCGCCGTGGTGGCCGCACGGGATGTTGGGCTTCAGCGACTGGGGCAGCAACTATTTCCTGTTGTATGCTGCTCAGAAAACCGGCATTCAGGGAATACAGACAGTGGTTGCGTCGGGCTGGGTCCGGGGCGCGGTCAGCGGAATCGGACTTTTGAATGTCGGTATCGCGTTCTGGGAAATCTTTCACTTCAAGAAGACAGTCCAGGCGTTGCAACGCCAGACTGACATTCCATCAGATGCCGCTCGCACTTCCAGCGCCGATCGTATATCCGATAACGAGCGGCACAACGCGAACTCCTGAAGACATCCTCCGCTTAATCGAGGCCGCCGTCGCTGCGCGAGTTCCCCTCTTTCAAATACGTGAGAAAAAGTTATCCGCGCGAGCCCTTTACGATCTGACTGCGCGCGCGACCGAGATCACGTGTGGCAGCGACACGAGATTACTCGTGAACGATCGTGCCGATATCGCGCGCGCTGCCGGCGCCGGCGGTGTTCATCTCACTACGCACTCGTTGCCGGCTGATGTGGTGCGTAAGATTTATGGTCCCGAGTTTTTGATCGGAGTTTCGACTCATTCGCTTGAAGAAGCGCGTGCGGCGCGTGCCGGCGGTGCGGACTTTGTTGTGTTTGGTCCAATTTTTGAAACTGAGTCGAAACGTGAATTTGGCGAACCGCAGGGATTGGGCCGGCTTGCAGAAGTAACAAGCGACTTGCGCAGGTTTCCCACTGTCGCGATTGGTGGTATTACACTCGAAAACGCCAGTGCATGTTTCGAAGCGGGCGCGAGTGGTGTGGCAGCAATCCGTTTGTTGAACGATGTGGAGCGAATGTCGTCGATCGTTGAGAGGATCAGAAGTGACTACCAGTGATGCTAAACCAGTGGTGCTTACGATCGCGGGTCTCGATCCATCCGGCGGCGCGGGGATTGTTGCCGATATCAAAACGATTGCGGCGCTCGGTTGTTTTCCGGCTGCTGCGTTGACGTCGGTTACGTTTCAAAACACGACGGGTGTATTTGGCGCTGAGCATCAGACTGCTAAAACTCTGCGAGCGCAAGTTGAGCCGGTTTTTCAGGATCTGACGGTTGCTGCAGCGAAGACTGGAATGTTGCCGACAGCGGAGATCGTTGCCGAAGTTGCGCGATTGTTTTCCGAGGAGAACCTGCCGGCGCCGGTAGTCGATCCGGTTGTTGTCGCGACTTCGGGCGATGTTCTGATTGATGAAGAGGCGTTTGAGATTTTAAAGACCAGATTGTTTCCGCTTGCGCGCATTGTGACGCCGAACATTCCTGAAGCCGAGAAGCTCGCGGGATTTGCGATTGAAACCGAAGACGATATGCGCCGCGCGGCTGAGGTCATTCAATCGATGGGAGCACGTGCGGTGTTGGTGAAGGGTGGACACAAACAGGTGCGTGCGGGTGAAGCAGTTGACGTCTTGTTTAGCGAGAACGGGATCGTTACGGAGTTTCGCAGTGAGTATCTCGAGGTTGGCGAAGTTCACGGTTCCGGGTGCACATTGTCCGCCGCGATAGCTGCGTGTCTCGGGAGAGGTTTACCACTCGAAGATGCGGTGGGCGCCGCAAAAGAATTCGTCAACAACGCGATCCGATCCGCTCCCCGAATCGGCCACGGCGCCCGCCCACTCTGATTTTATTCGCGTAAATCTGCGTAATCTTTAATCCGCGTTACTCGATCGTCACCTTCTCCATCTTCACTTCAGACACTGGTCGATCGTTACGATCCGTCTGCGAAGTAGCGATCGCGTTGACCACATCCTGTCCCTCAGTAACTCTTCCAAAGATCGTATAACTCGGCGGCAACGGGTAATCGACGTGCATGATGAAGAACTGCGATCCATTTGTGTTTGGACCAGCATTCGCCATCGCCAGCGTCCCTGCCTTGTAACCTCGCGTGTACACTTCCGACTGCGGATTGATCTCGTCATTGAATCGTCCGCCCCACGCCGACTCACCGCCGCGGCCACTGCCCGTCGGATCTCCACCCTGAATCATGAAGCCCTTGATCACGCGGTGAAAGATGATGCCGTCGTAATATCCGCGTTCTGCAAGCGTGATGAAATTTTCCGTCGTCTTGGGTGCGTCCGACTCCAACAGCTCGACTCGAATCGTCCCTTTGTTTGTCTCAATCACTGCCGTTCGATTTGCCATTTTCTCTCCTTACTGGTTGATTAGTTCTGTACGGTTCAAGATGAATTGCTCGATCGCCAGTGCGACACCGTCGTCGACGTTCGAAGCTGTCGGGTGCAAGCCTGCAAGCTCGCGTAAACTGAGCGGAGCATTCGCCATCACAACGCCCGTGCCCGCGAAGAGCAACATTTCGAGATCGTTGTAGTTGTCGCCGATGGCCATGATCTCTTCACGATCGATTCCCAACTCGGCCGCCGCTGCTGCAACTCCCGCTCCCTTTGACGCTGCCGGATTCACGACATCCAGCAACGTGAAGTCCTGTTCGAGATACTTCGTTCCGAGAATCTTTACTGTCGCGCCGAGCTCCGCGTGCAGTAACTCTTCGAGCTGGTCCATCGCCGCGCAACGACCTGAGAATGCGAGATGGATTGGTTCGTGGTCCAGGTATTCTTCGAGTGAGCTTACCTGTTGCACTGCCTCGCCACCTTCTTCACCATGAATTCGCCGGGCCCAGGCAACGTAACGGTGCGCCGCGAGGTTTTCTGCGTGGAGATGATCGTAAACAAGTACGCCGAGGCCCTCGTAATCGTCACTCAAAAGCGCGTCGGCGCCGGCTTCACGACCGATTCGCAACGCTTCGCGTGCCGCAGCGAGTGGCAACGGCAATATCGACACGGTCTCGAGTGTCTCGGCGTGTTTTGTCAGCGCGCCGTTGTGCGAAATGAGTGGTATATCAAGCCCCAACTCCAACGCGACCGGCCGCGAATCCCTGAAGCGCCGTCCAGTAACCAGGGCCACGCGCACACCCTGTTGGCGCGCGTCATCGATCGCACGGCGATTGCGCTCAGAGATTCGCCCCCGGGAATCGAGGAGTGTCCCGTCGAGATCAAGAGCCAGAAGACTAATCGCCATAAAGACAGACAAGGTAAATGAACAGCGCTCAGAAGGCAAAAGGGCTACGCTGCAGACCTTCCACCTTTTAGCCGCCACCGTGATATCATGCGCTCCCGCTTAAATAGAACAGAAAATCTGGGAGGAAAAAGGGATGCGAAGACTAGGAATGTCTATTGCAGTTATCACCTTGGTGTCCGTCTCCGCCGCTATCGGAGCTCAGGGCTTCAAGAGGATCAGTGAGTTGCTGACAGGATATGAGGAAGTTCCGTCAGTCTCGACTACCGGCAATGGAAGCTTTAATGCTCGGATTAGTAACGACGGATCACGGATTGACTGGGAGCTTAGCTATTCGGACCTCGAAGGCGCAGTCCAGCAGGCTCATATTCACTTTGGACAGAAGGGCGTGAACGGCGGCATTAGCGTATTCCTCTGCACCAATCTCGGCAACGGGCCGGCGGGTACTCAACCTTGTCCCGCGCCGCCTGCCACAATATCCGGAACCATTGTCGCTGCTGATGTAAGTCCGAATATCCCGGCGACCGCCGCGGCAAGGACTCAAGGCATCAATACGGGCGAGATCGATGAGCTGATCGCGGCGATCCGTGCGGGCGCCACGTATGTGAACGTTCACAGCACGCTCTGGCCAGGCGGCGAAATCCGCAGCCAGATCGACGGCAACAACGGTCACGGCGGCCACTGACACCTAGTTTTTACTGCAATCTTTGGGGCCACAGATGATGCAGATGAAAACGGATCCCGTATCCGTCTTCATCCGCCTTCATCTGTGGCCTCAACAGTTTCTGCTCCGACTGCATGCGAATTACTGCACTCCCTCCAAACGTGAGAAAATCCAACCATGAATGTTACACACCTGGAATGCGGCCTTTGCGGCCTGAGGCACGAGGCACGTCGGTTGCTCAATCTTTGCCGCGAATGCGGGAAGCCTTTGTTGGTTCGCTACGATCTGGATCGCAGCAAAACGACTTTGACAAAAGAATCGCTGGCTACGCGACGGCCTGACCTTTGGCGCTATCGCGAGGTTTTGCCGGTCGATAACGACGACAACATCATCTCGCTCGGCGAGGGTTGGACGCCTCTATTGCGAGCAGCACGATTGGGGGAAGCCGTTGGAGTTCGTGAGCTTTACATCAAAGACGAATCGCAGAACCCGACTCAGAGTTTCAAAGCCCGCGGGATGGCAACTGCGGTCTCGATGGCCAAAGAGTTGGGCGCTACGAAGCTCGCCGTTCCGTCTGCAGGAAACGCCGCCGGAGCTTTAGCCGCTTACGCCGCTCGCGCCGGACTCGAGTCGTTCATTTTTATGCCGCGTGATACGCCGCGAGCGAACGTTGTCGAGTGTGAACAAACCGGCGCTCACGTGACGTTGATGGATGGTTTAATTACCGACTGTGGCGCAGAGGTCGGCAGGCGAAAGGAAGCTGAAGGCTGGTTCGATGTTTCCACGTTGAAGGAACCTTATCGGGTGGAAGGGAAGAAGACGCTTGGTTACGAAGTCGCAGAACAACTGAACTGGGAACTGCCGGACGTGATCATTTATCCGACTGGTGGTGGCACAGGCTTGATCGGAATGTGGAAAGCGTTCGCAGAGATGGAGCAGATGGGTTGGATCGGAAGTAAGCGGCCACGAATGGTGACGGTGCAGGCGGCTGGATGTGCGCCGATTGTGCGCGCGTTTGAGGAAGGGAAGCGCTTTGCGGATGAGTTTCCGAATGCTGCGACGACGGCTTCAGGACTGCGCGTGCCGAAAGCGATTGGAGACTTTTTGATACTCGATGCGCTGCGGGAATCGGGTGGCACCGCGATCAGTGTTACGGATGAAGAGTTGATTGCTGCGACTCGCGAGATCGGTGCGGCTGAAGGTGTTTTTTGCGCGCCCGAAGGTGCGGCGTGTTTGCCAGCGTTGCGGAAGTTGATCTCGGATGGTTTGGTTAAGGGGACCGACCGCGTGGTTTTATTCAACACCGGATCGGGCGTGAAGTACATGGAGTCGTTTCAGGACTAGGACACAGATTACATAGATGGAGAAAGATCAGTGAAGTATTTTGGAGTTGTTGTTTTATTGCTGGTGGCTGCGGTGGTTACGCAGGCACAGCAACCTTCTTCCCCATGGATAACTGACGCGGAACGCGCGCGCTTCGAAGAGCTGCGACGCAGTGGTCTCGAGGCTCTTTACAACATCGACTACGACAAAGCAGAGCGTGAATTCAAGGAAATCGTAAAACTCATCCCCAATCATCCCGGGGGTCATCAACTGCTCGCCGCGCGTGTGTGGATCAAGACGCTTTACGAGTCGCGGCGTTTGCAGGGTTCGCTTTACAGTTCCGAATCGTTTTATTCCAGCGGTGACGATAAAGTCGATCCGAAGATCATCGCTGAGTTTCGCAATCACACCCGCGAAGCTAAACGACTCGCAGAAGCAAAACTGAAGCAGGAACCAAAGAACATTGAAGCACTCGACTTTCTCGCGAACACGGAAGGGTTGAAAGCGGCATTCGAAGAAGCCGTCGAACGGCGACATTTCGCAGCGCTGCGCGACGGCAACGACGCTGTCGATCATCATCGTGAAGTACTGAAACTCGATCCAAAGTATATCGACGCGCAGATCACCATCGGGCTTTACGAGTACGTCGTTGGATCGTTACCTCTGCCGATCAAGATCCTCGCAGGCGCGACTGGTTATCGTGGTTCGAAGAAAAAAGGATTAACACTGCTCGAACAGGTTGCGAAGGAAGGTCGTTGGGCTCAGGACGACGCCAAAACTGTGCTCGTGCTTCTCTATCGTCGCGAAAAGCGTTTTGCCGATGTGCTGAAACTGACTCGTGAACTCAGTGCGAAGTATCCGCGCAATTATTTGCTGCGCCTCGAGACTGCGGACGCGCTGGTCTCACTAGCCGGAGTCAAACGAAAAGCAAACGACGTTGCGGGCGCCGCTGAAGCTGAAAAAGAAGCGTTCGCTACTTTCGAAGAAGTGCTGCGCGATCGAAACATGCGCGACATCGCCGCGCGTGCGCTCGATCTGATTCATTTCAAGTACGGTGAAGTGCTGATGAACGCGGGTTATCACGATCGTGCGGCGAACGAGTTTCTGGCGGCAACGAAGGTCAAGGGCGGTGAGGCAGGCCTGATCACGATGGCCCATCTTTTCGCCGCGCGTTCATACGACGTCGCGGGCAAGCGCGATGAAGCATTGGCGCAGTACAAGCAAGTTTTGTCGCGTCCGAACATTTACGATGCGCACGACGAGGCGAAGAAGGGGCTGAAGCACGCTTATAAGACTGAGACTGCGAAGGCGGAAGAGGAACAGTAAATCTATGTACAAATCATTGGTCAGTTATCATTTGACATTTGTCAGTTGTTATTGAAGACCTTCGGTTGCCGGAGTCCTAAGGCTTTCGGAAGCCGGAGGTCCTCAATAGCAACTGACAAATGTCAAATGATAATTGACCAATGATTGGATCTGGAGTAAAATGGGTAGCAACAATCACAAACGACCCCGACGCTTACTACTCTGTCTCGACGGTGTGCCTCACAAACTAATCGAGGCCGCCAGGTCGCGAGGGCTGTTCGATGGGTTTGGATCACCGTCACGCCTGCTGTCACCGTTCCCAACGATGACTAACGTCGCGCTCTCGGCGATGTTTGGCGCTTCGCCACCCGCCGGCTACGAGAGTCTCTATTTCGATCGCGGCGCTGGTGAGCTGCGCGGTGGGATCAGGAAGTACCTCGGTCGTCGCACACCCGACAAGATTCCGTCGTCTTACATGGACGACCTCGACTACCAGGAACCGCTGGCGTTTGAATTTCTGATTTACGTGGCGCCTGAGAAAGTGTGGCGCGCCGACATGCAACGCTTCCGCGAACGTTTCCGCGCCGCGCCTCAAACGCGCGATTATTTCGCGTTCCTCAAAGCCACAGACGGACTGCTCCACGCGCAGGGACCCGACCGTCTTTCCGTCGCGCTCGAATCACTCGACAAGATCCTCCGCGAGATTCAGAGCTATTGTGGACGCGAGACTGAGATCGTCATGTTCTCCGATCACGGTATGAACCTCGAAGAGAATCGTCGCGTGGATCTGAAATCCACAATGGAGCGGCGCGGCTTTCAAGTTGTCATTCCTGCGTTTGGACTTTGCAGCTATGCCGCAGTTTATTCTCCCGATGTTCAGCGTATCCCGGAGATGGCGTCTGCGCTTGCGGAAATAACCGGTGTCGACTTCGCCGTTTATAAAGACGGTAACGAAGTGGTTGTGGAAAGCGACCGCGGACAAGCACGAATCGACCACCAGCGGGACGGCAACAGTTTCAGGTATTCGCGTGTGAGTGGCGATCCACTTGAGTTAACCGGTTTTCAAAACGGGTTTGCGACAGACAAAGAATGGCTGGAGACGACCGCGGGGCATCGTTATCCCGACGCACTTGCAAATATCTACAAGTCGCTCTTTACACCGCGTGTCAAACATACCGCCGACATCCTGGTTAGTTTGAAAGACGGTTACTACTACGGCTGGTCGCCATTCGGTCGCTTTGTACGTTTGGCTGCCACGCACGGAAACGCGCTGCAATCCAGTTCGAATGCATTTCTCATGAGTACGCACCGGGAACTCCCGCCATACGTGCGTGCCGACGATGCGAAAGCGCTTCTTCGTCATTAGCCTACAGGGATGAATCCGCGTTAATCTGTGGCTAATGTCTGCCGTTGAGACGTTTTCACTGGTCAAGCAATTTGGTGACTTCGTTGCTGTCGATCACATAAACCTGCATGTCGATCGCGGGAGCTTCTTCGGCTTTCTCGGCCCGAACGGCGCAGGTAAATCAACCACAATCAAAATGCTCACCGGGTTGCTGGCGCCAACGAGCGGCACCTTGCGCGTCCTTGGTCTCGATATCGCGCAACAGCCAATGGAGGTGAAAAGACGTATCGGCGTTGTGCCCGAGGATCTGAATCTGTTTGAACGACTCACGGGCGCTGAGATGTTGTCGTTCACCGGGCGCATGTACGGACTGCGCGCCGAAGAGATTGCCCAGCGCTCAAAAGAGCTACTCGAGTTGATGGATCTTCAAAACGAACCGAAAAAGCTGATCATCGAATACTCACACGGCATGAAGAAAAAACTCTCACTCGCCTGCGCCCTCATCCATCGCCCAGAAATACTGTTTCTCGATGAACCATTTGAAGGAGTCGATGCGATCGCGTCACGAACGTTGAAAGATTTGCTGTCGCGCTTAACCGCGCGAGGTCTCACAGTTTTTCTAACTTCTCACGTGCTCGAGATCGTGGAGCGACTTTGCAGTGACATCGCCATCATCTCGCAGGGGAAGTTACTTGCCTCCGGATCGCTGAACGAGTTACGACAGGGAATCCGTATTGACGGCGACGGTGAAGGCCCCGTTTCACTCGAGGAATACTTCATCCACATCGTGGGCGGCACGCGCAGCACAGGTGAAGAAGAAGTCCTCCAGTGGCTCACATAAATCCTGTTCAATCCGAAATCTGGTTGAGGCAAAAGTCCACGGTGGGTTGTAAGTTCTTGACATAGAACCATTTAAGAAAACACTTTTCTTGCTTCGCTCTGTCGGCTATTATCGAACCCGGTTGGCCTGTTACCCGTCTTCATTCCAGACCCAACCGCCCAGAAGCTTTCCTGCCTGCGTTCTAGGAAAACTCGTTCATCCCTAACGAGGTCCCGGTTTATGGATTCGAATGTCGGTCTCGCCATCCAGTGCGTTGGCGTCCTCCTAATTACCCTGCTGTCCATCTTCATGCGGTCGTCAATCAAGAGCACTGCTCTGACGTATTGGACTGCATCCTGGGCGGTCCTCTCCGGGTCGCTCCTGAGTTTGTTTATCGGTTTTCAGTTCGCCCCCAACCAGAAGTTCTTTTATTCGATTTACTTCTTTGGCGAATACCTCTTCGGATTACTTTTCCTAGCCGGTTGCCGCAGCCAAACGACCGGCGCCTCTCTCACCAAAAGACATAAATACGTACTCATCCCGGCTATCGCTGTTTCAGTTGTACTGCCGTACGCATCCGCCGACTTCAACGACCTCTTCATGATCCATTCGGCGATCATCGCCGGCTTGTTCCTCGTTTCGTTTTTCACTTTGCGCAGAGGTCCTCGACACGAGGAGACCAGTTCCGGCCTTCGCGTAATGTCAGCGGCGTTGATGTTGCTTGCGATTGGTTTTCTTCACTATGTGCCGGTGTTCGGGGCGCGCAAGGGATTACTCGGGATTACAGTTCCACTGGGATACTTGCAGTACACGTCGATCTTCGATTTGCTGTTCGAAATACTGCTTGGCTTTGGAACGGTGATGGTCCTGATGGAAAGCGTGCGCCGCGAAGTCGAAATGGCAAACAGAAAACTGCTTCAGGCGCGCGATCAGCTCGAGTTGCTGGTTCAGATGGATCCGTTGACCGAGGCTCTGAACCGGCACGCGTTTCACTCGTTGCTGCGTAGTCCTGAAAGAGGTCAGGAGGTAGTGACGTCCGGAAGTGTTGCCGTGCTCGACATCGACAATCTCAAACCCATCAACGACACGATGGGCCATTCAGTCGGCGACAAAGCGATCCGGGCAGTCGCGAGTGCTACGCGTTCCCTCGTTCGAGCTGACGACATGTTGTTTCGTTGGGGAGGGGACGAGTTTCTCGTCTTAATGTTCAAGCTGCCGCAGCCTGAGGCGAGCCGTCGCATGGAAAAGCTGAACAAGATTCTCGAAGAGAACGCTCAGCGCTGGATGGGAATGGAAATCAGTGTAAAGGTTTCTTTTGGAGTAGCGGGATTTACGTCACTGACGGATCTTGGGCAAGCGATCGAACAAGCCGACAAAGCAATGTACGCTCAACGCAACCGCGTGCGAGGCCGGGTGGAGCCGGTGTTTTGAGCAGTAGTTGCGAGCAAAACCTACTCACATCTCTACGACGCTTCAATAAGGAGCTCGCGCCCGAACTGGAAGTTAGGCTTCTTGCGCCCCTTCATATACTTCGCCGCCGTTTGTGAAAGCGACGTGATCAGTATCGGCAGCGCGATCGTCGCATCACAAGGGACGTAAGCGGTGTGCGCGCCGCGGGCGAGTTTCCCGTAGATCAATCCTTCATCAAACGAAACCGCATTCGACCTTCCGCCGGGATGCGGAGCGTCGGTCGAGATCTGGATCGCATACTTGTGCCCGTGATGATGCTCCTTTTGCAGGAACGACGACAGAGTCGCTTGTTGAATAAAACTCTTTGTCGTTCCGCCTCCGAGATTGATGATCCCGGAAACGCGCGCATTGATCATGACGTTCATCATGTCGAGCACGTCCTGAATAACGTCAAACAGGAAGTTGTTCTTTTTCTCAAATCGTGCACCCGCGATCCCGACTGCGAGCCCACTGTCGGCAATCGCCGGACAAAAGATCGGCACTCGCGCTTTGTAAGCAGACGTCAACACACCATCTTCCGACGCGATCTCCGCAAGCTCCCTGCCGAGTAGATGCAAAAACTCACGCACGGAATACGCGCGCGTCTGGTCCAACTGGTTTGTGAATCCGCCAATCCATTCCTTGGCCTCGCGATATTCTTCATCACTTGCAAGCAGATCCCACATGCGACTGATCTGCGCCGACTCCAACTCTGCGTCGGTCATCGTTGGGTGCGCCTGGAAGTGATAACGCCCGAGTGTTTCGTGTAAATCGTGAAAGAGCAGCGAACCTGATAGGACCAAACAATCGACGAAGCGGTTCTTGATGACGTAAGCCAGTAAGCGTCGCATTCCGGCTGGAATGAGCGCGCCCGAAGCTGCGACCATGATGGTTGTGTTATCCCCAAGCATGTCGAGCCAAATACGATGGGCTTCGGCAAGCTGCCGCCCGCCAAACCCGGTTCCTTCCATCTTCTCGAGGAGGCCGGCCACCGAACGATCTCGGTCCACCTGGACTGGACGCGTGGGAGTAGTCAGATACTTCGATGCTTTTGGTTTGCGTTGAGTGACCATGCAGGTTTGTCAACCTCTCGAACTAACGTTTCGATAAACATTTTGCGAAAATAATTAATAATCGGTCCTGCGCCGCGAACGCGTTTTAGCTCCGTTCACCGCGAGATACGTGTAAGCGTCGTAACGAGATTCGTAGAACTGGGCCAGGTCGGCGCCGTCCGCCTCGCTCAGATCGCCATCTTTCACGCGACGATTGATCAGACGCCGAAAACCGTCGTGCAAAAGACTTCGCTCATAGCGAGCACGCTCTACCGCGGCCCCAACTGTCGTTCCCTTAATCACTTTCTTGATGAGAAACCCTTCCTCGTCAATGTGTATGTGAGCTTCGTGAGGGGCACCGAACAGATTGTGATTGTTTCCCATCACTTCCTGGTATGCGCCCACCAGCATGAATGCCAGGTAATAAGGCTCCTCCGGATTGAGGGGGTGAAGCTCCAGCACTTGTTTCACGTCATGCAGGTCAACAAACTTGTCGACAACACCGTCTGAGTCGCACGTGATGTCGCACAGCGTTGTGTATTCCGTCGGCGGCTTGTTGAGATGATGGATTGGCACGATCGGAAACAGTTGGTCGAGCGCCCAGTGATCGGGCACTGATTTAAAAACCGAAAAGTTAGTCAGATACTTCGCGCAGAGAAGACGCCGCAGTTCACCAAACTCTTCCGACACGTATTTCGCCTGCTGCGCATACTTGTCAGCGCGCTCGCAAATGTCCCAGAAGAGCACTTCGCCTTTCGCTCGATCCTGGAGCGAGATCAATCCGAGATTAAATAAAGTGAACAACTCTTCGCGATGTTCGAGTGCATCGTGGTAGTACTCGCGATAATTCTTGACGGTGATCGACTCGCGCAAGTCGCCGAGCTCGATCACCACTTGCGGATCGTCCTCGATGATCTCGATCGGAGTGATGTCTTCGACGACTGTCTCGATTTCGTCGAGCACGTTAGTCACCAGGATCGCGTGATAAGCCGCGAGGAAGCGTCCCGATTCCTGAATGATCGTAGGATGCTGAACGTTCTCGTCGTCACACACCTGCTTGATCGTGTAGATAACGTCGTTGGCAAACTCCTGCGCGGTGTAGTTTGCAGATGAATCGAAAGCCGTTTTCGAGCCATCGTAATCGACGGCCATGCCGCCGCCGACGTCGAGAAACTCGATCGGAACTTTCATCTGATAAACCTTCGCGTACACGCGCGCGGCTTCCTTCATCGCATTCTTAATGCGCTTGATATCGGTGAGCTGCGAACCGATGTGGAAGTGAAGCAGCTTGAGCATGTCCATGCGATCGGCTTCTTCGAGACGACGGATCACTTCCAACAACTCGGTCGTCGTCAATCCAAACTTCGCCGCCTCGCCGCCGGATTTTTCCCAGCGACCGGAGCCTTTCGAGTAGAGCTTCACGCGCATGCCGAGCATCGGCAGCGCGCCTTCGTGACGCTCAACTACATTCAAAACGTGATCGAGCTCGTTCAACTTTTCGATCACGATCACGACTTTCTTTCCGACCTTCGCGCCGGCGAATGCAAGCTCGATGAACTCCTCGTCTTTGAAGCCGTTGAGTACGAGCAAACTTTCGCCTGGTTGTTCGAGTGCGAGAGCGGCGTAGAGCTCGGCTTTGGAGCCGGCTTCGAGTCCGAAGTCGTAACGCGAACCCTCGCGCAGGTACTCCTCGACGACAGAGCGCTGCTGGTTTACCTTCATTGGGTAAACACACATGTGCGCCCCCTGGTATTCAAATTCTCGGATAGAGCGACTAAACGCGCGCTGAAGTTTTCTGACTTGAGCTGCGACTAACTGTGGAAAGCGCAGCAGCACGGGCGTGGTGATGCCCCGTTTGGCAAGGTCATCGATGATTTCTTTGAGGTCCGCCGAGCGGGGATCTCCCTCGACAGGACGGACGATTAGATTTCCCTTCCGGTTAACATCAAAGTAGCCAGCGCCCCAGTTTTCGATTCCATAAGTTTCGAGCGTCTGCTCGATTGCCGTGGTCAATTAGCGGTTCTCCTGCCTTCGAAATAAGACTTGAAAGATATCAAAGCTGTTCGCTGAAACACAGATGTACATTTCCCGAATCGAGTTGCGGAGAAGTTGTTGGGTGGAACGCTTTAGTCGCGCAATGTAACAGAAAACGTCCTTTGCGGTCTATAACTTTTTGTGCCGCAGATCACACAGATTTTGATGGGATTTGTGGAGTGTGTCGCTAAAGTTTGCGGTTTTGCCCTTGACATCATTCACCCCGCGATTATAATCACGGTTTTTTACTGATGCCGTTCAATGCCGCACGACTGCGTTACTAAAGTCGTTAAGCACGCCAACAACTTCGCACCAAACACCGCGCAGGGGCGAAGGGCACCCCCAACACTCCCTTAATCCTTCAGGAGATAAAATGAACCCTAAGACTGTCTTGAAATATGCTACTGACCAGGGCGCCAAGTTCGTCTCTATTCGTTTCACCGACCTGCCCGGCTCCTGGCAACACCTTACGTTCCCAATCGCAGAACTCGGCGAAGATCAGTTTGAAGATGGCTTCGGCTTCGACGCATCTTCGATACGTGGCTGGGCAGCGATTCACGAGTCAGACATGTTGCTCGTGCCTGACGCTACCCGCTTTTGGATGGACCCTTTTGCAGAACAACCAACCTTGTGCTTGATCGGCAGCGCTGTCGATCCGATCACGAAAGAAGGTTACGCATTCGATCCACGTTCGGTTGCGCAGCGAGCAGAAAGTTATTTGAAGTTCACGGGCCTCGCGGATACCGCTTTCTTTGGTCCCGAAGCAGAGTTTTTTGTATTTGATTCAGTCAAGTTTCATAACGAACCTCATTCCGCGGGTTTCGCACTCGATTCAGATGAAGCACATTGGAACAGCGGTCGCGATGCGAACGAGTTTGCAGGAACTAACCTTGGTTATCGCATTCGCGCGAAGGAAGGATACGTACCTGTTCCGCCGACAGATTCGTTGACAGACTTGCGGTCCGAGATCTCTCTGACGCTGGGCAAGTGCGGTGTCACTGTCGAATGTCATCATCACGAAGTCGCAACTGCCGGCCAGTGCGAAATCGACTTCCGTTTTTCGACGATGTTGGGAACGGCCGATAATCTTCAGATATTCAAATACGTAGTTCGCAATACTGCGCACCAGTTTGGGAAGTCGGCGACGTTTATGCCGAAGCCGTTGTATGGCGATAACGGTTCGGGAATGCACTGTCACCAGTCGCTCTGGAAAGGTGAGAAGCCGTTGTTTTCCGGTGATGGTTATGCGGGACTGTCGGAGATGGCGCGGCATTACATCGGTGGTTTATTGAAGCACGCGGCGGCGATCGTTGCTTTTGCGGCGCCGACGACGAATAGTTACAAACGGCTCGTACCCGGCTTCGAGGCTCCCGTGAATCTCGCTTACTCGGCACGCAATCGTTCGGCTGCGATTCGTATTCCGATGTTCTCGACGAATCCGAAGTTGAAGCGACTCGAGTTTCGGCCGCCCGATCCGTCATGCAACGCTTATCTCGCGTTCTCTGCGATGTTGCTTGCTGGTCTTGACGGTGTGCAGAACCGCATCGATCCAGGTGAACCACTCGACAAGGACATCTACGATCTCTCGCCGGAAGAACTGAAGGACGTGCCGACCCTGCCCGGTACGTTGGATGAATCGCTCAAGGCGCTCGAAGCCGATCACGATTTTCTCTTGAAGGGCGACGTATTCAGCCCGCAGTTGATCGAACGCTGGATCAGCTACAAGCGCGATCGCGAGATCGCGCCGATGCGCATGCGCCCCCATCCTCTGGAATTCTCTCTTTACTACGATGTTTAGGACGCAGATAAACGCGGATGAATACTGATCGAATAGAATCAGTGTTCATCCGCGATCTGCCTGATCAGAACGGCACGCGTCTGTTTATCGATCGCGTAGCGAAAGAGCAGCCGCGTGCGTATCAAGCACTGCTCAAGAAACCGGCATTGCTGGCGGACGTCCTGGCGCTCGCCGCCTGGAGTCCTCTGCTTGCCACGACGATCGAGCAGAACCCCGAATATCTCTCGTGGTTGTCGCGCGAGCGTGCCGATCCGCGCGTCAGAAACACTGACGAGTTCAAGGAATCCCTCGCGCGGTTTGCGCTGACAAATTCTTCTCTGAGTTCCCAGTCGCTCCTCGCTCGCTTCAGACGACGCGAACTGCTGCGCACGTATCTCCACGACATTCGTCGTTCGCAAACTCTCGTCGAAACAACGGAAGAGCTGTCAAACCTCGCCGACGCGATTCTCGACTACGCACTCAGTCTGGCACGCCAGGATTTGGACAATCGTTACGGATTGCCACGTCATGTTGACGAACGAGGTCGCAGTGCTATCGCGGAGTTTTGCGTCGTCGCATTAGGAAAACTCGGCTCCCTCGAACTCAACTACGCTTCAGACATCGATCTCGTCTTTCTCTATTCAGACGATGGAACAACGTCCGGTTCAGGCGAACGCGGCGAAGTCACCAATCGCGAATACTTCGTGAAGCTGTCTGAAACAATCGCACGCATCGTCGGCCAGGCGGGCGGTGAGGGAGCGTATAGAGTTGACTTGCGACTCCGTCCACACGGTCGCGACGGCTCGCTCGCCTGCTCGCTGGACGAAGCGACTCGCTACTACATGCGCTCAGCACAGGACTGGGAACGCCAGGCGTTGATCCGTTCGCGCGCGGCAGCCGGTTCAGCCGAACTCTTCTCGAGATTTAAAGAAGGAGTTACGCCTTACATCTTCCGTCCTGATGTTTCGGTCAGTGGCGCCCTCGAAAGTGTTCGCACTGCGAAGCAGAAGATCGATCGTCAGGTTGAGAAGAAAAGTGGATTCAATGTGAAGCTTGGCCGCGGCGGGATTCGAGAGATCGAGTTCATCGCGCAGGCGTTGCAGTTGGCCCACGGTGGACGCGACGAATGGTTGCGCGTGCCGCACACGCTTGTGAGTCTGGGCCGTCTAGCCGATCGCGGCTTCATCACACAGTTTGAACGCGCTGAACTATCAGAGGCTTATTATTTTCTGCGCATGCTCGAGCACAGGTTACAGATGGAGCACGGTCTGCAAACGCACACTGTTCCGGAAAGTGATGAAGGACAACTCCTGGTCGCGCGCCGCATGGGATTTTCGGGCGCGAAAGAGTTCATGGTTGCTCTGAAACAGCATACCTTGAATGTGCGAAACACTTACGAGCGCCTGTTTTCAGATGTAGAAAAAACCTCGGAGTTAACCGCCGGCGAGGAAACACAGTTCAGCCGTGACACATCGACAGACATGGCCCTGGCCATGGAATCGGCGCGCGTGTTCTGCGAGCGCATGGATCCAGCACGAAACGTCAAATCACTCGCGGCTTTACTTCTCTCACTCGCGGGGAAGTCGCTCAATCCGCACCGGGCTTTGTTACAAGTCGTGCGCGTCGCAGCTTCACTCGCGAAGACGGAGAGCCGCTTCGCCATTACTGAAACCAACCTCGCGACGTTGATGCAACTAGCTGGCGCGTCTGATCCGTTCGCGGAAAACATTGGAGCGAACCCGGCTCTGATTGCTTCGCTTGGAGCGTCAGTTACGACTGCTCTGCGTCGTGACTACCGTGCGATCCTACGTGCTGCAATCGATCCAGAACGCACTTTTCCCGCAGAATTGGCAGCATTGCGTTTGCAATGGTCTGAGTTGATGGTTGAAATCGGCGCGCTCGATGCTACGAATGAGCTTTCAATATTCGAGACCAACAGATTACAGACAGAATTAGCGATCGCGAGCATGAACGTCGCGTATCTGATCGCGCGGCGTGAAATGGCTCGACGGCATGGTTCGTTTAGTGGCGGTCCGCGCGTGGCGTTTTACGGCCTGGGACGGCTCAGCACTGGCGGCGTCGATTACGGATCCGATCTTGACATTCTGATCACTTACGATTCGTTGGTTCCTTCCCCCGTGAAGACGTTGACGCAGGACGAAACCTACTCGCGTCTGGTCGAATTGATGATCGCGGCGCTCTCGAGCATTACGAGAGAGGGCTACCTGTATCGAGTGGATTTACGTTTGCGCCCGCATGGCAAGAATGGACCACTCGTGACCAGCTCGGAAGGGTTCCTGGATTATTTGAAAGAGGAAAGTGCGCCGTGGGAGTGGCTGGCTTATTCGAAACTCCGCTCTGTTGGTGGTGATCAGGAACTTGGAAAGATGGTCGAGACTCACGCGCGCCACCGCATTCACGCGAACGCCTTGAAACTCGACCCGCAGGAGTTGAGCGCGGTAACACGCCACGTCAGGGAGCGACTTGAAAAAGAGAAGGGAAGCCGTGGCAGGAGATTAGGCACTGACATCAAGTATGGACCAGGTGGAATGCTCGATGTTTACTTCGCCGCACGTTATTTGCAATTGCGTGACGAAGTGCTCGATGAAGGCGAAGATCGATCGACGGCGTTTACTCTCGAACGATTGCGGGAAGAAGGATCGCTCAGTGAGGACGACTTTCTGGTCTTGAGCAGTGGTTACGGTCTTTTGCGGTCGATCGATCACAACCTGCGCCTGATAATCACGCGTCGCTCGACGCGCTTGCCCGATCCGAACCACGTCGCCGCGAAAGACGTAGCCACTCGCGCTGGCTTCGCCTCCGTTTCCGAACTACACGAAACTCTCACCGCACAGATGCAGGCGATTCGCGAAGCATACAATCGAATCCTGGTCTAAAAATGCGCCCGGGTTTTCGTTGACTTTTGAGACGAACGATAATATCGTCCGATGGTCCAACGGCCGAGCTTCCCGAGCCCCTGCGTCCTCGCACACTCGTCAAATCGGTCCTTCAAGGCTGTTGCCTACAATCTCACTCTCTAAGGAGAAAAAACCATGCCCGGATTGATCGGTAAAGCGCTTAACATCGGCGCTGCATACGCACGACATTTAAATACGGTGCGCCAGACTTTCCCTTTATCGCAGGCGGAAGCTACAGCCGCGCTTGCCTCCTATTTAAAAGAACTATCACAAGCTTCCTTTGTCGGGTTCAAGTTGAGCATTGCTAATTGGGCCGGCAGAGAACGTGACGCCGGCACCAAGCAGTACCTGGAATGGATCGTTGCGAATGCAGATGCCCTGCGAACTCAGAAGCTCGAAAGCGTCAACCGCAAACAACTGGCACCGTCCGGAGTTTCGTTTGAAGAAATTATCAAACTTCTGGACTCCTGGTCCAAACTAAGCGAAGTTGAATGTCGTGCTCGGCTTCGAGCGATGATTGCAGAGATGGATCCCAGCGAGTGGGACGAGTTGTTAGCTCATTTCAATAAAGCTCTTAACAACGGCCGAATAGCTCTTCAGCAGGTCAGGGACAATGAGAACAAAGCGTGGGGCAGTTCCATCGAGGATCGTATTAATTATGGAATGGCCAGGCTTCGCACTGGGACATCAGATCCGAAATATCTGGAGGAAATTCGAGACGGGGAACGAGTTGTACGATGGATGGAGGGGCTTCTCGCTGAAGCAACGAACTACATGCGTGAGCTATCTCAACCCGCACCCGAGTTGCCCTCACCGGACCACACCACCCGAACAACAGATAGGCCGAGTAGCGGAGAGGAATTATTAAAAAGCAGTCTTGCGTCTGGGAACGCAGAGCAGATGTTTGCTGCGATGGAAAAACTTCTCGATGATGCAGTCAAGAGCGGGCAAGTTCCCCGGGATCGCGAATCTGCTCTCCGGCAGATAGTTGCCAAGTTTCGCGATACAGTCATACGCAACAAACGAGGAGAGATAAGCAATGAAGTGATGATTGCGGAAACCAAGCACGCATTCAGCCAGCTCCGGCCACTTTTGCGAACAGCGGGTGAACATTTCGTCACCGAGAATACTTCTGCTACGTCGCGTACACGAGTGTTGTTGCCGTATGTCCAGGAGATCAAGACTCACGCCAACGACGGAATGATGGCGGCCGCTTTGAAGTTGCCGGGAGAGGCTACGCGGAAGGAGGTCGCAGACTTAGTATTACAGAGTATCAACGTTATTCAGCAACTGAACAATTTGTCTGACGACGAAGCAGTTGTGACTTTCGAACGCAACGAAGCTCGCGCATTGGGTTTGAAAGCGCGTGAGCTTGCGCTATTGCCGCATCTCACTCTGGCAAAGCCTTTTTGGGATTGTCCCGAGTCGTATCCGGAATCTAATCAGGTGTTCTTTGCCGGTGCGGAGCAGTCGCGAAAATTACTGGCTGAAGTCTGCGATAAAAAAGAACTCAAATTCGCCGGCGAGGTGCGTGCGCAGAATTACGGTCAAGCCCGTTGGGATTCGTTGCGCAGCAGCGCGATTGCGGTGTTCGATTGGCAGAATTATAAACAAGATGGTCCAACCAACGGCCACGAGGCGGCACACGAGTTGGCCGCAGTCGCATACGAGTTGGGACTGTCGCTGGCGCTCGGTATCCCGAGCGTCGTTCTTACAAAGGGAAAGCAACTCCTGCCTTTTGACATCGACGTCGAGCCCACAAAACTAACGGGGCGCACTAAAGAAAAGAATCGAGCTCTACTCGAGACTGCTATCGACAACGCGCTCTACCGCCAGCAAAGGACAGTCACTGAATCGGGACTGGATGCAACCGCAAGTTGGCTTCAACTTTCGCTTGCGACGCATCCACAACGCAAAGTCTTTGAAAAGATGGGTTGGTTCGACGAGGAGCTCACCAACGATCCAATTGCGTTTCGCGCGATCATTCTTCAGCTACTGACCAAATGGATCGGCAAAGCTCCGGTAGCGATCTATCCCTCGTGGCTCGCTGCATACCCGGACAACGGCGATTCCAGCGCCGGGCGACTTTTCCACGTCATGCCATTTTCACAGCAGTGGTCCGCTTCAGTAGCGCAAGCCGTCGCCGGAGTTTGTAGACAGAGCGGCGTCACGTATGAACGTGGCGACAGCAGTGCGGATGAACGGATTATGCGACGCGTTTGGAATGGGATATGTACAGCCGATTTTGTCGTCGCCGATCTGACAGGGCTCAATGCCAATGTGATGATTGAGCTGGGCATGGCGCACGCGTTGGGACGAAAGACTATCCTTATCGAACAAAAGCACGATAGCAATGTCCGGCGCGTTCGGAATCTCGAGAAGATCGAGGTGAAGCAGTATTCGAGTGTTTCACACCTACAGACGATGCTCGGCAAGTGGCTTGGGTGATCAAGCCACTAGGCATGCGATGTGTTGCTGGTGTCCTCCCACCAGCAACGCGTGCACCAGCGGTGATTTGCCTGTCGCTCCGCGAGTTGGTAGCTCGCGGACAAGGGTAATCGCTTGACCACTTCCCGCTCTTCGTCGTTCAAATCTTCCCACGTTTTCAGCCCGCGTTTATCGCAGCGGGGGCAGGTATCCTGAGTTTTCATAAATAGATATTTACTAGCAAACAGTCCTCGTGTAATTTAGCAATGGCGACACGGGAAACCAACTTAACGCCGTGTTGCATCAACGTTTCGGAGAACAACGGTCGACGGAGAACAAATGTTTCGAATCAAGGCCTCTTACGCGGATCAAATGGAATTACGGACAACCCTCGCACGGGCCCGTGAGTTTTTCGGCGAGCTCCGTAATTTTGCGGATCTGATGCCCGGCATCGAAGGGATACGCAACGAAGCCGGTGGCATCATGCGTTGGATGGTCCGGGCGGAAGTGCCCATCATCGGTGCGGTACACGCTTCGTTCACTGTTGAGAAAACTGAAGATTCTCCCGAACGTCTCGAGTGGTCACCGGCACGCTCCGAAATGAAAAACTACTTGCGCTATGCGGCGGCGTTTGAAGAGCGCGGGCACAGTGTTTTGATCAAGATCGTTCAGCACGTCGAGCTGCGTCGCCAGCATGCCAAGGATCTGCACCGGTTCGCGATCCTTGTGGGAGAGAGCGCGATCAGTGCCGAGATGCAGAAACGCGTCCGAGAAATGATCAAAACATTCCTGGAACGCGCGCGTGTGAAACTCGAAGGTGAAGAGAACCTGGAGCAAGAGGGTCTTGTCGACTCACCCGCTTAAGCGAAAGAAATCATTTGTCATATTTCATTTGACATTTATCATCTGGTCATTTTTTTCGGAAGCCGAAGGTCTGAAATAACCAAATGACAAATGTCAAATGACATATGACCAATGTTTTCAATCTTCCTTCCGACGACCGTAGCTGATCAAATTAGCAAAAACCTTGTATCCTCCCGCGTGTCCTGCGCGTAGTTGTCGATACCACACCATGCTCGTGTAGATGTAGTTTCCTTTGCCGTAAGGTGCGACGAGGAGTCCGCCCTTCAACAGCGGCTCACCTTTGTCACTCGTCGCGAGCACGGCTGTGTACCGCGGGTCCCATTCACGCGGGAAATACAATCCTCGCTCCTGAACCCAATTTGCGAAATCCGCTTGCGTGATCTTGTTTGGAAAGTTGAGCAGCGGATGGCGCGGCTGAAGAAACGTGACCGGAGCATTTTCTTCTGTTACGCGTTCGTTCCCGAGAACGATCGGATACGGCGCGAGCTGCGGACGATTCGCATTCGGGTTCCACTCGTTGACCCGGTGATAGAAAACCACTACCGTGCCGCCGTTTTCCGCGAACTTCAGCAGTCGATCGTTGACCGGAATCAGATCCTGATGCGCTTCGTACCCACGATTGTCGATGACGATTGTGTGAAACGACGTCAGGTCCGACTTCGCGATCTCCTCGACTGTCAACTTTTTCGAATCGACACCCAGCGCAACGAGCGCGCGTTCCAACGTCTCGTCGTAGCTCGGAAGATAACCAACCTTGCGCCCGCTCACGACGACGGCGTTGGCATACAAGAACGGCAGCATTCTTTTCGCGAGCGGCTCTTTCGGGATCGGATGGTCGACCGTGACGGAAACTGTCGTTCCCTGGATCTGTCCGGCTAACGGAAGCGGGCGAACGACAAGGTTTGACGTCTTGGTTTCGCCTGGCCGCAGGTTGATCTCGTGTCCGGTCTCGAGGCTTTGTCCACTGATTCTCAGTAACCCGCGAAAGTCGGACCTGAGACGATTTTGCAGCGTGACCTTAAAGTCCAGTGGCTTTTGAGACGTTGCGGGCGTCGTGACATACGGCGACGGTCTCACGTCGACAATTTCAACCGCCGGCACGATGTCTCGTCGCGCTTCGTTCTCGATCGTAAATGTAACGCCTTCGATACTCAGCTCAGCTACGAGTTTGAGTGGCTCGCCGAAAAGGCGACCGTCGTAGAGATGTTCCGCAGCGGGAACACTCAAACCGTAAGTCTTCGGTGTCGTGACTTTGACCTCAGCGGCAGTTTCAGTACCGGGCAAGATCTTTTCAGCGGCTTTCAAATTTTGCTCCGCACCGAGCCCGCGAAACTTCAATTGCTTTATTTGAATTTCAGCGACGCCTGAGTTACCAACGATTGCTTCGAGTTGAGCTTCTTCACCTGGAACAAGCGACGAGCCTGCGGCGCTGACATAGACAGATGCGCCACTCGCAGCGGCCAGTGCTTTGTTAAGACGTTCGGACATCAACGTGAATCGATGAGGATCGAGTTCAAAAACTTCTTTCGGCCCAGTGAACACACCACGTCGCTTTGCACTTAGAAGAGCGACCAGCAACTCGAGCCGGCGATCGATCGCATCTGTTAAAGGTTTGTCTTCAATCCGGGGCGCAACAAGTTTGGCGGCGACTGTCGCGGGCAACGTCAATCCGTCAACCGGTGTTTTAGCGTTCTCCGGGAGTGCCGCTGCCGAAGTCGCTGTTTTCACAAGGCTGTAGCGAACGATTCGCGCGCCGCCGGGCGGAACAGTTTTGGGCCACGGTCCTTGTGTCGCATGTTTGTGCAGTCCCGATAGTGCTTGTTGTGCATACGTGACGCCGCGAACCGGATCGGTTTCGTTTGGATCGATCGTGATGACTTGTCCTGAAGCCTCGCCACGCGAGCGCACAAACAGGCGCTGCACCTGCCATGGACCAGCCTGGGCCAGTTGCTCCGGAAACTGTTTTGGATCGGCGGCCGCGTCGAATGCCTGCAGGGTTACACGCCCTGTTGCCTGGTGATGTCCGTGACCACTCGCCGTGTCGTGATTCGTGATGATCGCATCCGGACGAAGCAAACGAATCTGCAGGACCATGCGGCGCAGGAGCTCTTTCTCGCCCCACGCCCGAAACGTCTCTTCAGCAGTTTTTGAAAAACCAAAATCCTTAAATCCGAGAAAGTGCGGCTCAGACCCCTGCACCTGGGAAGCAGCGATTGTTTCGCGCGCGCGAATCACGCCGAGCTCTTCGTACAACTCAGGACCAACAGCGTTTTGTCCGCCTTCGCCGAACGTTGAGAAGAGCGAGACGGTGTTGATTCCGTATTTGCGACGCAGCACAGTCAGCGTGCTGCCGTCTTCATCATCCGGATGCGCCGCGACACACATCACCGTCCATGGGCTCGTGAGATCGAGAAGTGCCTGGTGAAGCGCTGCTTTGTCTAGTTCTGCTTGCGCAGGCGGAACAATCAGCGTCAGCGCTACAAGAAAAATTAGCCACAGATTACGCAGATTTTTAACCAATCGATTTAACCCCTTAAACGTTCCAACTTGCCGGCGACGACCATGCTGATCGAAATGATCACGATGAGAACCACTCCATATGCCGCCGCCGCGCCGAGATTGAAGTCTCGCAACTCGGATGCGATGGCGATTGAAATGGGTCGATTCGCCGGCACAAATACAAGCACGGAAGCGACATATTCACCTAACGCGATCACAAACGCCAAGAGCGTCCCTGCAACTGCGCCCGGCCACACCAGCGGGAGCGTGACCCGCACGAATCGCTGCCATGCACGCGCGCCGAGCGATCCCGCGGCTTCTTCGAGCGTCGGGTCGACCTGCTCCATGCTTGCTTGCAGCGCGCGCACAACCAATGGCATGAACCGTAAAAAGTAAACTACCGGCAGGATCCAAAACGTTCCAACAAGAACAAACGAACCCAACAACGACCCGGGCCCGCCATACGCCTCGGCTACTGAAACCGCTACGACAGTTCCCGGCAGTGCCCAAGGAATCAACACCAGAAGCGATAACAACCGGCGCCAGCCTTCTCCGAAAATCTTCCCCTCGTCCCGGCGACGTCGCAACAAGGTCACGACGCAAAAACTCCAAAGCAGTGCCGCGACCGCAGCTATTGCCGACATCGTCAAACTATTGAGGAAAACTTCTGCTGCGTAAGGATCGCCAAACAGTCGCTGGTAGTTTGCGAGTGTGTATTCAGAAGGCAGTGTTTGCGTGGTCCATGATCCTTCTCGTGCGAAACTGACGAGGAACATTGTTGCGACCGGCATCACCAGTACGACCGCGAAGACCACTGCGAGAATCGTCGCGAGCACGCGCGTCTTTCCACTTGCGATGCTGACACGTCTGCGTGGCGCGCCTTTCATTGCTGCCGCCGCAAACTTGCGCGTGCCTTCGTAACGTTGAAAAACGATCAGTGCGGCGAGCGAGATGATGGCGAGTATCACAGTCTCCGTCACGGCGATTACAAACTCGCCGCGCTGTCTCGCAGTGAAGATCTCGAGTGTGAGCACGCGCACATCGCCGCCGAAGAGCAAGGGCGCGCTGAACGAAGCCATGGAAGTCATGAACGTCAGCAGCGCAGCAGCCAGCAGCGACGGAGTTAGTTGCGGCAACAGCACGCGTCTGAGTACCTGAAACTTCGCGGCTCCCAAACTGCGTGCGGCTTCGGCGAGGCTCGCGTCGATCCTGCGCAAACCCGCGCCCGTGAGTACGTAGAAAAACGGGTACATCGTGTAAGTGTGAAACAGCAACAAGGCCGGCCAGCCCCGCAACCGCCATGGCACGCTTTCGAGCCCGAAAAGATTTTGTATTGCGTGGGCCAATATTCCCGTTTCGCCGAAAAGGAAGATGAAAGCGACTGTGCCGACGAGCGGGGGCAGGACGAGGGGCAATGCCGCGAGCGCAGCGAAGAGCCGGCGACCAGGAAAAGTGAAACGTTCAAAAAGAAACGCCAACGGGATACCGACGATCGCGCAAAGCAAAACCGTTCCGACAGACAATGCGAGACTGCTGACGATCGCTTCGATCACGATGCGTTGCGACAGTAGTTCGCTGTAATTTGCGAGCGTCCAGTTGCCGGCGCGCTGGAAGGAACTGACTACGACGGCGAGGTTCGGATAGATAACACCATAAATCAGCACCACCGCGGTGATGAGAAAGAGGAACACGGATGTCCGTGTAAATCCGCGTGTCACGGTTTCAACAAGGTCAAATGATCCGTTGAGAGGATCACGTTACAGTGTTGATCTACTTCAAGCCCGTCGGTACGTAACACGAGCGCTTCGAGCAGCAATCCGTTCGCATCGACACGTACGCTTGACGTCGCTCCCGCAAAAACGATCTCGCGGATTTTGCCTGGAAGCGAGTTCACCGCGTGATTGTCGTTAGTGCTGAGTTGAACGTGCTCCGGCCGGATAGCTAGAAAGACGGGTTTGTTCAGTGGCGCAAGTTCATCGTGTTTGACCGGCAGGTGAAGCGTGTGCCCGCCTTCGAGCGTCTTGAACTCGCCGTCGGTTGTCTTACTCGAACTCAACCGCATTGCTTTGATGAGGTTGTTTCTGCCAAGGAAACTCGCGACGGAGATTTCCGATGGCTGTTCGTAGAGTTCGCGCGGGCGCCCGGTCTGCATGAGTTTGCCTCCGACCATGACGCTGATTCGATCGCAGAGTGCGAATGCTTCTTCCTGATCGTGAGTGACGTAGACCGCGGTTAATCCGAGGCGCGTGACGAGTTCACGTAGTTCGCTCCGTGTTTCTTCACGAAGCGAGACGTCGAGATTCGAGAGTGGTTCGTCAAACAGCAACAGCGCCGGCTCGATCGCGATTGCGCGTGCGATTGCAACACGTTGTTGTTGGCCGCCCGACAATTCATCGACAGCACGCTTGTCATAGCCGGGAAGTTGGACCAGTTCGAGCGCGCTCGCTACGCGGTCAGCCATCTCCGCTTTGGTTTTGTGACGCGCGCGCAGGCCGAACGCGACATTCTCAAAGACGTTCAAGTGAGGGAAAAGAGCGTAGTTTTGAAAAACCATGCCGAAGCCGCGTCGTTCTGGAGGTAGGTTGGTGATGTCGGTATTTTGAAACTCGATCGAACCGGAGTCAGGTTTCTCCAGTCCCGCGATCATTCGCAGCGTCGTAGTCTTACCGCAGCCGGATGGTCCAAGCAATCCGAAAAACTCGCCCTGATTAACGTCGAGGGACACGTCGGCGACAGCTCGGGTCGATCCAAAAGTGCGGGAAATGTTTTTTAGAGAAAGAAAAGGCATCTGTCGATGGGACCAATCAGTATTTACATTTATCATTTGGTTATTTTTAGACCTCCGGCGGCCGAAGGTCCTCAAAGACCAACTGATAAATGTCAAATAGCAAATGACAAATGATTCTTTTTACTTATTGCCGCCCGCGACCACGGATCTCGGTGTCCCAGTATCTTAACCACTCACCGCTGTTTTTTCGCAACAGCTCCCAATCGATCGGCAGGCGCGTAAACGGCTCGTTCATCCAACCTGGCAGTTGCGAACGGTCGAGATCCGTGCGCACGGGAATGCGGTAATACTTATGCGCCGCATAGGCGAGACTCTCGGGCGTGGTGACGAATTCATAAAACCGTTTCGCCTCTTCCTGATTCGGTGAGCCGCGAATGATCGCGATGCCGTCGATGATCACCGGAGTACCACTCGCAGGAACGACGTAACCTACCGGAAGATTTTTCTGGTCCTTAAAAAGACGCACGTCGGGCATGTCCCAGAGCGTCACGAGTCCTTCGCGTCGCGCGAGCTTTTGCATGAGGAGGGTTCCGTCCGCGGTGTATTCGTGAACGTTCGCGTCGAGCTTTCGCAGCCATGCGTAGCCGCCCTCCGGGGAGTTGGTGTCTTTGTAGAACCGCAAGATCATCGCGCCAAAGATCGCGCGCATCGTGTCGGATGGATTGGGGTTGCGAATCAAAACTTTGTCGCGCCATTTTGGATCGACTACGTCATCCCAATCGCGCGGTGCCTGGTCGGCAGGAACTGCTTCGCTGTTGTACGCGATGACTTGTGGCGTTTCGTAAGTGCCGTACCAGCGGTCGCTCGCGTCACGAGAAGAAGTGGGAACCTTATCTGCCCAGCTCGGACGAAACTCCATCAGCAGGTTCTCATCAGCGGCAGTTTGAAAAGTCATGTGCGACGCACCCCACCACACATCCGCCTGTGGCCTGTTCTTCTCAACGCGCACACGCTCCAGCACCTGGCGCGAACCCATGTCGAGAAACTGCACGTCCGCATCCGGGTACTGTTGCTTGTAACGTCCGATGAAGTCTTTGAGGAGATCCTGTCCGTGTGGCGTGTAAATCAGGAGACGACTGCTGTTGCCGATGCCGGAACGACAAGAAACTAACAACGCGATGGCGATTAATATCGAGACAGTAAAAAAGAGCTTGAGTCGCATCGAATGCATGCTAGCAAAGCTTGAAGTCGAAACGAAATCTGTGCTTCTATCAAACTGATGACTACGTTGAAACGCAGACTTATCCGGGCAGGTGGATGGGGCATCGCAAAGCGCCTCATCAAGCCGATTCCGGTTATCGGATCGATCTTTGCCGTCGGGCTCGCGGGCTATGAAATTAAGAAAAAAGGCCTGCTTCCGGGCGCGGTTCACGTCGGATTGGACGTGACGCCGGTGGTGGGAACAGCGAAAAACGTGGTCGAAATCTTTACGGGCGATCTCATCCCAGACAAATCCGAACGTAAAACTGTGCAATCTGTGGTTACGAAGCGCTGATTGGCGGTCGTTCTGTGAACGGTCGTTCCTGCTCGTACGCGTGGGCCAACTTCAAGAGTGCCGGTTCCGACCAGTAAGGTCCTACCAACTGAAATCCGATCGGTAAACGTTCCGGCGATAAACCACATGGCACGCTGATCCCGGGAACACCCGCAAGATTCGCTGTGACGGTGTAGATGTCGTTCAGGTACATCGCGAGCGGATCGTCCACTTTTTCACCGAGCGCAAATGCCGGCGTCGGCGCCGTGGGTGTAATGAATGCGTCGCAACGTTCGAACGCGGTCAGGAAATCGTTCTTTATGAGCGTTCGCACCTGTTGCGCTTTTCGGTAATACGCATCGTAGTAACCAGCGGAGAGCACGTAAGTGCCGAGCATGATTCGCCGCTTAACTTCTGGTCCAAAACCCTCCTCGCGCGTTTTCCTGTACATCTGTCGCAACTCCGGCGCCTCTTCAGCACGAAAGCCATAACGCACGCCGTCGAAGCGAGCGAGATTCGACGATGCTTCGGCGGTTGCGATGATGTAGTAAACGGCAATCGCATATTTCGCGTGTGGTAGTTCGACGTCGACTATCTCAGCGCCGAGGTCGCGATAGACGTCGATTACGCTCTCGACTGAATTCTTCACCGCGTCGTCAAGGCCTGCGCCGAACAGTGCACGAGGAAAACCGAGACGCATACCTTTCAGATCGCCTGTCAGCGACTCAGTGTAATCAGGAACGGCGACGTCGGCGCTGGTCGAGTCAAGTGGATCACGTCCGGCGATAACTCCGAGCACGCGAGCGATGTCTTCTACCTCACGCGCAAACACGCCTATCTGGTCCAACGACGATGCAAACGCGACGAGACCATAACGAGAGTTGCGGCCATAGGTGGGTTTCATCCCGATCACGCCGCAGAGTGATGCAGGCTGGCGAACGGAGCCACCCGTGTCTGAACCCAGGGCGACAGGCACTATGCCGGCGGCGACAGCGGCCGCCGAACCTCCTGACGAGCCACCTGATACTCGCGTCGTGTCCCACGGGTTCCGCACTGGTCCAAACGCGGAGTTTTCGTTCGACGAGCCCATTGCAAACTCGTCGCAGTTTGTCTTTCCGATGATTACAGCGCCGGCGTTCGTGAGACGTTCGATGACGGTCGCGTTGTAAGGTGGATGATAGTCGCCGAGAATTTTCGAACCGCATGAAGCCTGAAGGCCCTTCACGCACATGTTGTCTTTGACAGCGACCGGAATACCCGCCAGCGCGCCCGCGTTCCCGCGCTGTTCCATTTCAGCGACGCGCGCCAACGCCCCCTCGCGATCGATCTCGAGAAACGCATTGAGCGTTTCGTTAAGTCGTTCGGCAGCCGTTATCGAGAATTCAACCGTTTGACGCGACATTGATACTTTTTGTGCCTTTTGTGGCTAACTCATTCACAAAACTTTCGGGACTCGGAAGTGTCCGTGCGCGGCATCGGGGGCTTCCTCGAGGGCGGGTTTTTGGCCGAGCGAGCCGGTGACTTCGTCGGGGCGAGAGGTGTCTGTTTGTTCGCCCTCACGAGTTAGACCACCGAGTGCGGGTTCGACGTTTGTAGTGTCGAGCTCGTTGAGCTGTTCGACGTAGTTGATGATTTCAGTTATTTGTAGACCAAAGGTTTTCACCTCTTCTTCGTCGAGCTCCAGGTGAGCGAGGTCCGCGACTTTCTTGATCTCGGATTGATCTATTTTCATTCTTTGCCTCTCACAGCGACTGATGGATCAATCACAAAGTCGATCGTCCCAACGAGGGGCTGTCCCAGCAGTGTGTTTACTCGAAACAGGAGTTGTCCGCGCATCGAGTGCAACTGCTTTTGCCAGATCGCGTCTGCGACTAAGACTGTCAGCGTACGATTTTCGAGTTTCACAGCTACCGCCCGACCTTTCAAACCATCGCCTGCCGCATGCTTCCACGCAGCAATCGCTGCGGCTTCAGCGACTTCGGGAGAGTCGCCGGCTGCGCGAAGGATGCTTGGTAACACTTTGATCAGTTGATTCATCTTTGTGCTCTTGCGCTCGCCGATTGAAACACGCAAACTCTGCGGGCAGCAAGTATGGACTTTCTTCGTGAAAAACTGGTGCTCGCGTCGAGCAGTCCACGACGTACAGAACTACTCAACCGCGCAGGTTGGCCACATGAAGTGATTGTCGCCGGAATCGATGAGTCTGTCAGACCAAACGAAAAACCCGCCGCCTACGTGCAACGACTCGCTCGATCGAAGGCAGAAGCCGTAGCCGAGCGATTGAAAGAAGGCGTCGTTCTTGGGGCTGACACGACGGTCGTTATTGACAATCAGATCCTGGGCCAACCGCGTGACGATGCCGACGCTGGCAGAATGTTGAACTTACTGAACGGCAAGTGGCACGACGTACTTACTGGCGTCGCCCTCGTGCGAGTTGGCGGCGAAACACGCGTCGGTCACGAAACTACACGCGTGCGTTTCGCGGAGATGAGTGAAAGCGAAATTGATTGGTACATCGCTTCCGGCGAGCCCGTGGGCAAAGCCGGCGCTTACGGAATACAAGGAAAGGCCGCACTGTTCATCGAAGAGATCGAAGGCGACTATTTCAACATCATGGGATTGCCGATCAGGCTGGTTTACGAACTCGCCGCGGAGCTCTAGTAAGGAGCTTTGCCTTAAAAGTGCTTTAAGCGAAGAAGGTTCTCCCGCAAAGGCGCAAAGATGCAAAGCATTGCCATGTTTCAAAGGTTTTCTTTCCGCCTTTGCGCCTTTGCGTGAGAGTTATTTCTTCGCACCGAGTACGTAGAGGCAATTTAAGTACTTTTTGTGCAAGGCCCTAGTAAGGCACAAATCCGCCCTCGATGTTGATTCCCTGACCGTTGATGCCTCGCCCGTCATCGGAAGCAAGCAACAACGCTACAGCCGCGACTTCTTCCGCCGTGGCCAGCCGGTTTTGAGGGCTCATTTTTTTCAACGACTCGAGGGCTTCTTCGGGAGTACGTTTGGTTTTCTGAGTTATCTGTTCGATGCCACGCGTGACCATCTCAGTGTCCACATACCCGGGACAAATCGCATTGACTGTGATACCTGCGGCTGCGACTTCGAGTGCTACCGAACGCGTGAGACCTAAGACGCCGTGTTTCGATGCTGTGTATGCCGCAACGTACGGCGCTCCAGTCTTCGCGGCGATTGACGCGACGTTTATCACGCGGCCCCAACCTTTCTTCAACATTGGCGGCAGTGCTGCGCGCGTGCAGTAAAAAGTACCCGTCAGATTGATCGAGAGATGGCGCTGCCAGAGCTCGTCAGTGGTGTTAACGAATGTCGCACTCTCCGCAACACCCGCGTTGTTGACAAGGATGTCCGCGTCGCCAAGTCGTTCGCGCATGTCGCTGAACATGCGTTTGACGCTCTCGGGATCCGAGACGTCGCAAACGAGCGCGATCGCATCGTTACCAATCTCGTGGGCGACTTGTTGCACCTGTTCCACCGTTCGCGCGGCAACTGCGATGCGCGCGCCGTGACGCGCAAACCTCAAAGCGATCGCACGACCAATGCCTCGACCACCGCCGGTTATCAGCGCTGTTTTTCCGTTCAGCATCAATTAATGACCTGTGAATTTCGGTTCACGTTTTTCGAGGAATGCCTGCACGCCTTCGTGGCAGTCGTCAGATTCAAAACAACGCAACTGCACTTCAGTCTCGTAGCGAAGCATTTCTTCGAGTTCAGCCGATTGACTCATGTAGACCGCCTGTTTGGCGGCCGCGAGCGCGATCGGCGGCGCGGCGCGCAAACGTTCAGCGAGTTGCATCGTCGCGCCGTCGAGTTCTTCGGGCGCAACAACGTGGTTCACGATACCCAATCGCTGAGCTTCCGCCGCATCGATAGCTTCGCCAAGGAAGAACAACTCACATGCTTTATTCGGCGTAACCAAACGCGGAAGAAAGTAACTACCGCCCCAATCCGGATGAAGACCGACTTTCGCGAACGACTGGCTAAACGTTGCAGTGCTTGATGCGACCCGCAGGTCGCAAGCTAATGCGAGATTGCAGCCTGCGCCTGACGCTGGTCCATTGATCGACGCGATCACGGGTTTTGTCATTTGGCGAATCGCGAGAATTACGCGGCGACCGGCCCCGAGAATGCGCGCGAACTCTTCCGAGTCGCGCCTCTGCATCAACTCAGCCATAAACGCGATGTCGCCGCCCGCCGAAAACGCTCGACCCGCACCCGTAAGAATCACGACGCGAACATTCCGGTCGCTTCCGGCATGCTCAAGCGCTTCCGCCAGATCGCGTCGCATGTGTCCGATGAACGCGTTTAGTTTCTCCGGACGGTTCAACGTGATCGTCAGGATGCCTTCGGATTGAGTGGTAAGGATGTGTTCGTACGACATAACAAGAATCTGATCCGTGTTTATCTGCGTGAATCAGCGTACACGGATTTACGCGAATGAACACGGATTATTTTCCTTTGAACTCCGGCTTGCGCTTGTTCACGTAAGCCTCGAGACCTTCTTTCGCGTCCTCGGATTGGAAGAGCTGTTGCTGCAGTTCGCGTTCAAGCGCGAGTGCGGGCTCAAAAGAAATCTCCGCGCCTGTTTGCACTGCGCGCTTTATTCTGCCGACTGCGTGCGCGGCTTTATTCGGTGTTGTGAACTGAAGCGCGTAATCGCGCACCATCTCCGCGAACCGTTCGCTCGTCTCAGCTTCGAAGACCTGATTGAGAATGCCGAGCTCGAGACCGCGATCGAAATCGAATAACTGCCCAGTCGCCATCAACTCGATCGCCTTCGCCTTTCCGACTATTCTCACCAGACGCTGCGTACCACCGGTTCCGGGAAGCACGCCGAGCGAGACCTCCGGTAGTCCAAGCTTGCCCGCACCCTTTCGAGCGATGCGAATGTCAGCAGCCATCGCGACTTCCAAACCGCCACCAACACAATGACCGTTGATCGCGGCGATTACCAGTTTCGATGTTTGTTCCAAACGGTTGAGTGTCTCGTTAGCGTGAAGACAGAAGTAATACTTAAACGTGGGCGTCACGTTCGCGAGCATCTGAATATCCGCGCCCGCGCAGAAGAACTTCTCACCCTTACCGGTGATCACAATCACCTGAACCGACTCGTCCATACGAGCATCGAGAATCGCTCGATCGAGCTGCTGCATCATCTCGTAGCTGTAGGTGTTTGCCGGAGGATCGTTGAGCGTGATCGTCGCAACACGGTCGCGTACCTCGTAATCCAGTCTTGATTTTGTTTCACTCATGAAGATTATTTCTGATAGATCGAGATGTGCTTCCCGCTTTCAGACGTAAACGGTTCTTTGTTCCAACTGCTCCAACGCTCGCGCAAGCGCAAACCTGCGAGTTGGGCCATCAGGTCTAGCTCCGAAGGCCATGCATAACGGATCTGCACAGGATAAAGCCGTACGTTGCCGTCAGTGATGACAACTTTCTGACTAACTACTCGTTGCGTTGTCCGATCGAGTTGACCGGCGTCGAGCTCAACGCGGTCTGCTGTTACCTTTGTGGCCCAGTTTGTCTGCCCGTGATCGAACCGAGTCATGTCAGGAACAAAAGCTTCAATAACAAAACAACCACCGGGCGAAAGATGAGCAGCCACATTGCGAAAACATCTGACTTGCTCTTCCTGTGACGACAGCGCAAAGAACGTGTTGAAGACGACGTAGACGAGTGCAAAATCCCCCTCGACGGAAACGTCTGCAAAGCTCCCCTGCGTTACCGTGACCCGATCTGAACCCGGCTTCGATCGCAAACGAGAGATCATTGAAGACGCGGCGTCGATCCCGTGCACTTCGATATTTCGCTCCGCGAGCGGTAACGCGATTCGGCCGGTGCCGATACCCAACTCCAATGCCCTGCCATTCTGGGCCAACTCCGCAAGCGCATCTATCGCGAGCGGATCATGTTCCGAATACCACTCGTCATAAATGCCCGCCACGCGCTCGCCGTAAGTTTCGTCAGAATAGAAGTTCATAAACCCAACTCGTTCCCGTTTAGATTCAAGCGGCTTTGCCCGAAAAGTATTCGAGTCGCATGAAGCGACGAAATATTTCTCTCGCCAAGGCGCCAAGGGCGCAAAGAAAACCCCTTGGAAACGCGTAGCGCTCTGCACCTTTGCGCCTTTGCGTGGACATCTTCTCCGCATAAGGCACTTTTCGGGCAAAGCCGGTTGAACTCCGAACGCCGGCTCCATCGAAAACTCAACTCGCGGACTCTCGCCAAATGCTCAAATTCGCTCGCGGGTTGGGCAGCACCGCAGAACTGAATGGCTCTAAAGTAACGCCAGGCGAAAACCCGCCGAGGAAGAGTTGCGTCACGTGCTGCGCAAGATCGTTAACCTTAAGCTGTCCCTGCGGATCGTACCAGTTATAGATCCAATTCATCATTCCGAACAGCGCGTAAGTCGCGACCGTCAGGTCCACCGGTTGTTTGTTCTCCGTCGAGTCCTGCACTTCCTGGAGAATTTGCCGCGCGAGTTTTGTGTACTTGTCTTTGCGCGTCGAAACGTGAGTGTAGAGATCGCCGCGCAGCGACTCTGCTTCGTGCGAGAGGACCTTCATCTCCGACATGTTCGCGGCGAAAAATGAAAGATGGTTCTCGATGAAGATCGCGAGTTTTGCCGGCGGGTCGTCAACCTCGAGCAGTCGTTGCTCCAAACTTTCGAGGACGCGTCCGAAGCAACTGTCCTGGATGAGAAACAGCAGCTCCTCTTTCGATTTGCAGTAATGATACAGACCCGCGAGACTTACATTTGTTGCACGCGAAATGTCGCGCATCGAAGTCGAGTGATAATTCTTCTCGGCAAAAATGCGCGCTGCGGTGCGCAGTATGAACTCGAGCTTTTGATCGTATCGAGACGGCTGCAGCATAACGAATCATTTAGCCACGGATGAACACTGATTTTTTACTGATTTAGATCAGCTTTAATCTGTGTTATCTGTGGCAAATTTCTTATAGCCTCACATATTCATAATCAAAAGGCTTACCTTTAATTCCCGCGGCCGGCGGCGCGATCCAGTTTGCGATCTTGCCCGGCTCGAACACCGGATGCATGAGACTGCGCACGTATTCACGATCCTCCATCGTCGGCAGCCACTCATCTTTGCGTCGCTCAAACTCTTCGCGCGAAATCAGATTGCCTTCGAGATCAAACGTGTGTCCGGCGAATTCACCAAGGTGACGATGAAAACGCAGATTGGGAAGATACAGCCGCTCACTCGCGCCTTCATCCGCAAGCACTTTGTTCCAGCGCGCCAGGCCCTTCTCACAATCTTTCACATACTCACCGCGCAATACTTCATTCAAAGCGTTTCGCAGTGGCACTTCACGCGATTTAAGTTGACCATCGTCGATAGTTGTCATCGTAAAGGTCTGATCCGTCGCAAGGTGATCAGTGTATTGGTCGCGTTCTTTGTAGCGACCCTTCAAGCCTGCCGCGAAGAAGTCGGCAGAGTTGGAACTGATCTCTCCGCCGAAGAGATCGAGCGAGTAACTAAACCAGAAGTTGATGTACTTCTGAACGATTTCGAGCGGAATACCGCCGAGCTCGCGCACGTCACCTTGTTTCATCAGTTGTGCGGTGCGCCGAACAACACGCCCCAGTCCGGTGTCGCCGACAAACATGTGGTGTGCTTCTTCGGTGAGCATGAATTGGCATGTTCGCGCCAACGGTTCGAAGCCTGACTCAGCGAGCGCTGAAAGTTGATACTTGCCGTCGCGGTCCGTGAACATCGTGAACGCAAAGAAGTTTAGCCAGTCGTCGCAGGGTTGATTGAACGCTTCGAGAATGCGTGGCTTGTCAGGATTACCGCTGCGACGTTCGAGAAGCGCATCGGCTTCGTCGCGTCCATCGCGGCCGAAATAGCCGTGGAGCAGATAGACCATGGCCCAAAGGTGCCGGCCTTCTTCAACGTTCACTTGAAACAGGTTGCGCAGATCGTAAAGAGAAGGACATGTCTTGCCGAGTTGTCGCTGTTGCTCGACGGAAGCTGGTTCAGTGTCACCCTGCGTGACGATGATCCTGCGTAGCGCATTGCGAAACTCGCCTGGAACTTCCTGATATGCGGGCTTTCCGTAGTTGTCGCCGAAGCCGACTTTCGCGTCCGGTTGAGGTGGTTCGAGAAAGATGCCCCAACGATAGTCAGGCATCTTCACGTAGTCGAAGTGGGCCCAGCCTTCTGAACCAACGTCGACTGCCGTGCGCAACCAAACGTCTTTTTCCTGAAAACCTTCGGGCCCCATCTCGCGCCACCAGTCGAGGTAGTTTGGCAGCCACTTCTCGAGGGCGCGCTGCAGTTTCTTGTCTTCGGAGAGATTTACGTTGTTAGGAATGCGGTCGTATAAGTTCATTACGTTCTTTTGAAATCAAATTCAGCCTGTGTTGGCTTACCGTAGTTCGTCAAAGCGCCCTTCTCGCCGACGGCGTTCGGTCGCTGGAAGATCCAGTTTTGCCAGGCCGTCAGGCGGCCATAGATCTTTGTATCCATCGTTTCTGGCCCAGCAAAACGAAGTGACGCTTCCATGCCCGTTAACGCATCCGGAGACAACGACGTCCGTTCCTCGATCGCCAACCTGATCTCATCTTCCCAATCGAGATCGTCGGGAGCAAATGTGATCAATCCGAAATCATCCGCGTCATCCGCGTCAAAACTCTTCTTTTCGCCCAGGATCTCTTCGAGCTTGTCGGGCTCCGCCAGAAATCGCGATTGCAGTCGCGTCAACCCATTACTCATCGGAAACGCGCCCGCGTTCAGATCAGAGACCGCAAGCGAGGCGTCTGATTCTTTCAACATGTAACTGCGATCCGAGGCGAGCAGCAGTTCGAGCAAGTTTCCGGCGAAGCAACTTCCCGGTTCGACGATCGCGAAGAAACTCTTCGCTGTCAGATCCAAACGTCGAAGCACGCGTGCCATTTGCAACAGGATTTCGCGCACGAGCCAGTGATCGCGATTCGCGGCTAACGTCTGATCAATCGTCAAAATCGTTTCCGCGTCGCCTTTCGTGCGAATACACACGAGCCCGATCAACGGTTCATTTACGCGCAGGTGTAACAACGCATCGTCGAGCTCGCGGTAAGCTTGTAATGCCCAGTAATCGGCGCCGAGCTCCTGAATCTCTTTTCCGTTCGATGGCTGCGGACCTTCAGGCGCGTACACAGTCAGATCTGCGTAACGCTGTTCGCGGTTTAGTTTGAATTTGACGTATTTGTAGTTACGTGAGTCGCCGGTGGATTCAAACGCCACTGGAGTAAGTTTGATTCCTGATTCTGACGATTCTGACGAGGGATCACTTTCAACAATCTTTTTGACTTGCGCGTCAATCGATTCCTCAAACTTGCTTCTCGCAAAGTAGTCGTCGATCAGTCCCCACTCTTTTGCCCGCTTGCCTTTCAAGCCTTCGGCCAGGGTTGAGAAGACATCGGCGCGATCGCGTCGCACTTTTCGCTTGTCGACGAGACGAGTAAGACCGCCGGTTCCCGGCAATACTCCGAGGAGCGGGACTTCGGGAAGTGAAACAGCCGAGTTGCCGTCGTCAACGAGATAGATCTCATCGCATGCGATCGCCAGCTCGTACCCGCCACCGGACGCTGTGCCGTTCAGTGCCGCAATGTACCGGCGGCCTGAGTTCTTCGAATCATCTTCAAGCGCGCAGCGAGTCTCGTTCGTGAACTTGCAGAAATTCACTTTGAACGCGTGCGACGAGGTTCCGAGCATGTAGATGTTTGCCCCTGCGCAGAAGATTCGGGGCTTCAGGCTTGTTACCACCACGGCGCGAACCTCCGGGTGCTCAAAGCGGATGCGCTGTATGGCGTCGGCGAGTTCGATGTCGACGCCGAGGTCGTAGGAGTTGAGCTTGAGCTTGTAGCCGTCAGCGAGGGTATCGTCCTCCTGGACGTCCATCGACAGCTTTGCGACAGCCCCAGCCACCTCAAGCTTCCAGTGTTTGTACTGCTCAGGACTCGTTTGGAACACGATTTCAGGATTTAACATGATTAACAATAATTTCTGGTTCGAACGTTCGTTCGGATTTTAGGCGATGGTGGGAACGTAGTCAAATTCACGAACGAGGTGTCTCACCTGTGGAGTTCGAGCAGGACTTCCGGATGGGTAAACGCGACTCGTAACAGGGTCTTGGCAGCGCCGGTGGGTTCACGGCGCCCTTGCTCCCAATCTTGAAGCGTGCGGGCAGAAACACCCAGCAAACGTGCAAATTCCTGCTGGGAGAGACCAACTCGCGAGCGCGCCTCCGCAGCTTTTGGAACTTTTACGCGAGTGACTCGCGCCGCTTCGCCTCGGCGCATTTGTTTTACTGACTCGAGTAGATCTTGCTTAAAGGCTTCCATGTCAGAGGGCATCTTCCACTCCTTGCTTGAGCTTGAGTAAGAATTCTTTGGGCAAATTGTCGAACTTGGCTTTTGTGTAAACAATAAGTAGCCAGATAGTGTGGTCTGTCGTGTTGAAGTAGATCACTCGAGCGCCACCTCTCTTTCCTCTGCCGGAACTGCTCCAGCGAACTTTCCGGCAGCCACCCGAGCCGGGTATGACGTCACCTGCCGTCGGATTCGCTGCAATCCAAAAGATAAACTCGTTGAGTTCTTCATCGCTCCAGATTTCTGCAGCATAGCGCTGGAAAATCGCGGTTTCAGCCACCGTTCGCACTAGCCCCAGAATACGGCAATGCCGTAGTTTGAGCAAGCCGCATAGGCCGTTAACTTGACAGTTTAGCGCAAGGGCGCGTAGGGTTTGGTGCTTCCCGAGGGAGGCGAATCTGTTCTGGTGAACGGCGCGGTCTTCAAAACCGTCAGTGAGACCGTGAGAGCGGGCTCAGGTAGGTTCGATTCCTACACGCCTCCGCCAGCGGATGGACAAGCAAGATAGTTCTTTTACAAGGAAATTCCTCACATGATAAGAGATTGGGTTGAGCTCAATATGACTCCCGGCATCGGACCTCGCGCCGCTGCCAAACTTTTGGAGCGCTTCGGCTCGGCTGAGGCTGTCTATAGCGCAACACGAGCCGAACTGGAGCGGTTAAGACTGCCCGCTGAGGCTGTCGATAGCATCATTGCCCGCGACCTGCTGCCTCGAGCGGAAGCCGAAATTACGGCGGTCAGGAAACTCGGGGGCGATATCCTCCTGTTGGACGATGGGGTTTATCCCCCATCCTTACGAGAAATCTACGACCCGCCTATTGTTCTCTATGTTAAAGGCGCGTGGTCAGAATGTTTGGATCAACCCTGCATCGGGATCGTCGGTTCGCGCAAATGTTCGACCTACGGTCAGAACTCGGCAATCATGCTGGGACGCGACCTGGCGCAACGGGGTGTTACTGTAGTTTCGGGCTTCGCGCGAGGAATTGACGCGGCAGCGCATCGCGGAGCGCTCGACGCCGGTGGCCGGACGGTAGCGGTTCTCGGCACCGGGATCGACGAGGTTTACCCTCGTGATCACAAGAAGTTAGCGGCGGAAATACTGGATCATGGTGGGGCGGTCGTCAGTCAGTTCCCACTGGGCACGCCTCCGGTCTCGGAAAACTTTCCGTATCGAAACCGCATCATTAGCGGGCTGAGCCTCGGCGTGGTAGTTGTGGAAGCGGCCGAGAATTCGGGTTCTTTGATAACAGCGCGGTTGGCGATGGAACAGAATCGGGAAGTTTTCGCTGTACCTGGAAACATTACTTCTCGAAACTCGTTCGGCACCAATTACCTGATTAAAGGCGCGTCAGCGAAGCTGGTCCAACAGTGGCAGGACATCGCGGCGGAACTGCCGCCGCAAATCGCTGCGAAGATGTTGCCGCCTCCGTTTGGGGAGCAGAAGAAAGAAACTTCGCTCTCGGATCGTTTGGCTTTTGTTCCGGAGGGGCTTTCGCCGGCAGAGACTTCTGTCTTTAAGTTGTTAACGCCCGACAGCCCGGCGCACGTCGATTATCTTTTTGATCAGAGTAAGCTGCCAATCCCGGAGCTGACGGCTGCTTTACTATCGTTAGAAATTCGTGAGCTGGTGAGAGCGTTGCCGGGAAGATGTTTTGTGAGAAAACTGTAGATGGCAAAAAATTTAGTCATAGTTGAATCGCCCGCAAAGGCGAAAACAATAAATAAGTATTTAGGAAAGGACTATCTGGTTAAGGCCTCGATAGGCCACATCAAAGATCTGCCTTCGAAAGGTCTCGGTGTAGACGTCGAGCATAATTTCGAACCGACCTACGAACTTATTCCTGATTCGAAGAAGCGAAACAACAAAAGGATCGTTGCCGAACTCAAGAAAGCCGCAAAAGAGGCCGACGCGATTTACCTGGCCGCTGACCCCGATCGCGAAGGCGAAGCAATCTGCCAGCACCTCGCTGAAGAGATCGTTCCGAAGCGACCAGCGAAGCCTGCGTATCGTGTGTTGTTCAACGAGATCACGAAACGCGCTGTGAACGCCGCTTTCGAGCATCCGGGCAAGATCGACGAGAATCTCGTCGATGCCCAACAGGCGCGTCGCGTGCTCGATCGTTTAGTTGGTTACAAAGTCTCGCCGCTCCTGTGCCGCACGATTGGCGGCAGGTTGAGCGCAGGACGTGTGCAGTCAGTCGCGTTGCGAATGGTCGTCGAACGCGAACGTGAGATCGAGCAGTTCCTAAAAACTGAATATTGGACCATCGCCGCGAATCTTAGCTCAAAGCTTCCGCCAGCCTTCGATGCGCGTCTATTTAAAGTCGGCGAGCAGACTGTTAAGACGAGTGGCTTCGATCAGGAGCTCAAGAAGAACGAGATCATCATCGACGATCAGTCGAAAGCGGACGAGATCGTCGGTGAAGCCGGCAAAGAGCAGTTCGTTGTCGCGGACGTCACGACGAAAGAGCGAAAGCGAAATCCAGTCCCACCCTTCATCACTTCGAAACTGCAACAGGAAGCTTCGCGCAAACTCGGTTTTCCAGTGAAGAGAACCATGATGATCGCGCAGAAGCTTTACGAGGGCGTTGAGCTCGGCGACGAAGGCTCCGTCGGTCTGATCACTTACATGCGAACCGACTCCACGCGCGTTTCGGATGCCGCGCTCGGTGAAGTTCGCGAGTACATCGATGGTCAATACGGCGCGGCCTATCTTCCTGAAAAGGCGGTGTTCTATCGCTCGAAGAAAGATGCGCAGGACGCGCACGAAGCGATTCGTCCGACCGAAGTGTGGCGCTCGCCCGATTCGTTGGCCAAGTATCTGAAGCCTGAAGAGCTGAAACTCTATCGCTTGATCTGGCAGCGGTATGTGGCTTCGCAAATGATGCCCGCGATTTTCGATCAGACTACGATCGACATCGAGGCAGGCAGGTTCATCTTCCGCGCCACCGGATCGGTGCAGAAGTTTGACGGCTTCCTGAAGATCTACCAGGAAGGACGCGACGAGAAGACGGAAGAAGACGAGGAAGCTGAGCGCACTCTTCCGCTCGTCGAAAAAGGCGAGACTCTGAATCTGAATTCGATCACGCCCGAACAACACTTCACGGAACCACCGCCGCGTTACACAGAAGCGACGCTTGTTAAGGCGCTCGAGGAAAAAGGCATTGGCCGCCCGTCAACTTACGCGGCGATCATGTCGACGATTCAGGAGCGCGAGTATGTTGAAAAAATTCAGGGACGCTTTCATCCCACCGCGTTGGGAAAAACGGTGAATGATCTTTTGATTGAGGGTGGGTTTGATGATCTCTTCAACGAGGGTTACACCGCACGGATGGAAGAGGAACTCGATGAGATTGAAGAAGGGAAGATCAAGTGGACTAAGGCCCTGAGCGGGTTCTACAAGAAGTTTGAAGGCGACCTCAAACAGTTTCAGCATTACATCAAAGACATAAAAGAAAAGAGTGTGCCCACTGAAGAGGTGTGCTTGAAGTGCAGCACACCGGGCATGGTCCAGAAGTGGGGACGGTTTGGTCCCTACCTGAAATGCCTGAACTGTGAAGCGACACGCGATGCCGAAATACCTGCCGGTTCCGACGGTCACGCGAACTCATCGGAGCCGCAAGCCGCGGGCGAAGAAGCTGAGCCGGAGGCGTGTGAACTGTGCGGTAAGCCGATGCAGATGAAGCGTGGTCGCTTTGGACCATTTCTTGGCTGCACAGGTTACCCGGAATGTCGCAACATCAGAAAAATCGGAAAGACTGGAGTCGCTGCGCCTGCTCCGGTGCCACTCGATGAGAAGTGTCCGGTTGATGGCGCGCAACTCGTGAAGCGCTTCGGGCGTTTCGGAGAGTTTATCTCGTGCTCGAATTATCCGAAGTGCAAATACATCAAGCAGGAAACTGTTGGTGTTTCGTGCCCGCGTCCGGGTTGTAAAGGCGAGATCGTCGTTAAGAAATCAAAACGCGGTAAGGCGTTTTATGGTTGTTCGGAGTATCCGAACTGCAACGTCGTCTACTGGGACAAACCCGTGCTTGAAACCTGTCCAAACTGTAATGCGCCGTTCCTGTTGGAGAAGACGACGAAGAAGCAAGGCACTTTCCGCTATTGCGCGAACGAAGACTGCGGGTATCGATCAAACGAGCCACTTCAGCCACCAGCTAATCCACCCGCCACACGTTCTCGTCGCTCTGCGACATAAACTCTGTGCCTCTGTGTCTCTGTGTCCTCTGTGTTAAGGATACGTCTAACACAGAACACGGAGACACAGAGGTCACAGAGAAAACTCTCGGCAGCACTTGCAAACCTTTCCTTCTCGGATGCAGTATTAGCACACCACCTACTTTCTTCGAGGAGAACCACCATGATTCTGCGTCGTTCCTCAGCCATAGTGCTGCTCCTGATCTTGTTAGCTTCGCCGGCGACGTTGCTGGCGCAAACTCAAACCGCTCCCGCGCCCGACCCAAACGATCCAATCGCGCGCATCAAGGACGAGGGCATGAACCGCTCTCAGGTGATGCAAACGCTGAGTTACCTGAGCGACGTTATTGGACCACGACTCACCGCTTCGCCCGGTATGAAACGAGCCAACGAGTGGACGCGCGATCAGTTGACCAAGTGGGGTCTTCAGAATGCGCACCTCGAATCGTTTGGTCCGTTTGGCAGAGGCTGGACGTTGAAGAAATTCTCGGCCCAGGTAGTTGAACCGCTGGCGATTCCCCTGATCGCTTATCCAAAGGCATGGTCACCGGGTTTCGCGACTCCGATTACCGCTGACGTGGTTTACTTCGACGCGCGCACCGAAGCCGATCTGGAAAAGTTCAAAGGCAAGTTGAATGGCAAGATCGTTTTGACCGCGCCTGTTCGAGAGGTGCCGGCTCACTTCACCGCGCAGGGTACGAGGCTCAATGAAAAAGAGTTGCTCGCTCTCGCAGACGCGCCCGAGCCGCGACCGGGGCCGGGTCGCGCAAACTTTGGCAACAACCCGAACGCACGAACCGCTTTTCAATTTGCAGGCGCAAAGCTTCGGTTCTTCCAGTCGGAAGGTGCGGCGCTACTAGTCGATCCGAGCCGTGGTGACGGCGGAACCATCTTTGTTCAATCAGCGCAAGTCGCACAGCCGGCGCCGGATCCAAACGCGACGACGCAACAGCGCGGAACACCTCCTTATGACAAGAGCGCTCCGAAAGTAACTCCGCAACTCGTGCTTGCGATCGAACACTACAACCGCATCGTCCGCATGATTCAGGCCGGCGAGCCTGTGAAGATGCATGTCGATTTGTCAGTCGCGTGGCAGGATGCCGATTTGATGGGCTACAACACGATTGCTGAAATTCCAGGCACCGATCTGAAAGATGAAGTCGTGATGCTCGGTGGTCACATGGACTCGTGGCATTCAGGCACGGGCGCTACTGACAACGCCGCGGGTGTTTCGGTGGCGATGGAAGCAGTGAGAATCATCCAGGCACTCGGCCTGAAACCGCGCCGCACGATTCGAGTCGCGTTGTGGAGTGGTGAAGAGCAAGGCTTGCTCGGTTCGCGTGCTTACGTTGCGAAACACTTCGGCAGCATGCAGAACCCCGCGACTTCAGCAGCGCCTGCGACCGGTGGCGCCAACACAAACGCGATGGGCGGTGGAAATGGAAACGGCAACGGCGCCGCGCAGCCTGGGCCAGTGCTGACCACAAAACCTGATTACGAGAAGCTGAGTGGTTATTTCAATCTCGACAACGGCACCGGCAAGATTCGCGGAGTTTACCTGCAAGGCAATGAAGCTGTTCGCCCGCTGTTTCGACAATGGTTAGCGCCGTTCCGAGACATGGGCGCGACGACGCTCTCGATCTCAAACACTGGTGGCACGGACCACCTTGCGTTCGATGCGATTGGACTTCCGGGGTTCCAGTTTATTCAGGATGAGATTGAGTACGACACAAGGACGCATCACTCAAACCAGGATGTGTTCGACAGGATTCAGGCGGATGATATGAAGCAGGCGTCAACCATCATGGCGGCGTTTGTTTTTCAAACCGCGATGCGCGACCAGAAATTACCACGCAAGCCGGCACCCGGATCCAGATAATCCTTAAATCTGTGTAATCCGCGTTATAGTTTGACGCGGATTACACGGATCATCGCGGATTAAACCGGATTACGCTCCATTGATGGTTGATACTTGTGTTGTTCTTGTCCCTTACTCGCGTTCGGAAGATGATCGCCGATAAAGTTTCGCAGTGAGACCATCAGTGCCGGTAACACTACGTTCTTCGCCGTCTTTGATATCTCCTGGACTAGAGCGTCGCCGACATTCCCCGCTTCATCCTTCACCCGCTCAAACGCATGACTGCTAGTGACTTTCTGGAAAAAACCGGGACCCGAATCCTGTGATCCGTTTCCGTGCTGGATCCTGCTGCCTACCTGCGGGCTCATCGAAGGGGCCGCTGCTTCGGAAGCGTAGCGACTCGACTCATCACTGAACTGATCGATCGCCGAATAATACTTGTGGCCCTCGTCGTCCTTCGCATAGTTGGCGATGCAGTAGCCCAATGAAAAGCCAATCCCCGCGGCTCCAACGCACCACGCTACGGGCCGTTTCTTAAATTGCTCGCGCCAGTCGAGAGTGTCTTTTACTGCCTGGACTTGATGTGCCACCGTCTCTTTAATCTCCGTCACAGTATTTGAGATTGAATCACGTGCCTCATCCATGCGGCGCTGAAGCTCTTCTTTGGAGGGCTCTCCAACGATTTGATCCTGCGCGCGAGCCAGTCCTAGAGTTCGTTCTTCAGCCATTCTTTATCCTTTCTCAGTTCCTGAACTGTTCTCTGTGGCACCAGATCGTGCTTTGCCAATCGGTTCTTCATCAGCAGCACGATAATGCCACCAACTAAAACGTAGAAGGCGCCGGTCACGACGAAACCGAGGGCGTAGCTCGCAGGTTGGCTAAATCCTGCCTGCGCGAACAAGGTCGATACCGCAAAAGCGATCGCCACGTTCAGCAGTGCAAATCCAACAGTCGCGATTACGCCGCCAATGGCGATCGTAGCGACGCCACGAGTGTAGGTGCTGACCTCTTCCTTGACCTCAACTTTGAATAACTCGAGCTGGGATTTGAAGAGATCCATCACGTCGTCGCCCAAACGACTCACGAGAGTGGGTATGCTCTCATTGGTGTCAGTGCGTCTCGCGACGTCTGGTCTTTCTTCATCAGCTCTGGTCAAACTAGTTTTCGATGCCGCCATGTTGGTTCACCTCCTGTCGAGATTGTTGTGGCCGAGCTCTAGCGCCGGCCACGAAGGATCAAACCGAGCAACAGTCCCACTCCCGCGGAAATGAGCAGTGCCTGACCTGGTTTTTGTCGCGCATAGTTTTTCGCGTTTTCCGCCAGCTCGCCGAGATCCTGATTCTGCAAATCTTTGATCTTGTCGCTCACAACAGAAACTTTGTCGCTAACAATGTCTTTTGCGTGGGTAGCAGCTTCAGAAATCTTTCGTCCGTAGTCTTGTGCTGTTTGCGATAGTGCGCTCGCGGCGCCGGTTGCTGTTCCGCCACTGCCGTAGGTTCCTGATGAACCAGTTGTACCGGTTGTGCCGGTAATTCCAGTGCCGGTGTTGATGTCGTTGATTGAATTGTCAGCCATATCGGAATCTCCTTTATCAGTATCGAATCGGTTTTTGGGCTAGCTATGTTGGAGCAAGATTTGTGCCGACTGATCACGCGGAATACGCGGGCTTTTTCACGCCACTTTGTTGCGAAAGGGTACGAAAAGAGTCACTAAAGGATCAGATCGATACAACTGGAATCGTTTGGAGTTCAAGCTTTCAAACCACCGACCCAACCCAAAACGACCTTCTTGACATCGAACGCTCACGGGTGGTAAGTAAGTACTTACTTTACGCCCTTGAGAGCGGAGTCGAAGAGAGAAATTTGAGTAAACAGATAACGATTGACGGCGCGGTGAGCGGTGCCCGAATGGCCGGAGAAGAGCGGCGGCTTCAGATCCTTAGAGTGGCCGTAAGTCTCTTCTCCGAGCGGGGTTTCCGGGGAACTACGACCAGGGAAATCGCCCTCGCCGCAGGCGTGTCCGAGGCCATGGTATTCCGCCACTTCGCTACCAAAGAAGAGCTCTACGCCGCGATTCTCGATCACAAAGCGTGCTCGGGCGGAAAGTTTCAGCCGGCGGAGATGGCTGCCGACGGCGATTCAGCGCAAAGACGATCGCGGCGTGTTTGAGTCGCTCGCACTTGGCGCTTTGAACCATCACGAAAACGATCCGGAGTTTCAGCGTTTACTGCTTCACTCCGCACTCGAGAAGCACGAGCTCGCCCAAATGTTCTTCGACGAGTTTGTTCGTCGCGTTTATGAATTCCTTGGCGCTTACATTCGCGAACGTCAGCGCGAAGGAGCGCTGATCGAAATGGATCCCGCGATCGTCGTGCGTTGCTTCATCGGCATGGTGATGCACCACTCGCTGAACAACAATCTTTGGGATCCGAAACGTCGCTTGCTGAACATCTCCAACGAGAGTGCGGCAAAGCACTTCACTGACATTCTTTTGAACGGAATAACTTCGCGGGTAAAGACAGTGAGTAATGCCGGCGAATAGCGAGTAACAAAAGCCAATGCGATTTGAATGGAAATCCAGGTTTGCGGTTTTGATCGTGCTGCTCGTCGTGACGAGCGTATTCGTAGCTTCGTGTGGCGGGTCGAAAGCAAACGTCAGAAAAGAGGAAACGGCTGGTGCGAATCAGCCGGCTAGCGGTCGAGGGAGTCTCGACTGCGGCTGCGATCAAACGTGAACTGCCACGCTTCTTCGAAGCAACAGGTAGTCTCGTCGGCGACCAGCAAACTGATGTTGCGCCCCAAACGTCGGGCAAGGTCATAGCAGTCGGCGTTGATATCGGCAGTCCCGTTCGGCGAGGGCAAATGCTCGTGCGGCTCGACGATGCGGAGTTAAAACTTCGCGTCGATCAGGCGATTGCGCAAGTTGGACAAGCAAAAGCGGCAGTGAGGCAAGCCGAGGAAAAAATCGGTTTGAGGCCAGGGCAGCCTTTCGATCCGAATCGCGTCGCAGAGGTGGGCGCCGCGAAGGTCACGCTTGATCTTGCTGAGAAGAATTTTCGTCGCGCGGAAAAGTTGATCGAGTCGGGCGACGTGTCGCGTTCTTTTTACGACGACGCGCGCGCGCGGCGCGATCAGGCTAAAGAACAATTCGACGTAGCTTTGGCCCAGGCACGCCAAAACTTTGCCGGAGTTGAAGTCGCGCGTACGAACGTCGCGAACGCAGAAGCACAGTTGGGGCTGGCGCGCAAAAATCTTTCTTACGCAAACATCCCGGCACCGATCGATGGATTCATTACGGAGCGGACGGCTGATCTTGGTGAGTATGTTTCGCCGCAACAAAAAGTGGCGACGATTGTTCGCACGAATCCGCTTCGCATTCGCATCGACATTCCCGAGCAGGCGATTCCCGAGGTGAGTGTGGGCCAGTCAGTGTCAGTGACGACGAGTGCGTATTCTGATCGAAACTTCAGCGGGCGCGTCGCGCGCATCGCGCCGAACGTGTCCGCGACTTCCCGCACGTTGACTGTCGAAGCTGAGATCGAGAACAGCAGCGGCGCGCTGAAGCCCGGACAGTTTGCGACCGTGCGAATTCTTCAGGAGCGTGCTGAGCCGGCGGTGCTCGTTCCCGCTCGAGCCGTGGTAACTGAAGCTGGAGTCAGCCGTTTATTTGTGATCAAGGACGGCCGCGCCGAGCAACGCGTGGTCCAGACGGGTCAGAAAGAAGGCGACCTCATTGAGATCAAGTCGGGCGTCGCCGCTGATGAACAAGTGGCGACGAGCAACGTCGAACAGTTGAGTGATGGTATTGCGATCAAGCAGTAGATCACAAGACGCACGAATAAAGGCCAAAAGGGCACATAAAGAAGAAAAGTAATGCAAAAACTCGCTGAAATATGTGTTCGCCGTCCGGTTTTTGCGACCATGTTGATTCTCAGCCTGACTGTGGTCGGGCTGTTTTCCTACACGTCGCTCGGCGTTGATCTGTTTCCGAAGATCGACCTGCCAACTATCACTGTGACCGTGGTCAACCCCGGTGCGTCTCCCCAGGAGATTGAAACTGAGATCACCGATCTCGTTGAAGGCGCGGTCAACACGATCGCCGGTATCGACGAACTGCGCTCGACGTCAGTCGAAGGTGTTTCACAAGTCTTCATCACATTCCTGCTCGAAAAGAATCCTGACGTTGCGGCGCAGGAAGTTCGAAACAAGATCGATCTGATCGTGAACGATCTGCCGGTAACTGCCGAGCAGCCAATCGTTCAAAAGCTCGACACTGATGCGGCGCCGGTGGTCCGAATCGCTGTATCAGCGCCACGTTCGCTTCGTGAAGTTACAGACGTTGCCGACAACAAAATCAAGCAGCAGATCGAGTCGATAAACGGTGTCGGCGACGTGCAGATCGTCGGCGGACGCACGCGAGAGATTCAGATCTGGGTCGATCCTGACAAAATGCGCGCATTCAATATTCCGGTCGCACAAGTTGCGGATGCCGTGCGCGCCCAAAACATGGAAGTTCCCGGCGGCCGGGTTGAGGAAGGCACGCGCGAACTCACAGTTCGCACGATGGGTCGAATCATTGAGCCTTCCGAGTTCAACAATCTGGTAGTCGGAACTAACGGCACTTACTCAGTAAAACTCAGCGACATCGGTTACGCGGAAGACGGAGCTGAAGAGCAGCGAACCGAAGCGCGTCTGAATGGTCAACCGGCGGTGACTCTGATCGTTTCGAAACAGTCGGGTCAGAACACGGTTGCTGTTGCCGATGCCGTCAAACAACGTCTCGAGGAAGTGAGCAAGACGTTGCCGGCGGGCTTCAAGACTGAAGTCGTTGGCGACCAGTCGATCTTCATCAAAGCGTCGATTCACGCGATTCAAACGCACTTGATCGAGGGCAGTATCCTCGCCGCAATCGTTGTGTTTGTCTTCTTGTGGAGTTTCCGTTCCACGCTCATCGCCGGGCTCGCGATTCCGACGTCGATCGTCGCCACATTCGGTTTGATGGCGGCGATGGGATTCACTCTGAACAACATCACCATGCTCGCGCTGACGTTGATGGTCGGTATCGTGATCGACGACGCCATCGTCGTTCTGGAAAACATCTTCCGGTTCATTGAAGAGAAAGGCGTGCCGCCGTTTCAAGCGGCAATTGAAGGAACGAAGGAGATCGGGCTCGCGGTCACGGCCACGACGCTCTCGCTACTCGCGGTATTTCTGCCCGTTGGGTTCATGGGCGGAATCGTTGGGCGATTCATGTCGTCGTTTGGTTTGACGTCGTCGTTTGCCATCGCCGTGTCGTTACTGGTGTCGTTTACGTTGACGCCGATGTTAGCGGCCCGATTGATCAAGCGCAGTGACAAGTCGAAGGAGCGTCCTCTCGAAAAGAGCACCGAACCCGCAGATCACGGTTCGAAAGAGTCGCGTTTTTATCGCCCGATCGATCGCACGTACACGAAGTTGTTGACGTGGTCGATGTCGCACCGTTGGGCCATCGTACTCGCCTGTGTGCTCGTTATTGTAAGTATCGTTCCGCTTTTCATGTTCGTCGGAAAGAACTTCCTGCCGGTCGACGACCAGTCGCAATTTGAAATCAACGTTCGTGCTCCCGAAGGGTTTTCGCTGCCGGCGACTTCGACATTGGCCGAACGAATCGCGACCGATCTGAGAAGTCTTCCAGGAGTGACTGACACGCTGACAACAATCGGCGGTGGTCAACAGGAACAGGTCAACGTCGCTTCAATCTACGTGAAGCTGACACCGATCGAGGAGCGTTCGATCAAACAGGAAGCGCTGATGGTGCGAGCGCGTAACGAAGTCCTCGGCAAGTATCAAAAGATGTATCCGGGACAGTTGCGCACCAGCGTGCAGCAGGTCGCGGCAATCTCAGGCGGCGGATTCCGAAACGCTGATATTCAGTACGTGATTGGCGGCCCCGATCTGAAGAAGTTGACGGAGTATTCCGATGCATTGCTGGCGAAGATGAAGACTTTGCCGGATGTCGTTGATGCTGATTCGACTCTGATCAGCGGCAAACCCGAGCTGCGGGTCACAATCGATCGGGCGCGCGCCGCGGATCTCGGTGTTCGAGTAGGCGATATTGCCCAGGCTCTGAACTCGCTCGTCGCAGGGCAAAAAGTTTCGACGTTCAATGCTGGAACCGATCAGTTCCCGGTGCGGGTGCGTTCGGTCGGCGAGTATCGGACCAGCGCTGAAGGCTTGCAGCGAATGATTGTGTCGTCGGCGAAGGTTGGTTGGGTCAGTCTCGACAATCTTGTGAAGGTCGAGGAGGGAACTGGTCCCGCGGCTATCGATCGTTTGAATCGACGGCGGCAAGTGACACTCCTGGGCAACGTCAGGCCCGGCGGTTCGCAATCAGCGGTTATTCAGCAGATGGACCAGTTTGCGAAGGAGATCAAGATCGATCCTGCGTATTCAACCGGGCTGGCAGGGCGTTCGAAGGAGCTTGGCCGAGCCGGTTATTACTTCGGATTGGCGTTCCTCTTGTCGTTTGTATTCATGTACATGGTGCTGGCGGCGCAGTTTGAATCGTTCATCCATCCGATCACGATTCTATTGACGCTACCGCTTGCGATTCCGTTTGGCATCCTGTCGCTGCTGATGACGGGCCAGACAGTGAACATATTTTCAGGACTCGGATTGCTGCTGCTGTTCGGCGTCGTGAAGAAGAACGCAATCCTGCAGATCGATCATACGAATCAACTACGTGAGCGCGGAATGGAACGGCTCGAAGCGATTGTTCGCGCGAATCGAGATCGACTTCGGCCGATTCTGATGACGACGATTGCGCTCGTGGCAGGCATGCTTCCGTTAACGATCTCGTCTGGTCCAGGTTCGGGTACGAATCGATCGATTGGCGTGCTCGTGGTTGGCGGCCAGACGTTGTGCTTGCTGCTTACGCTCCTCGCGGTGCCTGTTTTCTATTCGCTGTTTGATGACCTGGCCAGGAGCCGTGTTTGGGGGCGCATGAGAGGCGGAGTGGAAGGATTGTTCGGACGCGTGCGTCGCAGGGCTGCGAGTGCCGCGACGTCGTTGATTTCGAAGCAGTAATTTTGGACGCGGATGAACGCGGATAAAGAACAGGATAAGAAAGATGCGGGTAATACTCTTATTAATTGTGGCGTTGAGTGCAGCGTCTGTTGGGTTTGCGCAGGACTTGAATCGTGTTGGTGTCGACGCGGAGCGACAGCGGCCGTTGTCGCTGCGCGATGCACTGTCGATGGCGCTCGAGAACAATAAAGACGTCGAAGTGGCTCGCGAAAACGTGCGCATCGCGGAGTTTGATTTGCTCGGAGCGCAAGGCGTTTACGATCCGAGAATCACCACGCAAGCGTTTTACGAGCGAGTTAAGAGTCCGGTCGCCAGTTTTTTGAGTGGCGGCACGGACGGTTCGACTACTCAAAGCGATTACAGCGGCACCGCGCGATTCGAGGGACAGTCGCCGTTCATGGGCGGCAATTATCGCGTCGATTTCTCGTCAATTCGTCTGACTACAGACAATCAATTTGCTGCTCTGAACCCGCAGTTTCCGACTGCGTTGACCTTCAGTTACACGCAACCACTCTTGCGTGGTCTCAAGATCGACAACAATCGCCGGCAGATTAAGATTGCGCGGAAAAATCTCTCTTTAACTGACGCACAGTTTCGCCAGCGCGCGATGGATACGATCACGGGCGTGCAGCGCGCTTACTGGGATCTCGTTTTTGCGCTGCGCAGTCTCAAGGTTCAGCGCGACGCGGTCGATGTGGCCCGAACACAGCTCACTCATAACAAGCGCCTGGTCGAACAAGGACAACTGGCGCCGATCGATATCGTTGCGTCGGAAGCGCAGATCTCGACGTACGAGCAGAATGTGTTTAGTGCGATCGAAGAAGTCTCTCGCGCTGAGAACAATCTCAAGAATCTAATTGCTGAGAATCAGAGCGCTGCCATCTGGAGTGAGTCCCTCGTGCCCGTCGATCCGGTTGATCTTGCGGTGCCCGCAATTTCGCTGCCCGACGCGTTGAAGACGGCGATGGAGAATCGGCCCGAGTTGGCGCAATCCAATGTGCTTCGCGAAATTAATCAGATCGATCAAAGCTATTTCAAAGATCAAACGAAGCCGGCGGTTGATCTGGTCGGCACGTACGGCATCACGGGTCTGGCAGGTTCAAGCATCAGCAACAGGGTCAATCCTTTTACTGCTTCGAATCTCGAACTCCGGGAGCGCGTAAATCAACTGTCAAGGTTAGCGTTGCTTCAACCATTGCCCGACTTGCCAGTTCAGACGATTTCTCCGGATTTGGTGGGCGGGTTCGGACAGTCAATCGATAACCTGTTGGCAAATCGTTACAGCACCGTGAAACTCGGTGTACAGATCAGTTTGCCGTTGCGCAATCGCATCGCCGAAGCGAACCTGGGCCGATCGTTGGTTGAAAGTGAGCGCATCGGAACACAACGCGAACAGCTCGAGCAGAATATTCAAGTCGAGGTTCGCAATGCATTACAGTCAATGCGCAGTTCGGAAGCACGTCTGCGGGCTGCGGTCGCGACGCGTGCAGCGAACGAACAACAGTTTGCCAGCGAACAGCGAAAACTGGACGCCGGACAGTCGACAGTTTTTCTTGTACTGGAACGTCAGACGGCTTTGACCGAAGCGCGCGCGCTGGAGTTGAAGGCGCAAACTGATTTGAATAAAGCGATTGCTGATTTACAGCGAGCGACGGGGAATGCGTTGCGAGTGAATAGCATCGTGGTGAGTGTGCGTTGAGGGATTTTTAGGACACGGATGAACACAGATGAATTCTGATTCGCGTTCATTCGCGTTCATCTGTGTTCCACTGCCCTAGATGATCATCTCAACGATCTTGAACGCGAGGTAGATGCCGGCGATCGCTCCGATACCAGCGACGACGTACCAGATCGGCATCTTCGTTTGACAGGCCGGGCAGCGGCCCCTGGACCAGGCGACCACCCGTTCGCAATTACGACACTTCATTTTGACAGAACTTACTTGAACTTCACATTGGTCCACAAGGGCCAATGGTCCGAAATTTCGATCTTACGATCGATGCCGTAACTCGCGGGTTCGAGCCCGCGCAACAAAACCCAATCCAGCTCGAGCTCAATCGGGACCAGCATGACGCGGCGCCTGAATGTCGGCGAGGCGCCGAAGGGAGTTTTTAGTCCGGCATCTGCGAAGAGTTTTATAGTTTTTCGACCTGCGCCTCTCTCCCAGGTATTGAGATCGCCCATGACGATCGCGGGCATGTTTGCCGGATAGCGCGCGAGGTCGTCGATGATCGTTTTGAACTGTTCCAGCTTCTTATCGAAGTCGAGCCGTGTCTCGGCGTGCATCGAATAAACGCGCCAAAGTTGATTGTTGACTTCGACCGTAGCACCGAGTGCGACTCGACGTCTGCGATTCGGTCCTTCATGCGGCAGGACAATGCGACGCACGTCAGACAACGGGTACACGCTGAGAATCGCGACGCCGGTCTCTTCTTCCGCTGTCGCTTTTGGAGCAGGCGGAGCGGCCCACGCGTAGTGCAACCCCAACTCGTCAGCGATCTGTTTCACGGTATTACTATTGCCGCTGCGCTTCTTGCGCCGGTCGACTTCCTGTAATCCGAGTATTGAGGCTCCACCGATCTCAGGATCCTCGCGCAGAAACTCGATTATCTTCTTGAGCTCCTCGCCGCTGCGCCAACGTATGTTGTAGGAGACAACTTTGATCTCCTGAGACGACGCTGTTTGTTTTCGCAGAGTCGTGCCTTTGCCCTCTTCCAACAATGGCACGTCGTTGGGCAGGCTGAACAAAAACAGTAAGCCGAGTAATACCTTTGCCATTTAAGTTCCCCTAAGCGATTTTGACATTTCCAACTGTAATCCATCCCTCGCTTCAATCGTTTCGCCCGGCCACAACGAGCGAGCTTCAGCGACCAGGTCGACTTCGTCCCATTCAGGATAGAGGTGGGTCAGAACAACTTTCTCAGGCGTACACTCGCGCGCCAAATGCATCGCATCGGCGAGCTCGAGGTGTTTCTGAACAGGTTTGTTTCTCCTGTAAGAACATTCCATCAGTAGCAAGCCGGCGTTTTTTGCGAACGGTATCAAATCTTCTGAAAAACCGGTGTCAGAAGTGTAGACAAAAAGTTTCGAGTCTTCGTCTTTCAAGCGAAGGGCCAGACTTTCTTCCGTGTGCGGAGTTGAGAACGTGCTTGCGGAGACGCCCGGAATGATTTCGAACTCCGAGCCTGGTCCAACTTCAACGACTTCGACCGGAAATACCTGCTGGAACAACTTGTAATTGTTGGAATCATTAATCGCGTCAATTATGCGGCGCAAACCATTTGGACCAAAGACTCGAAGTGGCTTGGTGCGGTTTTGAATCTGAGGCGCCCACCTGGAGCCAAAAAGAAAGGGTGCGAGGCCTCCCATGTGGTCCAGGTGAAAGTGGCTGATCCAGACGGCGTCGAGGTTTGGCCAGTCGAGACGTTCCTGAGCCATCCGGTGAGGGGCGTCGGCGCTGATGTCGAGCAACAAAGATCCTTCGCTCGTTTCGAGCCAGTGTGAAGGCGCCGCGCGCTGAGGGTGCGGCACCGATGTGCCCGAGCCGAGTATCGTTAGTTTCATGCGGATATTTTAAGCTAAACTTCAGCAATGAGTTCGCCAGAAACACATCTCGATGTGCTCGCGGTATTTTCTCATCCTGACGACGCGGAATTGTCTGTTGCCGGGACACTTCTCAAACTTAAATCGCTTGGATACCGCACGGGTGTTTGCGATTTCACCCGCGGCGAAATGGGAACGCGCGGCACCCCCGAGATTCGCGCAAAGGAAGCGCTCGACGCTGCACGCATCATGAAGCTCGACGTGCGCGTGAATCTCGATCAACCGGACGGGCACGTCTCGCCCAATGAAACTGCTCGCATCGCGTTTGTGAGAGTGCTGCGAACGCACAAACCCAAGGTGCTCTTAACCACTCACGAGGACGATCCGCATCCGGATCACGCGAACACGTCGATCATCGTTCGGCAAGCGGCGCGACTGGCTACGATGGGGCGTTACGATGAGGAGTCCGGGCTTCCGGCGGTGCCCATGCCTGCGATCATGCATTCGCTTTTTTCGCGACGCATTGTGCCGTCGTTTGTGGTTGATGTGTCGGATTTTATCGACGACAAGATGAACGCGATCAGGGCCTATGGTTCACAGTTTTACAGTGCGGAATCGCAGGAGCCGGCGACAAGAATCAGCCAGCGTGGGTTTCTTCAGGAGATAGAATTGCGAATGCGGTATTTCGGATCGTTGATCGGCGTGGCGGCAGGCGAGCCGTTTTATGTTCGTGAAGCGCTGAATGTAGACGATCCGCTGGCGCTGCTCACGCGCCCGATGAACATCTACTCCTGACGGAACAAAATCATTGGTCATATATCATTTGACATTTACCATTTAATCATTTTTCTCGGAAGCCGGAGGTCTGAAATGACGCAAATGATAAATGCCAAATGATATATGACCAATGATTTTATTATCGTCTCGAAGCGGTCGTCTTTTTCGGCTCCAGCACTGCGCGTGCTATCGCGATCGTCGCAACTGCTCGTGGCCCCTCACCCTGAAACCCTCGCGCAAGCTCAACCGCGCGCTCGTAGTCCTGAGTCGCAAGCTCCTTGAAGATCCCTTCAACGTCAAAGTCCGTGACATCGTTGGTGCGAGCAGACGACGAACCCTTGCTCGAAAAGGTCAAGTTTAACTCGCCGTCTTCTCCGGTAAATCCTTCCGCCGAGTTTGCCGCCTTGACCGCATCAAACGTCGCATCCCAAACACGTTTCATGTCGATCACTTTGAACGCATTCGCAACCCCAAGCAACGCTCGGGGCAGCGCAGGATCCGACACATCGATCCGGCGTGCTTCCGTCGCAGCTTGATCGACTAATTCGAGCGCCTTCGTCCGATCCGTTTTGGCGATGATCTTGGCGGACTCCGTTAGCACATAAGTCTTCATAAGTGGCGTGAGTTCGCCTTTATGGACCAACTCCAAAGCCTGATCCGTGAGTTTCTTTTCCACTGAACTCAACGCGAGCGCTGCATCGAAGTACGCCGCTGCCCGTTTTCGGAGTTCAGGGTCTTCCACTTTGCTCGCAAATTCGCGCGCTCGCATATCGGCTTTGTTAGAGGTCATGAATGCTAACTGGATATAGATAGCATCGCGGTCAGCGGACGTCTTCGCGCGCTCGAGTCGATCGAGCAGCGCTTGCTCACGTTCTACCTCGGGTTTGTCAGGCTTTATTCCTTTGTTAATCCACTCCTCATCGCGCTTTCTTGTATTGTCGCTAACGAAGGAGTTCAGAGCGTTCAAATGACCTCGGAGTGATTCAGTCATCTCGGGCGCGGCAAACTGCTCGAAGAATGGCATTAGTCTTTTTATAACCAGATACTTCGCGTCCGGCCCTGAAGTGCCCTGGTCCTGTGGTCCCGGTTGCGGCAACGGTCGAAGCAGAATTGAAGCACCCGCCTGAAGAAACGCCGCGCGCAATTCGGGGGCGACATCAGCGGGCTTGATCTCCGAACGGCTCTGCGACGTGGAGACGCCACCACCTGTGAAAGTCACGTACAGATGTGGCGTAAAGATGTAGGACGACAGCAGAGAAACTGTATTCGAGTCGGACTGTGGATTGTTCGCGGCGGCAGCGAGCATTGCGCTGTAACGACTATCGGCGACGGCGGGTTGTTTCTCACGCAAATAGCAAAGGAAGTTGAGAGTGTCGCGGCTGACGGTCGTCAATGCCGGATCGGCCAGTTCCAAAGCTCGTTCCGGTGCGCCCGCCTCGAGTAATTCAAGTGCAACTGACAAACGTTGACTGAGCGCGTCAGAGAGACGGTTCAAGTTTCCGGCGGGATTTGGCGAGGTTTCGGTCTTTTGTGCCTTCAACTTCTCGAGAAACTCTTCGCCGAGAACTCGATCGCGCCGGGCCGCGAGTCGTAAGACCTCACGACGAATATTCGGTGGTAGATTGATCGCGTAACCACCGCCTGTCCGAGCCTTTACCTGCGCGATCTCTTCCTGAAGTTTCCTGTCGCTTTCCTGATCCGCAACTTCAGCAGCGTCCCATGCTTTGCGAAATAGCAGTAGACCCTGTTCGCTGTCGACCGCCCACAGCGCATCCGCAATTCGCGCCAGCGATCTTGCCCGGAGCGTTTGATCCTGGAAGTTGCGCGCGTCGCTGGAAAGCGCGATCAACAACGACCGCGCACGGGCCTGGCGTTGCTTCAGTTCAGCGGCAGCGGGATCGGTAGACTTCGCCGGTTTGGGTGCGACGGTTTTTGCAGGTTCTTTCGAATCCGCGGTCTGCGCCTGAGCGACGCCAAAACTCATGAATGCGAGTAAGGAAGTGGCGATCAGTTTTGTAAGTTGCATCAGTTCGTTCCCCCGGCGGCTGGATCCTTTCGCTTCTCAGCACTGAACGTGCAATCGCGAGTGTTGCCACGGCTCGAGGAGCTTCTCCGGTGAATGTTTTTGCGAGCTGAACTGCTCGCAGAAGATCGGCTTGTGCAAGATGCCTGAAAAGAGCCAGCAAGTCAAAATCCGGAGCGCTGGCAGCGTTCATCACCACCATCATTTTCGTTTGCAGGCGCGAAGAGATCCGGCTGTCTTCACCCGTAAAACTTTCAGCGCCGTTCGCGGCTTTTATGACTTCCGCAAGAAGCTCCCACGAACGAACACGATCGAGCTCGGCAAAACCAACCGCAATAGCGGTGAGTGCACGCGCGCGATCGGGATCGCTGCCACTAATTCGACGCGCTTCGGCCGCGGCTTGCTCGAGTATGTCGATCGCGCGCGAACGTTCCGTTACAACTACCAGTTTCGCGGCGGCTGACAACGCCCACACCTTCTGAATACTCGTCAGATCACCGTTCTTCACGAATTGAAGGATCTCGGCAATGTCTTTCTTCTGAATCGCTTGATCGGTGAGTTCAAAGTCAGTGTAGGCTTTGACACTCTTTCGCAGCTCCGAGTTTTCGATCTTATCTACCAGATCACGCCCGCGTGGATCACCATCGGCGAGTAGCGCCACTGCGTAATCGGCGTAAATCGCATCGCGTTCGTCGGCGCGGGTTGCGCGGTTCAGTCGCTCCTGCATTCGTTGGTAGGGATCGCCTTCCTCTGATTCGGGCTGGATTCCACGACTAACAGCGCGATTCTCGCCCTCCTGAAACGTCGCGGGCACAGCCGATGCGAGCGCGGTCATCTGCGTGCGCAAACCCGGCGCGAGATCAGCGGCGTACTGTTCGAAGAGCGGCAGAACTCGCTTAATGAGCAGGTATTTTCCGGTTGAACCGGATGACGTGCGATCCTGATCGGGCGCCGGCAGCGGTTGCATCAGGATCTGGAATGCGACTTTCAGAAAGTTGTTTCGCAATACGTCGTCGACGGCGGGCGGAGGAGTTGGACCACGCTGCTGGTTTTGGTTAGCGCCACCGTCGCGTTCAAACGTGATGTAGAGAAATGGAGTGAAGAGATACGACGACAAACCTGAGACTGTATTCGCGTCAGAGTTTGGATCGCGCGCTGCTCGCGCGAGCAAAGTCGTGTATGCAGCATCGGCGAGCGGTGCATTTTTCTCACGCAGCGCAGAGAGGAAGAAGATCGAATCGACGTTGACCGATTCGAGCGCCGGTCTGGCAAACTCGAGTGCTCGTTCAACTTCACCGTCCTCGACCAGCCTGCGCGCGAGTTGCAGTCGCTGCGACCCGCCTTGAAAACCGGAATTTCGTCGTTGATCCGCGGCAGCTTCAGTTCTTGCTTTCTCTGCTGCTTCATCAAGAGCTTTGAGAAACTCCTCGCCGAGTTTGCGATCGCGTTTCGCTACGAGACGCAAAACTTCGTTGCGCAAGCTCGGCCCGCCACGAACCACGACCGGCTCGCCCGCAGTCTCGAGTCTTTTCATTTCTTCTGCGCGCTTACGCGCCGCTTCGGTATCGACTATCTCCGCAGCTTCCCACGCGCGGCGGAAAAGATCTCGAGCGCGATCGGGATCGATATCCCAAAGGACGTCGGCCGCCCGCGCCTGAACACGCGCGCGGCGCGTCTGGTCCTTGAAGCTGCGCGCATCTTCAGCGAGAGTCGTGACCAGCGAGATCGCGATCGTGCGTTGTTGCGCGGCTTCGGCGTCAGCTTCTTCGGTATTTGTTTTGGGTTTTTTGGTTTGAGCGGAAAGATTCAGACAGAGAATTAACGTAAACGCGATCACGCGTACGGGGAAAGACATGGGCACACTCCTGTTGAGCGGCAACGCAGGAAAGCAGAGGTTACACGTGTGAGTTCTATTTTGGTTCCAGAAAAAAAGATCTAATCATTGGTCAATTATCATTTGACATTTATCAATTGTTATTTTGTTTCGGAAGCCGCAGGTCTTCAAATGATAATTGCCAATGTTCAATGATAATTGACCAATGATTCCCGCTAAACCGCAATGACTTCGAGTTCCGGATCGACTTCCTGCTTCAACATACTCTCGATCGCCATCAGCGTCCCTGTGAGCGAGCTCGGGCAACTGCCACACGCACCCTGGTAGCGAATACTTAACGTATGTTCCTGCAATCCGAGAACTTCGAGATACCCGCCATCACCCATCAGTGCCGGCCGGACCTTTTCATCCAAAATCTCGTTGATTCTCAATAATCGTGGATCGTCACTGGTTACTGCCGCGATTGGACCACCAACCGCAGCCGCAGCGGCTGCTGCAGAGTTCACTGCCTCTGACGCACGAATCGGAACCGCGAGCGCCGGCAGGAGGTCGTCCCAGTCGCCTTCGTCATCTTTCTCAACAGTGATCATGCGATCCATGTAAAAAACAGAAACCACATGTCCCACGTCAAACAGCGACTTCGCCAACGGATCATTCTCCGCGAGCTCTGCTGAACCATACTGCCGGGCGACGCCATTGCTGACGGGTTCGCGCAGAATAAATTTCACCGCATTCGGGTTTGGCGTCTCTTCGATATCACTAATCTTCGGCATCAATCACTTCCTTAACTTCACATCGTTAGCGCTCACATTATAGCCTTTTTGACGCGTACTCGCAGTCTGCGACGACTGCCAAATGAATCTGTTATCCGACAGCTAAATCTTTCTTATAGAAAAGGCGCGAACGCGTTGCAGGAATCATTGCTAAAAATCGAAACGAGGAATATACTCCCGCCCTCACTTGCCCCCCCTCTCAGAAGGTGAGTCAAGTTGAGATAGAGGCAGGCGATAGCGAGGGTCGCCTGCCTCCACTTTTTTGTGGCCCCCGCGCGCGGCGTTGTCAGTTGTCCCCCGTCGTTGTAATGTCCTCATAAATGAACATCGGCATCACGGTTTATCCTACTTACGGCGGCAGCGGTATCGTTGGATCCGAACTCGGCAAGGAACTCGCTGCACGCGGGCACACTGTTCACTTCATCGCCTCCGCACTTCCGACACGTTTGACTGAGCTCAACGAGCGCGTGCGTTTCCACGAAGTGGAGATGATGTCGTATCCGTTGTTTGAGCATCAGCCTTACACACTCGCTCTCGCAACCAAGATGTCAACAGTTGCAGAGGAGCATAATCTCGACCTGCTGCACGTTCATTACGCCATTCCACATTCGATCAGCGCGATCCTGGCGCGCGAGTCGCTCAAGCCACGGCGACGCTTGCCGGTTGTTACTACACTGCACGGCACCGACATCACACTCGTTGGCGCAGATAGATCTTATTTGCCGATTACTCGCTATGGCATTGTTCAATCGGATGGCGTCACAGCGATCTCCAACTACTTGAAAGACGCTACACATGAGATTTTTCACTTCGACGACATCCGCGTGATCCCAAACTTCGTTTGCCAGTACGACTACAAACGATTGGAAGTAAAAAGTCTGCGCGAGTCGCTCTCGCCGAATGATGAACCTGTGCTGGTCCACGTCTCAAACTTCCGGCCGGTGAAGAGACCGGTTGATTGCGTCGAGATCTTCAATCGCGTGTTGAAGAAAGGCGTGAAGGCACGGCTGGCAATGGTCGGCGATGGCAGCGAACGAACAAACGCAGAGCATCGCGCCCGCTGTCTGGGTATTTTCGAGCAGTGCTCCTTTGTAGGAAAGCAGCCGCGAATCGTGGATTATCTTTCCGCTTCGGACGTTTTGCTGTTGCCGTCCGATCAGGAATCGTTTGGACTCGCGGCGCTCGAGGCGATGGCGTGCGAGGTGCCGGTGATCGCGTCGCGGGTTGGAGGTTTGCCCGAAGTCGTGACTGATGGTGAGACGGGATATCTGAGCACCGTTGGTGACCTCGACAAGATGGCTGCGGACGCCGCGCGTTTACTTACCGACAAGAAATTACGTCTCGAGATGGGCGCGCGCGCGCGCGACTCCGCGATCAGTCGCTATCGCACTGACGTCGTGATCCCTCAATATATCGAGTTCTACGAGCAAGTGATCGCGAAACAATCTGTGTAATCTGTGGCTGAAATGTCCTCTCTAATTGTTGGCACAGCAGGACACATCGATCACGGAAAGAGCGCCCTCGTGCGCGCTTTAACCGGCATCGATCCCGATCGTCTTCCTGAAGAAAAGCGACGCGGTATCACGATCGACCTCGGCTTTGCCGATCTCGAACTCGATGATCTTCGTCTTGGTTTCGTCGACGTTCCCGGACACGAACGCTTCGTCAAGAACATGCTGGCGGGCGCACACGGCATCGATCTGCTCGCGCTCGTGATCGCCGCCGACGAAGGTGTGATGCCGCAAACACGCGAGCACTTCGATATCTGTCGCTTGCTGGGTGTGCGCAACGGCCTTGTCGTGATCACGAAGAAAGATCTCGTCGACGAAGAGATGCTCGTGCTTGTCGAGGACGAGGCACGAGAACTTGTTGCTGGTTCGTTTTTAGAAAACGCTCCCGTTGTGGCCGTGAGCTCGCGTACACGCGCCGGACTCGATGAATTGAAGTCGCGACTGGTCGAGCTGGGAAAGCGAGTTCCTCCACGCTCTCTCGACTTCACAATGCGCTTGCCGATCGACCGCGCGTTTTCGATGAAAGGTTTCGGATCAGTTGCTACCGGCACACTCATCTCGGGAAGGATCACGGAAGGCGACGAGCTCGAATTGTTGCCGTTAAAAGTGAATGTGCGAGTGCGTGGGCTGCAAGTACACAGCAAGCCGGTACACGAAGCACATGCGGGACAGCGAACTGCTGTGAACCTGGCTGGTATCGAGACTGCGCAGATCGAACGCGGAATGGAGCTCGCCCCGCCTGACCGTCTACGACCGACTCAGGTTGTCGATGTTTGGATCGACGTGTTGCCGGGCGCTTCGCGTGCAATGCGTTCGCGTTCGCGCGTGCGTTTTCACATCGGCGCCGCGGAGGTGTTGGGTCGAGTGAGAGTGTTGGAGGGTGCGGGTGAGATTGCACCGGGGAAGGAAGGCTTCGCGCAGTTGCGACTCGAGTCGCCGGTCATCGCGTTGCATGGCGATCGTTTTATTCTACGCAGTTACTCGCCCGCTGAGACGATCGCGGGAGGAGTAATCGTCGATCCCTTCGCGACGAAACATCGTGGTCGAGAGATGGAAACCACGCTTCAGCTCCTTCGTTCGTTGATGAGTGATGAGCGAGCGGAAAAGTTTGCCGGGTTCGTGAAAACTTCGAGCAATCGAGGTTTGAGATTGGCGGATCTTGCTGCGTCGACTGGTTGGACTAATGAGGTTTTGACTAAAACGGCCGCGGAGGTTCAGGCGCACGGATCAGTGATCGACGCTGGCGGTGTGTACCTTGCGCGCGAAAGCCTCGATCGGCTCAGTCAGGACGTTTTGAGTGAACTCGAGCGGTATCACAAACGCGAACCGTTAGCGCGTGGAATGTTGCGTGAGACTCTTCGCGAAAAGATCTTCGCGCATTCGTTACCGGAGTTGTTCGCAGGTGTGATCGCAACACTCGAATCGGAAGAGAAAGTTGTTTCTGAGAAAGACATTGTGCGTTTGAGCCGGCACAGTGTTGGACTCTCCGAGCAGGATGCACAACTCAAGAAGCTAATCGAACAGCTTTATCTCGTGGCGGGAGTTGAAGCGCCATCAATTGACGAAGTAATGACCCGCGCGGAAGTGCCGGCAGCCAATCGTGCCCAGGCCCGAAAGCTTATGCAGCTACTGATCGACGCACGAACGCTCGTGCGCATTCAGGGCGAGATGTTCATGCACACCCAAGTGCTTGAAGACTTGAAAACAAAACTCCGCGAATACGCCGCGCAGCATGAGCCCGAGCGACTGATCGACGTCGCCACCTTCAAAGATCTCGCCGGCGTCTCCCGTAAATACGCCATTCCCTTACTCGAATACTTCGATCGCGAACAAGTCACCCGCCGCGCCGGCGACAAACGTCTCATCCTAAAACCGCGCTAACGCTAAACCGCGCTAATACGCCGAAGGCGTTGGCTAATTCCAGCCCAGGGTTGGAAGCGCAGCGAACAACCCTGGGTCGGCAAACAAAGATGCTTGAACGCTGAAAGCGTTAGGCAGGTCCGGTATTAACCCTTTTCAGGGTTCCAAGCGTTGAGAAATCATCATCCCTGGGGTTGTCGCTCCGCTCCAACCCCAGGCTGCAATTAGCCAACGCCTTCGGCGTAAAAAAACACAACGCCTTCGGCGTAAAAAAACACAACACCTTCGGCGTAAATAACACAACGCTTGCATTCCCTCATCCCCGGCGTTAACATTGCGGCCATTATTAGCGCAAAAACTCGGCTTTTTCCTTTGCCTTCATTATTTAACTTAACCTGGCCGGAGGTTCAGAAATGAAAAGCCTGAAAGATATTCTCGCGATTCTGGTGGGCGTGGCAGCGGCCATTGGTGCGATCTGGTATTTCTACAAGTTTGTGACCGACCCCAACCCCGCGGGCGGCCACACTTCAGGATGGATCGCGCTCGGCCTCGCTGCAATCGCGTTTATCTGTGGTCTGATTTACTTTTTGGGCCACGTTAACAAAGAGGAAGAGATACACATTACGCAATAGGCGCCGCTCTGTTTTCATAGCGGGTCGCCCACAAATCCCCGCTGTACCGAATTGCGCCTGAAGACTAGACACAGATCCGACCCCATTTTGGACGCCGTTTGTGCACAAACCAAAGCGGCTCACGTGCGCAAACGGCGCTTGTTTTTTGATCATGTTTGACGAAGGAGAGATCCGAGAGAAATGTTCCCACTCGTCTTGACGCTTCTTCAGCCGCAGCTTCGCGCTACGCGTCCAACCTACTTCCTGCTCGTGGTGGTGGCGTTGTTAATTGCGGGAGGAGTTGGTTGGTTGATTGCTGCTGTCCTTGGTTTTGCGCGTTCGCCCGCGTTCGGGCCGTCGGCGCGCTGGTTCTCTTACGCCGCTGTTTGCCTGATCATTTATCATCTTCACTTCCTGCTCTTTGGCGTGTTTGTCCTGCTCGGAATGAACCAGGATGGTGCCGCCGATCTCTCGATGGCGCTGCAAGTCGGAGCGTTTTTCAACTTGTTCGTCGTGCTTGGCGCAGTGTGCGCAATCATGGGGTTTGTTAGAATGACGAGTGACAGATAGAAAACGCTCGATGAAGAAGAAACTGTTTCTGCTCGCCGCGCTTGTCCTTGTCGTAAGCGCGGCGGCTCTATTTTTAGTTGCATCACCAAACGTTGCGAGTAACGGAACGAAGGAGCAGTTTGTCCGGCAACGAGGCGGACGATTCTTTGTCGGGGCAAAGCCGTTTCGATTCGTCGGCGCCAACGTGGCGATGATGTACCGCGACGAAGATCGCGAACGCATGCCTGAAACGATGCGCCAGGCGGCGCAATTGGGAATTAAGGTCGTGCGCGTTTGGGCATTCGGCGAGGGCGGTCCGAACGACGTCAAGCCGATGACCGACCTTGCAGACTGGCCGCGCCACCACTCGTTTCGATTGGCGCCTGGACAGTGGAACGAAGATGCTTTCGTGCATCTCGACAAAGTCATTGCAGAAGCTGCGAAGAACAAGATCTATGTGCAGTTGTGTTTGACAAACTGGTGGCGCGATACAGGCGGCGTGACGCAGTATTTGCGCTGGGCGGGAATCAACGACGCCGCTGACGACAGTTTCAAATTCGGTATCAACAACGAGAAAGCGATCCTCTTTTACTCAAACCCCGAAACCCGGCGACTCTATCGCGAACATGTAGACAAACTCGTGACGCGGCGAAATACGATCACTGGTGTGCTCTATCGAGACGATCCGACGATCTTCGGTTGGGAGTTGATGAACGAAGCGCAGGTGATCACTGGTCGCTGGAAAGAGAGACGCGCGTGGTTTGCTGAGATGAGTGCTTACATTAAGTCGCTGGATCCAAATCACCTCGTTGCGCCGGGCGCGTGGGGTTATCGCTCGTCGTCTGAACGGCGCGAGTGGCTGGAGGATCATGCGATTCCGACAATCGACTACGCCGACGTACACAATTACCCGCGCGACGACCACGACAGCTTTGTGAATTCGCCGGCGGCATTGAAGGAGTTTATCGATAACCGCGCGGCCGCTGCGTACGTTTTAAGAAAGCCATTGGTGCTGGGTGAGTTTGGCATGGGAGTCGAAGGTCATAACGGCGCTTCACAAGTCGAATGGTACAAGGCGTTTTTTGACGGCAACGCACGCGCGGGAGCGGCGGGTGCGATGTTTTGGATCCTCACGCCTGATGCGCGCAGAGGTTATGGTGTTACGTACTCGACGCCGCGTGACAAAGAGTTGTTGAATGAGATCACACGCGCGTCGCAGATGTTTGCGGCAGTTCAAAATGTAGAAATGCCGGCGCGGTTGCAGGACAGTGAGGATCATCTGATACCGCGGCAGTTCGCATGGACCCGTGCCGTGGGTGATGCAGCGACGCTGCCGGAGATGATCGTCAGGGACGACAAGTCGATTCTTTACCAGTTCAAACCGCAGATGGCCGCTGCGCAGCGCTTTGAAAAGATTGGCGGTGGGCCGGGGTATATCTGGGGTTTTGGATCCGGGTATGTCGAGTATGTTGTGCCTGAGAGAGCAGATCGTCGTCAGGTCAGCGAGATCATCGTGCGCGCACACATTCAACCGGTGCTGCCTATCGATGCGCCACCGGGTTTTGTCAAAACGAGTGTCACCGTTTTTGTTGAAGGATGGAATGGCGGATCACGACTGGTTTCAATCGAACCGAAAGGACAAGCGCTCGTTCAGGAGTGGCGCCTCACGGGAAAACTTCTGCGCCTGCGCGCGATGCGTGGCCTCCCTCTAACAATTCGTTTCGCCGTCACCCCCGACTCCGACTGGCTCTACGGCGTCAACATCTCCAACTGGCCCGAAGGCTACGACTCCAAGGACGCCAAACCCATCGAAGTCGAACTCCGCCACTAATCGTAAGCCCAAAAAGAGCAAAAACAATTAGTTGTCACTTACTCGAAGGACCTCACCAAGTCGAACGATTGGCAGTATCGTCAATACCTTTGGCATCAACTTAACTGTATCAATAAGCCGCGTACTGTGGGCTTCCAGCACAATGACGCCGATATTGAACGTCGTGAGATTCTGTTGAAATCTGAGATTGGTGTCGGCCGTTAAAAAAACGTCGAACTCAGCTTGTGCTTTTTGCAGCAGCATCCCATTGCTAAGTCCTCCCCAGCCCATTCGAGGACCGACACACAATGGTGTCCAGCTAAGGCGCGACAAAGGCGCCAGTCAAGGCATTCGTCAATTAAAATTCGCATGTGAGGTCAAACGGATTCCAGCATCTTTAACTTGCCGGCTTCGATCACTGCAATTGCCTGCTCGCGTTTTACCGTGGGATAGGCGGTGAGAAAATCTTCTAGAGATTCGCCACCTTCCAAACAGTCAATGAGATTTTGTAAGGGTACGCGAGTGCCGACAAAAACGGGAGTGCCACCCATGATCTCGGGGTCAGAGTGCACAATTCCTTTGAGATTCTCCGCTTTCATCAGAAGTAAACTATGCCACAAAGAGGTCCAAAAAGCACAATAGTTAGTGTGTGCTTTTTGTGGCTTCAGTGATGATTGAAAGCGACGTCTGATCTAGTTGGTAGATTTTCGCGGATTGAACGGGTCCGAGGTTGAGAGTCATGGTCGGGGTCGCGCGGGAGTCGAGGGCGGAGGTGAGGGCGTCGTTGCTGAAGTAGCGACGGCCGCGCGCGATGATGACGAAGTCGCCGGTGCTGAGTTGTTGAAGGGCTTCCGGATCGGAAAGCGAGACAAAGATCAAATCGTGACGGTTTTGTCGTTCGGCGTAATACTGCGCTACCGAAGGACTCTCGCTTACAACGCGCGCTCCGGTTCGAGCGCGAGCGGAAATCTCAGCCATCACGTCGCGCATGCTCGCGTCGTAAAACTCGTCATGCGGGAAGTAGTAACCGGCCCATGCATTACCGCCGCCAATCGAGTTTGTAAACAGACGGAAGTGTGGCGCTGCCTGGACCGAACTGATAACTGATCCGGCAATCACAACCACAGCGAGACACGCCGGCACGTAATGTCTCAAGCTGCTGGCCCAATCGAAGCTCGCCAACCAGCGCCCTGCGAACTGAATTCCCAAAGCGCTCGTGATCAGCACTGCCGGTAGCACCGTCGTGTAATAGCGTGTGAATTTTCCGCCGGGAAAAGAGAACGGCACCACCCACAACAGCAACCAGAACAAAATGAAATAGCGTCCATCACCCAGCCTGCGCCTGAACAAGAGCGGCAACCCAACGACGAACCCAACAATCGTCAACAACGGCAGCTTCACCGCAGTGAAGACGAAATAAAAATACACCGGTATCCCGCTTAACCAGTCAGTAAAGCGCTGCGTGTAAAGCGTGTTCATGAATTCGTAACCGTCATGGACCACGCGTTTACCACCAGCAAACAAACCCATCTGTTTCCACGTCTCGGGGAGCAGCACGGTCGGGCTCAGGATCAAGAACACGATGAACATGATCGCAAACACTTTGAGGATGCGTATCTTTCCGAGCCGCCAACGAGTTTCAGGTAGCCGCTGAAACATCCAGTAGTAACACATGCTGATCCCGAAAAGATGCGGCAGATACTTCGACGCCACCATCGCGCCGTACGAAGCGGCAGTGGCCCAGTAGTAAATATTCGGATTGCGATTGGTGCTCTCCGCGACACGTTGCCCGCGCAGCCAGAAGACGTTGGCTAACAAAAAGAAGAAGAGCAGGAACGAGTCTTCTTTCGCAACTCGATTGAACCCAATAGCCATCGGATCGAAAGCCCACAACGCGGCGCTGATGAGTGCGACTTCGAGTCCAAACAGCTCGGCAGCGATCAGAAAAATCAGCAGCGCACTCAGCGCGCCGAAGATCGCGCCGGGGATTCGCAACGCAGTCTCTGGCGCGATCCGGTTGCCCGGCCGAGCAGCAACGAAAGAAGTATTGTTCCACTTTTCGGCGAGAATGACGGTCGCGGCCTGCAACGACTTCATCAGCATCGGGTGTTCGCCGTTTGCGCCCGTCAGGCCGTTGGCGCGATAGTCAGCGACAGCATGGAGTTTGTTGAGTTCGTCTTCACTCAAACCTTCGACGCTCAAACTTGTAACGCGAAAGCCAAATCCGGCCAGGATCAAAACGACGAGCGCGGTGAAGACGAGGGTTCTGCTGCTCGACAAGAGACCACGCCCGGCGAAGAGGTCAGGTCTCAACCCGGCAGTGATAATAGCTTCAGCTCGTGCAGCCAAATTCGATTTCCCTCAACAAAATGCGACAGGTTAGCGAAAAGTTCGGTAGAGTGTCAAAATCCGCAAGCCGAAGTGGGCCACAAAAGGCACAAAAGGCACACAAAAAACATGTCAAATCTGAGGACAGGTAATCAACCCCAACTGGCGCGTCGTCTCGGTTTGTTCGATGCCACGATGATCGTGATGGGTGGCATTATCGGGTCCGGGATTTTTATGAACCCGTCGGTGGTCGCGCTTCAGGTTCATACGCCGTTTTTGATACTCGGCGCGTGGGTTCTCGGCGGGTTGTTTGCACTCGCGGCGGCGTTTATCTGGGCTGAGCTTGCAGCCCTCAGACCCGATGTTGGCGGCCAATATGCATACCTGCGAGAGGCGTTTCATCCGGGCGTCGCATTTGTTTATGGATGGGTGTTGCTGCTCGTGATTCAGACGGGCGGCATGGCAGCCGTCGCCGTAACGTTCGCGCGCTACTTCGTCGAGTTAACTTACACACCAATCGCGTATCCATACCTCGCGGCGATCGTGCTTGCTGCCCTGACAGTAATCAACTGTCTCGGCGTGCGCGCGGGAAGCACGGTCCAAAGCATTCTGATGGTGTTGAAGATCGTCGCAATCGCGGCTCTCGTGTTCTGTGGATTTCTGTTCGCTGAAAAAACAGCGGTCACTTCAGAACTGTTGGACCGTCCACTATCGAGTGATCTACTGACTGCGTTTGGTGCGGCGCTTGTCCCGGTCATCTTCGCTTATGGTGGCTGGCAAACGGCGACCTTTGTCGCCGGCGAGATAACAGAGCCTCGCAAGAACCTGCCGCGCGGGTTGATTCTCGGCGTTACCGGAGTCGTTGTACTTTATCTCGCGGCAAACGTGGTCTACATAAGTGTGCTGGGCACTGACGGTCTCGCGGCATCAAAAGCCACCGCTTCTGACGTGATGCGACGCGCACTCGGAGACTTTGGCGCGCGCGCTATCGCCGCTGGAATCGCAATCTCAACTGCGGGATTCCTGAGTCAAAGCATGCTTACGGCGCCACGGGTTTACTTCGCCATGGCCCAGGACGGACTGTTCTTTAAACAAGTCGGCACAGTTCATCCGCGCACACGCGCACCCATCGTCGCGATCGCACTTCAAGGGGTGTTCGCAATCGTTATCGCCCTCCTTGGCACTTACGATCGAATTCTCAACTACGTCGTCTCAGTCGATGTGATTTTCTTTGGCCTGACGGCATGCTGTATCTTCGTATTTCGTAAACGACAACCGAACAGCGATGGCAAGATCACGCGCGTGCCTGGCCACCCAGTGACAACGATCATATTCATCGCCGTTTGCGCGCTCGTAGTTATTAATACCGTCTACCGCTATCCCGATAACACGTTGATTGGAATCGCAATCATGATCGCAGGCGTTCCGGCTTATTTGTTTTGGCGAGGGAGGATCCACCGATGACTGCCGCTCGCGAGGTTGTGACATCGTCGTACATGAACTGGGCCAAGACGAGCTCGATCGCAACGTTTAACCTGGCTACGAGTGGCGTCGGTAATCTGAAACTGCGCGAACTTCGCGTCTCGCTCGACGATCTCGAGATCACTGACGGCGGTTATGGTTATCAACCACTGATACAGGCGATCGCGAACAGGTATCGCGTCGATCCTGCGTCAGTAGTAACAGCCGCAGGCACAACTTTCGCCAATCATCTCGCGGCAGCGGCGTTGATAAAGCCCGGTGACGAAGTTTTGGTCGAGCAGCCCGCGTACGAGCCACTACTCGCCGCGATTCGTTATCTCGGCGCTCAAGTGAAACGCTTCTCACGCAGGTTCGAAAATGGTTTCCAGGTTTCGCTGGAAGAGCTCCAATCCCTCGTCACCCGCAACACGCGACTGATCGTCATAACAAATCTCCATAACCCGAGCGGTGTATTGATCGATACGGCAACGATGAAACAGATCGGCGAGATTGCGCGACGAGCGGGCACGCGCGTGCTGGTTGATGAAGTCTACATGGAAACTCTTTTTGAAGAACCACCACGCACGCATTTTCACCTTGGCAACGAGTTTGTGATCACGAGCAGTTTGACGAAAGCCTTCGGACTCAGCGGACTGCGGTGCGGTTGGATCTTTGCCGAGCCTGAGCTCGCGCGGCGGATGTGGCTGTTGAACGATCTGTTTGCGTCGACACCGGTGCATGCGGGCGAGCGATTGAGTGTTGTCGCCATGCAGCAACTCGCGGAGATTGGTGGACGCGCGCAACAGTTGCTCGATCGCAATCGTCGACTGTTGAATGAGTTTCTTGATACGCGTGAGGAACTCGAAGTGATTAGACCCGAGTTTGGTACGGTGATGTTTCCGCGTGTCAGACGGGAGAGTTCGGATGGGCTCTGCCAGTTGTTGCGAGAGAAGTATGAGACGTCAGTCGTGCCGGGGAGGTTTTTTGAGATGCCGGGTCATTTTAGGATTGGGATTACGGCGGAAACCGATGTGCTTGAGGCTGGGCTCGAAAGATTAGGGAAAGCGTTGGATGAAATTTAGACGCGGATTGACGCGGATTATTTACGGATATCTTCCACGATTAACCAGTCGTGGACTTGTTCAGCGGCTTCGATGCCGACGGCTTCGGTTGTGATCCGGATTGGGGTTCCGGTGGGCCAGTTGTCTCTCTTCAACATTGGGCCACCGGTTGATTTGTAGTACACCTTACCCTCAAACTTCTTCTTCCCGGTCTTTGGTTCAAAAACTAAAATCTTAATATCGAGATCCGGTGAGTTTAGAATGATCGTGCCGCTCTGAAATTCATCCACATCAAACTGTACGAGAACAACGATCGCTTCAGTCTCAGTTTTAGCTCGCTTAACTGCGGCGTCACGCTTCACATCGCCGATCGACGTTGTCGTCACGTTTTTGAATCCGCCGAGGTGATCGATGAAGTGTTTGAAGATGGTGTCTTCACTAAAGAGATGCTTCGACGACGGCTCTTTGGCTACCACGAGCGATACATGGTTCTTTAGTGCCCGGGCAATGCTCTTCGGAGTCGCTTTGGTATCTGTTTGCGGGGTTGGGGTCGGAGGCGGTGTTGGTTTGGCGGCACGCCTGCCCGACTGCGCAATCGTCTGCGTCGCGAGCAACAAAAGCAGGGTCGACGCCGCAAAGACGCCTTTTCTATATCGGTTTCGCTGAAAGCCGGGAAGCATTTTCATGCGTTTTTCTCCAGCGTGACCTTAGAAGCGGGCTTAGTCTACAGGGTTGCAACAGAGCTGTCTAAGCGTCAGAGGCTCCGGCGGAGTCAGATATATCTGGAGCGCCGCACCACTTCGCAGCCTCTCCGCGTAAATCAAAACCTGCTTTTGTAGCTCCTGCGCGGCCAGAAGCTGCATGATCCGGTCTTTCTGATCCTCATAGTCGCCCGGCAGACTCACTTTGTTTTGTTGGTGATACGCACGCGCATCCCTGTCAGTGATAATCGGGGTCCGCACGTTTTGATAGATAAGAGCGCGCGGAGTAGTTCCGAGTCGCTGTGCTTCCTGGTCGAGAAGCAGATCGTTGATTTTTAGATCGACGTCCTGTTTGCGCAAAGCATAAACGCGTCTTTGCACTTTGAAGATCAACGGGAGCAAGCTCTGCTCGATATCGCGCGAGGTGATGGTCTTACCGTTGACCGTTGCGAACACACGTTCCAGATCAGCTTCTGTTGCGGGTGGAGTGACAGGCTGATCGGAAACTTCAACTTGTGCTCCAACTCGCAGCAAGCTTGCAAACTGAGCGATGCGAACCGCCTCGCGCTCGTTTTTCAACTCCGTGATGATGGCGTTCTTTACGTGCTTGAAGTCTTCAGTGAGTTTCTTATTTTGGTAGACGGCTTTGGCTTCATCTTCCGTTGGCTGAACGATCTTTTCTTTCACTTCCTGCTCGAGAAGCTTTGCGGCGGTCAAACCTCGTCGTTTTGCTTCGCCTTCAAGAAGGCTGTCATTGATTAGTACGTTGAGGGCCTCGTTGCGCGCTGAAATAACCTCGTCTTGCGCGATGCTGACCTGAGTACGTGTGTCGATGCTCAGATCCTGCTTCGTGATCTTTACGCCATTCACGACGGCGAGTACGTTGATCTGAGGCTTGTCTTCGCAACCACAGTCTCGGGTTTGTGATAACGCGGATGACGCCGATAAAACGCAGATCAGGAGCAGATAAATCATTTATTGAGGGCCTGGATTGCTTCGCGCGCGTAGTAAGTCAAAATAATGTCGGCGCCCGCGCGCTTGATGCTCGTGAGCGTTTCCATCATCACGCGTTCTTCGTCGATCCAGCCTTTCTGGGCCGCGGCTTTGATCAACGCATACTCGCCTGACACGTGATAAGCGGCAATCGGAACATCAAATCGATCACGGACCATTCTGAGCACGTCGAGATAAACGGTGGCCGGCTTCACCATCAGGATGTCAGCACCTTCCGAGTAATCGAGCTCAGCTTCCCGCATCGCCTCGCGCGCGTTCGGCGGATCCATTTGATAAGCGCGACGATCGCCAAACTCAGGCGCACTCTGTGCGGCCTCTCGAAATGGACCATAAAAACCGGAGGCATACTTCACCGCATACGCCAGGATCGCCGTGTTTTCAAATCCTTCGTTGTCGAGCAACTCGCGAATCGCTCCGACTTGCCCGTCCATCATCGCGGAAGGTGCGACCACGTCCGCGCCCGCTGCGGCCTGACTCAAGGCAGTGAGCGCCAACAGTTCGAGCGATTCGTCGTTGACAACTTCGCGCCCACGAACAACACCACAATGCCCGTGCGACGTGTACTCACACAGACACGTATCAGCCATGATGATCATTTCCGGAGACGACTGGCGAATCGAACGGATCGCACGCTGCACGATTCCGTCTTCGGCATACGCGCCCGACGCGAGTTCGTCTTTCGATTCGGGAAGACCGAAGAGAATGATGCTGCGAACGCCGTTGTCGTAAGCGGCAGCGACTTCTTTTGTCACTTCGTCGATCGAGAGGTTGAAGACGCCAGGCATCGACGCGATTTCGCGTCGCACGCCTGTGCCGGGACAGACGAACAGCGGCAAGACGAAATTCTCGGGCGCGAGTCGCGTCTCGCGAATCAATGAGCGAATCGCGTCAGTTTTGCGAAGTCTACGAGGACGATGAATCATCATCATTATTAGTCACAAAAGGCACAAAATTACAAAATGACATTAGAAATCTTTTGTGCTCTTTGTGGCATTACCATCGGTGATAGGCCGGATGGCCGGGTTTTACGGCGACGAATGTGCCGGTACACGTTGCGCAAACTTTGTCGTGGGCGATCAACTCGCCTTCGACCGCGGCGCGCACATCAGTTGATTCCACCACACGCGCTACGAGTCTTATGGGCGCGTCAGTCGGAGTTGGACGCAGCAGTTTGATCGCATACTCGGCCGTGACAGTGCATGGCGGTTTATCAGCGCCCGTTTTCTTCATCAAATGCCATGCAGCTGCCCAGTTGCAATGACAGTCAAGCAATGTGCCGATGATCCCGCCACTCAACATACCTTCAAACGCTTCGTATTCCTTGCTCGCCTGCCACTCCGCCACGACTTCTTCACCGTCGGCAAAACTGCGAACGTGCAGGCCCTTCGGATTAGCGGGACCACACCCAAAGCATGCGAGATTCGGTGCGTACGTTTCCTGGATACTCTTCATAGTTTTACTGGCGCGTAAATCCTGCCGAAGCTTGAATCGCTGAATCTTTCCGGTCGCCGTGTAGGGCAACTCGGCAACGAACACATACTTGCGCGGTTGTTTGAATCGCGGCAACGATCCCGCAGCTAACGCGCGCAATTCCTGCTCGAGTTGACCTGAGTCAAATTCTACATCCTGCTTCACAACAAACGCACACGCGCAAGCAAGCTGATCGGAGTCAAAATCTTCAACGACAGCCGCTCGCGCGACTCCCGCGTGTCGCAAAAGTACACCTTCAACTTCAACAGGCGACACCCATTGACCGCTCGATTTGAAACAGTCGTCACTGCGTCCCATGTGAAACCAATAACCATCACTGTCGCGGCGGTACAGATCGCCCGTGCGCACCCAGCCGTTGACGAAAGTTCGTTCAGTTGCTGCGGGATTTTCCCAGTAGCCCAGGGCTGCGCTATCGCCTTTGATCCACAAGTTTCCTTCTGCATTTTCGGAAGCCGGATCGCCATTTTCATCCAATAGCCGCGCCTCGTAACCGTCGATCGTTCGACCGCTGCTGCCGTAGCGCACATCGTTCTGGTGATTCGACATGAACATGTGCAACATCTCAGTGGAACCGATGCCATCGAGCAATTGCACGCCAAACTCTCTCTCCCACTCTTCGCCAAGATGCGCTGGCAGCGCCTCACCGGCGGAGACGCACAAGCGCAGGCTCGAACAGTCAAGCTTCTGCTTGCTTCGATGATGTTCGAGCAACAGGTTGTACACGACGGGAACAGCGAAAAAGATCGTGGGCTTGTGATCGACGAACACCCTCTCGACGATATCGGGTGTTGGCTTCTCCGCCGTGAGAATCGTTGTCGCTCCGTTCAAGAGGGGGAACGAGAAACTGTTGCCGAGACCGTAAGCGAACGGCAACCGCGAGGATGAGAAGAGACGATCGTCAGGTGTTAGTTTCAGAACTTCGCGACAGAAAGTTTGGTTCGTGTAAAAGACATGGGCCTGCGTGTGGACAGCGCCTTTCGGCTCGCCCGTGCTGCCGGAGGTGTAAAGAATGAACGCGGGATCATCCGGCGCGGGAGTCCTGGAATTCCGGGTTTGGACTTTCAGGAACGCCAGCCGCTAAAGCGTTTCGATCGACGTAAAACACGTTCTTGAGGGACCGCAGTTTTTCAGGCGCATGTGTCAGCGCGGTATGGCACGCGTCGTTCTCGATCAGCAGCAAATTGGCCCCGGAGTTGTGAAGGATTGAACATTGTTCCTCAGGCCGCAGAGCCATGTTGATGGGTACGGCGATTGCCCCCATCGAGCATATGGCGATGAAGGCTTCAACAAATTCCGGAGAATCATGCAGCAGGAGGGCGATCCGGTCGCCGCGCCTTGCGCCGAGCGAACGGATAATCTGGGCCATCCTCAACGTCTCCGCACGCAAATCGCCATACGTCAGCTTGCGCCTGCCGAAATAGATCGCGGGCGACGAGGGGTCGTGCGTGAATATCGCGTCAAATAGATTCATTTGTCCGACTGAAGAATGAGAGCGCGGCAATTATAAACAAGCCACGGGTGAACATCGAACCATAGTTCAAGGAACACCATCATGGAAGCACTATTTCTCCTCTTTATCCTGTTAGTGGTGTTAACAATCGTCACCGTTGTGGGCCATTGCATCTGGTTGATGGTCGAGGCGGTTGTGCGTTCGGCTCGAGCGGACGATGTTGTTGTGAGTGATCAGGAACTAAAAGATCTCGCTGTCACTGAACATCAAATCTCGCGGTTCTATCGAGACGGCAAACTGAGTGATGAAGTGTTTCAACAGTTGATGAAGCATATTCGGGCGGAGCGTGCCGATTTCACTCCACGTCCTCCCGTCAATCCTAAACCCGTGGCCGCTGATTACAGGATTAAGCACGATGAAAAGGATAAACAGGATTATTTTAAAAATCCTGTTCATCCATTAAATCCTGTTCATCCTGTAAAGCCGATCGTAGAAAAGCGGATCCCGCCGCCACCGCCGCGTCCACCGCGCAGATCCTTCACCGAAGTACTCAACTCGTTCATGGAAGAGAGCAACATCCGTTGGGGCGAGATCATCGGTGGTTTACTCATCATCGGTTGTTCCACCGCTCTCGTCGTGAGCCTCTGGGCACAGATCTCTCAGATACCGGTGCTCAAGTTTTTGATCTTCACGACTGTCACCGCGATCCTGTTTGGCATCGGCCTTTACACCGAACACCGTTGGAAGCTTCCAACTACAAGCAGAGGCATCCTGACAATCGCCACGCTACTCGTTCCACTAAACTTTCTCGCGATCGCGGCAGTTTCATCGAGCAACACTTCCGGCGCGCTTGTGATCGGAAGCGAGTTAGCCGCGCCCGCAATCTTTCTTTGCCTCGTCTACTTTGCAGGCCGCGTGATCACACCCGGATGCGCCCACATCTTGTCAGCGGGCGTGCTCGGATCGTCTGTAGGTCAACTGCTCGTCCGGCACTTTGCTTCGCTCGACGCTTCTCCGGCGTTGCTCGTGTTTCTCGGTGCGTTTCCGGTGATGTGCTACGTCGTTACTGTGGGTCTCGCACTGCGGTTGGTTCTGCACGATCGACAAATCGACGAGAAAGAAACCACGACGATCTTCACAGTCCTCGGCACGATGAGTTTTGCGGCGCTTCTGCCGTTCGGCTTGCTGCTATACAAGTCAGGACCGCTCAGCATGTCGATGATGTACCTCGCGCCGATTGTCACCCTCTGGGGACTGCCGATGGTTGCCACAGGTACGATCTTGTGGAAACGCATCACTAACAAAGAACTCGTCGCATCAAGAACGGTGGGTACGGCGCTCGGAATTCTCGGTGTGATGATCGTTTTGGCGGGAATGATTCTGGCATGGCCCAACCCATCGAGCATTGTTCCAGCGGCGCTGCTCAACTTCGCAATTTTCACGATCCTCGCGGTCGCGCTTGAAATACCAGTCGCTCACGTGCTCGCGGCGATCTGTTTTGCACTGGCTTACCTCGTCACATTCCACGTCTTCGCCGGCAACATCACCGCGGTAAATCTGCGCGTCATGTCGTTATTCAACACTGTGATGTCTGTGACGAGCGGGCAGGCACTTGTGGGCGCCGCCGCGATTTTTATTGCCGCTTCAGAGTGGCTGTCGCGGCGAAAGCGAGAACGCGAAAGCGCCTGGTACATCGTTTCGGCATGTCTCGTCGCCATTGTGAGTCTGTTACTAACCATCTCAGTTGAATCCCTGGATTATCACCCGCTCTGGATCGTTCTTGGACTCTACTCGTTCGGCGCCTTTTGGATCGCGTGTCGACGGAAGCTCGCGCCATTCACATGGGCCGGCTCCGCACTGCTGTTGTTTGCCCTGGCCCATGCGTGTGGACCAGCGTTGTCGTTCTCTTTCCCGTGGCAAACAGCGCTGTTCGCACATGCGACGATTTGCGCCCTGCTGGCCATAGTAGTTTCAAGGGATCACCCGGCACTACCGCGCTCCGTTCTGTTGCACCCATTCAACTACAGCGCGCTGATCTCGATCGTGTTCGGAGTGGTGAGCCTGTTTCAGGCGAACACGTGGGAAGTCACATGGATGCAAGCGCAGAGAGTGTTCTGGATCGCAGGAATACTGCTGTTGCTGCTGTGGCTCAATCGTCTGCGTCTGCTCTTCAACGCGTTTCAAATCGCGCTCATCGCCGCACTCGTGTTGACTGTCAAAGCAATGCTTCAGGAGTTTGCGTGGTACGAATACTTGCCACACGCGTTCCTTCATCCGGCCGCACTCCAAATCCAGGGAACTATCCTGGCGCTGCTGTGTCTTGCATTGCTAACAGTGCGATTGCTGGTAAGACGTGTGCAACACGCGGGTTGGAAGTTACTCGACACGCCTTATTCGATCGATCGTTTTCTCCTGTGGTTCATCGTAGGCGCGTTCCTGCTGCTCGCAGGTTACGGAGCCCTTTCGGGTGTCGTCCATGAACTCGGCGGCTTTGCGCCGGGCTTCGAAGGGATAAACATGGCTGACTTTCCTCACCGCGAAGCTTTCGGACCTGGCGCATGGATTGTCCTTGGTCTTCTCGTGCTCGCGATGGCGGGAACTTTTTGGGAGCGTCGCCGTGGAATTTATCTGCTTGGTGCTGTTGCGACACTCTCGGCAGGTATTCCACTGCTGGCGGGACGATTCGAAAGTCAGATAGCGACCGCGACAGCATGGCGCTGGCTCGCTGCCGCGTTCTTTCTCGCAGGTTCGTGCGCGCTTTGGTATCGAGATCAAATTTCGCAGCGTCTTGCGCGGCTGGGATGGCCCAAGCTTGATGGAGACCCACAGGCATTCGTCAGTCGTGCGCGAAAGGTTTTGGTAGTTGTAACTGTGCTGCCTGTGATTGTTTTAACTTTAACTCCTGCATTGCTCGCCATCATGAGTCCAAGTGCAACGGTGGGTGGCTCATTTCTCGGCGACGATTTATCGTATGGTGGGCCACTCGTAATCGCAGCGCTCGTAATGATCGGCTATGCGCTGCGTGAACGAATGCCCGAGTTCGCGTTTTACGCGGGTGGCGTCTTCAACTTAACCGTGACACTCGCGTTTATGCTGGCTGTGGCGACAGGTAACGCGCCCATAAACGAAGTCGTGGTGGTCCGTCTTGCGCAGTTGAATGCGTTGACGTTCGCGGTTTACGCGTTGCCGTGGCTAAGTGCTCGGCGGCGATGGCAATCGGTGTTGAAAGGTGGCGACTTACGATTTGCGAACTTCCTGCTCAAGCTGCAACTGGGCCTTGCGGTAGTTCTAAATACAATTCTGTTTGTAACGATCGTCTCGGATCTGCTTCGCGCACCTGGTGAAGCAGGAGTTGGCGCGGTCGCCGCGGGAAGTTTTCTGGGTTGGTTAACACTTGCCGCGATCGCGACGGGCGTCGGATGGTTGGGCGCGAGCCGGATGATAAAGCTTCCAGCGTATGCGCTGCTCAGCTTGTTGCTGGCTGTTTGTTGCATCATCGCTTTTAACGTCTCGGGTACGAGCGGCTGGCTCGCAGCGCACGTACTTACCGTCTGTGTTGCGTTGTCTGCGTGGTGGATGCTTGCCGTTTCAGAGTTGGATTCGGATACAGCAGCACAACTGCCTGTTCCCATAAACCTGATACCACTCACATTTGATCTCGGCAGGAACTGGAAGGCGCAGGCAAGGCAATGCGCTGTGATCGCGGGTGGTTTCGCCGCCGGTCTAAGTCTACGGACGTTGGACGATGCTGAAATGAGCCGGTGGTGGTCTATTGGACCATTGCTGGCGATAACCGTTCTTGCTGCGACGTTAAACTGGAAGACATTTCGTCGCCGCTACATTTACGCGGCTGGAATTCTGTTCACTCTTGCGGTGTGGGTCTGGTGGTTCTTCATCCCTCCGCGGAATTATTACATACCCGATTTCTGGAGGATCAACATCATTACAGCCTCTTTGGCGGGAATTGTTTGTCTGGTGTTGGAACTACGCTCGCGACGTTTGCGCCAAAGTCAGAGCACATCCGGCCCAGATTTTTCATTCCACCACTTCGTCGCGCTTTTTTCTCTCGGTCTTTTGGGAGTACTGGTGTTTTCGAGTTTTGGTGTTGCTCCATGGCAGTCGCCGCTGGATCCCATCACGGTTTCAGGGCCGGCATTTCTGTCCGTTGTCGCCCTCATGACTGCGTGTTTGTGGGACCGCTCCGCGAAGTATGCCGTCTTTGGCTTGTATGTACTTGGCCTGATCGCGGGCTCAATGGTGCTTCAGTTCGGAAATGTGACCGGAAGAACTGATTTGACGTGGGCCATCACTATCCTGCTGGCGGCTTACACACTCGTCTGCGCATATTTGTGGCGCAAGCGTGCCGCGCTCATCGCTTTCACCCAACAGTTCAACATACCGCAACGCGTGAATCCCGAGTCGACCGAACTCGTGTGGTTCTCGGCTGTGACTTTCCTTGCATTAGCGGTGATCGCAACCCTCGCTTATACGCTAAACCTGGAGTTAATGGACTTTACAATGCGTGCGTCGGCTGCAATTGCAGTCACTGCACAGTTCTTGACGTTGGCCTGCTTCGCGAAAGGATCTGGCGATCGATACTGGCGTTACGGAGCGATAGCAATATTGACGTTTGGTCTCGTGCTATTCGGATGGTCGTGGCTAACTCCCGGCGTGAACGCCACGTGGCTGAACCGCAGTGTAATACTGATGGTCGAAGCGTTTGGATTAACCGCCGTCTATGCACTCTTGCTCCGTAAAGCAAAGACTCGTTTTCCTGATTGGACCAGCTCAGCGCGAGCTTGTGTACCGTGGGTGCTTGGCGCCGGCCTCGTAGCGCTCTTGTTCTGTTTGCAGACCGAGGTCTTCTACCAACTCGAGTTTGGCGCGGTGTTCATTCATCCAGCATCACTTATCGCCATCGGCGTGACGCTTGCCGCCGCAGTTGTTACATGCGTGCTCTTCGCTGTTTCGCCAAATCACGATCCGTTGAGCGCGTCTGAAAGTGGACGCAGAAAATACGTCTACGTCGCCGAAGTGATGCTCGCGCTTTTGTTCCTGCACATCCGGCTTACCATGCCCTGGTTGTTCACGGGTTTCATCTCGCGTTACTGGCCACTCGTGATCATGGTCGTTTCATATTTCGGCGTTATTGCGAGCGAGGCACTGAGGCGGCGACAGCTGTTTGTGTTGGCCCATCCACTCGAACGCACTGGCGCGTTTCTGCCGTTGCTGCCTGTTCTCGGATTCTGGCTGGCTTCGTCGGAAGTCGACTTCTCGTTGCTGCTTTTTATCGTCGGTGGTTTGTATGGACTGTTGTCGATACTGCGGCGATCGTTTGCGTTTGGACTGGTGGCGGCGATCGCCGGCAACGCCGGGCTCTGGTACATGTGGGATCGCACGGCGGGTTTCCAGTTTCTGCAACACCCGCAGTTGTGGTTGATTCCGGCCGCATTGTCGGTGCTCATTGCCGCGTATCTGAACGAAGACAGGCTCAGTGAAGATCAGATGACGGGTGTGAGATACCTGGCGCTGGTGACGATCTACGTTTCGTCAACGGCAGACATCTTCATCAACGGCGTTGTGAACTCGCCGTGGCTGCCGTTGATCCTTAGCGCATTCTCGCTTGCGGGTGTGTTTGCGGGAATAGTATTTCGCATTCGCGGAATGCTGATGCTCGGCGCGATCTTTCTGTTGTTGTCGATTGGCACAATGATTTGCTACGCATCAGAGAATTTCGGTTGGACGTGGCTCTGGTACGTCGCAGGAATAGTGACTGGAGCGACGATCATCTTCATGTTCGCCGTGTTTGAGAAGAAAAGAAGCGAGGTGTTGCGGGTCGTCGAAGGTTTGAAGGATTGGGACCGTTAGCGTAATCTGTGCAATCCGTGAATAAACCTTAGGAGACTGAACTGATGAATCTTCGCGTCACTGCCGCGTTCGCGCTGTCAGCCTTGTTGATCGTATTTGGTGGCTTCGGTGTAAAAGAGTACGACTCCTTTCACGACGTGCTGCACCCGCTCGAGCACGAAGCGCTCCCGAAAGGCGACTTCGCCCGGATTCGTTCACAGGCGAAAGAACTCACGAAGCGTGGCGACGCGATCGTCAAGTTAGGTGTACCGAAGGGCATTCCTACAGAGAAAACCGAGCACTTCAAGAAGCAGCTCGACGCGTTTGCCGCAGCGCTCGTGAAATTCAGCGCCGATGCCAAATCCGGCACCGACGCCGATCTTAAAACCTCGTACAGCGCCGTCCACGATCTCTTCGAAGAGCTCGCCCACCTACTGCCACGAAAGACCATTTAAAAAGATTAGCCACAAAAGGCACAAAAGTCACAAAAAAGAATGACTGATCTTTTTGTGACTTTTGTGCCTTTTGTGGCTACCGATCACTTGTCCGCGAGTTTGCGGCCCGCGTTCAAGTGATCCCAATTCAGGATCGCGTTGAAGACGAGGAAGTAGCTCCCCTTCGTCTGCCCGCGCCAGAACGGGTTGGTTGAAAACAGCAGTACGTGGCCATTGCCGTGCGGCACGTCGATGATCGCGGGCCGCTGCGCGATCTCATCGCCTCCATCCAACAATCCCGAAACAAATAGATCGCGGCTGTCGGCATAACGCATGATCACGCGCGGGCGCTGGTTCGGCGGAATCAAGCCCACGGCGTTACGTCGTTGCTCGTCCATTACCGGCGGAGCTTCCCAGGGCTCGACTCTCGGCGGCGGCTCAGGAATTTCTGCCGGCGGACGTCCTTGCGGAACGTCCGGATCGTCAGGTGTGCCGCGGCCCGTCGCGCGTTGTTGCGTTCTTGGACCACGCCCACCGACGCCGTTGTTGATGTTATAAACAGCCCCATTGAAACAATACATCGCGAGCGAGTCGCCATAGCCATAAGCAATCGGACTCGCCGAATCAACTGTCTTCGTTCGAAGTATGGCTCCGATAGCACGCAGGCGTTGCGACCGGTTCGCAGCCACACCTTGCGTGAAGCCATAGTTCACCGCAAACTCAGACGTGTCGTCGACGGTGATAAACACTCCGCCATCTCTCACAAACTTTTGCAGGTTCTGCAAACCACTCCAACCGAGCCCTGGTCGCATGTCGTCCGTCTCGTCGATACCGCCGAGATTCGGCGTGAGTTGAGTCTTCTTCCACGGCAGTGCATTCCCATACATCGGCAGACCGTTGATGATCGCCTGCGAGCCACGTCCGACAGGGGCAAACAGGATCACGTCGTACTTGCTCTTGAGATTCGCGTCACGCGAAACGTCCTGCGTGCTGATGTAAGTAAACGGCACTTGCAAATGATCGAGCCCAACGCGATACCAGCCCTCATCCTGCGTCGACAGCCACGTGTGCATCATCGCGACGCGCGCGGCCCTCACAGGATGCGTTTTGACTGACGGTGCATGAGCGACTGCATGCACCTGAATACCGAGTTCGCTTGCTGCTCGACGTAAAACGTCCGTCTCGACTTTGCGAATGATGAACGAACCGCGATTGAACTTCCGCCCCGCGGCCTCGAAGGGTTCTTCCGCGGCTTCCATCTCGACGTCTTTCAAACGATAACGCAGCGTCACGAGCGCGTTGTCGGCATTGTGGTTGATCACGTAAACCGATCCGGTGCTTGAAATGCCTCCAGCGGATCGAACGTCGACTTTTATGCGTTCCATCGGCGCTTGCAGCACCTTCACGTCTGTTACACGAACCACTTCGACATTCGCGAGCTCGCCCATGGTCCATGCAGTGTCGTCGTAGATGTCGGTTTGCGGATCATTCGGCGCCCAGTATTGATAATCGAGCAGCGCATCTGCGATGCGGCTGTATGGCTGGTCCATGCGCACGATAAAACTGCCTGTTGGAAAAGTTCGATCTTCTGTCTTCGGCGCGGGCGTTGGCGATGCGCCAGGAGAAGGACTCGGGCCGGGCCGCGCGGGTGAACCAGCCTTCTTTTTCACTGCGACCGTGAACGGCGCAGTCGATTTGCTGATCTCGACGCCCTGCGCCTGCAGTGTTCGAAGCAACTCAGCCTGGTTTCCCGGTCGCACTTCATCCGCCGGAAGCACATAAGCTGCCGGACCTTCATTCTTTGGCTTTTCGATCGAGCGTTTGCTCTTGATGTAGAAGTTTTTCAGAAACAGTTTGCCGTTGTTGCTGAAGTGGTGCATCGTCGTCAGCAATGCTGTCTGCTGGTAGTTGTTGTTGTTGCGCTGGGACCATTTCGCTTTTGGCAACGGCGGATTCTGTCGATACCACGTGCGCTGGTATTCACTCGGTGACAACGATCGCTCGAGCGTGTCAGCGCCGGCGTTGCCGAATGTTTCGTAGAGACGGCTGATGCCGTTGTGTGTCGCGGCGATGAACATCAGGTAACCGGGCGACCACGTATCGAAGTTGCCATGCGCAAACACGCCGGGCATGCCAAACTTCGTCATCTCCGAAACGTTGTGCCACCCGATCATCTGCCACTCGTCAGTCAGTATCGGATCGACCCACGCGTTGTATGGACCATCGCCGATCGTGTTGTCGTAAAGATACGGAACTGATTCGTGCAAATCGTGCAGCACCTGCGGTTTCCAGTGGAGATACTGGTTAAGCACATTGCGCGTCAGTTTCAACGAAAGTCCGATCGCGTCGCGGTTGTTATCGTGTGCAACGTAGTGGCCCCAGTAGACCAGCGAAGGCCAGTTTTGATCCGGGTGAGCGAGGTGCCAGTTGTAAATGTCGACCATGCGATTGCGACCGTCAACTTCAACAACCGGCGTGATCAGTGTCACCATGTTGTCGCGGATCGCTTTCACATACGGACTGTTATCGACGACGAGCCGGTAAGCGAGTTCCATCAATGCCGTTGGCGACCCTGTTTCAGGTGAGTGAATTGCTCCCGTGATGTAATAAACAGGGACCGAAGCCGCGACGAGTCGATCGGCCTCTTCTTCGTTGAAATTGATCGTTCTCGGATCGGCGAGTTTTGCGAGACGCGCGCGATTCTCTTCGAGCTTCGACATCAGTTGCTCGGAAGCAATCGCGACGGCGATCATCTCCCGACCTTCTTCCGTCGTTCCGATCGAATAAACTTTCACTCGCGGACTTGCACGCTCGAGCATGCGCATGTACTTGTAAACGTCTTCGGCGTAAGGCAACTTACCGGGCGCGCCCGCGACGTCGCCGAGCACTGCCTTCGGAGTTGGCACGTTAGACGAAGCTGGGAGATAGTCGGTCAAGGGAGAGTTGAAGTACGGCGCGGTTGTGTACTCGCGAATTTTGTTTGTGTATTCCTGATCGATCTGTTGGTTTGGATCGCGGCCAGGTTTGACTTGTGCGTTAACGATATTTGCGAAGGTTGCAACGGAAAGAATGCACAGAAAGAGCGACCGAAGCGGACGCGAATGGATCATATGTGTTTTTCCTCGGGACGGCTTTTGACACAGGATACACGGATTTTGAAATCTGTGAAATCCGTGTAATCTGTGAATTGCATGTCGGAGAATGGAAAGAAATCGAAGGCTGCCGGCGGCATCCCGGCGATAAAAGCCACAGTGAAATCGATCTCGTCTGAGATGGGACTCATTCGTGGTGTGCGCACGTTGTTGAAAATCAATCAGCCCGGTGGAGTTGATTGTCCGGGCTGCGCGTGGCCGGAACCCGATCGCGACCGTTCCCACTTCGAGTTTTGTGAGAACGGCGCAAAGCATGTCGCGGATGAAGCGACGACGAAACGCGTCACGCCGGAATTCTTCAAACAATGGAGCGTCGCCGATCTTTTACAACAATCTGATCAATGGCTCGGCGCGCAGGGACGCATCACTCACCCGATGCTTCTTCATCGTGACGCGACTCACTACGAACCCGTGAGTTGGGAAAATGCTTTCGAGCTAATCGCCGCTGAACTCAACTCACTCAACTATCCTGACCAGGCGATTTTTTACACTTCCGGTCGGACCAGCAACGAAGCTGCTTTCCTGTATCAACTCTTCGTACGCCAGTTTGGCACAAACAATCTGCCCGATTGTTCGAACATGTGTCATGAGTCGAGTGGCTCGGCACTGAGTGAAACGATTGGCGTTGGGAAGGGAACTGTCACGCTCGATGATTTCGACAGGGCACAGGCGATCTTCGTCATCGGTCAGAATCCCGGCACTAATCACCCGCGAATGTTGTCGGCGCTCGAGCGTGCGAAGCAAAAGGGGTGCCGGCTGGTCCATATCAATCCCCTCCCGGAAGTAGGCATGACGCGCTTTAAGCACCCGCAGCACGTTCTTGGGTTAGTCGGCCGCGGCACTGAGCTGGCAGATCTGTTTTTGCAAGTACGAATCAATGGCGATGTGGCGTTGCTCAAGGGAATGATGAAAGCCGTGCTCGCGCGTGAAGAGCAGCAGCCCGGTGCGGTTCTCGATCGGGATTTCATCTCGCGTTTTACGACGGGCTTCGACGAGTTTGCGGCGGCGTTAAAAACGGTGTCGTGGAGTGACATCGTCGAACAGAGCGGAGTTTCGAAAGAGAAGCTTGAAGAAGCAGCGCGGATCTTTGTCGAATCCGAACGCACGATCTTCTGTTGGGCCATGGGCCTGACGCAACACCGAAATGCAGTCGCAAACATTCAGGAGATCGTGAACCTGATGCTTCTGCGTGGCCAGATTGGAAAACCCGGCGCGGGCCTGTGTCCGGTGCGAGGCCACAGCAACGTGCAGGGCGATCGCACTGTCGGAATCTGGGAGCGACCGACTGCCGCGTTCCTCGACAAACTCGGGGAAGAGTTTGGATTCGAGCCGCCGCGAAATCACGGGCTCGATACCGTCAAAGCGATTCAGGCAATGCACGATGGCCATGCCAAAGTATTTTTCGCGCTCGGCGGCAATTTTCTTTCCGCAACTCCCGATACCGAATTCACTGCTGCGGCTTTGCGCCGCTGCCGGTTGACGGCGCACGTGTCAACAAAACTGAATCGCTCACACGTGATGACGGGCGACCGTGCTTTGATTCTTCCCTGTCTCGGGCGCACGGAAGTTGACGAGCAGTCGAGTGGACCGCAGTTTGTCACGACTGAAAACTCGATGGGCGTTGTGCAGATATCGCGTGGCTCACTCGAGCCCGCATCGCCCGAACTGTTGAGCGAGCCTCAGATCGTCGCGCGTCTTGCGCGAGCAACGCTTGAACATCGCACGACAGTCGATTGGGAAGATTTGGCCGGCAGTTACGACAAGATTCGCGATGCGATTCAGCGTGTGATACCAGGTTTCGACGATTACAACGCGCGCGTGCGAAATCCCGGTGGATTCTATCTTCCCAACGCTGCGCGCGATCGAGTTTTCAAGACTGCGAGTGGCAAAGCTCAGTTCACTGTTCACGATTTGCCGGAACACAATCTTGAGCCGGATCAGTTTTTGATGATGACAATTCGCAGTCACGATCAGTTTAATACTTCGGTGTACAGCCTGAACGATCGTTATCGCGGGATCAGCAATGGGCGCCAGGTTGTGTTTTTGAATGAGGAAGACATGGCGGCCAGAGGACTGCAGGCGCGACAAGTTGTAGACTTAGTCAGTCATTTCGAAGGTGAGGAGCGAATCGCGCGCCGGTTTGTTATCGTGCCTTACGACATTCCGCGACGCTGTGCCGCGACTTACTTTCCTGAAGCAAATGTTTTAGTGCCGGTGCGCAGTGTGGCCCTGAAGAGCAATACTCCAGCGTCGAAATCTGTGGTGATTAGCATCCGGCCTGCAATGGAGGAACTGGAAAAAAATGAGTTCTCGACCCGCAAAGAAGAAGCCCCTTAAAAAACAAACTGCTGCGAAGAAGAAACGAGTTGCTGCGAAGGCGACTTCGGGAAATAACGAGAAGCGGACACTTTATGCGAATCTCGTCGTGCAGTTGTTGAGCCTGCTCAAAGGCGAGCACGACTTGATCGCAAACGCCGCAAACTTCAGCGCGCTGCTTTTCAATTCACTGCCGAATGTGAACTGGGCAGGCTTCTACTTCCTGCGCGGAGAAGAGCTGGTGCTTGGTCCATTTCAGGGAAATCCCGCTTGCGTGCGGATTCCGATGGGCACGGGAGTCTGCGGAGTCGCGGCGCAGCAATGCGAAACGATCATCGTCCCGAACGTACACGAGTTTCCGGGTCATATCGCGTGCGACGTTGCGTCGAATTCGGAGATCGTGGTGCCGCTATTTGACGGTGAGCGAATTCTGGGCGTGCTCGATCTCGATAGTCCAACGCTCGGGCGATTCGACGACCAGGATGCTGAAGGATTGAATGAGTTGGTCACGGTGTTTGTGGCGCATGAAGAAGGGTTGGGTGTGTGAGGAAGCAGTCATTGGTCAATTATCATTTGACATTTATCAATTGTCATTTGAAGACCTTCGGCAGCTATCTCCACAAAATTACTGATCATTGTGGAAGCCAAAGGTCTTCAAATGACAATTGATAAATGTCAAATGATAATTGACCAATGACTGATGCACGACAATGATTACTATCCGAAGATCTAAGGAGCGAGGGCACTTCAATCACGGTTGGCTCAACACGTATCACACCTTCTCGTTTGATCAATACTACGATCCGCGTTACATGGGCTTTCGCAGTTTGCGAGTGATCAATGAAGACTTTGTGGCGCCGGGTCGCGGCTTTCCAACGCACGGACACCGCGACATGGAGATCATTACCTACATACTCGAAGGCGCGCTGAAACACGAAGACAGCATGGGGAACGGGTCTGTCATTCGTCCCGGCGATGTGCAGCGCATGACGGCTGGGACTGGTGTGCGCCACAGTGAAAAGAATCCGTCCGACACGGAGCCGGTGCACCTGTTGCAAATCTGGATCTTGCCGAACGCCGAGAAATCTCGCGCCCGGTTACGAGCAAAAGGCTTTCGCTGAAGAAGAGCGACGCGGACAGTTGCGTTTGATCGCGTCAGGTGATGGACGTGATGATTCGGTGCACTTGAATCAAGATGTTGGTTTGTATGCTTCGATACTTGATGCGGGTCAGGAAGTCGAGCGCGTGATGGATCAGAAGCGTTACGCGTGGATTCAGGTCGCGCGCGGATCGATTACGGTTAATGGTTATAAGGCTGAGCAAGGCGATGGAGTTGTGGTGGTTGGTGAATCGAGTTTGAAGATTAACGCTGATGAGCCTGCTGAAGTGCTGCTATTTGATCTGGCATAATCATTGGTCATATATCATTTGACATTTGTCATTTGTCATTTAAGACCTCCGGCTTCCGAAAGGACTCCAGCAACCGAAGGTCTTCAAATAATAATTGATAAATGTCAAATGATATATGACCAATGATTCGGTTCTCTCTCCCCCGCATCCTCAACGATGGCGTGCCCTCGCGCTGCTCTCAACCGCGGAGCTCCTGGGCATGGCGCTCTGGTTCAGTGGCTCCGCCGTCGTTCCCGCTCTCTCGCGTGAGTGGCAACTATCTCCCTCAGAAGTTAGTTGGCTCGCGATCGCCGTGCAGCTCGGGTTTGTTGCGGGCACACTGATCAGCGCGACACTTAACCTCCCGGACATCATCAGCACCCGGCACCTCTTCGCCGTCTCCTCATTTCTCGGCGCTGCGATCAACGCAATCTTCGCCTTGTTCATCAACGACGCGGGATCGGCGATCGCCCTGCGGTTCCTGACCGGAATTTGCCTGGCCGGCGTCTATCCGCCGGGCATGAAGATCATGGCGACGTGGTTTCGCGAACGTCGCGGCATGGCGCTCGGGTTTCTAGTAGGCGCGTTGACGATGGGAAAAGCCACGCCGTACCTGGTAAACGCAGTAGGAAGTGCGAACTGGCGATCCAACGTGCTCTTCGTCTCACTACTCGCCGTAATCGGTGGACTGATCGTGCTGATGTTTGTCGATGATGGTCCATTCGCGTTGCCTCCGGCGAAATTCGACATCTCACAGATTGTTAGAGTCTTCGGCAATCGCGGCGTGAGACTCGCAAGCTTCGGTTACTTCGGTCACATGTGGGAACTCTACGGCATGTGGATCTGGGTGCCGGTAATGATTCGCGCGAGTCTCGCCATCCAGGGCGGCGATCCAAGGCTGGCGGAGCTCGGATCGTTTTTAGTAATCGGAGCGGGGGCGATTGGTTGTGTGATCGCGGGTTTTATCGCTGATCGAGTTGGACGGACGTTGGTAACGTCGTGGGCCATGGCGATCAGTGGGACCTGCTGTTTGGTAATTGGACTGCTTTATGGCGGAAACCCGGTCTTACTCTTGATCGTCGCCGCAATTTGGGGCGCGACAGTTGTCGCCGATTCGGCGCAGTTTTCTTCGTGCGTGACAGAGCTCGGCGATCCGCAGTACATCGGCACCGCACTAACGATACAGATGTGCATTGGTTTTTTACTCACTACGATCTCGATCGAGTTGATCCCGAAAGCAGTCAGTGCGTATTCGTGGCGTTACGCATTCATGATCCTCGCGCCGGGTCCACTGCTCGGCGTGATCTTCATGTTGCGACTACGCCAATTACCTGAAGCGATCAAGAATCGCGCATGGAAGACGCTGACAGCATTTACAGGATGGGTGCGATGAGTTATCCTGTGCCGCACAAGGATGTAAGGTGATGAAATTTTCCTTCCTCGTCAAAATTCGGCTGACCCGAGCTTGAGTCTCGGCGCTTAGCCGCTCTCTTTTTTTCCCAACTACAACACAAGTGTGTTTTCAAGTGGACCCGTTTTGGGCTTTCCACTTTCGAGGTCGATCATGCAAGAACTAGCTATTCAGGTGCGCAACCTTCGTAAAAGTTTCCGTAAACGCAGTGGTTTTCGGAAGAAAACAGAGCTCTGGGCGATTGACGATGTGTCTTTCAGCGTCGGTCGAGGGGAGACGTATGGCCTGCTCGGGCCGAACGGCTCCGGCAAGTCGAGCTTGATTCGAGTTCTTTCGACCCTGCTCATCGCTGACACCGGTTACGTAAACCTGATGGGCTTCACGCTCCCGCAGCAGCAGGAACAGGTGCGCAAGATCATCGGGCGCGTCAGCGTCGACGCAGCGTTCTACAAGAAACTTTCGGCTCGCGAAAACCTGCTCTACACAGCGCTTCTGTACGGTCAGAAGGCCCGCGAGGCGGAACGGCGCGCGATAGATATCCTCGAACAGTTGGGAATGGAGAACGCAAAGTTCTCGACGCCCCTCGAGGAGATGAGCCGCGGTATGCAACAGAAAATCAGTATCGCGCGAGCGTTGATGATCAATCCGCCGGTGCTGCTCCTGGACGAGCCGACAACGGGTCTCGATCCGAAGAGCCGCCGCGACGTGCAGTCGTTCCTCCAGAACCTGCAGTCTCGCGAAGGGACCACGATCTTGCTGACGACCCACGACATGGCGGAAGCAGAACGACTGTGCGTGCGCATCGGTTTTCTCGCGAAGGGCAAGCTCGTGGCTGAAGGCACGGCTTCCCAGTTGATGCGACGCGCGGGCGCCTCAAACCTTGACGATGCTTTCATCTCGTTAACTGGTGAAGAGCTAGTCGATGAAGAACAGGAAGAGATGGAATTGGTGGAGAAGTGATCATGGAAGCAACTCTGCGACAAACATGGGCGTTCATTTTCCGAGGCTGGCACATCACGCGCCGTTATATCGGTTGGGTGGTCGTGTTCAACTTCTACGCGGTGGTGACATCAGCGACAGTGGCCTTGATCGGTGTGGCCCAGGGTAATTATCAACTCACGCTGACGCTCGTGGTCGGCGCGTTGTTGTGGAACTACCTTTCCTGGCTTTACAACGAGATCGCGATGTCGATCGCTTATGAACGCTGGGAGGGCACACTCGAATACACGTTCATGGCGCCGATCTCGCGTGCGGTTCACCTGCTCGGGGTCAGTTTGTTTTCACTAATGAACAGCATCGTGACGAGCATAATCGTGCTCATCGGTCTCATGCTGTTTACCAATCTGCACCTGCGCGGTGTCAACTTCTTCGGCGTGCTGGTGGTGCTTGCAGTCAGTACGGCTGCGTTTGTCGGCCTCGGCTTGTTTGCCGCAGTGTTTCCGGTGATGAGCGCCGAACGCGGTGCGGAAGCGACGCACATCTTTCAGGGCTCGCTTCTGCTTGTTTCCGGCGTTTATTATGACATCGAAGTCTTGCCACGCTGGATGCAACCACTCTCGGCGCTATCACCGGCAACTTACACGCTCTCTGCTTGCCGAAAATTGTTCGGGGTGGGAAACAGCAATTCGACTCCTGAGTATCTCGCGGGCGCGCCGTTGTCAGCGGTGACGCACGAACTGCTGATCCTCGCGCTGATGGGCGTGATACTTTTGCCGCTTGGCCTCTGGGCGTTTATGCGGATCGAGGCATGGGCCAAGCGAACAGGGAAGTTGAAGAGAACCGGATAACGATGCCGAAACGCGAAAGCACGGAGGACCTGAAAGCGCGCACGCTCCTGATCATTCGGCGGCTCAAGCGCGTCTTTCCCGACGCCAGGTGTTCGCTCAATCATTCGAATCCGTTTGAACTGTTGGTTGCGACGATTTTGTCGGCACAGTGTACGGATGAACGCGTCAACATCGTTACGGCTGATCTGTTTCGGAAGTACACGAAGCCGGAGGACTACCTGAAGGTGTCGCCACACGAGCTGGAGAAAGACATCCAGTCGACCGGCTTCTTTCGTAACAAGACGAAGTCGATCCAGGGAACGTCGAAAGTTTTGACGGAAGAGTATGGCGGGCAGGTGCCGCATACGATGGACGAGCTGCTCGAACTGCCGGGCGTTGCGCGGAAGACTGCGAATGTTGTGTTGGGGAATGCGTTTGGGATCAAAGCGGGCGTCGTTGTCGACACGCACGTCACGAGACTGTCGCATCGACTCGCATTCAGCCGCGAGAAGACTGCCGAGAAGATCGAGCAGGATCTGATCCAGATTGTGCCGAAAAAAGATTGGGTGATCTTCCCGCACCTGATGATCGCGCACGGAAGAAAGATCTGCAAAGCACGTAACCCGCTTTGTGCGGAGTGTCCGATTGAAAAATTATGCCCGTCTTCGTTTCTGAAGACGGGCGTTCATCCACCGAGCTAGGCCACGAGAAAGATAGCCACAAAAGGCACAAAAAGCACAACAGTAAAAAGGTCAGTTTTTGTGCTTTATGTGCCTTTTGTGGCTAATCAGTTACCACTTAGGCTTTAATGATTTCAAACCCTTCTTCACGGGGTTTTCCTGCTTCTTCGGTTCTGCCGGGGCAGGTGTCGCCGGAGTTGTGGTTGTAGTCGCTGGAGTTGCTGGCGCCGGCTGAGTAGTTGGCGCAGGCTCCGAGTTGGTGTTGGTGTTGCTGTCGGTCGTTGCACCGGAACTGTAAGCGCTCGCGAAGTCTTTCACTTCACGATAGCCTTCGGGAACGTCAAACAAACTCGCATCCAACGTCGCCTGTGAGAACTCGACTACCTCATTGATAGTCGCAAAACTCTCGGCGCCATCGGGACTAAACATCGTCATCTTTTCCCAAACCGGAAAACCTTTTTTCGCCAGGCCGACCTGTTTCGTCTCGTAGCGATCCTGGCAGCCATTCGAAGTCTGCGGTCTGTAAGACTTGTAAGCCTGTGACGCGTCACATTCGAGCGCGAAAGCGGCATCGATATACCAACCGTCGATTTCCATCTTGCTCTTCATCGGCGAGCACGCATCAGGTGATGAATCAGTCACCATCGTTGTGACGATGTGGCGCGCAGTGTAGCCAAACATCTGCTTGCGCTCACCTGTGTCGCGCGTCGTGACGATTGAAGTCACAACTCCGCCTTTTTTCGTCGTGCCAGGTTGGGACGACGGAGAGCTTGTGTTTGCGGTGCCGGTGGTTGCCGGTTGATCGTACGGCTGGACGACATAAACCTTCGCCTGCGGCATGATTTGAATGTTTCGGCGCAAGTCGCATTGCTGCAGCACGACCATCTGGCCGTTGTTTGTTTCGCTGCGCTGGCGTTTGCCTTTGATGTAGCTTGTGTTTTCGTAAGTCTGTCCGCCGCTGGTTTGGCGCGACTTGACCTTCGTGTCAGCACTGGCAATTCCTGACACCGTCATCAAACAGCCAATCGAAATTGCAGTTCTGAAAAGAGTGCTTTTAAGCATGTACCTTTTGTTCTTCTCCTGAATATGGGGTTTTGTGTGATGGGGAGACGCTGGCAATTTGTAGCCTCAACTTAGAACGCGTGAACCAAATTGAAAAAGGGTCAAATCATTGGTCAATTATCATTGGACATTTATCAATTATTATTTTTTTCGGAAGCCGGAGGTCTGCAAATAATAATTGGCAAATGTCCAATGATAATTGACCAATGATTCCCTCCCTCGCTTGGCGCATCCGCCGCGGCCCGCTAAAATCTGCCCCAACCGTGAGCTACAGATTCCCCTGGCATCGTCTCAGCGACGAACAGTTACTTGACCTCCGCATTTGCGACCTGCCCATAAAGATCAAAGGGTCGTTTCTGGAACCTCATATAAAAAGGCTTTACAGCGAGCTCAATTCCCGCGGAATTCGCTTCAAACCCCACGTTTGGCTGGCCGAGGAGTGGTTTTCGCCCGACGGCGTGCCCGGCATCGCCATTCCGTTTTACCTGGCGCACCCGCGCCTGATGAGGCTCGAACGCAAGCAGATGCTGGAAATTGAGGGAGGAACTGACACTGAGTGCATGCGCATCCTCCGGCACGAAGCGGGCCACGCGCTCGACACAGCCTTCCGCCTCCACTTCAAACGACAGCACCGCGAGCTCTTCGGCTCCTTCGCACAACCTTACCCGGATTTTTACAAGCCAAAGCCAAAGAGCCGCAGATACGTTTTGCACCTGCCTGCCTGGTACGCGCAGGCGCACCCCGCCGAAGACTTCGCCGAAACGTTTGCCGTCTGGCTGACTCCGCGTTTGCAATGGCGACGCCGTTATCGCGGTTGGCCTGCTCTGCACAAACTCGAATACATCGATGAGTTGATGACCGAACTCGCGGGCAGTAAGCCGAGAAATAGAACTCGCACTAAAGTCGAGCCACTTTCAGCGCTGAAGATCAAACTGCGCGAACATTACCGCCGCAAGCGCGAGCGTTACGACTTTCAGTGGCCCAATGTTTACGACCGCGATCTGCTTCGAATCTTCTCAGACGATCCGCGTCACAAGTCAAAACCCAGTGCTGCAAATTTTCTTCGTAAAGTGCGTCGAGAGGTCCGCCAGATCGTCGCCGATTACACCGGCGTGCACCAGTACACAGTGGATCACGTGCTGCAGAATATGATCGATCGATGCAAAGAATTGAAACTTAGAGTAACAACACCCTTTCGCGAAACGCGTCGTCGTGTCATGATAGTGCTGACTGTGCAAGTAATGAACGTGCTTCATTCAGGTTATCATCGCATAGCGGTATGACGTTTGAGCCACGCAAGAAACTGCGCATTATTGTGCTCGTCCACGAAGACCTCGTGCCTCCCGATTCGTTGAATGGTCTCTCCGACAAAGAAAAGTTCGAAATAAAAACTGAATACGACGTGATCTCCACGCTCAAGAAAATGGGCCACGAGGTCTATCCCGTTGGTCTATACAACCAGCTCAAAGTGATCGGAGATGCGCTTTTGGAGTACAAGCCTCACATCGCATTCAACCTGCTCGAAGAGTTTCACGGTTACCCGCTTTACGATCAGCACGTCGTGAGCTACCTGGAGCTGATGAAACAGGCTTACACGGGTTGCAACCCGCGTGGGATGACGTTGGCGCACGACAAAGCACTAACGAAGATGATCCTCACGTATCACCGTCTGCTGGTGCCAAACTTCGCGGTGTTTCCGATGAATCGAAAGGTACGACGCCCGAAGCGTTTGAAGTTTCCGCTCCTGGTCAAATCAATCAGCGAGGAAGGTTCGGTGGGCATCGCACAAGCGTCGCTCGTCCATGATGATGAGAAGCTGGCTCAACGCGTGGAGTTTATTCATCGGCAGAACAAGACCGCGGCGATAGTTGAGCAATACATCAAAGGCCGCGAGATCTACGTTGGAGTGATTGGCAATCAAAATATTCAGACGTACGCGCCGTGGGAGCTCGTGATGGAAAAGCTGCCGGATGGCGCTGAGAATATCGCGACGCTGAAAGTGAAGTGGGATCCTGCGTACCAGGAGAGAGTCGGCGTTGCCACGCGCGCTGCGGAGTTGACGCCTGAGCAGCACAAGACGTTGGAGCGTTTGTCCAAACGAATCTATCGATACTTGTTCCTAAGTGGTTATGCGCGTTTGGACTACCGCATGACGGAAGATGGACAGTTTTATCTACTCGAAGCTAATCCGAACCCGCAGATAGCGCAGAATGAAGACTTCGCTGACTCGGCGGAGCACTCAGGCTTGCCTTACGATCAGTTGTTACAAAAAATCATCACTGTGGGCCTCAACTACTCCGATCGAAACGCATAACAGCATCGAGCGCGCCATATCGACATACAGAACCGAGCGCGGTAGCGCCGGGTAAATCATCCAAGCACGTGCCGTGGAGACGAGATTTACCCGGCGCTACCGCGCTCGGTTCTGTTGGAACCTCTAACGTATTCATCCTTTAATTCCCTCATTACAGACGATTCTATTTTCAGTTGTCGGGAGTTCCTGGCCCATGACACTCGCTCTAACTCTGCTTTTTACGCTGAATTTGTACCTCAAACTTCAGCGCGCTTAACGCGAAGATGTCTTTCAGATTGACCGCGTGTTGATCTGTGATTGTCACTTTTCCCCCGTAAACACAGTTTTGGACCGCGAAGATTTCGTGACCTCTTTCAGTGCAAATCGCTGTAGCGCAAGGCGTTTCGTCACGAAACAGTCACATTGCCAGTTGAACCATGTTACTTCGCGGGTTAGGATGCCTGAGTCGAGAGTTGCTCCCCTCACTTTAAGAAATACCAAAAATTAGAAACTAGTAACGAGAAGGTAGTTCCCTGTCTATGGCTTTTCGAAAACTGTTCCCTCGTGCCGTGGTTGCTTTTTTGGCCCTCGCGGTTTGGTCCACTTCAGCATTCGCGCAAAGCCGTCCAAGGGTGGCAGCCCCAAACGGCGACATCAACGAAGTCACATGCTCACCCGATGAATTTGCGGTTCTAACTCCTATTGCGGATTCAAAGCCGGTCTGGGAAGCCAAGCCAAAACCAACGATCAATCTCGAGCTTTCGTCTGCTCCTTCAGGCTCGGGATTTCTCAGGTTTGAGCCACTACTTTTGGCTGCCATCGATCAACGTCTGGGATCGCGTTATCGCTGGGGTGCCACTGGACCAGACCGGTTTGACTGTTCAGGATTCGTGTGGAGCATCTTCCAGGCGACTGGAATCACCTTTGAACGAGCGAGCGCTCGCAATTTGTTCGTCCGTTTCGAACCTGCTCCGGTGGAAGAGCAGTACAAGTTTGGCACACTGGTATTCTTTAGTGGGCTAACACATGTTGGCGTTGTTGCTGACGAGCGTGGGTTCTATCACGCGTCTCGTCGTCACGGGGTTATCTATTCAGAGTTTAATGAGTACTGGACGAAGCGTATCGACGGATTCAGGCGCGTACCGCAGCCGATCCAGGCGACCGATCTCATAAGCCGCAAAGGCAAGTAAAGCTACTTGATGTTAGGCGCGGGCACAAACCCGGCGCGATGCTCATCGTCGCGAGCTTCCCAAACAGCGACGATCTTATCAACTGCAATGTAGCAGCTCTTGCCATTGTCATCGCGCAGGTGCAACACACCCATTTCTACCTTCAGAACTTCACCACGCAGGCTCGATCCGCCTCCGCAGTAAATATCCAGCTTTCTTCCCGTAAGCCTTGCTAAAAAGTCTTCCACTGTTTACTTCTTCCCGTTTCTAAAAGTGATCTGGACTATCGGTAACGTGTCGGGATCGTCTTGCTGAACCTTCTCAAACTGGTACAAGTCGTAATACGCGCAACGCGTCGACGTTGGGAACTCCTTGCACACCGCGGGTCTTGCATGATAAATCCCGCATCCACGCGTTTCCGGGTTAATGAACTGGCAAGCTGTTCCAAATAAATGATCTTTCTTCCTGCGTAACACGCGTTCGCCGTCGTACATCTTCGTATACCGCGCTGTTGCGACTTCTTCAGTGACGCCGAAGTGCCTTGCCAATCGACGAATGTCACGCGGCGTAACCTGAACACGTTCATAGACTGAACAACAAAACGCCGGGCAAGCGACGCAATCGTAATAACTCCTCGGCTTCACCTTCGCGACTATGTCAACCATGATTGCTCCAATCCCATTATCGTCGTTTCGACTTCTTATATTCTGCTTGTAGCAAATTCATGAACTGTTCACGCCTCTCATAAAGACGCTTCGGTTCACGAGGTTCATGACGCGTAAGAGCATAAGCCGTAATGAGCGGAAGCGCCACAGTAGAATCTACATAACACACGACGGCATCAGGCAATCGATCCGGATCAACCTTGCCCCACGACACTGCTTCACCCGGAGTCGCTCCTGAAAGTCCACCTGTGTCAGGCCGCGCATCTGTGACTTGTAAAAAATAATCGTGTCCGCGCTCATCGATTCCGAGCACTTCCTGTATCTGCGGTTCAGTTTGCAACATGAAGTTTTTTGGTGAACCACCGCCGAGAATAAAAACTGCTGACAGTCCTTTTTGTTTCTTCTTCTTTTTCGCGGGCTTCCCGTTTACTTTACCTCGCTTCGCAGCGAGCACGATCGATGCTGTTTCGTTCACGTCGAGTGAAGGATCGAATGCGAGCTTGTTCCCCTGAAGCGCTTTCGCCGCGACGTTCATTCCGATCGAAGAATCACCTGGTGAAGATGTGTAAATCGGAACCTCATACTCATATGCGACCGCAAGGAGCGACTTTTCTTTAATGCCGAGCTTCTGTTCGCGTTCGTAAACGTAACGTCCGCACAGGTAGTGAAACTCTGCTGTGGACATTGGACGCTGAAACTCCGGCGCTTCGATTATTTGCCGAAAGAAGGCGTCAGTGTCGAGCAGCACTGAGTAATCGAAAAATATGTCGTAGATACGAACGACTTCTTCTTCACGCAGGACCACGTCGGATGTTGTCGCGTTGCCCTGGTGCATCGACAGGCCGATTCCGAAGTGCGTGTCGTGGTAGAGATTGGCGCCAGTGGAAATGATCCAATCAACGAAGCCGGCTTTGATCAGTGGAATGAGTGCGGAAATGCCGAGACCCGCGGGCGTTAGCGCGCCGGTCAGCGACACGCCGACCGTGACCTCAGGCTCGAGCATTTTCCTGGTAAAGAGTTGGCACGCCTCGCGTAGCCGCGCTGCGTTGTAGGCAAGAAAGGCCTCGTCAATTAAATCTGCTGCAATTACATTCTTTTCGATCGGGGCCGGATCGATTCGCTTGCCCCGCAAAAATTTGCTTTTGTGTTTACCCATCTTCTTCTCTGTGCATCCTCGGTGTCTCTGTGACTCTGTGGTTTGTTTTATCTACGCAATAACTAAACACAGAGACACAGAGGTCAACCATGTCCCACTTCAGAAGCATTCTCCTGCCGCGCCTTTCTTACTCGCAAGCGAAGAATGCGGCGTTCATCGGCTTCAAGCACTTCAACTTCCAGCCCGCGAATCGTCAGCACTTCACCGACGGCGGGAACTGTTCCTGATTCATTGATTACGAGTCCCGCGATAGTTGTGAAATCGTCAGCCTCAATCTCCATGTCGAAGAGACGCTCGATCTTTCCGATCTCAGTCGATGCCGGGACTTCGTAACTGCCGGCAGTCCTTTCAACTATCTCTTGTAACTCTTCACCCGCAATGTCTTCGTCCTCGATCTCACCGACGATTTCTTCGAGAATGTCTTCGACAGTGACGAGCCCGCACACGCCACCGTACTCATCGATCACCATCGCGAGTTGCACGTGCGCTTTTTGCATTTCCTCGAGCAGCTCGGCAACGGGCTTTGTTTCGGGCACGAAGTACACTGAGCGAATCAGCGGCTTAATACTGAGATCTTCTTGTCGTTCGGCCCAGCACTGGAGTAAGTCGCGCACATAGATCAGGCCCTCGACGTTGTCGATCTGATCGCGATAGACAGGGAGTCGCGAATACTTCGAGTCGAGCATGATGTCGCGGGCCTCGCGAACACTCGCGGTTTCCGGCACTGCGACGATGTCGGGTCGCGGAGTCATCACTTCGCTCACGCGCGTGTCGCCAAATTCGATAATCGAATGGATCAGTTCGCCTTCTTCCTCTTCGAGTATCCCTTCGGCTTCGCCGACGTCGATCAGTGCTTGAAGATCGCCACTGTCGTCATCGTCCGCTTCGTCGTTGCCTTCTTCGGCCACCTGGACCTTACGACGCGAGCGGTCGAACAGGCGCTGAAAAGGATCGGCAATGAATGCCATGACTGGAAAGAATGGACGAATCATGGGCAGCAGGAAGAGCAGCGTCCGTTCGGGATTCTTCGTTGAGATAAACAGTGGGATCAGTTGACGAAAAATTCCGGCGAGGATCAGACCGGCAACAAGGCCCACCAGGACGAGTCGTGGGTCGGGGAAAAGGCGCAGCGAAATTGAGGTGATTAGAACCGCGACGACGACCAACAGAATCTGGATCATCGCGGAGAGTGCGAAACTGAAGCGCGGACGATTTTCGAGTGCGTGCTGGAGAAACTGTCGTGAACGCTGTTCGGGCTTTTCGCCGTTCTCGCCGGTCAGGCGGCGCAGACCCACGTCGCTCAACTGCGAGAAGGCCATGTCGACCGTGGCCAGCAAAGAGAGCACCAGAAGCAGTAAGAGCGCGAGCCCTATTTCAAGTTCCATCGATGGGGAGAATAGTAATGGTTAAAGGGTCCAAAACCCAAATCATTGGTCAATTATCATTTGACATTTATCATTTGTCATTTGAGACCTCCGGCTTCCGAAACCCGGAGAACTCCAGCCACCGAAGGTCTTAAATGGCAAATGATAAATGTCAAATGATAATTGACCAATGATTTCTAACTTAGATACCCAGCTTCCTCCTAAGCCGCAATTCCAACCGGTTCATCTCGCCATTATCGGTTTCATGGTCGTAGCCGCTGAGATGCAGCAGACCGTGAAGAATCAACTGCGCGATTTCGTTGTCAAACGTTAAGCGATTCGCTTTTGCCTGGCGCGCGGCAGTCTCGACTGAAACCGCAACATCGCCGAGATTATCCGGTTCATCAGCAGGAAACGATAGAACATCCGTTGCTTTATCAACGCCGCGAAAGTCCTTGTTTAGCTTGCGAATGCTCTTGTCAGAAACAAAGGCGATCGTGGCGGACGATCCGCTGTTTCCGATTGCATCGAGTGCCCTGGCGCTAAAATCGGCCCAGTCGCCGGTGTCGATCTTTACGCGTCGCTGCCGGTTGACCACCTCGATCATTAAATCTGGCTCTTCTTGCCCTGGTCTTCGTAGGCGCGAATGATCAACTGCACGAGCCTGTGTCGCACGACGTCTTTGTCCGTGAAGTACACAAACTCGATGTCTTCGAGGTTTGAGAGTATGCGTTCGGCTTCAATCAGGCCGCTGCGTTTTCCTGTGGGCAGGTCGACCTGTGTGACGTCGCCCGTGATCACAGCCTTCGAACCGAAGCCGATGCGTGTCAGAAACATCTTCATCTGCTCGCTCGTCGTGTTCTGTGCTTCGTCGAGAATGATGAATGCGTCTGACAATGTGCGCCCGCGCATGAACGCGAGTGGCGCAACTTCGATCACGCGCTTCTCGAGCAGCCGGGTTACGCGTTCATAGTCGATGAGATCGAAGAGGGCGTCGTAGAGAGGTCGCAGGTAAGGATCGACTTTGTCTTGCAAATCGCCTGGAAGAAAGCCGAGTTTCTCGCCGGCTTCCACTGCTGGACGCGCGAGCACGATGCGGTTCACTTGCTTCTGCATGAGCGCCTGGACCGCCATTGCGACTGCCAGGTACGTCTTGCCAGTGCCCGCGACACCGATACCAAACACGACGTCTTTGTCTTGAATGGCCTGGATGTACTTGCGTTGATTGACAGACTTCGGCGCAACCTGTTTCTTGCCGGCCGGATTGAAGCGCGCTTTTGTGAAGTAGTCGCGCAAACTGAACGCGCGATCTTCGGCGATCTGCGCGAACGCCTCGCGCAGTTCTTTGTCAGTGAAGTGTTTTCCTTCCTTGAAGAGGTCGGAAAAATCTTCGAGGATGCGTTGAACAGTCTCGACGTCCTTTGGATCGCCGTCAATCGAGACATCCTGACCGCGGGCGTCAATTCTTACGTCGAGCAAAGATTCGAGGTACTTGATGTTCTGATCGTGAACACCAAATAACGTCTCCAGACCACGAGGCGGAAGCTCAATCTTCTTCAAACTTTCTTAATTCTCTCCTTCACGCAACAGGACAACTACTACAGGCGTCATAGGGGTGTCAACTTTAGCCATAAAAAAGCACAAAAAGGAACTTTTCGGCCTCTTTTGTGCCCATTGTGAACTGGCAGCCTTGACAGTCGCCGGACCGGTCCCTATACTCCGTCATTTTGGAGATAGCTAATGCCGAATCATAAATCAGCAGAGAAGCGCGTGCGGCAGAGTGAGAAGCGGCGCGTCATTAATCGTAGTAATAGGACTAAGGTCAGAACTTATATCAAGAAGTTGCGGGCGGCGCTCGACACCAAGGGCGGCGATGTTCAGACGGTACTGCCTGAGACCATTTCGGTGATCGACAAGGCGGTCCAAAAGGGCGTCATGCACAAAAACGCGGCTGCGCGTTACAAATCGAGATTGACTGTGCGAGCGAATCAGGCAGCTAAGTAAAACTTAACCATCAACTGGAAACCTTCCGAGGCGGATCGACATTTCGGTCCGCCTCGGTTTTTATTTGGAGGAGCGCTCATGATTTACGAATCTGACACTGAGATCGAGAAGGTCGTGCGTGGTTTCGAATCGTGTGAAACGGGCAAGGAGCACTTCAAACATCGAGATCATCTGATCGTGGCTGTATGGTATGTGGAAAAGTTCGGAAGGGAAGCCGCACTTGATCACATGAGATCCTCCCTCATGCGCTTTCTGGACCATCATCAGGTAGACAAAAAGAAATACAGTGAGAGCGTTACGGTTTTCTGGATTGATAAGATATCGCAGAAATTGAACGACCTCGGAGATGCCCCGCTGGTTGAGAAGTGCAACGTCATTTTGAACACGGATTTTCGCGGATGAACGCGGATTATTTTGCTAGTTCGCAGACGAGCAGTTCCAACTGGAGACGAGGGGTGGCTTGAGAGGTTTTGATGGCGAGGTCTGTGGCGGCGGTTAGTTGGATGCCGCGCGCGATCTGGGTGGCTGTGCTGCGCTGCAGAGTTGAGATGTATGAGTCGCGTTTGAATGGCGGCAAGTTAATGCTGCGAAAGACTTCTTCTCGACCGCCTCGCGCGAGTAAGTGTTTACCGAGCGCAAGACGGTGATAGTTGCCTGCAATTAGGCCAACTAACATCACCGGCTCCGCGCCGTCCTCGAGTAGTCGATGAAGAGTTTCGAGCGCGCGCTTGCGATTGCCGGCGAGCAAGTGGTCGCCTAATTCGAAGTTGGATAACTCGCGTGAGCGGCCGATCAGTTCGTCGACGTGGTTTAACATGATCCGGCCCGTGCCGGCAGCGGCTGAGGCGAGCTTTTCGAGTTCGTTGAAAAGCGTTTGCACGTCAGTTCCGACGAGTCTGATGATCTCGCTTAAGACAGAATCGTCAGCGGCGACCTTCAATTCCTTCAAACGCGTCTTCGCCCAGGCTTTTGCCTCTGCATCCTTCAGCGTTGAGAACTCGACTACAGTACAAGTGTCGAGCAACACCTTGCTCGATTTCTTTCGTTTGTCGAGTTCGTCGGCGGTGAAGATCATTACCGTTGAAGGTGATGGGTTGTTGAGGTAGCGAATCAGAATCTCTTCATCGGCTTCGCGGATCCTGGCGAAGTCGCGGACGCGAATCACGCGCGTGTCTGACATCATCGGCAACTGCTCGGCAGCAGCAATCGCGGACTGCACGGCATCGCTCAGCAAACTGAAACTCGATTCGTTGAACTCACGCAGCAGCGTGCGACTGAGCGCGGCATCAGTAATTGACTGAGCCGCGACACGACGCAAAAAGACCTCACAACCAAGCAGCAAATAGAGTGGTCGCAGACCTTCTCGCAACGAACGCTCAAGGTCAGTTCGAGTCAGCGTCTTCATTTCTTTTGCATTTGGACCGCGTTGATAAGTGTCGACACGATACTCTCTGCGAAACTGCGTGACATGCGAAGAATGGCGGGATCTTCCTCGTTGTAGAAGCTGCGTGGATCACTCGAGAATTCGTACTCACCGCGAAAGACGAAATTCTGATTGTCGTAAAGAACGCGGTTCTCCGTTTGATCGCGCACGGTTACGGCGGCGACGATCGTTACCTCGAAGATGCGCGCGCGCCCTTTGTCGTCAAGCAAGACGCCGCCGAAGTTGAAACTCTTGATGACGCCTTCGATCACTGCGTCCGCGCCGTCGCGATCGCCCTGGACACGCAGCCCGCGTCCTCGATGCACAAGCTCCCGCATCACGGCTTCTGTAAAGCGCGATTCAACCTTGTAGCGCAGCGCCTGGCTTTCCGTTTGAAAGGCCGGCACCGCGACGGTTTTGATTCGAGCTGGAAGCTGGTTTTTCGTAACCGGCTTGTAGCACTCAGCAAAACCGGAAACGAACGCGAGCATCAGGATGAAGAGGGAAACACGCAGAGCCTTGGTCATCGGTGGGGGATTGTCTCACAGTCTAAGCCTGCACGGAACCGAGCGCGGTAGCGCCGGGTAAATCTCGTCTCAACGACGCGTGATTGGATGATTTACCCGGCGCTACCGCGCTCGGTTCTGATTGATTCCGAGACTTGAATAGTTTCTCGCGCCGCTTTTACGTCGTGGACGCGGACGATGTGAGCGCCCTTGAGGATCGCGGCGGTGATCGTGGCCATGGTGCCGTGGAGACGAGCTTCAGCGGGAGCGGGTGTGCCGTCCTCACCGGCCAGGATACGGCCGATGAAGGACTTTCGAGAGGTGCCGATCAGAAGCGGGTAATCGCTGAATGCCGCGATGAGTTGATCGAGCCTGGCGATCAGTTCGAGATTTTGTTCCTGACTCTTCCCGAAGCCGATTCCCGGATCGATCACGATTGATTCGCGTTTCACTCCCCGTCGTTCGGCCATGTTCACACTCGCGCGGAGGCTGTGCGTGACTTCCTGCATGATGTCGGCGACTGGTGGCAGACGGTGCATTGTGGCGGGTGTCCCTCGTGAATGCATCAACACCAGTCCGGCGCCGGCACGAGCGACTGCATCAGCGACGTAAAAATCGAAACGAAGTGCGGAGACGTCGTTGACGATCGCTGCGCCGGCGTCGAGTGCGGCGCGTGCGACTTCGGATTTAGTTGTGTCGACTGAGATTGGAATGTCACGAGAAGCCAATGCCTCGATTACGGGAACGACGCGTTTGATCTCATCCTCAGCCGAGACAGGCTCGCCGCCGCCAGGGCGCGTGGATTCACCGCCGACATCTATGATGTCCGCGCCTTCCGAAATCATCTGTTCAGCATGGGCCAGCGCGCTATCTCGGGTGAAGAACTGTCCGCCGTCGCTGAAACTGTCAGGAGTAATATTAAGAATGCCCATGATCAGCGTGCGCTGACCAATGGGCATTGTGTGGTTCTTAATTTTCCAACCGCTTGTAGCCACTGCTACGCCGGTTGCGGATTGCCCCCAGTTATCGGTGGCAGAATCGGCTTGAGCGGTTTCGCTGTCGGCTCTTTCAACTGTGGCCGGTCTTCGTCGTTACCGGAGTCAACTGCCGGCGGATTTTCATCGAGCGGTAAGCCCGCAACAATCCGTCGAATCTCAACTCCATCCAACGACTCGCGCTCCAACAAGCACTCAGCCAACCGAATCATCGTATCGCGATTCTCTTCGATGATCGCCTTCGCTCTTTCAAACTGAGCCGTGACGATCTTCTTCACCTGCTGATCGATCTTGATCGCAGTGTCTTCTGAGAAATCACGATGCTGAGCAATCTCGCGTCCAAGGAAGATCTGCTCTTCCTTCTTACCGAAGGTCAGCGGACCCATGTCAGACATGCCATACTCGCAAACCATCGCGCGCGCGAGCTCCGTCGCACGCTCAATGTCATTCGAAGCACCCGTGGTGATGCTGCCGAGGAAAATGTCTTCGGCGATGCGTCCTCCCATCAGGATGGCGATTTGGCCCAGCAGGTATTCCTGACTGTAGTTATGCCTGTCGCCTTCCGGAAGTTGCTGCGTCACACCAAGCGCCATGCCGCGCGGAATGATTGTGACCTTGTGAACCGGATCAGCGTTCGGCACTTTCAAACCAACGAGCGTGTGACCCGCTTCGTGGTAAGCAGTGACTCGCTTCTCCTCGTTCGAAATCACCATGCTCTTGCGCTCTGCGCCCATCAACACCTTGTCTTTAGCCAACTCGAAGTCGCCCATTGCGACGAGCTTCTTGTTGTAACGAGCGGCATTCAGTGCGGCTTCGTTAACAAGGTTGGCGAGATCCGCGCCGGTGAATCCAGGTGTACCTCGCGCGATAACGGAGATATCCACGTCTTCACCGAGGGGAATCTTCCGCGTGTGAACTTTCAAAATACCTTCGCGTCCACGAACATCGGGTCTCGACACAACGACTCGTCGATCAAAACGTCCGGGTCGAAGCAGTGCCGGATCGAGAACGTCCGGACGGTTCGTCGAAGCGATCAGGATCACACCGTCGTTCGACTCAAAGCCATCCATCTCAACCAGCAACTGGTTCAACGTCTGTTCGCGTTCGTCGTGTCCACCACCGAGGCCTGCGCCACGATGACGGCCCACCGCATCGATCTCATCGATAAAGATGATGCACGGCGCGTTTTTCTTACCCTGCTCAAACAGGTCGCGCACGCGTGAAGCACCGACGCCGACAAACATCTCAACGAAGTCAGAACCCGAGATCGAGAAGAACGGAACGTTTGCTTCACCCGCAATCGCACGGGCCAGCAAAGTCTTACCAGTTCCCGGCGGTCCCATCATCAAAACGCCCTTCGGAATTCGTCCGCCGAGCTTCTGAAACTTCTGCGGTTCCTTGAGGAATTCGATGATTTCCTGCAGCTCTTCCTTCGCTTCTTCAACGCCGGCTACGTCTTTGAACGTTACGCGCTTCTGCTGGTTGTTCAGCAACTTCGCACGCGACTTACCAAACGACAGCGCCTTGTTGCCGCCCGATTGCATCTGGCGCAACATGAAAATCCAGATAGCTATGATGAAAAGGAGTGGAGCCCACGTGATGAGCATGGGCCAGATATAACTGCTGCTGGATTCTTCTTCGACCTTCGCCACGCGCGGCTTACCATTCACCATCTCGCGCGCCGCTTTGAGCACGTCGTTCTTCGCCGGCTCGTTGGTCAGGTTAATCCGATATTCCTGATTGTTGATATCGATTGCTACGGTCTCATTCTGTTTGACAGTAAGTTGTTTGAGGTTCCCGCTCTGGACCATCTGATCGAGTTTGACCAGGTCCACAGTCTGGTAACTACTGCCACGTGGATTGACCAGCTTATACAGTAGAAGTGCCCCTGCGATGATCAGGAGCCAGAATACGATCTGTCTTGCTGTAGAACTCAAATTCATTAACGCCTCCGACGTCCCCGATAATACCTTATCAGGGCGTCATTTGTCCCTGTCTACCTTCGGCGCTCATTCGCGAAGGTCAAGTCAAAACAACATAACCTAGCTTGGATGCAGATCCTGCGCTAAGGTTCCCCACTAAGTTCAGAGTTCAGCCTTTAGGCTGCTGTTCGGCAGGCAAGCTAAAGCTTGAACTCTAAACGGGGCCTCCCGATAATGACTATAAAGTTTGAATGCCGCTTTTTCAATCGTTTTCAGACTCAAACTCGAGCCGGTTCCGGCGCCGCACCACTCGCCCACCGCCCGGTAATTCGACCACTCGCCCCCCGGAATTGCCCTTCAGAAGGTTTTCGACCGCCGAAAGGTGCACCATTTCCAACCTTCGCGTACTGCCTCGAGCCTCAGCGAGCCACTGCCTCAACGCCCTGCGTCGCAAGGCCGGCGGCGCGTTGGCCAGCACCTTTACGTCGAGCGTGGGCGTTTTGGTTTCACTTTCCTCTTCCGAAATCGAGGCCTGTCGTAAAAGCGTGCCTGAGTCGTTGAAAAGAACGGCCCCGTCCTCACGTAATTGCGCAGCGGTGCGCGAAAGGGCCTCCACGATGCGATTATTGAACGACTGCATCAGCGGCAGGAGTTGTTTCCGCACTTTTACTCGCGCGTACTTCTGGTCGTCGTTCATTTCATCCGACAGAAACTCAGTCTTGCGAACCCGGCAGTAGGCTTCAGTCTCAATTCGACGTGCCCAAAGCAGCGGACGAACCAGTTTGACTGAACTATTTTTCCCGAGTGGACGAAGGGATTCCATTCCGCCAAGGCCGGCGCCCGCGCTGCCTCGCATCAAGCGCAGGAGCACTGTCTCGGCCTGGTCGTCCATCGTGTGGGCTGTCAGAGCGTAATTGGAGGAGACTTTTTTGGCGGTCCTTTCGAGAAATGCGTAGCGCGCTTCACGAGCGGCTTGTTCAAGGTTGTCATTGGCCTCGCGAGCGGTTTCGGCAACTTTGCGACGTCCGGTGACGCTTTGAAAACCGAGCTTTGTCGCGAGATCTGCGACCCACTTTGCGTCTTTGCCGCTCGATTTGCGGAGACGGTGATCCAGATGGGCGACGCAGATAGTATTGTATAGTTTGTAACTCGTTTTGAGCTCATCGATGGCGAGTACGAGCGCCGTCGAATCGGCGCCCCCTGATACGGCTACGACGATGGTTTCGCCGGACGTGGGTAGCCGGAGCTCTCCTCCACTCGATGAGCAACATCCTCGCAAACTGACTCATTCGCATGCGGCAATTGTAGCCACAAAAGGGACAAACCCACAGACAAGAATCCGTCATGCTTTATTGAAACAATCGCGTATTTTGTCGTTTAGAACACTCAGCGCTCTAAAAACCCGACATCCAGCGAACAGGGGTGGTTTCAATGAGGATCGAAAAGCAAATTCGGCTTAACGAGTGGCTTCTGGGCTCAACGATCTTGTGTCAATCGTGCGGTTGTCTTTGGTTAGTCCCAGCAGCGCAAAAGGACGAGAGCTATCTCTGCAGGCAGTGTGGTACCCAGGTCAACGCCAAGCAGCAGTCTCTGCCAGGCGACCAGTCAACCAAAGGCGCAAATAACTAACGAGCAAGCACTTCCTCGCAAAGAAGCAAAGGCGCAAAGGGAGAACTCGGATCTACTTTGCGCCTTTGCGTCTTTGCGAGGAGGGTCCTGCCACAAAACGTTTATTCGTGGTGTTTTCCTCACAGAGCAACGAAGTATTCTGCCGTTTCAGTCGTTCAATACATCCGGAGGCCCACCATGAGATCTACACTTTCCGTTCTCGGTCTGCTCGGCGCAGCGCTAGTGCTTTGGGCGTGCTACCCAGCTTCTAACGTCAGTTATTCAACTCCGCAGGAAGCGACCATCAACCAGTGGTTGATCGAGTTCAAGACCACCAAAGCCGAAGTCCAGCTCACGATGCGGTACCGGCGTGAACGCGACAGCGGATACAGCTATAGCAACACGGGTTTCGGAATCACGCTCGATCAATTGACCGGGCTTATGCGCGAGCAAGTGATGTCAGCCTCGGGGACGAACGTCAACTTCCAACTGAAGCGCGACGCCGGCACATTCAATTTCGAAGGCTGGTTTAAACAAGGAAACGGCTCGGGACACTTCACTTTCAGCCTGAACAGCTCATTTAACGGTGACCTCGCCAGACTCGGGTTTGGCCGCGCCACTGATGAGCAACTCCTCTCGCTCGCGATGGCTGACACCGGCATGGCCTTTATCAACGAGCTGAAGGCACAGGGTTACGACACCGCAACCGTCGAACAACTCGTACGCATGAGCCATCACGGCGTCAGGCTCGAATATCTGCAGGGCCTCAAATCACTCGGTTACTCAGTGAAGTCAACTGACCTGGTTGTGCGCATGAAGGACCACGGCGTCAGCGTGAACTTCATTCGTGAGCTCAACGGCCTGGGCTATTCGAATCTCACTCCCGAAGAACTCGTCAGGACCAAGGATCATGGAGTCAATGCGAAATTCATTAACGAGTTCATGTCCGCCGGGTACGAACGCGCGTCTCTCGAGCAGTGGATCAGGCTGAAAGACCACGGCGTCACCGGGAAGTTCATATCCGAATTGAAGGAACTCGGCTACGAGCGTTTGCCACTCGACGACATCCGCCGGATGAAAGATCACGGCGTCAGCTCGGCCTTCATAAAGGAGCTTCGAGATCTCGGTTACTCCAACCTCCCTTCGGAGCAGTTGATCCGCCTAAAGGACCACGGCGTCAGCGCCGCCTACATTCGCCGCATGCAGGAAAAAGGATTTAATAACCTTCCCGTGGATGAATATATTCGGCTGAAGAATCGAGGCGAGCGCGAAGAGTAGTCCCTGCATCACACATATTCGCAGATTCCCTGAAATGGGTGTAATCTGTCTGCTCCCTGGTAGCGCTAAAATTACTCGTTTTTAGAGGAATGAGATGAGATTAAGAAGATTCGTGTCTGCGGTCCTGCTGGCGCTATTTAGTTTTCAAACACTTCATATAACTGCACTTGCCGACGAAGGCATGTGGACGTTCAACAACGTTCCGCGCGCCGAGATCAAGAAGAAGTATGGGTTTGAGGTTACGGACGAGTGGCTCAACAACGTGCGCCTCGCCTCCGTCAGGTTCAACAACGGTGGCTCCGGCTCATTTGTCTCGTCCACCGGACTTGTTCTCACGAACTACCATATCGTCGAGGACATCGTTGCCGAAGTAAGCACACCTGAGAAGGACTACGCGAAGGCGGGCTTCATTGCGAAGACGCGTGCCGAAGAAATCAAAGCTCCCAGCCTGGAGCTGAACGTGCTCATGAGCATCGAAGACGTCACGTCGCGTATTAACGGTGCCGTTAAAGCCGGCGCAACCGATGCTGAAGCTTATGCTGCACGACGCGCTGAGATCTCTGCCATCGAAGGGGAGTCGTTAAAGGCGAGCGGAATGCGTTCCGACGTCGTCACGCTTTACCAGGGTGGTCAGTACAACCTTTATCGCTATAAGAAATACACAGACGTTCGTTTGGTCTTCGTTCCCGAGTTTCAGGCCGCGTTTTTCGGTGGCGATCCTGACAACTTCAACTTCCCGCGCTTCAACATCGACATGGCGCTCGTCCGTGTTTACGAAAACGATCAGCCGGTAAAGCCGCAGCACTACTTCAAGTGGTCCACTGCGGGCGCGAAAGAAGGTGATCTGGTTTTCGTCACCGGGCACCCGGGTTCAACGTCTCGCCTCAACACAACCGCACATCTCGAGCAACTGCGCGACACGAGCATTCCGATCATTCTTCGTCTGCTGGAACGACGCGAAGCGATGCTCAAGAAGTACATGGCGATGGGCGAAGAGCAAACGCGACAGGCGCAAACCGAACTCAACAGCGTGCAGAACAGTTTGAAGGTCTATCGTGGACAACTCAAAGGACTCAAGGATCCCGCGTTGATGGCCCGAAAGACGAAAGAAGAACAGGCTCTTCAGAAATCAATCGCCGAGAATCCGGAGCGGCAGAAGATGTACGGCGATGCCTGGGAGTCGATCTCGAAGGCACACAAAGCTTATCCGACCTACATCCGCGACCGGAGAGTCTTCGAGCAGATGGGCGGCTTCAACAGCACGTTGTTCACCTTCGCGCGCACACTGGTGCGTCTTGCGGCCGAGAATGAAAAACCAAACGCGCAGCGCCTGCCCGAGTACACGGATGCTCGTCGTGCGTCACTCGAGCTCGGGTTGTATTCACCGGCTCCGATTCACCTGGACTTTGAAAAGTTGAAACTTACCGATTCGCTCGGATACATGGTCGAGCTTCTCGGGGCGGATAACGAACTCGTAAAGCAAGTGCTCGCGGGCAAGACTCCCGAAGCACGTGCGAATGAGTTGATCTCGGGCACGAAGCTGACGAATCCGGAGCATCGGAAAGAACTCGCCAAGGGTGGCAAAGCGGCGATCGATGCGTCGACGGATCCGATGATCGTTCTTGCGAAGATGATCGATGCGAAGGCTCGCGAAGTTCGCAAGCGCTACGAGAGTGAAGTAACAGGTGTGGAGCGCACGAATTACGCGAAGATTGCTCGCGCGCTTTTCGAAACTGAAGGCACGAAGCTTTATCCCGATGCGACGTTCACGCTTCGACTTTCATACGGAGCGGTTGAGGGTTACACGGAGAATGGAAAGAAAGTCGCGCCGTTCACTACGCTCGGCGGTCTCTATGCACGGTCTGACGCGTTCAAGCGCGTGTTCCCGTACACGCTGCCACAGCGCTGGTGGGACAAGAAGAGCGAAGTGACTCTGAATACTCCGTTCAATTTCGTTTCAACTAACGACATCATTGGCGGAAACTCAGGCTCACCTACCATCAATCAGAATGGCGAACTCGTTGGATTGATCTTCGACGGAAACATTCAATCGCTCGTCGGCGACTTCATGTACGACGGCGCGGTGAATCGTGCAATCTCAGTTGATTCACGAGGCATGCTCGAGGTGATGAAGAAGATCTTCGGTGCGACTGAACTCGCGGCCGAGCTCACTGCGAGTTAGTTTTTAACCACAGATGACACGGATTAGATCCGGATCTAATCCGTGTTATCCGCGTTTACGCTTTTTCTAAGCCCGCGTACTTCTCGACTAGTTTCTTCTGCCCGTAACCGGGGAAACTCACCGTCAACTTCGCAGACTCACCTACGCCCTCGCGTCGCAGCACGAGCCCACGCCCGTATTTCGAATGCTTCACGTAAGAGCCAGGTTTAATGTCTGGAGATGACGGTGCGGAAGAGGCCGGCTTCGCTATATTTGGCAGGCTGCCCGCCGTCTGGCCCATCTGCCGATCGCGCTGCTTGAAAAACTCTGCGATCGAATCGACGCTGTCATAAGTCTTGCCCACGTACTTCTTCTTCTCCTTCCGGTACTCGCCCTGCTCGTACTCGATCGCCGACGAACCACGCGCGAACGAAAGCCACGACTTACCGAGGCTCATATCGTCGAGCATATCGATCGGCATCTCATTCAAGAACGGACTAGGCTCCGAGGCGAGCTCTTCACCATACACACGTCGCTTCATCGCATGCGTCACGTAGAGATAGCGTTCGGCGCGTGTCATTGCGACGTACGCAAGCCGCCGTTCTTCTTCGAGCTCGGCGCGATCCGTCGCCGAACGCGAATGCGGGAACAAACCGTCTTCGAGTCCGACGATAAACACGAGCGGAAACTCGAGTCCTTTCGCTGAGTGCGCCGTCATCAACGTGACGGGCGCCTCGCGTTTGTAGTCGTCCTGGTCTGAAACCAGCGCCGAGTGGTCGATGAAGTCGCGCAGTCCTTCGATACCTTGCTCGTCGTAGTCGACAGCCGCGTTGACGAGTTCCTGCAAGTTGTCGAGACGGCCTTCAGCCTCATCGGTGCGTTCGGATTGCAGCGCTTCTTTGTAACCCGTTTCGATGATCGCGGCTCGGACGACATCAGAAACCGGTTCTTTGCCCTCTGCCGTTTCCGTCATCGTCGTGAGTTTGTTAACGATGCCGCGGAAGTTTTTCAACGCGCTGATCGCGCGTGAGCTCAGGTTTCCAGGCTGCTCGACGATGACACCGATCGTTTCCCACCATGTGAGTTCGTAATCTTTGGCGCGCCGGTCGATCTCGTCGATGGTGGTTTTGCCGATACCGCGTGGCGGGCTATTGATGACGCGTTGCAGCGCGATCGTGTCGTTTGGATTCAGCGCCAGCTTGAGATACGCGATGATGTCGCGCACTTCCAACCGCTCGTAGAACGAGAAACCGCCGATGATGTTGTACTGCAAACCCGCTCGTCGCATCGCTTCTTCAAACACGCGCGACTGCGAATTGGTGCGATAGAGCACGGCTGCGCGAATATCGAATTCGTCACGTCGATGCTCGAGAATCTTGCTCGCAACCCAACGCGCTTCGGCTTCAGCATCGAACGCCTGGTAATAACCGACGCGACCACCACGCGGATTTGAAGTCCAGAGAGTTTTACCTTTGCGCTCGAGATTGTTTTTCACGACCGCGCCCGCGACGTCGAGAATTGTTTGCGTCGAGCGATAGTTCTGTTCGAGTCGAATGGTTTTCGTATTTTGAAAATGCTTCTCAAAGTTGAGGATGTTGCTGATGTCAGCGCCTCGCCATTTGTAGATCGACTGATCTTCGTCGCCCACAACAGCGATGTTCTTGCTCTTCTGCGTGATTAGCCTGATCAACTCAAACTGGAGAGAGTTCGTGTCCTGGTATTCGTCGACGAGGATGTAGCGAAACTTGTTGTTGTACTTTTCTCTGACTTCAGGAACATCGCGCAGCAGTCGCACGGTTTTGATCAGCAGATCGTCGAAGTCGAGCGCGTTGTTCGCGTGTATGCGGTCTTCGTACATCTTGTAAACCGACGCCATCGCAGCGCGACGCTCGTCCTGGTACTCAGCACGAGCGGCGAACGAGGTTGGATCCTCGCCATGATTCTTTGCTGAGCTGATGGCCGACTGCGTTACGCGCGGCCCGAGATACTTCTCGTCAAAACCGAGCTCTTTAATGCACTGTTTGACTAACCGCAGCGAGTCGTCCTGATCGTAGATGGTGAACCGGCGCGTGTATTTGTCGTTGAGCTTCTCGATATCCTGTCGCAGGATGCGCACGCAGAGACTGTGAAACGTCGACACCATCGGCAGGCTCGCGCGTTCCTGTGTGCGCAGCAGCCGTTGCACACGTTGACGCATCTCGTCAGCGGCTTTGTTGGTGAACGTTACCGCGAGGATATTCCAACTGGGCACGTTTTTCTCGGCGATGAGATAAGCAATACGATGCGCGATGACACGCGTTTTGCCCGAGCCGGCGCCTGCGAGGATGAGCAGCGGACCCTCTGTGGCGAGGACAGCCTCTCGCTGTTGTTCGTTTAGTTGTGACAGAAATTCCGAATCCACTGTGTGGATGCATTTAAGCACATCATCTGAGGCATACAAAATGACAGAATGTTTTCCTCGCAAAGGCGCAAAGGCGGCAAAGAACAGGTTGAGTTCTTCTTTGCGTCTTTGCGTCTTTGCGAGGAAAATTTTCCTCACACTTTGACCGCAAGAACCAGATAGATGCACGATAGCGACACGCATACAATTGCGGCATGTTGAATATGAACTTACGTGAAAGCGACGACCAACTGTGGCAAGCCGTGATGTCGAAAGACGCGCGCTTCGATGGCCAGTTTGTCTTCGCAGTTAGCTCAACGGGCGTTTACTGCCGCCCATCATGTCCATCGCGCCGCGCCAATCGCGAACGCGTCAAGTTTTTCGATTTACCTGAAGCCGCGGAACAGGCCGGGTTCCGCGCATGTTTGCGCTGCAAGCCGCAACGCGCGCGCATGCTCGATCCGCAGATCGAACTGGTGCAGCGCGTTTGCCGTGTTCTCAACGAGAGTGATAGCGAGACAATCAAACTCGCAGAGCTCGCAACGCACGCGGGCGTAAGCGTCTTTCATCTGCAACGCACGTTCAAGCGAGTAATGGGAATCAGTCCGCGCCAGTATCTCGCGGCGAGGCGATTCGACAACTTCAAGTCTCTCGTGCGCAAGGGTGATTCAGTGACGAGTGCGTTATACGAGTCGGGTTTTAACTCGAGCAGTCGTCTGTACGAACATGCAGCGGAAGAATTAGGAATGACTCCGGCGACGTACAGTCGCGGTGGTCGCGGCGTGAACATCAACTACACGATTGCGGCTTCGTCAATGGGTCGTTTGCTCGTTGCGATGACTGAGCGCGGCGTGTGCGCGGTGAGAATGGGCGACAACGACGCCGAGCTTGAGAAAGATCTGCGCGAGGAATTTCCGGAAGCGCAGATCAAACGCGCTGACTCAATTTTGCGCGAGCCGGTACAAAAGATTCTCAATCATCTCGAAAACAACGAACAGCGTCTCGATCTGCCACTCGACATCCGATCAACCGCCTTTCAGCGCCAGGTGTGGGAAAAGCTCCGGGCGATTCCGTACGGGCAGACAGTTTCGTACGGCGACGTTGCTAAAGCACTGGGTAAACCCGGAGCAGTTCGAGCTGTGGGGCGAGCTTGCGCCACAAACCCTGTCGCGCTCGTGATTCCGTGCCATCGCGTAGTTCGTGAAGATAAAAGCCTTGGCGGTTATCGCTGGGGACTGGACAGGAAGAAGAAGCTGCTGGACCGGGAAAGCGGGCGGCCCTTTTCCTCTCCGGATTTCGCGTTAGATGGAGCGGGGGGCAAGCGGCGTGTGTAGCCAGGCACTTCTTGGGGGATGTAGTGCCGCCGCCGCTTGCCCTCGAGGGGAAGCAGATGAAGACGGATCTAATCGGTCTTCATCCGCGTTTATCTGTGTCTAATGTCTTACTCTACCGTCACTGACTTTGCGAGGTTCCGTGGTTGATCGACATCGCAACCCCTTCGCACCGCAATGTGGTACGCAAGCAGTTGTAGCGGGATGATCGAGAGAATCGGCGACAACAGATCACTCGCGGGCGGAAGCTCGATCACGTGATCAGAAACAACTGACGAGATCGAATCGCCTTCAGTCAACACCGAAATCACGATACCCTCACGCGCTTTCACTTCCACGATATTCGAATGCGTCTTTTCATAACGAAGCTCTGAGGCACGATTGCCTTCTTCGCGTGTGTTGATGAACAGCACAGGCAGGCGTTCGTCGATGAGGGCGTTTGGACCATGCTTCATCTCACCCGCCGGATAACCCTCCGCGTGAATGTAAGAGATCTCTTTCAACTTCAGAGCGCCCTCGAGCGCGACAGGAAAGTTGATACCGCGTCCGAGATACAGAAAGTCAGTTGAGCGGAAGAATTCTTTCGAGAGCTCTTCAATACCGTCGGAGTCGTTCAGCAGGTGCTCGAGTTTCACGGGCAGCTCAGCCAGCTCCTGCGCGTGGAAGCGAGCTTCATCTTCAGATAGCGCGCCTCGTAGTTGGCCCAGGTACAAACCGAGCAGGTAAAGCGCGATCATCTGACCGGTGAACGCTTTCGTGGAAGCGACACCAATCTCCGGACCTGCGTGCGTAAGAATCGTTCCATCGGCTTCACGCACGATCATCGATCCCTGGACGTTGCAGATTGCCAGCACTTTCGAGCCGAGCTCTTTTGCCTCACGAAGCGCTGCGATCGTGTCGGCCGTTTCACCTGATTGAGAGATCACGAGCAAGAGGGTGTTTTCGTCCATCACCGGATCGCGATAGCGAAACTCGGAAGCGTAGTCGACGTCGACCGGTATCCGAGCGAGCTGCTCGATCATGTACTTTCCTGCGAGTCCGGCGTGCCACGATGTACCACACGCGGCGATCTTGATCGACGAGAAGCGTTTGAAGTCGGCTTCCGTGAGATTGTTCATCTCGTCGAGAAATACGCGGCCGGTGTCGAGCGAGATGCGACCCTGCACGGTGTCGCGAACGGAGCGCGGCTGCTCGTAAATTTCCTTGAGCATGAAATGTTTGAAGCCGCCCTTTTCAGCCATGATCGGGTCCCACGTGATTCGTTGGATCGACGGCTGAATGGAATTGCCTTCGAAATCAGTGACGCGAACGGCGTCTTTGTTGATGACGGCGATCTCGCCGTCGCCAAGGAAAAAGACATCGCGTGTGTGTTGAAGAATCGGAGGAATATCGGAAGCAACAAAGAACTCACGATCGCCCAGACCGATCACTACAGGTGGTCCCTGGCGCACGGCGATGATCGTGTCGGGCTCATCGGCGTTGATGATCGAAAGCGCGAAGATGCCGCGAAGCTCAGTAACCGCTGAACGCACTGCCTGTTCGAACGTGGAATCCTGTCGCAGGTATTCCTCGATCAGGTGGGCCATGATCTCTGTGTCGGTTTCTGTGACGAAGCGATGATCGGTCTTGCGGAGGCGCTCTTTCAGTTGCAGGTAGTTTTCGATGATGCCGTTGTGAACTACGACCACGCGGCCGGTGCAGTCGCGATGCGGGTGCGCGTTCTCCTCAGTTGGACGTCCATGAGTAGCCCATCGTGTGTGGCCGATGCCGTAAGTGCCGTCGAGGGGGCTCAAACGAATCGTCTCTTCGAGATTGCGCAGTTTTCCTTCGGCGCGACGGATCTCGAGTTCGTGACCTTCGTTGACGACCGCGATACCGGCTGAGTCGTAGCCGCGGTATTCGAGTTTTCGGAGGCCGTCGATAATGAGCGGCACAACTTGTTTATTGCCTACGTAGCCAACAATTCCACACATGCTAAATTAATGCTCCTAAAATTTTTTCCTCGCAAAGGCGCAAAGGACGCAAAGGCATGCCGATGTTTTTCTTTGCGCCTTTGCGCCTTTGCGAGGAACATTTATTTCAATCTTTTCTTGACTTTAGCCGGCACGCCGGCCACTAAGGTGTCAGGCGGCACATCTTTCGTCACCACGGATCCAGCCCCGGTTACTGAACGAGCGCCGACGCGGACCGGTGCGACCAGCATCGTGTCCGATCCAACCTTAACATCGTCTTCGATGATCGTCTCGTGTTTGTGAGTTCCATCGAAGTTACACGTGACTGTCCCTGCGCCGATGTTTGTACGTTCACCGATCGTCGCATCGCCGAGATATGTTAGATGCATCGCCTTGGTGCCTCTTTTGAGACGCGACTTCTTCACCTCGACGAAGTTTCCGACGGCCGCTTTCTCTTCGAGCGACGCGTTCATTCGCAGGTGCGCAAAAGGTCCGATCGAACAGTTCGCAGCCACGTCAGAATCCACGATCACGGAATGATCCTTCACAACCACACCGTCACCCAAACGTGAATTCGTAATGCGCACGCCGGAGCGGATCACGCAACCCTCGCCGATTACCGACTTTCCTTCAATCGTGACATTTGGATGGATGATGGAGTCGCGACCGATCTGGGCTTCGGCGCTGACGTATGCATGCGACGGATCGATAAATGTGACTCCACTTTCAGTCATCAAGCGGCGGATGGCCGAGCGGCGAATCAGATTCTCAAACTCAGCCAGCTCAGCGCGTGTGTTGATTCCGTAAACTTCGCGAGAATCGTTGTGCAAATAAACACCGACCTTGCCGCCACTCGACAGAATGATTCCGGGCACGTCGGTCAAATAGTATTCGCCCTGATCGTTTGCCGGTTCAACCTTCCGAAGCGCTCCGAAAAGATCTTTGGCTTCGAAGCAGTAGATACCGCTGTTGATTTCTTTGACCTGGCGTTGTTTTTCGTCAGCGTCTCGCTCTTCGACGATTTTTTGAAACGACTCGTTCTGATCGCGAATGATGCGCCCGTAGTTAGTTGGGATTTCGAGACGGACACTCAGAATCGTGCATGACGCGCCGGCGTCATTGTGATGCTGGATCAGGTTTTTGAGCGTCTCGACCTTGATCATTGGCACGTCGCCTGAAAGCACGAGGACGAGCGAGTCGGAACCTTCAAAATAGGTTCGCGCAGATTCAACTGCGTCTCCTGTGCCGCGTTGCGTCGCCTGAATCGCGAAGCTCGCAAGCCCGCCGGCTTCCGCAAGCACAACCTGCTCAACTTCCTCAGCCTGATGACCAACGATCACGACTATCGATCGAGGATCCAGAGCCTGTGCTGCCCGCACAACATGCGTTATCAACGGCGCGCCGCCAAGTTCGTGCAGCACTTTCGCACGTTTGGACTTCATCCTCGTACCAAGGCCGGCGGCCATGATCAGAATGTTCAGCGGTTGATTCATACAGTTACAGTGGTTAGCGCCTGTTTCCGGCAATTGAGGACGACCTCGGCCAAACGATCCGCGTTGTGCCTGACTTTCTCACCGCCATCCAACAAATCGGCACGCACGATCTCAGTGGCCTGATCGATCGCGGCATCGATCGGATCGTCAATGCCGATCTGAAAAGCATTCTCGGCGGCGTAGAGCTCAGCCTGCTCTTTACTGATACGTCGATCGTTTACGACGACGAAATCAAAATGAATCTCAGGCGCATACTTCTTGATCGTTTCAATGTGCTTGCGCGCGCTGTAACCATCAGTCTCGCCTGGTTGCGTCATGAGATTGTTGACGAAGATCTTTGTGGCGCGTGACTCACCGATGACGCGAGCGACTTGAGAGACGAGAAGATTCGGCAGGATGCTCGTGTACAACGAGCCTGGACCAACCGTGATTATGTCGGCGGCGCGAATCGCTCTCAACGCTTGAGGCAATGGAAGACACTTTTCAGGTTCGAGTCGAAGTGTGCGTATGGGAGCTCTCGAAGCCGAGATCTGAGTTTCGCCACTCACAACCGTTCCATCATCGAGTTCGGCTGTAAGGTGTACGTCGCTGATGGTGGCCGGGTAAATGTGCCCTTTACTCGCAAGAATTTCCGACGACAACCGGATCGCTTCAGTGAAGTCGCCAGTGACTTCGGTTAACGCCGCGAGAAACAGATTGCCGAAACTGTGACCGCCAAGCTCTCCATCGCCGCGAAAACGGTATTTGAAAAGACGCGATAAGAGAGTCGAGTCTTCCGAGAGCGCGATCATGCAGTTGCGAATGTCGCCGGGCGGAAGCATTTGCAGCTCATCACGAAGACGCCCGGAGCTGCCGCCATCATCGGAAACAGTCACGATCGCGGAGAGACTTTCGATCCAGATCGGATTGTCGGTCTTACCGACCAAAGGCTTGAGACCAGCGAGCAGTGTTGAGAGTCCGGTACCACCGCCGATCGCGACGAGCTTCTGACCATTTGTGTGTGTTGTTTGCAGGCTCAACGCAGTTGAATGATACCTTAATTTGTTTCCCGCAAAGGCGCAAAGACGCAAAGTGGATCGGTTGAATTCTATCTCGCGCCTTTGCGCCTTTGCGGGAAACGTTTCGGAATCTTATGAGGGCTGACTAAAGATCAATCGATCAAAGTCTGGATCATTACGCAGCGGGTTCAGGTCGTGATCGTGTTGTGCGCGCACGCGCAGGTTGGGTTGGAGGTTAAGTGCCTTCTGGAGCGATTCTAGCGCCAGATCGATGGAACCGAGTCGAGCACGAGTCGCAGCCAAACCATAGTGAATGTGTGCCGCTTCCGGCTCACGCTTGAGAGCTCGTTCAAACATTTCCTGCGCAGCTACATACTCGCCTCTGTTCAGCTCGATGACGCCACGGTCATAAAGCGAGTCGGCATCGCGCGGCAAAATGCTTTCAGTCCGCAACCGCGACTCTGCGATCGCGAGGTATGTGCGAGCACGAGCTGCGACTTCCGAAACCTGCGAGTATTTGTCGACGAGAACACGAAATTGATTACGAGCTTCAGCGAACCGGCCGCGGACAAACTCCTTATGTGCGCGTTCGAACGCAACCAGTGCCGCCGACTCATCCTGCGTCGGTGGACGTGGAGCTGGAGGCGTTGGAGTGGGTCGAACTGCTCGGACTGCCGCAAGCTTCTGCGTCGTTTTGACTCTCGATACAGGAGCTTTCTTCGCCGCCGCTTTACGAGCGACGGGTTTAGGTTTATGTGCAGCCTTCCTTGCCTTGGCGGCGACCTTTGGCTTTGCAGCGGTCTTTTTCGCTGAACGAGGTTTAACGGGTTTAAGGGCGCCCGCTTTACGCGCGGACGGTTTGGCAGTGGCTGCTCTCCGAGCTTTTGGTTTGGACGCCGCCTTCGCTTTGACTGCGCGCTTCGCGGTTTTCGCCGTTGGTTTTGCCTTCGAACGCGATGCTGACCGTCTCAAACCTTTTGTGAGACTGCTACTCATGTGGGTAAATCTCAAAAGGCTGCTCACTTTGCGTGAGCAGCCGGAGAACGCGCGCGAGCTTACCACAGAAGCCCCTCTAAATCAACGAGCACAACTATTTGCGGGTGCTTTACCGTGCCACAATTGGACCAATTTTCGACAAATGTGCCAACAAAGAAAAACACTTGCTGCACATTGTTGGCTATGTTAAAGTGCGTCTTGGTTTACGGAGGCATAATCCACCTCGGTAGATAGCCCCAACCGAAGTAGTAACCTCATTTAGATTCAAAAACTTGCAATCCGCGGAACAGGCGTTTCAGGTTTTTACTCTCCAGGAAACATCCCGCCCCGGCCTTCAATAAAGAGTCGCACAATGGCAGACACACCAATCCTGTTGCGTGAACAGCAATACCACCAGATAAAGGCTGTCCTGGCGCGATTGCGGATGGACGCCTCGGCCAAGGTGGTTTTTCTGGTCGACAAGGACGGTCAGGAAATCGCATCCCAGGGTGAAGTCGGAAATATTGACACAACCAGTTTGGCGTCCCTCGCCGCCGGCAACGTTGCGGCCACCGGGGGAATGGCGGAACTGATTGGAGAGAAGGAATTCCCGACGCTCTCTCACGAAGGTGAGAAGGAAAGCATTCACATCTCCGTCGTCGGACGGCTCCTGCTCGTGGTCGTTTTCGACGAGCGTTCCAGCCTCGGACTAGTGAAGCTCCGTAGTAAGCAGGTTTCGGGGCAACTGGCAGCCATGTTTGAAGAGATTGCTGCTGGAGACTACGACGATCTCGATTCGCCCTTCGCCGGAATTACCGACGAAGACATCGACAGTCTTTTCAGCTAACGGCAACCGCTATGACCTTTATTAACTACGCATCCAGAGAAATCAACTGCAAGATCGTTTACTACGGCCCAGGTTTGTGTGGTAAGACGACCAACTTGCAGTACATCTTCGACTCGACTGCGCCACAGGCGCGCGGCAAATTGATCAGTCTTGCAACCGAAACCGACCGCACGTTGTTCTTCGATTTCATGCCGCTCGAACTCGGCACAGTGCGCGGGTTCAAGACGCGCTTTCACCTTTACACGGTTCCGGGGCAGGTTTTTTACGATGCGTCGCGCAAGTTGATCCTGAAGGGTGTGGATGGAGTGGTGTTTGTCGCTGATTCGCAGGAAGAGCGAATGGATGCGAATATCGAGTCGCTTTACAACCTCGAAGAGAATCTGCAATCGCAGGGCTACGACCTTATGAAGCTCCCGTACGTGCTTCAACTGAACAAGCGCGACTTGAACAATATCGTCGGGGTCGATGACCTCGCATCCGAGCTGCAAAGGAAAGGTGAGCCGGTTATTGAGGCGGTTGCGTCAACGGGGCAGGGCGTGTTTGATACGTTGAAGGCCGTCGCGAAGCAAGTTTTGACTGAGCTCCGTAAGGGATAAATAGTTTTCCTCGCAAAGACGCAAAGGCGCAAAGTAAGCCTTATTCTTACTTTGCGCCTTTGCGTCTTTGCGAGGGAACTACTCCAGCGACTTGAGCATCAAGAGGCCGTCGCCGCCATTTGAATAGTACTTCGGAAGTCGCTGTGTGATCGTATACCCGAGGCTCTCGTAGAGTTTTTGCGCGGGGATGTTCAAGGTTCTGACTTCGAGGCGCACAAGTCTCACATTTCGTTTACGAAAACCATCCTCAACCTGCGCCATCAATCTCTTCGCGAGGTTGCGCCGGCGGTGTTCTGGCGCCACACCGACCGTCGTGACATGTCCGGTGTGATCCGGCTCGACCAATCCAATCACAAACCCCGCCATCACGCCGCCGCTTGTTACCGCGCGGTACGAAACTGATTCCGGAGCAGTCAGAAGATAGTCGAAAGTCTCGCGGCTATAGGCTTCACCGTCGATGAAGCAGCGCTGATCGAGTCGCCAGCATTCATCGAGTTGGGAGATGGTGAGTTGGCGGATGTCGTAGCTCGTCCCCCATGATGGTGTGGGAGTCTTCTCTTTCTTTTGCGCCTCGTATTCAACATCCGACTGAGCCCACCAGCGCGACCGAAATTTCTTTAGAACAGCCATAACGTTTTTGATGTGGGAGATAGCACGACCGGGTGTAGTTTAGCATTCGGATTTTTAATATGCCTAGAGGATTAACATGCAGTCGCCATAACTGTAAAAACGATAGCGCTGCTTAACGGCGTGGCCGTAGGCACGCAGGATTAATTCACGACCGGCGGATGCGCTGACGAGAATCAGCAGCGAAGAACGCGGCAGATGAAAGTTGGTTAGCAGAGCATCCGCGATTCGAAATTTATACCCGGGCTTGATGGTGAGCGCGGCCACGCCGCTCCCCGCCGAAACCGTGCCGTCGTCATTTGCGGCAGACTCGAGCGCGCGCATCGTGGTGGTTCCGACGACGATGATGCGACCACCATTCGAGCGTGCTGCGTTGATTGTTTGAGCGGCTGATTCTGAGATTTCAAAGTGTTCCGCGCTGACTGAGTGGTCGGTGATGTGGTCGACGCGAACTGGCTCGAAAGTTCCGTAGCCGACGTGGAGTGTGATCTCAGCCAGCGAGGCGATGTTTTTTATTTCTTCGATGACGTCGGGAGTAAAGTGCAGACCGGCGGTCGGTGCGGCGATCGCGCCGCGGTGTTTGGAGTAAACCGTTTGATATCGTTCGCGATCTTCGGGTGATGTACCGGAAGGTCGTTTGATATACGGCGGAAGCGGTGTCGATCCAAACTCTGCGAGCAGATCGTCAAAGGAACCTTCGCAGTGAAAACGGACGCGCCGGAGTTCTGCGCCCGGATCGTCAAGAACTTCTGCGATGAGTTTTCCCTTGCCGAAACTCACGCGCGAATCTTTCTTTAACCGGCCGCCGGGCCGAACCAGCGCCTCCCAAACGTGCGTCTCGAGCTCACGTACGAGGAATATCTCGACGTGTCCGCCTGTCTCGCGATGTCCGGTCAATCTTGCCGGAATGACGCGCGAGTTGTTTACGACGACGACATCATTGGGCCTAAGGTGACGAGTAAATTCTTTGAAGCTCGAGTCGGACCACGTTTGCTCTTCGCGGTTGAGCACGAGCATGCGTGAAGCATCTCGCTTTTCCAGCGGTTCCTGTGCGATGAGATCTGCGGGAAGCTCATAGTCGAAATCTGAAATGAGCATTTAGCCAGCACTCTCATTGTGCGATGGATGTTCGCGGTGAAAGACAGCGGTGAGTTGGGCGCCGAAGAGCAAAATCAAACTCGACACGTAGCTCCACGTCAGAACTGCAACTACGGCGCCCACTGATCCATAGATCTCGTCGTAGTGAAAGTACTGAAGGCTCCAGGCAAAGATATACTTTGACACTTCCCACAGCAGGCCTGCCAGAAAAGCTCCCGGTAGCGTGTCTCGCCACGTGACTGCTGCACGGGGCAGTAGACGGTATATCAGAACGAAGAGTGCCACCGTGATTAAGTAACTGCCGGCAGCGAACACCACTTGCCAGAAGGCACTGCCGACCGAGATCAGCAACGTATATCGCGCAATCTGACGGGGCGAAAGTCTTCCGGCGATTTCGCGGAGCGCAACGAGGGCCGACGTCACCAGCACGGAAAATGAAAGTACCAATCCAACTACACCAACCATTCCGATTGTGAGCGCTCGTCCGTGCCAGAACGTTCTCGAGATTGCGCCCCAAATGCGATTGAGTGCTCGCTCAACGACAGCGAAAACCCATGAGCCTGCCCACAACACGAGGACGATGCACGTGATGATTGCGCCGATTCCGAGGTTTGAAAATGCTTCGATCGTTTCGCGCAGAAACTTTGCGGATCCCGGATAGACGTCAACTGCGTGCGTGAGCATCTGGCTTCCGGCGGCGAGTTTGTTGCTGATTGCGAGCAGCAGGAGTAGAGCAGGGAACAACGCCATCAGGCCGAAGTAGCTCATGGCCGCGGCGGAAGTAAAGAGGTCATTCTCGTGGAACTGGTGCAGCGAATGCTGGAGCATGGAGCCCCAGGGCGAGCGATTCCGGACGCCGAATGAGTGGCGCGAGAATGAAAGAAAGCGCTTCATGAATTCAACCGAAATATTTTCTCGCAAAGGCGCAAAGGTGCAAAGAAAGATAGTGTTTACTTTGCGCCTTGGCGCCTTTGCGAGGAAAACATTTTAGCGGGGATCGAACAGGCTGGGTACCTTTGAGCCGGGGGTCTTGATACCGAAATGCTCGTACGCGAGCGGCGTCGCCATGCGACCGCGTGGCGTGCGATCCAAAAATCCAATTTGAATCAAATAAGGCTCGATGATCTCCTCGATCGAGTCTTTCTCTTCATGAATCGAAGCTGAAATCGTGCCGAGACCGACTGGTCCACCATTGAATTTCTCGATGATCGTAAGCAGCAGCCTCCGATCCATTTCGTCGAGGCCGTATGTATCAACTTCCATCCGGTTCAACGCAGTGCTCGCGACTTCTTTGTTGATGCGCCCGTCGTAATCGACTTCGGCGTAGTCGCGCACGCGACGCAACAGACGATTCACGATTCGTGGTGTGCCGCGAGAGCGTCGTGCAATTTCAAGAGCGCCTTCGTTATCGATCTCGACACCGAGGATCTCCGCCGAACGTTTGCAGATGACTTCGAGGTCTTCATGCGGGTAGAAATCGAGATGGAAGACCATTCCGAAGCGTCCACGCAGAGGGGCCGTGATCAATCCGGCGCGAGTGGTGGCGCCAATCAAGGTGAACTTCGGCAACTCGAGTTTGATCGAACGTGCGGCTGCTCCCTGGCCGATGAGCAAGTCGAGTTGATAATCCTCCATCGCGGGGTAGAGCTTTTCTTCCAATGCGGGGAGCAACCGGTGGATCTCGTCGATGAAAAGGACGTCGCCTTCCTGAAGATTTGTCAGCAGCGCCGCGATGTCACCCGCTTTCTCGATCGCTGGACCAGCCGTCGATCTCAGTTCGGCGTTCATTTCATTTGCGATGATGTTTGCGAGCGTAGTCTTGCCCAGACCGGGAGGACCGGTTAACAACACGTGATCGAGCGCTTCGCGACGGCCGCGCGCGGCCTTCATGTACACGCGGAGGTTCTCTTTGATCTGACGCTGGCCGATGTATTCGTCGATGCGTGTGGGCCGCAGCGTGAGATCGAGTTGGCGATCTTCGTCGCTTCCGAAACGCTCTTTCACTCGCGCTGATATTGACTCAGGGGCCATCTTATTTTTCAGACTCGGGCAAGTTTTTTCAGACTACGTCTTAACACAGATTCGACAGTGATGTCGCCACCTTCGCCGAGTGCGGCGTCGATGGATTTTTCGGCTCCGGATCGTTGATATCCAAGGTTCAGCAGAGCCGAGAGTGCGTCGGCGCGAACAGTGTCTTCGGTTGACTCAGCGCCGGCTTCGGGTTTCGCGCCTAGTTCTTCTTCGAGTTGGGCCGACGACAAGTCAGCGACCTTCTCGCGCAGCTCCATTATCAAACGTTCGGCGGTCTTTCGACCAACGCCGGGAATCAACGTCAGGCGCGCCAGGTTGTTGGTTCTGATCGATGCGATCATCTCGTCTGCGCTCATGCCGGAAAGCAGCGTGATGCCGAGTTTTGGTCCAATGCCGCTGACGGAAATTATTTTGAGAAACAACTCGCGTTCACGTGCGGTCTTGAAACCGTAAAGCTGCAACGCGTCTTCGCGCACATGGGTGTAAATGCGAAGCTGAACTGTCGAACCGACGTCCTCGAGATCGTAAAACGTTGAAATGGGAATGGTGACTTCATAACCGACTCCGCTCACGTCAAGAATCACCGAAGTCGCTTGCTTCGAAAGCAGTGTGCCACTCAGATGCGCAATCATTCGGGCGGGATTGTAACAGAACCGAGCGCGGTAGCGCCGGGTCAACGTGCCAATTCGTGCGTGATAATTAACTTTGACCCGGCGCTACCGCGCTCGGTTCTGTTATCGCTGCGATCTGCTAATAACTCTACCTCCTATATGACCTATGTGACCTATTAGCGCTATACTGATTGCCGCCCATGAAGTCGGAGAAAATTTCAGAATTAACTACAAGCCGGTTGAGTGTTTACCTGCGTTGCCTCAATACGCTTCACGCTGCGGGAATAAAGACGATTTCGTCGCAGGCGCTGGCTGAGCAGTTCAACTTAAACTCCGCGCAGATCCGAAAAGACCTCGGTTACTTCGGGGAGTTTGGCGTGCGTGGTGTTGGATACTACGTCGAAGATCTGCGGGATCACATCACGAACATACTTGGTCTCGACACTCCACATCGCGTCGGGATCATCGGCGCCGGACGATTAGGAACCGCGCTCGCTAACTACAACGGCTTTGGCAAGTCGAACTTCACGGTCGTGGCGCTGTTTGATAACGACCGTCAAAAGATCGGACGAAAGATCGGCGACGGAAAAGTTGCCGTCTTCGACGTCGACGAACTGGCCAAGGTGATCCGCGAGGAGTCGATCGACGTAATGGTGATCGCTGTTCCGGCAAAGGCGGCGCAGCGAGTTCTCAATCAGGTTTTATCAGCGGGAATCAAAGCGGTCCTGAACTTTGCCCCGGTGTCGTTAACTTCGCGACGTGGAGTGAAAGTCAAAACAGTTGACCTGACAACGTCTCTCGAATCGCTATCGTATTTTCTATCTCAACCTTCGAGCAGCGGGCTACCCTCGCAAAGGCGCAAAGACACAAAGAAAAACAGCCCTAAACTTGGCGCCTTTGCGCCTTTGCGCGGAAACCTCTCGTAGACATTATGGATGAGCAAACAGCAAAACGAGATCTGATTCGAGTTTGCCACCTGATGTACGAACGAAGTTACGTCGTTTCGTCTGACGGCAACGTCAGCATTAGGCTCGACGATGATCGCATCCTTGCGACGCCGACGATGACGTGCAAAGGCCGCATGACGGAGGATCTGATTGCGATCACGGACCTCGATGGAAAAGCTTTGAACAACCGTCGCGCGTCGAGTGAGCTTGCGATGCATTTGCTGATTTACCGCGAGCGGTCGGACGTGAAAGCAGTTTGTCATGCACATCCGCCGCACGGGACGGCGTTCGCTGTTGCGGGTCTGGCGATCGATCAGCCAATACTTTCGGAAGTAATCCTGACGTTGGGTTGCGTGCCGCTCGCTTCGTACGGAACGCCATCTACTGAAGAGTTAACGACTGCCATGCAGCCGTTGGTCAAGCATCACAACGCGCTGTTGATGGCCAATCATGGGGCCGTCGCTTACGGCGCGGATCTTTGGCAGGCTTGGGACCGCCTCGAAACGTTGGAACACACCGCGAAGATCGCGATCCTCTCGCGCGTGCTCGGTGGATCGAAGAATCTCCCGGCCGATGCGATCGAGAAGTTAATCAATGTTCGCGAAGCCGCGGGTTATCTCGGTGAGTCAGCGCGTGGGCAAAGTTGTGGGTATTTGACTGGAGAGGTTAACGGAGCCGCGAAGATCTCACTCACGCGTGAGGAGCTCGTCGAATTGTTAAGTCAGGCAGTAAATGGTAAATAGAATCCGTCTTTTTCTGTGTAATCCTTGGCTAAAACAAATATAGGAGCATCTGAATGCAAGAAGCACTCGGAATGGTTGAAACAAAAGGATTGGTAGCGATGATCGAAGCTGCCGATGCGATGGTGAAGGCGGCGAACGTCACGCTCGTAGGTTATGAAAAAATCGGCGCCGGTTTTGTGACCGCGATCGTGCGTGGCGATGTTGCCGCAGTGAAAGCCGCGACAGACGCAGGCGCAGCGGCCGCGCGACGCGTTGGCGAGTTGGTCAGCGTTCACGTGATACCGCGTCCGCACGGCAGTGTCGACGAGACTCTCCCGATTGGGCCCCATTAATTAGCATGATCATTGCGCGCATCCTTGGAACTGTTGTCTCGACGCAAAAAGACGAACGGTTGCACGGAAAGAAGTTGTTGATCGTGAGACCGATCAACGTTGATGGCAGCGATACCACGGGCTATGTCGTTGCGGTTGACACAGTGGGCGCCGGTTTTCACGAGCGAGTGCTCGTCGTCGCCGGATCGAGCGCGCGCCTGGCCCAGGGACTGAAAGACGTACCGGTGGACGCCGCAATAGTCGGTGTCATCGATACAGTTGACGTGAAGTGAACTATGCAGCTCGCGCGTGTGATCGGCACAGTCGTAGCAACAGTGAAAAACGATTCACTGCATGGGCGAAAGCTGCTCGTCGTACAAACGGTTGATAAGAATCTCGAGCCGAGTGGGAAGCCACTGGTCGCGGTCGATGCGGTTGGAGCAGGCGTTGGCGAACTGGTTTTCTGGTGTCGCGGGAAAGAAGCAAGTTTCCCTTTCAAGCGTGAAGACACGCCGACTGATTGCACAATCATCGGTATCGTCGATTCGGAGCAGCACGTAACCAGATGATTCTCGCGCGCGTAGTCGGAAACATTGTTGCGACGCAGAAGAATCGACGCTATGAGAATGCGCGCGTGATGTTGTGCCAGCAGATCACGCCGGAAGGTGAAGACACGAGTTACTCGGTGCTTGCGCTTGATTCGGTGGATTCGGGTGTTGGCGATATAGTGCTGATCGTTCAGGAAGGATGGAGCGCGTCGACCGCGGCTACGGGCCAGGCGGGCGCTGCGATTGATTCGGCGATCGTTGGTGTGGTTGATCGGATCGATCTCTTATAAGAGATGGAAGACCAGGCGAGATTGATGGCTGAGAGGATTGCGCGGCGAGTGGCTGCGAGTCCGGCTACGTCCTCGAGCGGCGATGTAGCTACAGAGCTCGCGGCCATGCGCGCGAGTCTTAATGAATTGCAGAACCGGTTGGTTCAAATTGAAGCCAAAGTCGGAAGCACTCCGCGCGTGCATTCGCCGTGGCATCCAAGTTTGGACCGGTTCGGTGTTGAAGAAGCTACGGTGTCGGAGCTCGTCGACTTCTTTCAAAGCGAAAAGAACTGCACTCTCGAACCCGGCGGCAAACCTTGCGATCACTGCGCGATGTGCAGTTCAAGAGGATTTTAGACACGGATTAACGCGGATTATTTATTCTGATTTTGCCTCAGTGAATTCGAGTTGATTTGTGGCACAGTTTGGGCGCTCGGGTCTGCCTTGAAGTAAGGCTCTTCCTGGAAGCCAAACATTTTCGCTGAAATGACTGTCGGAAAACGCGCCCGCGTCGTGTTGTAATCCACCACTGCGGTGTTGTAGTCGTTGCGTGAGACTGCGATCCGGTTCTCTGTACCTGCAATCTCATCCTGAAGCTTTAAAAAGTTCTCATTTGATCTCAACTGCGGATAGGCTTCCTGCAGTACTAACAACCGTCCAATGGTGCCACCGAAACTATTTGCAGCATCGATTACTGCCTGCTTCTGTTCGGGAGTCTTGTCTCCACCTTCACCCTGTGGCGCCTGAGTCTGTGCATTTAACAATCTCGAGCGTGCCTGTGCGATCGTGCCAAAGACTTCCTGCTCCTGGATGCCGGCCATCTTCGCAGATTCCACGAGGTTATTGATCAGATCTCCGCGTCGTTGCAGCTGCGTTTCCACGCCTGCCCATTTACCTTTGACATTTTCGCGCTTCGTTGTCAGCGTGTTGTAACCGCAACCACTGGCGGAGAACGCAATCACGAGCACAGCTAAAAGCATCACGAATCTTCGGGTTTTCATCTTAAGTCTCCCATTTGAAAGTTACTGTCAACTGCTTCCACTACCTGCTCAATTTGCAGCAGGTAAGCACTGAAAAGTTCATTCGCTTCTTTTTCTGAAGAGGGGAGATTACCGTCGCTACGAAAATCAAAAATTCTTTCGAAAGTCGTTGGATCAAGATGCAGAAGTCTCGCTGTCGCGCGTACGCACTCAGGTTTTGAAACTGGCGCCTCGTGGCCATGCAACAGCAACACAGCTCGGAACAGCGCAGCGAAGCTCGACAAACTATCGCTCATCAAGTCAGACAACTTCTTAATCGAACCTGATGCGGGAATATAAAGACGACGCAGTTGGATCAACTTGCTTCGCAACTCGTACTCGGCTTGATGACGGAGGTTTATATCCGAGAGTTTTACAAACTCGAAAGGATCGTGACCGTAAAGAACGATGCGCGCGTTTGCCATCTGATGAAACTCGATCGGAAAAACGTCAGCAGCATCGGAGAGCTCCTCGACCGTGAAATAGATCGGCAAAGGATGGCCCAACCGTTGCCACTCTCGCATCGGCGCCTGGGCCTGGCGCAAATCTTCCGGCGTGATTCGATTCAACGCGATGAGCAGGTTGTAATCAGAACGTAGCTCATCATGGTCGCCAGCCGCTGCTGAACCGTAGAGCACAACGGATGCGAGATTGTCGCCGTGCGTAGCGCGCAGATCTTCAATGAGTCCGTTGAGTGCTTCATGTATAACCTGCTTAGTCATAGTTGTCGGTAATGCTATCAATGCAAGCAGAATTCGTGCCGCTACCAGCTACCACTAGCGCCACCACCGCCGAAATCGCCACCACCACCGAAACCTCCTCCAAAACCTCCGCCGCCACCGCCGCCCCATCCGCTGCCGCCGAAGCCACCTCCACCCCAACCGCTACCCGAACCCCACCGGCTTCCTCCGCTATTGAGGTTGCTGAACAAACTTCCCCAAAACAGTGCGTCCAGACACCCACCACCACCGCAACCGCCAGCACCGCGACGTCCTCTGCGCGATGATCTCGAAGCCAAAAACATAACGAATGCGATTATGACCAACACGACGCAAACGCCGGTCAGTGTGCTTCGGGATGGCTCGAATTGCGGTTGTTGCGGAGTTTCTCGATATGCGTAACGTTGATCGATGCCTTCAACCGTGAAACCACGCTTCGAAGCGGTCGTGGCAACGTAAGCTTGAACCGTATCGAGAATGCCTTTGCTGTAGTTGCCCTGGCGAAACGCAGGGACCAGTCGTTCGCGTTGTATCTGCCCGACGAGCCCGTCCGGCAAATCACCTTCGAGGTGACGACTGATCTGCGTGGTGTATTTGCGGTCCTGAATCGCGACTACTAACAGAAATGATGCTTTGTCCCCTTGCTGTAATCCGATACCCCAGCCGCGCGCGATTGCCAGGCCGTAGTCAAAAATGTCCGTACCACCCGTAGTTGGGACAGTTACAACGGAGTACTCGATATTTGCGCGCTCTTTGAGATTGAGATAGATCGACTCGAGTCGTTGCCGGGTGTCCGCATCGATGACATTCGCGTTGTCTACGATGGGATTGAACGGAACTGGCAGTGGAACAGGCGACGGCGGTGTGGTCTGTGTCCTGGCGACACCGGCCGTCAATATAAAGATCAGTGCGAGCAGGCAGAAGCCAATCCACACACAGTCGGGTTTTCTAAAAAGCAAACGCAATAGCGAATTCTCGTCAGCCGCGCCGGCGCGCTACACCTCTATCAATTGGTGCAACAGATAGAAGAGTGCCACCCCTCCAAAAACGACGATTGATACCGTGGGGTTTCTTTCTTCTTTATGGTTCACCTCGGGGATCAAGTCGCTGGCCGCTACGTAGAGGGTGACACCTGCCGAGAACGGTAACGCATACTTAACCGCGTCGCTCATCCTCGCGTCGAGCAATGCCACACCAATGACGCCTGCCAGCGTTGCAGCGCCAATTGCGGCAGTCGCAATCAAAGCCATCTTCGTAGAACGTCCTGAAGCTAGCATGATCGATGCCACAGTGAAGCCTTCGGGCATCTTGTGCAGCAAAATGGCGATAAACACCAGGAGTCCGACCTTGAAACTCACCATCGAAGCGGATGCAATTGAGACACCGTCGAAGAAAGTGTGAATCCAAAGGCCACCAACAGCCGTGTAGGCGGCTGAAGGGCGCATGAACGGTTCCGGGTGAGTTTCGGCGCCGAAGTGGAAGTGCGGAGCGAGCGTGTGTTCGAAAAACTGTATGGATAAATAGCCGAGCAGCAGCAGGGTCATGGCGCCCACGACGGATTCCGCGGTCGATTCACCTGAGTCTTTAGTCCAGAGGCCGATAGTCTGAGGGAGAATTTCAATGAAAATGGCCGCGAGCATGAAGCCGGCGCCGAGTGCGACGAGGTATTTCAAGAAGCGCTCGCCGAAGCGGTAAGCGCCTGATTTAATCAATACGAGGCCGCCGAGGACATTGGCGCCCGCAGCCAGCAGGCCGAACAGGAGAATGGACGTCATTGTAGGCGAGCCAGTGTACAACAAGCTCGCGTTCAGAGTTCAACCATACGTTCGGAGTTCAAGCGGCTTTGCCCGAAAAGTACTCGAGTCGCATGTAGCGACGAAATATTTCTCGCGCAAAGGCGCCAAGGGCGCAAAGAAACCCCTTGGAAACGCGTAGCGCTTTGCGCCCTTTGCGCCCTTGCGTTGGGACATCTTCTCCGCATAAGGCACTTTTCGGGGGACTCCGAACGCGAGCTTGAGCCTTCAACGGGTGCGAAGGCAAACAACAGGCGATCACCTTGCGCGGTCTAACCTATTGACACACATAGATGCGGGGCGTAGTATCCGCGATTGGGTGGTCAAAAGTGGTCGGAAGTGGGTCCAACCTCGTAGCAACACCGATCATCAGCAACACTTTTCCTTTGGGCCACCCACCAGTGCTCTCTCGTCAGGTTCAAATGTATGCTGCGAGGAAATTACACGGCACGCATTGACGTCAAAGGTCGTCTGAAAGTCCCGACCGAGTTCAGGCGCCTGATCGAAGAGAAGCACGGCAAAGATTTTTATATCACGAGCCTGACCGGGGATTGTGTCCGAATTTACCCGTTGCCGGAATGGGAGTCGATCGAACAGCGGCTTTCATTGCTGCCTTCAATGGACCCCGCAAGAAGAAAGTTCCTTGACAGAACGAACTACTTTGGTCAGCAAGCCACGATCGACGGGCAAGGTCGCCTGTTGATTCATCCGCTGCTGCGCAAGAGTGCGGAAGTGTTAGGTGACGTCGCGGTGCTGGGCTATCTCACCTACCTGGAAGTTTGGGAGCTCGACAAGTTTAAAGCTCGCATGCTCGCCGATCCGTACACAGAAGAAGACGAAGCAGCGATTGCGAGGCTTGGTATTTAGTGCTCAGTACTTGGTACTTTGTCCTTTGTGAAGAAAAACAAAGCACAAAGAACCAGGCGCAAAGATCGGAAGTTCTTTGAACGAGATCACGGGGCGGTGGAGATGGCTGCGCCTTTGGGGGGCATAGGCGCGCCCCATCGCCCCGTGCTGCTGGAAGAGACATTGATGTTCCTCGCTCCTGAGCGAGGAGGTCTCTTTGTAGATTGCACGGTTGGTCTTGGTGGACACAGCGAAGCGATTCTCAATTCATCCGCTGACTCTCGCGTAATCGGATTGGACCTGGACACGGCGGCGCTCGATTACTCCCGGCAGCGACTGGCGCCTTACGGAGACAGATTCAGAGCATTTCAGACTAACTTTCGCGCCATCGCTGAAGTGCTGCAACAGGCAAATGAGCGCGATCCATCCGGCATACTTGTCGATCTAGGCGTTTCTTCACTGCAGTTTGATTCACCCGAGCGTGGGTTTAGTTTTCGTTTCGATGCTCCGTTAGACATGCGGATGGACCGGACACACGGACTCACCGCAGCCGATCTTCTACAGCAACTTCCCGAATCGGAAATTGCCAGAATCATTTTCGAGTTCGGCGAAGAACGACACTCACGACGCATCGCCCGTCGCATCGTGGAACGTCGCGAACAAGGGAAGCCAATAACGACCACCACTGAATTAGCAGACCTTGTGCGACATGCTGCCGGCGGTCATAAGCGGAACCAGATTCATCCGGCGACTCGCACCTTCCAGGCGCTGCGCATCGCCGTCAATCACGAACTTCAAGGTCTGGGAGATTTTGTCGAGTCAGCAATTGATCTTTTACATGACGGTGGACGGTTTGTGGCAATCAGCTTTCATTCACTCGAGGATCGGATCGTGAAGAGTGAGTTGAGACGACTCTCGGGGCAATGCCAGTGTCCGCCACGTTTGCCGGTTTGTGCGTGTGGCGCGCGCGAGGTCGTTGAGGTTTTGACACGGCGCCCTGTTGCGCCAGGCGCTCGCGAGGTTGACGAGAACCCGCGCGCTCGCAGCGCAAAGCTCCGGGCCGCGAGGAAGCTATGATCATGAAACGATTTCCTGAGCATCAACAAAACGCAAAAATTCGTCGCAGCCGGGACACTACCGCCTTGTCGCGGCTCGCGCTGCTGTTGTTCTGCGGATTGATCCTGGCCGGCGGATTTGTGTTCGCGGCGAAGCAGCACTTCGCCGCTGTGCACTTTGGTTATGAAAACGAAACGTTGCGCAACGAGCGCAAGCGTCTGATCGAAGAGAACCAGCGACTCGCTCTCGAAAAGGAACGCGCGATCGCTCCTGACAAACTCGAGCCGGCTGCTCGAAAGCTTGGACTGAAACCTGCGCGGCCAGGGCAGATCGGAAGTAGTCCGCAGATGCACACGGAATAGCGCCCGAATTTTTCGTGCATCAGCGTCGGCATACAGCGTCCTCATCACGCTATTTGTTAGGAGGGATACAAGTAGGTGATGTTGGGACGCCTGGTTGCTCGATCAAAATCCAGACCAGATGTATCGCCAGGCCGCGCGCTTTTCGTCGCGGCTTTTATTGGCTTTTGGATGCTGGTGGTTTGCGTCAGGCTGATCCAGTTGCAGTTCTCGCAGCACGAGAGTCTCGCCAACCGTGCTCGTCAACAACAGCAGAACTCAATCGAAACAACTGCTCAACGCGGCGAATTGCTCGACCGGCAGGAGCGACAACTCGCCCGCAGTGTGCAAACAGTCTCACTGTTTCTCGATCCCGACGGTCTCGACGCTGCGACGTTGGATAGTAATGCCCATCAGTTAGCTCAGACGCTCGGAACGAAGTATTTGGATCTCGCAAAAGAGTTTCGCGAAGCGCAGACGTCGAAACGCAGATTCGTCTGGATCGCGCGGCGTCTCGACGCGGACCGGGCGAACAAGATCGTTGCGATGGGTCTGCCCGGCGTTCAATCTCGGCTCGAACCGAAGCGCTACTATCCGAATGGTCCATTAGCGGCGCACATACTTGGTTACGTCGGACTCGACGGCCAGGGTCTCGGCGGTGTCGAGCAGTTTTACAACACGAAGATCACAGGCGAGCCCGGACGACTCTTTGTCGAAAGAGACGCGAACGGCAAACCGTACGAGAGTTATGAGATCGCGTCGAAGCCTGGCCAAACAGTAGTACTGACGATCGATCAGTCGATTCAGTATCAGGCTGAGCAAGTGTTGCAAGCTGCAGTCGCGCGGTCGCGAGCAAAGTCGGGCACCGTGATCGTGCTCGATCCTCGCAGCGGTGAAATCCTCGCGCTCGCAAACGCTCCGACATTTGATCCGAACAGAGTCGCGGACGCGAAGCCCGAAACAAGATCGAACTGGGCGCTTCAGAATATTTACGAACCAGGTTCGACGTTCAAGGTCGTCGCTTTCTCAGCGGCGCTAGAGAAGAAGCTCGCCCGAGTCGATGAGCGAATTGATTGCCAGATGGGCGCGATCACGGTCGCAGGTCGTGTCATCCACGACCACACTGCGTTTGGATCGTTGACTATCCCCGAGGCGCTCGCGAAGTCGAGCAACGTTGCGGCGATCAAGTTGGGATTAAGAGTGGGCGACCCAACGATGTACGACTACATCAAGCGCTTCGGCTTTGGATCTCGAACGGGCATTGAACTGCCCGGTGAAACTGCTGGACTACTACGGAAAGTTGAGCGGTGGCAGCCTTCGTCGATCGGCTCGATCGCGATCGGTCAGGAGATCGGCGTCACGCCGGTGCAGATGGTCGCAGCGTTTGGCGCGCTTGCAAACGACGGTTTGAGAATCGCGCCTCATCTGATTCGCGAAGTGCGGAACGCAGACGGTGCAGTTGTATATCGTGCCCAACCGGAACAGCGACGCGTAATTGAAGCTGAAACAGCAATCGCGCTGCGTGGGATGCTCGAAGGTGTGACGCTCAGAGGCACTGCAAAGGCGGCGCAGTTAGATGGTTACTCGGCTGCGGGAAAAACCGGGACAGCGCAAAAGATCGATCCCAAGACTCGCGCGTACTCAGCGACGAAGCACGTCGCCTCGTTTGTCGGATTCGCTCCGGTGAATAATCCGCAAGTGGCGATCATCGTTGTGATCGACGAACCCGCCGGCGCTTATCACGGTGGTGATGTTGCTGCGCCTGTGTTTCGTGAAGTTGCTGAATTAGTGCTGCCGTCGCTCGGCGTGATGCCCGACATTGAAGTGAAGTCAGTTCCCCAGTTGGTTGCGGAAGTTAACGACAATGCGGAACGCGCCGCGATGAAGCGTGAAGAAGAGGCGCAAAGTGAACAGGAGCGGAGAGCCACACTGCCGACCGTGGATAACAACGGGGGAAGAGGCGGAGAAGTTGTCTACGCTGTTGCGACAAAAAAGGCCATGCTAATGCCTGACTTGCGTGGCCGCAGCGTGCGCGACGTCGCCCGAACGTGCGCTCAACTCGGTTTGCAAGTTGAAGCACGTGGCGAAGGAAGAGTGTTAAAGCAGAGTCCCTCCGCGGGAACGGAAGTGAACACGGGGCAACTTGTATATGTTGATTTTGGGAGGGCGCAGTGACCAATACGCCTTCGGCGTTAATTAAGAGGACACCCGACAGTGGATGAAGAAACTCTGGCAGATGACGTAAACTACGGCATTGCTGACTGCAGAAAACGACTACGCAGCCAGCGCTCAACTCTCCGGGCACAAGATCCCCCAAAAGATAGCTCGAACGTTGGCGTGAGTCCTGCAAGTGGCCGTGTTGGAAGCTATGCCGAAGCTTTAGCGATTTCGATGAGTCAGAGTTCGCTTTCGAGATTGGTTGAATGTCTGCTCGAACCGGCTGGCACGAACACACCCTCGCAGGAGGAATCGACGGAGCGAGAAGAGGCCGTAATAACGTGAAGGTTCGGGAAGCAGCGGATTTGATGGGCGCGGATGCGACAAGCGTAAGCGCCGAGATGTTTGACAAACAGATTAAAGATTATTCCATCGACTCGCGTACGGTAGGCGCGGGCGAACTGTTCTTTGCGCTATCGCAAAAGGACTACGCCCGCGCCGGATTTAATGGTGAGTTTGCCGATGCGCATCGATTCATCAGCGATGCATTTGATCGCGGTGCGATTGTGGCAGTGGCGCGCGCGGACCGTGTGAACGGTGATCGTGATCTCGAGAAGATCAAGGATCGTTTGTTGTTGGTTGAAGATGCGATAGCTGCGTTACAACAACTCGCGCATCGTGTTTACACGGCGTGGGGAAAACCCGTTGTCGCGATCACCGGAAGCGCGGGGAAAACGACGGCGAAAGAGTTGACCGCGCACGTTCTCAAAAGCTCAGGTCATCGCGTGTTGAAGAGCGAGCGTAATTACAACAACGGTTTAGGACTGCCGTTGTCAGTGCTGCGAATGATCAGTGAGGATCGTTCTCCGGATCAATTCGATCTCGCGGTGTTGGAAATGGGAATGTCGTCGCCGACACACGAGATTCAGCGGCTCTGCCGGATCACGCCGCCGGATGTTGCTGTTGAATTGATGGTAGCGCCGGTTCATCTGGAGTATCTCGGCTCGATCGAAAACATCGCAACCGCGAAAGCGGAACTGATTGAGGGATTGAAACCGGAAGGGACGGCGATTCTAAACGCGGACGATGAACTCGTGATGAAGATGCGTGAGAAGCATCAGGGAAAGACGTTGACGTTCGGTATCGACAACGAGGCGGATGTTTCCGCCAGTGAGATCGACACGAGCTCTCTCGGACACATAGAGTTTCTTTTGCGAACGCCGTTGGGAAACGCGCGGGCATCACTGGCGATGAGTGGCCGTCACAATTTGAGTAATGCACTCGCGGCGTCGGCAGTTGGAACTGCATTTTCGTTGACGGCGGAACAGATCGCAGCAGCGCTGGCCACGGCGCAACCGCCGAAGATGCGCGGTGAAGTTTTTGATTTTGCGGCGGGGTTCACGGTTATTGACGACTCTTACAACTCGAATCCGCGTTCGTTGCTAAACATGATTCGCACGATGTCGGAAGGTGGTCAGGGACGTAAGCGGCTGGTCGTGATCGCAGGAGAGATGCTCGAACTGGGACCGGATGAAGTTGCACTGCACAGAGATGTTGGAAGAGAAATCGCAAGTAGCGGAATCAACTTGCTCTGGGGAGTGCGTGGCCTGGCAAACGAGATCGTTGCAGGAGCCGCTGAAGGCGGATTGACGGAGGCGAAGTTTTTTAATTCATCAGACGAAGTCGCAGAGGCACTGGCGAAAGAAGTCCGGGAAGGCGATCTGATTTTGGTGAAAGGCTCGCGAGGCGTCGCCACAGATAAGGTGGTGAAGGCGTTGCGCGAGAAATTCCCGTTGGCGGGAGAGGATCTGGAATAGGCGGGCGCGTGTTCGGAGTTCAGCCTTTAGGCTGCATTCCGGACAAGCTAAAGCTTGAACTCCAAACGAAGTTCACATGATCTACTACTTCCTTTACGAGCTCCTTTACTTTCACTTTCGTGAAAAGGATTGGTATTTCGTAAAGGCTCTCAACGTCTTTCAGTACGTCACGTTTCGCACTGCATACGCGACGATCACCGCGCTGCTGATCTCACTCTTCTTTGGCGGCAGGCTCATTCAAGCGTTGAAGCAGTGGAACGTCGGACAGCAGATTCGCGAAGAAGGTCCACAGGCGCACCAGGTGAAGCGTGGCACTCCGACAATGGGTGGTGTGCTGATCGTGGGTTCAGTTTTGATCTCGACTCTCCTTTGGGCGCGACTCTCCAGTGTTTATGTGTGGACCGCAATGGTCGCGACACTCGCCTTTGCAGCCATCGGTTTTGTCGACGATTACTCGAAAATGGCGAAGAAGCGAAGTCTGGGATTGACCGGCAGACAGAAACTGCTGGCGCAATTGCTCGTTGCAGTTGGTCTTTGGGGAGTGCTGTTCACAGCGACAAAGTTTATTGGCGGCACTGGTTATTCATGGAACCTCAGTATCCCGTTCATCAAAGCGACCGCCGATCCTGAAAAGAGTTTTATTGGTCCATGGCTTTATTTGATCCTGATCGTCATCGTGCTGTTGGGATCTTCAAATGCGGTGAATCTCACTGATGGCCTGGATGGACTTGCGATCAGCATTACGTTCGTCGCGATGAGCGCGTTGACGGGTTTTACTTATTTGAGCAGCGACGCGCGTTGGGCTCAATATCTCGACTTGACGCATCGTCCGGAAGCCGCGGAGTTGACAGTTTTTTGTGGAGCGATGGTGGGAGCGAGTCTCGGATTCCTCTGGTACAACGCGCCGCCCGCACAGGTGTTCATGGGTGATGTTGGGAGCCTCGCCATCGGCGGGGCGATGGGAACTGTTGCAGTCCTGACGAAGCAGGAGTTTATGTTGTTGATGGTCGGGGGAGTGTTTGTGATCGAGGCTGCCTCGGTGATGTTGCAAGTGGGCGTTTTCAAGATGACGAAGCGAACGACCGGGACCGGGCGGCGTCTATTCAGAATGACACCGCTGCATCACCACTTCGAAATGCAGGATTGGAAAGAGTCGAAGATTGTTTTCCGGTTTTTGATACTGGCGATTCTGTTTGCGTTGTTGAGCTTGTCGACATTGAAACTGCGGTAGGTTTTGGAGTTAAACGGCAAAAAAGTTTTGATAATCGGGGCGGCGCGGAGCGGAATAGCTGCGGCGAGATTTATGGTGGCCCAGGGCGCGATCGTTGCGGTTACCGATCAGAAGCCGATCGAAAAATGGTCCCCGGATGCGGTAGTGCTGAAAGAGTCAGGCGTTGGTTTGTTACCCGGTGAAGCGCCCACGTGGTTGTTAGACCAACTCGACCTGGTTGTTGTTAGTCCGGGAGTTCCCGCGACCATCATTCCGATCCGTTACGCCGAGCGCGCGGGGGCTGAAGTCATCGGCGAGGTTGAACTCGCCGCTCGTTATTTGAAAGGACGGATGATCGCCATTACGGGCAGCAACGGCAAAACAACTACCACGTCGCTTACGGGCGAGTTGTTGCGCGATGCGGGTTTGCCGGTGCAGGTGGGTGGCAACATCGGTAAAGCGCTGATTTCGATGGTTGAGAGTTCAAGGGACGATGGTTGGACCGTCGCAGAGCTTTCGAGTTTCCAGCTAGAGACGATCAAGACCTTTCATCCGACGATTGCAGTTGTGTTGAACGTGACGCCAAATCACATGGATCGATACGAAACATTCAACGATTACGCGGCGGCGAAACATCGCATCTTCATGAATCAAACTCCTGAAGATGTAGCGGTGTTGAATGCTGACGATCCGACAGTTTCAAGCTGGTCCAGTGGCTTGCGAGCCAAGGTGATGAATTTCAGCGTTAAGAAAGAGCTCGATAATGGAGTGTTTCTGCGTGGTCGTGAGCTCGTCTATCACGGACAAGTTTTGCTGAACGTTGACGAGATGAAATTGCGCGGCTTGCATAACGCCGAGAACACGGCGGCAGCGTTTGCGGCAGCTATAGCTGCTGGTGCTGCAATCACATCGCTGCGCGAGACCGCCGAGCGATTCGATCCCGTCGAGCACCGGCTCGAATTTGTCGCGGAGATCGACGGAGTGAAGTTTTACAACGACTCAAAAGCGACGAGCGTTGACGCAACGTTGAAAGCGCTCGAAGCGTTCGCACACGAACCGGGAAAGGTCGTTCTGATTCTGGGTGGCAGAGGAAAAAAGGCGCCGTACGCTCCACTGGAATCCCTCGTGCGCGACAAAGTGCGAAAGCTCGTGCTTATTGGTGAAGACGCCGAAACGATCGAGAACGAGTTGGGAGAGTTCGCACCTTTCGAACGTGCGGGCGACATGAACGACGCGGTGTCACGTTCGTTCGCGGCGGCTGAAAAAGGCGATGTGGTTTTGCTGGCGCCCGCGTGCGCGAGCTTTGACATGTTCGACAGTTTCGAACACCGCGGGAAGGTATTTAAAGAAAAAGTTTTCCTCGCAAAGACGCAAAGCCGCAAAGAAGAGGCTTAGTTTTCCTTTGCGCCTTTGCGTCTTTGCGAGGAAAAACCTTAACCATGGCTCGGAAACTTGCTCCAGACAAATGGCTGTTCGCCGCGACGACAGGTCTCGCGCTCTTTGGCGTGGTGATGGTCTACAGCGCCTCGGCAGTGATCGCGCAGAAGGAAAACGGGAATCAGTTTCACTATGTGCTGAAGCAAGGCGTTTTTGTAGCAATCGGTTTCATCGTGATGTTGCTGGCGATGCAGTTCAACTACCAGCAGTTAAAGAACCGTCGCATTGTTTACGGTTTCTTGTTTCTGTGCACGCTCGGTCTCTTAAGTGTGTTTGCTTTTAGCGCGACAAACGGCGCGCATCGTTGGGTGAAGTTGCCGGGTTTCTCGCTTCAGCCATCGGAGACTTCGAAACTCGCACTGATCATTTTCCTCGCCTACTTTCTCGAGAAGCGAGCGGGTGAAGAAGGAGACTTCTGGCGAACGTTTCTTCCGTGCGGCATCGTTACCGGATGGCTCGCGGCGCTGATCGTGCTCGAGCCTGATTTCGGCACGGCAATGATGATGGCGTTGATCTTTACCGTCGTGATTTACACAGCCGGAGCGCGCATAACGCATCTGGCGATGGCGGCAGCGCCGGCGTTGGTAGTAGCAGTGGGCTTGCTGATCTTTGTGCCGTGGCGTCTGAAACGTCTGATCACGTTTCTCGATCCATGGGCCGATCAGCAAGGCGCGGGTTTTCAGGTTGTGCAGTCGTTAATTGCAATCGGTTCGGGCGGAATCGACGGTTTGGGTTTCGCACAGGGAAAACAGAAGATGTTGTTTCTTCCGTTTGCTCATTCCGATTTCATCTTTGCGGTGGTTGGCGAAGAGCTCGGTTTAGTGGGCGGGCTCGCTGTCATCGGATTATTTGCACTTTTTCTCTGGCGTGGCATTCGCACCGCTTTGCTGGCGCCAGACAGGTTCGGCATGTTGTTGAGCCTGGGAATTGTCACGGCCATCGTTGCCCAGGCGCTCTTTAATATTAGTGTCGTGCTTTCGCTCGTGCCGACAAAAGGAATTCCCCTCCCGTTCATTTCGTACGGCGGATCGTCGCTCGTGCCGACGCTTGCTGCCGTCGGAATTTTGCTGAACGTCTCGCAACACGCGAGCGGATCACTTGGCGGTGGTGGGTTGCTCGAGACAGGCGGTCACCAAATTGCGAGAAGGCAATAGTCCGAATGTGGCTCCGGCGGGTGAGCGGATGACCACGCGGTTTTGATCATTGAAATGCGAGTACTGATCGCTGCCGGCGGCACTGGCGGACACATTTATCCGGGAATCGCAGTCGCTCAGGAGATCATGCGACGCGATGCTGGTTCGAAGGTGCATTTCGTCGGCACTGCACGCGGATTGGAAACACGACTGGTGCCGCAAGCGGGTTTTGAGTTATCGCTCATTGAAAGTGCCGGACTGAAGAACGTGAGTCTCGGCGCGCGTATGAAAGGAGTCGTCATCCTGCCGAAGAGTTTTGTGTCGACGCGAAAGCTGTTACGACAGTTTCAGCCGGACGTCGTCGTTGGTGCAGGTGGTTATGTTTCAGGTCCAGTCGTACTGACGGCGGCGTTGACGAGGCGGCCGACGATGGTGATGGAGTCAAACGCTCTGCCGGGTTGGACCAATCGCGTGCTTGCGCGTTTCGTCGATCGTGCTGCGGTCTCGTTTGAGCAGGCGTTGCCTTACTTTCGTGGCAAAGCAAAGGTGACAGGAAATCCGGTGCGGCGCGAGTTCTTTGAGATTCCCGCGAAACGACGCGAGCCGGGCAAGTTTTCGTTGCTCGTGTTTGGGGGTTCGCAGGGAGCGCGAGCCATCAACGAGGCGATGATGGCGGCGTTACCGAGATTGAAAGAAGTTCCGGGTGAGATTCGTATCAAGCACCAGACGGGTCCGGCGGATTTTGAAAAAGTGAAAGCGGCGTATGCGGACGCCGGCTGGAACGAACGTGGTGACGTTCGGAGTTACATTGACAACATGATGGCTGATTTTGCTGAAGCGGATCTCGTGCTCTGTCGCGCCGGCGCGACGACGACGGCGGAGTTGATCGCCGCTGGAAAGGCGTCGATCATGGTTCCGTTTCCGCACGCTGCAGACGATCATCAACGGAAGAACGCGGAAGCGTTGCAAGCCGGTGGTGCAGCAAGAATGATTTTGCAGCACGAGTTGAATGGGGATCGACTCGCGATGGAGATTGGAAACCTCGTGGAGTCACCAGAAGAAATTGATCGAATGGAAGAAGCCAGCAGGAAACTCGCGCACGGAGATGCTGCGGCAGCAGCGGTGGATATGATCGAGGAGTTGAGCCACAAAAAGGCACAAAAAGCACATAAGTAAGAATGTTAAAAAGCTTCAGGGCGACAGCTGAAAAAAATCTTTTGTGACTTATGTGCCTTTTGTGGCTAAAAACCGAACTTAATGTTTAGAAGGATTCAACACGTCCATTTCGTAGGCATCGGCGGGATCGGTATGTCGGGTATTGCCGAGGTGCTCGTCAATCTCGGATTCCGCGTGTCCGGGTCGGATCTAAACGATCCAATGTCACCGATCGCCTGCAACAAATGGGAGTGGAGGTGTTTGAAGGTCACACTGCCGACAACGTCGGACGCCCGCACGTCGTTGTTCGCTCGACCGCTGTGCGCGACGACAACCCGGAAATCGCCGAAGCGAATCGACGTTCGATTCCAGTCATTGCGCGCGCCGAAATGCTCGCGGAGTTGATGCGACTCAAGCCGCACACGGTCGCCGTCGCGGGTTCGCATGGCAAGACGACTACAACATCGATGGTAGCGACAGTGCTGGGCCATGCCGGACTCGATCCGACGATGGTTGTTGGAGGTGTCGTCGGTGCATTTGGTTCCAACGCGCATCTCGGCACAAGCGATTTGATGGTTGTCGAAGCGGATGAGAGTGATCGATCGTTTTTGATGTTGACGCCGACGATCGCCGTAATCACGAATATCGATCGCGAACACATGGATTACTACCACGACATGGACGACGTTCGTAATTGCTTCGCGAAGTTTGTTAACAAAGTTCCGTTTTACGGGTCATCGGTTTTGTGTCTCGACGATCCCAACGTGCAAGCAATTATTCCACTTCTGGAACGTCGTCGCTTGACCTACGGCTTGAGCGCGCAGGCGGATGTTTCCGCGCACGGAATTCGTCACGATAACCAATTCGGATCGTCATTCACTGTGTGGCGCGGGACGGACGTAGTCGGCGAAATGATTTTGCGCGTGCCCGGCGTACACAACGTCTACAACGCGCTCGCTGCGATCGCTGTTGGATTCGAGTTGGAAGTTCCGTTTGAAAAGATCGTTGAAGGGCTTCACAGCTTCACTGGCGCAGGGCGAAGGTTCCAGGCGAAAGGCGAAGTTAACGACGTGCTGGTGGTTGATGATTACGGACATCACCCGACGGAGATCAGAGCCACGCTCGCTGCTGCGAAGCTCGGTTCCGGCGGCAGGCGTATCGTCGTGCTGTTTCAGCCGCATCGTTACACGCGAACTAACGATCTGATGCAGGAGTTTGCGCGTTCATTCAACAACGCGGACGTCGTGTTCATCACTGATATTTACGCGGCCAGCGAGGATCCGATCGAAGGTGTCACCGCTGAAGCCTTGACTGCCGCGATCAAGCGCTTCGGCCACAAAGACGTTAACTACATTGGATCACTCGACAACGCCGCGGCCACGTTGCGCGAGTACGTGCAACCGGGAGATTTGGTGTTGACGCTTGGTGCGGGAACAGTCAATCGCGTCAGCGATCAACTGTTGTTTTTGATGCGCGAATCCGCGTCATCAGTGTCGGAGAAATGAGCGAAGAAACGAACAAGCTGGGGGAACGCGACAAGGCGTTGGAAGAAATTGCGGCGCGACTCGGAGTGCGAGCGGAGCGTGGGAAGCGTTTTGCGGAGTTGACGAGTTTGCGAGTCGGCGGCGCGATTGATTGGGTCATCGCACCTGACACAGAAGAACAGGCCGCCGCTATCGTTTATGAGTTGGACCAGGCCGGCATCGGTTGGCGACCACTCGGATCCGGCAGCAACGTGCTTGCCGACGACGGTGACCATCATTACGTGGTTCTCAACTTGAGCAACATGAAAGGCGAGGTTCGTATCGACGGGGAGCTCGTTTCAGTGAGTGCAGGTTATTCCCTGCCGCGACTGTGCATCGACGTTGCGCGCAGTGGACTTTCAGGCATTGAAGGACTCGGCGGCATTCCCGGCACTGTCGGCGGTGCGCTTTGGATGAATGCCGGAGCTTTCGATCACGAGATCGGAACTGTTACCGAAACAGTGCGCGTCGCGCGCGAAGGAAAAGTCGTCGAGATTCCGGGTTCGAGTGTCCAGTGGAACTATCGTCACACTTCATTCAAAGAAGGAGAGTTGTTGCTTGGCGCGACGCTGCGTCTCACGAAGGACGATCCGGAACAAATCAAGGCGCGTATGGACGACGCGAAAAGCCGGCGCCTCGCGTCTCAGCCACACGGCGCGCGTTCCGCAGGTTGTTTCTTCAAGAATGCGCCCGCGAGCAAAGTCGGCACGGGGAAGATGATCGACGACATGGGAATGAAAGGACAACGTCGCGGCAGCGCGGTCGTTTCGCCGGTACATGCAAACTTCATCGTGACTGAAGGTGAGAACGCGCGTGCTGAAGATGCGCTCGCGCTCGCGGAAGAGATTCGCGAACGAGTAAGACGCGAACAGGGGATTGAGTTGGAATATGAAGTTGAGTTGTGGCGAGCAAATACCGAAACGCAGATGAACGCGGATGACACAGATGAGAAGGAGTGACGCATGAGAGACCCGATCGTTGCTCAAAAAGTTGGTAATCGAAGTGGTATTGGCAAAGGGCGCTCGGCCGCGGGCCAACGGCCCGCCAAACGCGCTCCCGCTGAGTCGATGGGCGTGCGGCTGAAATCTTTGCTGGCGTACGTGCCACTCGCGTTGAGAATCGGCGTGTTTGCCACTATCTGCTTGATTGCTTTTGTTGGTTATCGCGCGGCGGCGTCCGCGAGTTTCTTTGAGATTCGAACGGTCGAGACAAAAGGCGCATCGCGCGCATCGACAAGTGACATTCAAAACGTCGTGCGCCGGGATGTAGCGCAAACAGGAGTCTGGCGAGCGGATCTCGATGAGCTGAGCAAGCATCTCGAACGTTTGCCATGGGTTCGAACGGCGGTTGTCACTCGTGTGTTGCCTGATGGCATCCGAGTCAGAATCACTGAGCGTGAGCCGAGAGCGGTCGTGCGAAATTCAGCGGGACGTTTCGTGTGGGTCGACGACGACGCGGTCTACCTCGGGGAAATGTCGCCGACCGATCAGATGCCTGCGTTCTTCCTGCGTGGCTGGAACGAAGACGAAACAACGCCGGCGCAAACTGAGAATCGCGCACGCATCGCCAAGTTTCTCGAGTTGCAACGTGAATGGGACGGGCAGGGATTGTCGGAACGAGTGAGTGAAGTGAACTTGCAGGATCTTCGCGACGTGCGCGTGCAGCTTGCAGGCGACGATTCGCAGATTGAAGTTCGACTCGGATCGCAGGACCAGGGCGTGCGATTGAGTAAGGCGTTGACTGTACTCGACGCGCAACGGCAAACGTCGCGTGGTCCACTCATCAGTTACATAGATCTCACACAGGGAAAGCGAGCAATCGTGGGTTTGGTGACCGGCAATCAATTAACAGAACCGAGCGCGGTAGCGCCGGGTCCACATCCAAGCAGGGCGCAATAGAACGACGATCGACCCGGCGCTACCGCGCTCGGTTCTGTAGGAGTACCCGACATGGCGAAGCGTACACAACACACGATCGGTCTCGACATCGGGACGAGTAAGGTGACGTGTATCGCCGGCGAACCAGGCGAAGGTGGACTGCTCGAAGTCGTTGGCATCGGAGAAGCCGAAGCGCGTGGTTTACGCAAAGGGGTGATCGTCAATCCGGACGCCGCCGTCGATGCGATCAAGAAAGCAGTCGAAGACGCAGAGCGAATGAGCGGACTCGAAGCAGAAGAGGTCACGATCAACCTCGCAGGCTCTCACATCCTTGGCTTCAACGGTCAGGCCATCGTCGCTGTCTCCGGTCGCGATCGCGAAATCATCCCCGAAGACGTGCGCCGCGCGATCGATTCAGCATGCGCGATCCAACTTCCTGCCGGGCGCGAAATCGTCGATCGACTGCCACAGGAATTCATCGTCGACGATCAAGACGGCATCAACGATCCGGTCGGAATGATCGGCGCGCGTTTGGCAGTGAAGGTTCACATCGTGACGAGTCCCGTGACTGCGCGGCAGAACGCAATCAACGCCGTGAACCGCGCCGGTCTCGTCGTAGCGGACATGGTTCTGGAGCAACTGGCCGCTGCGGAAGCGTCGTTAACTGAAGATGACAAAGAGTTTGGAGCCGCCCTCGTCGACGTTGGCGCTGAGACGACGGGCCTGATTATTTACCAGCGCGGCGCTGTTCAGCACACGGCAGTGTTCCCGCTCGGAGGCTCACATTTCACGAACGACATCGCATTCGGTTTGCGAACTCCGATACCCGAAGCCGAGAAGATCAAACGAACAGTCGGCTGCGCGTGCAGTAGTTCATTGAGTGAGATGGAACGCGGTGAGCTGGTCGACGTGCCTTCCGTTGGTGGACGTCCTGTACGCCAACTCTCACGCCAGATCCTTTGCGACATTCTTCAACCTCGTGCTGAAGAAGTGTTGATGCATGTTGCTGATGAGATCAAAGAGTCCGGCTGGGAACGACAACTCTCGAGCGGCGTCGTGTTGACTGGTGGTGGAGCACTCCTTCACGGCATGACCGAGATCGCCGAACAGGTTTTTGATGCGCCCGTGCGAATTGGATATCCCGAACGAGATCGCTTCGGTGGGTTGATCGAAGACATTCAGAGCCCTGCATGGGCCGCCGCTGCCGGTCTTGCACTGCTCGCATACCGCACTCAAGCAGCCGAGATACGCACAGGAGTGAGTCGACGTGGTTCGACAGGCAAATTAACGCACTTCGTGTCACGTTTTCGAAATAGATTCGGTAGTATTTTCTGACAAGTTGTTGTATGCTTGCGCCCCGGTTGCACAAGATATTGTCCGCAATATATCGATGCCCATGGCTCAAGAAACCCAACATAGAAGGAAGAGGCCTTGGACGCCTTCCCGTTTCGGGAGAGAGGAACTGACTATGACACCGGACACTCGTCAACCGGCAACAGGCATTAATATTTTCATTGATGATGATCCGCCACTAACCGGAGCTCGGATCAAAGTGATCGGGATTGGCGGTGGTGGTAGTAACGCCGTCAACAGAATGATCGAAGCAGGCATCGAGGGCATCGAGTTCCTCGTCGCCAACACTGATCTCCAGGCGCTGAAGCGTTCGCGCGCGCCAATTAAAATTCAACTCGGCAGTCGACTGACAAAAGGACTGGGCGCAGGCGCAGATCCCGGAGTCGGTCGCGAAGCCGCTCTCGAAGACACTGACAAGATCATCGAAGTGCTCGAAGGCGCCGACATGGTTTTTGTCACCACTGGTCTTGGTGGTGGCACCGGCACTGGTGCCGCGCCAATCATTGCTTCACTCGCAACTGAGCTCGATGCGTTGACGGTGGCTGTAGTGACGAAGCCTTTCCACTTCGAAGGTCGACGTCGGATGCAACAAGCCGATCAAGGTCTGCGAGAACTGCGCGAGTGTGTCGACACAGTCATCACGATTCCCAACGAACGACTGCTGCATACAGTGGATCGTGGAGTTTCGCTCCCCGACTCGTTCAAGGTCGCCGACGATGTTTTGCGTCAGGCAGTGCAGGGCATCAGTGATCTGATCACTGTTCCCGGTTTGATCAATCTCGACTTCGCAGACGTGAAGTCGATCATGCAAGGTATGGGAATGGCTCTGATGGGTGCCGGAAGAGCGACTGGTGAAAACCGCGCGATTGAAGCGACTCAGCAGGCGATCTCGTCACCGCTTTTGGAAGAGGCAACGATTCAGGGCGCGAAGGGTGTTTTGATCAACATCACCGGCGGACCTGATCTCACGTTGTTTGAAGTTAATGCTGCTTCGTCGATCATTCGCGAATCGGCGGATGAAGATGCAAACATCATCTTTGGTGCTGTGATTGACGACACCCTCACTGACGAAATGAGGATCACAGTGATCGCAACAGGGTTTGATAAAGAGTCCGCATCAGTTGCGTCTGCCGCTGCGACAACGGCGATTCCCGCGCCGCCGCCACGTTTCGTAGCCAGGCCGGCCGACGATCTCCCGCGGCCGATGATGGGCGCACGCGTTGACGATCTCGACGTGCCGACCTTCATCCGCAAGAAAGCGGATTAAGCAGAAAGTTATTCGCCACAGATGAACGCAGATGACCGCGGATTTTCTGATTCGCGTTCATCCGCGTTCATCTGTGGCGAATAACTTTCTTGCAGCGTTTCTTGCATGTAAATCTTTGAAAGTAGCATGGTTTTCCCCTTTGCTTTTTCTCCTCTTGTTGTGTAGCATGTCGGTCATTCCTTGCAGGAAATTCCATTTCGGGTATTGTTCGTTCCTCTCCTCGGATGGGCCGCAGCCTGCGAGAGGTTTTGACACTGTTCTGAACATCTAAGCCCTGTGTCCTATACATAGCTAGTTCTCGACCGGGTGAAATTACACACCCCGTCATAGATTTTTGGAGGTATTAATTGTGAATCGTAAACTCATCAGAACCACACTCGCGGAAGTCAAAGGCAAAGCCCGAGAAGTTCCGCAGCCCAGAGAGCGTTCGAATGGGAGTTCCCGCGCCTCGAATGATGGCGGCCGTGAGCCGCGTGCCGCACAACAACACGCTTCTTCGGTACAAGTTAAGAAAAGAGTTCCGCCTCCCAACGAAACCAACGCCGAGATTTTTTATTACAAGAAACAGATCGACGCACACACGCCGATGGTTCTTGTTTTACTTGACGGCGAAGAGATTGAAGGCACGATCGAGTGGTACGATCGCGGCGCGTTGAAGGTTAATCGAAAAGGTGCGCCCAATCTATTGGTACTCAAGCGGAATATCAAGTACATCTACAAAGCTGACGAGCGTGTTGAGAAAGCCGGTGATTAAGAAGAACAACGCAGCCTCGCCCTGAGTTCTCGCCCTGGACAACAGTGCGTCGCCTCAAGCAATGCGACACTCAGACCAAAGCTCAACCAACCCGGGACCTCGACCCAGGCGAGTTTTGCCGCGCATCGGCATTACGATGGGAGACCCGGCGGGCATTGGGCCGGAAGTTGTTCTGAAAGCTGTTGCCGAAGATGAAGTCAGACGAGTTTGCGTGCCGGTGATCATCGGCGATGCTCAGTTGCTCGCTCACACGGCACGTACTCTCGACCTGCAATCCGGTTACGATATCGTTCGCGTTGAAGAACCGTTTCCGGATCAATTTTCCGAACCTGTCATTTATCATCTCGACAATATCAGTGGGTCCATAGAGCCCGGGATCGAATCAGGTGCTGCGGGTAAAGCTGCGGCAGGCTACATCGAAGCTGCTGTGAACTTGTGTGCGGCAGGAAGCATCGATGCGATGGCCACCGCGCCGATCAACAAGCGTGCGCTGTTTCTTGGCGGTTACAGTTTTCCTGGTCACACGGAATTTCTTGCGCATCTCACGGGCGCTGAGGAATACGCGATGGCGTTTGTTGCCGCTAACCTTCGCATCGTGTTGCTGTCAACGCACGTTCCGCTTTCAGAAGCGATCAGGCTGGTGGAACGAGATCGCATAATCAAGGTCATCAGTCTCACCCATCGTGAGCTTCAGCGCTGGGGCATCGAACGTCCGAGGCTGGCGGTGGCGGCGTTGAATCCGCACGGAGCGGAGGGCGGCTTGTTTGGAGTTGAAGAAGCTTCTGAAATAATGCCGGCCATCGAAGCATCGCGGCGGATTGACGAGATCAACGTACATGGACCTTTTTCCGCCGATACTGTTTTTCTCCGTGCCTCGCGCGGAGAGTTTGACGCGGTCATCGCTTGTTATCACGACCAGGCGATGATTCCGGTAAAGTGTTTATCGTTCGGAGAGGCCGTCAACGTTACGTTGGGCCTGCCCTTTATCAGAACTTCAGTTGACCACGGCACTGCCTTCGACATCGCAGGCAAAGGACTCGCGGAGCATTCGAGCATGGTTGCTGCGATCAAACTGGCGGCCGACCTTTCCACACAAGCGGGCGAGAGTTGTCGGGCAGTGGAAGTTTAACTACAGAGAAACACTCACATGGAAAATAACGACGCAATTAACCAGTCGGAAAACCGGCGCATGCTGGTGGCCGACGACGATCCTGCGATTCTTCGCTTAATCGCGACGATTCTTGAAAAAGAAAATTTCACTGTTGTTACCGCGCGCGACGGGCGCGAGGCTTATAAGATCCTGCAGACGGATGCCAACTTCACCGCAGCGATCCTCGACGTGGTGATGCCGCACATCTCCGGTACCGAGCTGGTTCGTTACATGAGAAATGAGGAACGACTCAAACGGATTCCGGTCATGATGATGACTGCGGAGCAGGATCCGAAGCTCTCGTCTGAAAGCTTCATGGCCGGTGCGATGGTGTTCTTGCCAAAGCCCTTCACCACCGGGCAACTGCAGATCATGTTGCAGATGCTGATCGGGAAGAAATCTTCAGAGTAAGGCGTGAACACGGATTAAAACGGATGACACAGATGACGCGGATCAGACTTTTAACTGTTTCTGCTCTTATCCTTTTCATCTGCGTTAATCCGTGTCCAATATTCGCGGCACGCGACAGTCTCAGCAGGAACCAGGCACGCAAACTCATTCAGACGATGGCCGGCTGGTCTCTGCCCGGGAGCGCCGTTCGTGTTGAGTCGGTTAACTCGAGTGACAACGGGAACGCTGAAGTGTCTGCGGAAATTCAAACTGTCTTTCGCGTGGAGCTGAATGACGGTCGCTGGCGGTTGAGCGAGATCAGGACTGGTCCCGATCGCTGGGAACGACTCGACGTTCTTGCGCGAGCGGCGAAAGTGGACCTGCCGCCAGGCGAGTGTCATGCGCCGTCGCAGTTTGTGCATAGTCGATCAAGTTCTGAGCTCACTAACAAACGCGCGCGTTGTCTGGTTGCGAGCTTATTTGGAGTTCAACTTCCTTCAGACGACGTCAGGATCAAAAGTATCTCGCCGTTTGGATTATCACTGGGATCGGAGTCGTCAGCGCTTGTCACCGCGCTGGTTCATGCCGGCTTCCGATTCACGCGCGGCGCGAGTGGTTGGACTGTCGTTGGTTTCAAGAGTGGCAATCGCGATTGGGTAAACGTAGATGGCGTGCCGGCCGCTGTCGATGAGATCAAACGCTCGGCCGCAGCGGAAGAACTGTCGACAATTGCCAAAGCCCTTGGCGACTTTCGCCGCGATCGCGGATACTTCGTCGTCGCCGATAAAGAGTCAATTTTGATCGATCACCTCAGTCCGAAATACCTGACCCGTGTCATCCGTGTCGATCCCTGGCATCGTCCATACCAATACGAGGGACAGCAGGACCGCTTTTCCCTGCGCTCCCTCGGACCCGACGGCAAACCCAACACACCGGACGACATCATTATTTCCGGTCCTTAATCACCGGGTGAAGAATTCCTTTCGCCTGCATTGAAACGTTTTTATTCGTTTTCTCATTCTGCAAATAGAAAGGACTAAAAACGATGGCGGATGTCCCAAATGAACCCGTAGGCCAGAGGCATGGCCCTAGTCTTGAGTTTTGGCTAGTGTTCGTAATGCTCACTGCACTCGTTATTCTGGTGCTGGCGGTGCTGTTCTGGCCCATCGAAATCCCCGGTTATCCTACGACTCCCGGAAAAGAAACCACCTTCAAGGATGTGCTCGACTATCGCACACAGATCTTGTCGGTGATCATCACGGCTTTCGGAGCGTGGGTAGGCGCAGGCGCTGCCTATTTCTTTGGCCGGGAAAACCTGCGCGTTGCCGCCGAGAGCTTACTCCAAATGCGCGATATTTCCCCGCGCGAAAGATTGCGGAAGACTTCAATCAAGCAATTGCCGCCTGCCTCAATCGATTGGACCGTCAAGAAATCGACGCCGCTTGACGAAGTTAAAGCGAAGCTCACTGAAAACCCGGAGAGATGGTTCATTCCGGTCGTAAATGACGACGGCAGGTTGGAGACTGTTCTCAACGAAGAAGCCTTTTGGCGTTTCTGGACGCAGGAAACGTTGGCCAGTCCGCCGGCCGCAGCCGCGACGGTAAACGACGTGCTCGAATTCATTAAGAATAACGAAGGTTTGCAACGTCTCAAGGACCGTTACGTTGAAGTCCCGCTCGACACCACTGTCGGCGCCGCTACGGAAATGATGGACACCAAACACGTGTTTCTCGCCGTCGTGGTAGTAGACGGCAAACCGAATTTTTTCTTCACGACTTCGGAGGTGCGAAAACTGCTCTTGAGCACCCCAGCCGTGACCTGAAGGCGAGCCGTCTAAAACAAACTCTTGACTGCCGCTTCCCGCGGGTGTTAGGTTTCATGTCGGGCCTCTTTCCGAGGCCCGCTTCGTAACCCATGCCCGCGCCATCAGTGCATACGCACAAGGCCCCGCCGATGGTGCAATTCAGCTAAAGGGATTGGCTTTGCTAGCTGGACGCAAACTCCTACTTGCCGATGATTCGGCCACCATTCAGAAAGTAATCGACCTTACGTTTGCTGACGAAGGTGTGCAAGTCGTGGCTGTTGGTAGCGGCCAGGAGGCAATCGATCGGATCCTGGAAATTGCTCCGGATGTAGTTCTCGCAGACGTTTTCATGCCTGCTCCGAACGGCTACGAGGTTTGCGAATACATCAAAACACACGAGAAGCTGAAACACATACCGGTAATGCTGCTTGTGGGCTCATTTGAGCCATTCGACGAAGCGGAGGCGCGCAGAGTTGGCGCGGATGACATATTGACCAAACCATTTCAATCGATACGACGACTGATCGACCGGGTAGGGTCGCTTGTGAGCAGCCCGACTGTCGACAAAGAGCGTCCGACGGCTGAACTTCCGAGGATTGAAGAGCCTGAAGAAGAAGCAGCCCTGATGGACATGCACGAGTTGGAAGTCACGACGGCAGATACGATGTCGCTTAAAGATGCGGTCATCCCGAAAGGATCGTTACCACGCGAGGAGATCATGGAACCAGGTGTGACGGAAGATTCGAGCGACGTGTTGTTGGACCTTGGCGACATCGATGAGGTGCGCGCGAGTTCCGAAGACGATGAATTTGTTTTGGATCTTGATGAGGATGTTGCGACGCCGAGTTATGAACAACCGCCGGCGCGTGCGTTCGTTGAGCCACAGGTGAGGGAAGCAGTTGCTGCGGTTGGTTCGTATGAGTCGACTTACCAGCCCGAGGTTCACAGTTCGTTTGCAGATACGCAGGAAGTTCCCTACGCGTCAGATGTCGCAGTGGTCGAGCCCGAGTCGGAACCCGAACCGGTGTTCGTCGCACCCGCTGCTGCTCCGGCGGCTAACGTAGGCGCAGATCAACTCTCCCCCGAAATGATCGACGCCATCGCCCGCCGCGCCGTCGAGCTTATGTCTGAAAAGGTCATCCGCGAGATCGCCTGGGAAGTCGTCCCCGACCTCGCAGAGCTGCTGATTAAGAAGCAACTGGAAGAATCTCAATCGAAGTAAAA
>CAVSKT010000009.1:0-310685 GCA_963728575.1 uncultured Acidobacteriota bacterium
TAGTCAATGGTCCTGCCTGGAACCGCCAGCGTACCAGTTTTGCCAACGCGGACGTTTGGAGGTGGTGGGACTAGCAGTACATCCAAAGCGAAATTCCTTTCTGCAATTGCATTCAAACTATCAGTCACTCTGATCGTGACAGGGAATGAGCCGGCCTCAGTTGGTGTTCCACTGAAAACACCGTCAGAGGTCAGGGTCATCCCCGAAGGAAGATTTCCATTGACAACGGACCAGTTGAACGGCGCACTGCCAAAGAGGGCTTCCAGCCGTTGAATTGAAAATGCGCCGAGTTGAATAGCAGATAAAGCTTTCGTCGAGATGCTCAGAGCTTTGCATTTACCTGCACTCCCGGCGTTGAAGATTGCCTGAAGTTCTCCCTGTGTGAGAGCACGGTTATAGATTGTCACTTCGTCGAGCAGGCCATTCATAAAACCTCAACTCTTTGCCTGTCCGATTGTCAGAGGCGCGTTGGCATTTGGGATAGCGACTGTGTTCACCTCTGAACCGACCGGGACTCCATCCACAAAAATCATGTAAGGTGTTACCGTTTCTGGTGACAGCCAAGTGATACCATTGGCCAACATTGGGAGAGAATGGAGCACGCACCAGGAAAAAAGACCCTGTGCTGGGTCCATTGATGTGAAAATTGAGGCCGCCTCCGCCAAGAGCAAAAAACCATTTATTTTGCGTTCCCGGACCTTCATCGTTCCCGATGAAGATGTCACCGGGATGCCCATATCGAACCTCCTGCAGGTGCATCAAAATTTGCCCAGAGACTCGATTGTGAAGTCGTTCGAGCCAAACGCCCAGAGATCGCTATCCCTATTCCAACGTAATCGTTTACTCCATCGAACCGCAACGCGCCATCCACCTGTCCCACTGCTGGCGCAGGCCCATTGACGTGTACGCCTGGATTGTTGCCGACTATATCTTGCAACATTCGTTCCGCTTGTCTCATCCATGGGCCACCAGGCGATGATGCCCGACGGAGGCTGAACGCAAGTCTCAGGCGCCTGCGTCGAGACTCGATTAGGTAGCACAAGGAAAAACAAAAAGAGACACATAATCAGTGCAAGGAGATAAAAACGACGAGGCGCCAGCGCGGGGATGATTGTGGGAGATTGCTTTGACATGAGAGATCCTTTCACGTGAGATATCTTTTGTGGTTTGACCTGAGCTGGCTGAGAATTATGAATTGATCCTGTGGCCCAGGATCTTGTGTAGCTCAAGTAAATTGTCTTTACTGACGTAGCCGCATGCGCCCGCGATGTGAGCTGCCGCCCGCAGTTTCAAATCGTCCGTAAGCGGTAACGATAATGATCCGGGCCTCCGGGAAGGCGGCTTTGATTTGCATTGTGGCCGTGAGCCCGTCCATCTCTTTCATCTTGATGTCCATCAAGACCCAGTCAGGGCGATACTGCCTATAAGCCTCAAGCGCCTGTGCCCCATCACCGCATTCCGAGAAGCCCTCCGTCAGATCGCCTACCAGCTTCATGATCATCTGGCGCATCCGCTCGTTGTCGTCGACGATCAAGATCGGCATCGTTCCCTTGGTACTCGAGTCATTTCTTCATGACTGAGCGATGCTAGGTGAGACCCGGCGGGAGTTGAATATCTAGTTCCACGTATTTTGATCTACGTAGTTCTGCTTATTCTTATGTTCTTGTTGCTAACCTGATTGCTCTGAGGATTATGAGAGTTCAGATTTATGTTCGAGGGCAAAGCTGAGCAATGCGTGACTGCCGTGCAGCTCCAGCTTTTCACAGACATTCGCTCGATGCTTTTCTACGGTGCGGTACGGCAATGAACAACTCGTCAGCGATCTCTTTGCTGGTTTTGTTCGCCGCGATCAAGTCGCAGCACTTGTCGTTCAGTCGGAGTGAGGTTATTAAGGCCCGGCTTCTGCTCTACTCAATGAAGCTCGCTCGTGTGCGACGGTTGAGCAAATATGTCGATAGCTGTGGGCTGATGAAGTTCTGTCCGGCAGCCACCGTTTTGATGCTAGCAATAATATCAGTCGCGGCGCTGTCCTTTAATACGTACCCTTTAGCTCCCTGGTCCAATGCGGCGTTAAAGAATCGCTCATCTTTGTGCATGGTCAGAAAGATTACCGCTACCGGCAGTTTCTTTTCCTGGATTTCCTGCATCACTTCGAATCCATCCCGGTTCGGCATTTCCATGTCCAGAATCGCGATCTCCGGCTGTAAGATCTGAATCTGTTCAAGCGCCGCCTCCCCGTCTTCAGCTTCTGCCACGATCTTCAGTTTTTGATCCGTTTCGATTACGCTGCGCAAACCGCGGCGGAAGATGGGATGATCGTCTGCGATCACAATTCGAATTTCCGGCTTCATGTGCGTTTGTCCTGCAACGTAACCGTGACGGTGATCGTCGTTCCGTGGCCGGGAACCGAATCTATCGTCTCTTGGGCGCCCAACATGCGTACGCGTTCCGATATGCCGGTCAAGCCAAAGCCGCCACGACGCAAGCCCGAGGCATTCGGCCTGGTAATGAATCCCTTACCATTGTCCTGGACCATTAGCTGGACCCAGTGACCGTGGCATTTCAGCTTCAACCTCGTTTCGGTGGCGCCCGAATGTTTGACTACATTGTTGATAATCTCCTGCGCGATGCGATAGAGATGCATCTCAGCCTCTTTTGAAAAAACTCCATCAACTGCATCAATCTCGGTCGAAAACCGAATTGCGGAGGAACCTGCCACTTTCTCGATCATGAATTCGAGCGCTGCTTTAAGTCCGAAGCCATCAAGATGAAATGGTCGCAGATTGTGGGTAATCTCTCTCACGTCTTCCAGAGCTTCTGAAGTCATCATTGAGATCTCATCAAAGTGTTTCTTCGCTTCAGAACCGTCTTCGGCTTTAATCAGGCCTATTAGCGCACTGTTTTTAACGACAAGCAGATCCTGCCCTAAGCTATCGTGTAATTCAGAAGCGATTCTTTTGCGCTCGATCTCTTGCGAATGGATTAGCTGCCGAGAAAAAGCGGTTTGCAGCTCATGCTCTTTTCGCAGGCGAAAAATGCGGCGTTCATAAATCAGGAAAATGAGAGACGCCAACCCGATAACCATCAACGCCAGAAACCACCATGTCCGCCAGAACGGAGGGATTATGACAATCTCAACACTCTGTCCCTGCGTGTTCCATACGTTGTCGCTATTCGCGGCTATGACAACGAACCTATATCGTCCGGGAGGGATTCGATAATAGCTGACAGTTCGTCGATTGCCTGCGTCGATCCAGTCTTCATCAAGCCCAATCAACTTGTACTTGAATTGGATGTGCTCTGGTTTGATGAAACTCAGTGCGGTGTACCGTATCTCAAAGTTCTCTTGGTCCGGACCGATCTCCACGCCGCCCGAAAAATCAACGACTTTGTTGCCGAGGCGGAATTCTTCGATGATGACGGGCGGTTCAGGTTTGGCTTGGATCGCCTTCGGATCAATCACTGCAACCCCACCCATCGTCGGAAACCACAGTTTGCCGTCTTTTGTTTTCAAGCCCGATGGTTGTCGGCCGCCGTTGCATTCCAAAGTCGCCAAGCCATCTTTCGTGCCGTAAACAATCGAGTTGATGGATCGCGCCCTTCCTTCTGCAAAATCGTTCAACTCTTGACGGCTTACACGATAGATGCCTCGATTACAACCCATCCAGAAATTGCCCGCATTATCTTCCAGAATTTGAAACACGCCGTTGTCGTGCAATCCATCTCTCGTCGTGTAGCGCGTCAGTCGATCGTTTTTCAGGCGATAAAGTCCACCGTCATACGTACCTAGCCACAACACATCGTCACTGTCCTGGTAAATGACACGCACCTGGTTGCCGATGAACCCATCGCGCTCGGTGTAAGTCGTGAACACGCCATCCTTCAATCGAGAGAGGCCTAGGTCAGTCCCTATCCAAAGTGTACCGGTGCGATCTTCAAACAACGATCGAACGAAGTCGTACGACAAGCCGTCCTTCGTTGTGTAAACAATCAACTTGTCGTTCTTCATCTGCACCAGGCCGGAATCGGTACCAAACCAGAGATCGCCTGAACGGTCCTGGTGAATTGCCCACACTTCGTGATTGAGAAAACCCGACTCGTCTTCATACTTATGAAAGCGATCGTTTTTGAAATAACTGACACCACCATTTGCTCCCACCCACAACATTCCCGAACTATCTTCATAAATGGACGAGACTGTATCCGGCTCTGAATCTGCTCTCAGGCGGTATCGAACGAAGCGGCTATTCTCGTATTTGTTTAAACCACCGCCCCACGTACCGATCCAGATTGCGCCTGCGCGGTCCTGAAGAATCGAGTATGTCCAGTTTAAAGACAACCCTTGCTGTTCAGTCAGCAGAGTTATCGCCGATTCAGGCCATCGATAAAGACCTACTGGTGTGCCGATCCAAACGCTACCCTCGCGGTCCACGCAGAGCACGATAAGTGAATTCTCCGGAAAAATTTGGATCAATTCGTACTTGTTGTTTCTAACTCGGTATAAGGTGCTTCGGTTATCTGCTAGCCATAGGTTGCTTGTGCGGTCCTCGAGAAAAAGGCCTGCCACATCATTGCTTGGCAAGCCCTCGCGAGTGGTGTATAGCCTGCTCTGCCCATTTGTCAGTTTCACCACGCCTGCGCCTTTGGTTTGAATCCAGAGATTGCCTTTGCGGTCTAAACTCACGCCGACAACCTTGGCTTTTTGCAATTGGCTTGGCAGTGAATACGTTTCGTCTCGTCCTTTAATCAGGCAATGCAACCCGGAGGAATCTTGATACCAGGACACTCTTCGTCCTGCAGGATAACCATCAATATCAGGCTCGAATTTTTCATGCTTGTAGTGGATGAATTGCTTACCATCGAATTTGATGAGCACCCCTCGTCCAGTAATCCACAAGTTGCCTTCGTCATCCTCTTCAATCCTGAACACTTCCTCGCCACTCAATCTCTCTTCTATTTTGTAGGTCGTAAACTTTCCGTCGCGGTAGCGAATTAACATCCCTTCTTCGCTGCCGGCCCAAAGCGTGCCCTTCGAATCCTCACACAACGCCTTAATCCGTTGGCTCTTTATGCCCTCAATGCTTCTGTCAAAAACTACGAAGCGAGCTCCGTCGAAGCGCACTAAGCCGCCGTGAGTAGCCAGCCACAAATAGCCGTCGCGCGTTTGCAAGATGTCGTTAATTGAGTTTTGCGGCAGGCCATTCTCCGTAGTCCACTTCTCTAGAATAGCGCTGAGTAACGGCGCCGCTCGGTTCACGCGCCAAAGCTCCGATACCAGGCAGCGTTGCCAACAGGACAATTGTGAAGAGAAGAAAAACCTGTCTTTTGAAACTCCACCATATCACTAGCCTTTCCCCTTGAACTTGGGAAGGACTGGCGAACCACTCCCCAAGAATGGCTTCACATCGTCGACCGAATAGAAAGATGCTTATAAGTTGATGTGAGACGGTATTCATAGCCAACTCACCTTTAGCTGGCCTTGCCTATTTTGAAAAAGCGGCAGTGGAAAAGGCTGTCAGGTTAGTTGTGTGGAAGAAAACTACTGAGGAGCTTACATCCGTGACTTACTCGAATCAAGGCAAATGTGACAGTTGCAAACTGTCACAACAAGGATTCACCTCCAATCCAAAGTGCTAATTCTTTAGTCGCTCGGCCGAACTGGAAATTAGAGTACTGTCGTACTTAACGCCCTGTCTTTGAAAGTGCCTCGAATTGCCGCGCGGAGTCGATCCACGCCAACAATGAGCTTACGACGAACCGGATGGACCAGAGTGCCAGCGCTGAAATGGCGCATCGGCTTCAAAGTCATAGAAGCGCAGGTCGGTGGCGGTTAGGAGCTTCGTCAATAAGAAGATTTGCCCTGCATGCATCGAGAAGTGTTCGGTGACGTGGAAGATGGCTTCGAGGAGATCCACGTCGTGACCTTGAATCATGCGACGATCCAGGAGCGTCGATGGGTCGACGGCGCGAAGGACGGTTTCGATCTCCGCCATGGTGGAGCGAAGTAAACTTAACAACTCATCGCGAGTGATTACTTCCCGCTGCGCAAACTCCTCATCACGCACGCGCGTGTCCGGTCGGGAGCCGACGCCCGCGATGATCCATTGCCGTGCGTTGCCACAGAGGTGCAGGATCAAATTACCGATACTGTTCGACTCCTCGTTCGCACGCCACCAGATCTGTTCATCACTGAGTTTTTCGAGGCAGCGTTCAATTTTCGGGAGATAGTGATCGGACAGGTAGTCCAAGGCGCGATCAATAAATGCTTTCGAGGTCGGTTCAGACATCTTCGTCGGTGGTCGTGTCCGGACGTCGTTTGTGTTTTGCTTTGCGGCCTGCTGGACGAGCGACTTCATCCGGCTTGGCCTCGGACAGAGGATGCCCTGGAGGCGGAGTAGGCTTGCGGATGGTATCAAACAGGGGCCGCGCACGCCGTCGCTTGGTCTTTCGTGGAGAACTCTTTCTCACCATGATTCGCCCCCACTCAGATTATGCGGAACCGTGAACAAAGTAAAAGGCGCGAGCAGGTTGTCTGTGTTCACAGGCCTTCTCGCGCCGTAACTTAATTCGTCGCGGCTGATCGTCTATGCGTGAATCAGGCTTCGCTACCTCGAGGTGTTTTCGAGAGCATCCTCAGTGCGTTGCTGGTCTCAGCGCGGCGTCTTTGCTGAAATTCGTTGACCCAGTTGGTCACGGTTCCAACCATATCGCGCGCCGTTTCACGAGCCGTGTTTGCCGTTGCCTTAACGACAGGTCGGGCTTTTTCACCCTTCTTGATGATCTTGATTGTTTTCTTCTCAGACATTGCTATTTATCGAGTTCGTTATGATTGCTGTTGTATCCAACGAATTTCTCGCCTTACAGTTCCCTTAAATTCTTAAACCTAGAACGTTTGACTGCGATCACGCTTGCAAAGAAGAGGCCACATCCGGTAACGCGCAGGATCTGAGAAAAAAGGGCCACTTTGGCGGCCAAAATCTCGCTGCGCATACCAATTAGGTCTTTCATGGTCGCAAAGCGTACACACCGAAGGTGACAGACGATTCTTTAATAAGACAGGAAAGTCGTCACTCCTGAACGAATTCCCCGTTCTTCTGCTTCATGTCGAGTGCCCAAATCACCTTGTGCGTGCGGTAAACCATTAGAGCGAGTCCGATCACAGCTCCGATGTTCACGTACTTCAGTCCATTGATCATCGTCCGTGTGCCGTACTGAACCAGCAAAGCGTTTATAACGATGAGTGCGAGCCGAAATTCCGTCGGACCGAACTTCAAATAACTAATCTTGAGACGGTCGGTCGCGGCAAACGCGAGAAACGTGCTCACCTCGTAGCCGGCGAAGATAGCCAGCATGATCAGGATTTGGTAGCGGGAGCGCTCCGGGAGAATAAATGCATATCCGATAATGACAGAACACAGGAACAGGTAATCGAGCAGGTGATCCATGTAGTAACCCCAGCGGACCAATCCCGTCCCGCGATACTTCCCGATCTTACCGTCGTAGTGATCGGTCACGTATTGCAAAGCGACCATCGCCGACACTCCCCAGAGCCAGCGCAAGTCGTTCTTCGCCAAATACGAGAAAAATAGGATGAAGCCTGACCAGACCAACGTCAGCATCGTCAAGTGGTACGTTTCAAGCCACGATGGGATTCGGGGTAAAACCCTGACCGCGAGACGACGCTCGAACGGAGTCAGGAAAGAAGTATTGACCTTGGAAGCACCTGCAAATTGTTGAGTTTCAATCATGTGTAAACGGATCTCCGCGGCAGGCACTGCAAGAGCCAAGCCAGCATTTAGGCGCGATTTTTATGCTTTAACAGGAGGGACTTTGAAGTTTCTGTCCGACGATTGTCGGGTTTTTATTGGTTACTCAGATAAAGACGACTGACTGTGAGCTTGGTATCTCAAAGCGGCGACGACAGCGAGTGTTCCTGCACGCGAGCATGTCGTCGATTCTAACGAGGTAATCGCGAGACTTCTGAAATCGCGCCCTGTCCTGTTCGTTTGCGCCTCGAGGTGGTTGTGGTTTCCGGGTTCGCTTCAGCCATCTCACGTCGTATTCGGCGCGTTCGCGGCAGTGAGGACAACTATACGTCGCCTTTTTAACTTCTTCTTTCTCGTTAAAGAAATCGCGCTCGTTCATAAGTCCTCACCGTTTGCTGAACTTTCACACAGCTCGCGCAGATATCGAAAACTATAAATCCCGGTTTCGTGGCCGTCGCTCCAGCGAAAGTTGAGCGCGTAACGCCCGACGATGCTGAGATCCTGGATTTCAATATTCTCAGAAATGCTCTCCGGCTTCAACACTCGTTGACCCGTCCACTCGTTTACGCACTGCGCGCACGGACACGAACGCCTGAGGTCAGCGGCACGATAACGGCACTGACGGCCGTCGCCCCACGTGATGCTCAACGTGAAGTCATCTTCGTGTTTGATCTCCCGTGGCTCGATCTCCGGTCCGCGTCGTTCCATGCTGAATCACTTCTGCTCGGGAAACTTGAATCCAATGTAGGTGCCCGCGCTCAACCCCATCAACCCGAGTAACGTCGTACTAAACTCCGGCATTGTCAGGCTATTGTAAACCGACGACAAGAAAATAATGCCGAGCACGATCGTCCACGCAAAGATCTGGAAACGGTGAAAACTGTAACCGCTCGAATCCGAAAGTATATCCCGCAGGAAACCATTCGAAACCATCGAAGGTTGCTGATCTGAAAGCGTGCGCAACTGCTGATCGATCTGGCCGAGACGTGTGCGAGTATCCGTGAGTTGCCGGTTCAGCGCATCACGGTTTGACTGATCCGTTAATGCGGTGGACGCCGCCTGGTTGGCTGCGTCGAGTTGCGGCTGCGTTTCCGCAACGCTTTGCTCGAGTGCCTGTTTTTGCGCGGTCAAATCCTGGAGCTGATTTGTATTTGCAGTGTCTTTACCGCTATCGATCATGGCCTCTCCGAGCGCAGTGCCGGCGCTTATTCCCATCAACGCGAGTAACGATCCGGTGATCGTGTCGAGTGCTCCCGTGATCAGCCAAATGGTCAAATACGAAGCGTAGATCAGGAAAAACCAGAACGCCATCTGAGCTCGACCAAGATTGTACGGACGTTTTTTACCGGGGATCGGGCAGACACCCGGCTCCCTGATGATGTTCGTTTTGCGCGCCAGCCAAAGCAAAAGAAATAACGTAACCCCGATCACCAGCAACGAGACGATGCCGTACACAGGTGATATCACCGTCATGACGACGGGGTGATCTTTATCATGCTGACTATCAAACGCAGATCCATCCTCGAGGCCCACGCTCAGTGTTACCGGCTTTCTCAGAGCACTCGGTTCACCGAGCAGATCGATCCAGGTGTCTTTATTCTCCGGAGTGGTTTCCAGGTGAAAAATGAGCCGGCCTCTCTCGAGGTGTAGCTCCTCGGGATAATTTCCTTTGATAGCGCGCCCACTTATATACGGAACGAGTTTGTTGACGTCGTTCGACGCGGCCCACTTTTCGAGATTCGCGACATGAACTTCGACGATACGGTCGAGTTCGACATTTCCAAGGACTCTTAAAACCTTCGGTCGAATGGGCGTCGGACTCGGCGATGGCTGAGCCGGAGCTGGTTGTGGACCGTTCGCCGGTGCCGGGGATTGATCAGGTTGCGCTGGATCTTGCTGCGCGAGCACGGGTGGAACCGCGAATAGGAGAAGACCCACCAACACGAGTCGTTGAGCCAAACGAAATGCTTTCATTGTGTGCATGAATGCGTCCTCACGCTGATTTTGCCGCTCGATGAAAAGTTCTAGCTGAAAAGCGCCCTGAAGGTTGGAACCGTTAAAGCGAGGCCCGGACTACTGCCGGGAAAGACACGAGAGCGAAAGTATTTATCGCAGGTGTCGAGCGTAAGTCAATTGTAAAACATTTAACTGTGAGTTTGAATTGCTTCAGTCACGGCCACGGCCTGGACGTCGAAATGCGATGCATTCCAAACGGCCCTTCCGTCTCGCAAAACGATGACTTGCGGCGTCTCGTGCCGCACACCGGTGAGGGTCGCGAGCTCACGTGAGATCTCCCGCGCCGATTGGACCACCAGTATGTTTACGTCAGCCTGCACCTTTTCCATCTCTCGGTAAGCTCGCGAGCTGATAGAGCATGCAGTGCTGTGTTTGAAAACGATTACCGGCTTCTGCTTCGAGTCGGTAATAAGACTATCGAGTGTGGCGCGGTCGTCAATTTCGAAAAACCTGTTTCCCATGATTGTGTATTCTCGCCTGTAAATCTTGTAAATCTGTCATTACACCCTTGCAGAGTTTACAAGATTTTTCGGTTGACGACTGAATCGAATCGGCATATTGTGCCTGAGCACTCGAGAAAGCTTTGGCTGTCCTCATAGCCTGGCTACTTACTGACAAGCCTCACGAGTCTCTTTTAACAAGATTCTCCTGCTTTCTCCGACGCAGTTTACGTCTGAAAACCTCATCAAAAGGAGAACGTGTATGTTTATTAGACCGGATCATCGTCTCACTCGACGACTTCCTTTCAACCTCATCTGCGCTGTTTTTTTGTTCGTCGCCGCTTCTCAGGCCGCTATGGCCGACGAATTGGCAGTTTGGAACTTCAACGATTCAAACCTGAACGTGGATCGTGGCAGCGGAACTTTAACAACCAACATCGTCGTGGCGAACATCCTGTTCGCCGCAGGAACAACGAATAACGCACGGCAGGGAGACCCTGCCGGACAAGCGCTTTCGCTTCAAGCGGGAACCGGTACGGCCAACAACGGGCGCAATCTCACCTTCAACGTAAGCACGTTGGGGTTTTCGAATATTGTCGTGAGTTTTGCGACTCAGGGAACGAGTACCGGGTTCAACAGTAATCAGTTCCAATACAGTCTCGACGGAATAAACTTCGTCGATTTTGGACCACCTTACGTGCCGCTGACTGCATTCGGGGCAGTACCCCTCGTGTTTACGTTAACCAGCATCGCGGGCTTGGATAACAATCCAAATGCTGCGTTTCGAATCGTGTTCAATGGTGGAAGTTCGGCGACGGGAACTAACCGGATCGATAACTTTGTTGTCGAAGGCGTTAACTCAACAGTTCCTGAGCCAGCGACGGCGCTGTTGCTGCTTAGTGGGTTGGGTGGACTGTACAAACTGAAGAAACGACGTAAATAAAGAACGGGCGGCCACAGAGGGCCGCCCCTACAAATTTCAATCTCTTTGGCCTTTTGTGGCTCAGTTCCAGTCTCCGACGAGAACAAACGGCGCCCAATAGAATGGTGCGCTGTATTTCTTTCCGGAGATCATCTGTAACTGCGCGCCGCGTAGCGCGCTGGAGGAGGTGGTGCCTTCGCCCGTGCTCAAAAGCCGTTTGTAGAAGTCTGTCATCAGATCTGCCGTTGATTTGTCTGCGACGGACCACAGGCTGACGCCAACGGTCGGCGCACCGGCGTACATGAATGCGCGCGTAAGACCCATGACGCCTTCGCCTCGCTTCTCTTTGCCGAGACCTGTTTCACAGGCCGAAAGCATCACGAGAGGCGAACCGAGGCGAAGGTTGAAGACTTCGTCTGTGCGCACAAAGCCGTCGCGTGTCTTGTTCCCGACGAGTGAAAGCACGACGCCTGTAAACTGCGGGCGTTCGGCGTTCAGCAGACCATGTGTGGCAACGTGGATGATCCTGTATTTGCTGATGTCGCGTGCGGCGAGATTGTCTTCGTTTGCGTCGAGGTCGAGCCAGACGTCTGCCTGACCGCCAGAGCTTTTAGCGAGCTTGGAGATCTGGTCAGCTTCGACGCGCGTGCCGTTGAGTCGTGCGAGCGGCAAGCCTTCCATCTCAGCGTTTGACGCTGGCGTGGATCCAGCAACGTCGGCGACTGCGCTCTGAATGCCCAGGCCACGCACTTCGGCATCGCTCGCAGGCGTGGCTGTGCCTTTTTGCGCGCGCGTATCGTTGGAGTTGAAGACCGGATCAGCAATCACGAGTATTGCGCGGCCGGTGGCCTTAGCTCGTTGCTGTTTGATTGCACCAACGACTGACGCCGACGGTGCGTAAATGACTTCGTTCGTCTTAACGAGGTAACCGAGCGAAGAGAAATCACCGCTGTCGGCAGTTTTGAGCAAGGCTTCGAAGGGAATGTAGTTGAGAGCACCATCGGCAACGATCATCAGCCGGTTGTCTCCAATCATTCCCGCCGCCGGTTCGAGGACAACTTTATAAAGTGCATTCGACGCTGCGACGAAAGGAGCAACGTCTTCGGGCGCCGACGAAGCGACCCCTAATCCGCGATTCGCTTCAGCAACGTCGATGCCGACAAGACGGCGCTGGAGTTTCGAAGGGATCAATTGTGCACGAAGGTCCATCGCAAGCTTTTCGACGTTTGCTCGTCCCGGCAACTTGAACAGGCTGACGCCACTCTTCGTCGCAACGAACAGGTACGATTCGTCAGTTTGCAACGCATACTCGACAAGCACAGTTTTATCGTCGAGAACGTTTTGCTGCACTTCCGCGAGGCTCAAAGGCTTGTTCGCGGTAAGAGTCGCGTAACGTGGACTCGCCGTGCGGATCTGATTTTCGATCTCTTCGAATTCGGTCTGTAGTTTCTCGAGCTCTTCGTCGAGTTCTGCAGGTTTCTTCTTGAGTTCTTCGGTGGAAACGTTAATGCCGGTCAGGACGTCGGCGATGTCCTGTTGACGATCAAGGTTCTCCTGCTTGCGTTTCAGCAATTCAACGGGAACGCCTTCGGTTATCGCTGCGTCAGTTTCAGCAAGCAGATCCAGCAACGAACGCGCTCTTGATTGCTCGTTGATCCGGAACGCTTCACTTGCGTACTCCAACGCTTTGCCACTGAGTGGAGCACCGGCATCAGGAGTGGCAAGTAAAGCCAACGACGCATTCGCGCTCGCGGCCTCATCGAAAACGTCTTTGATCGAAGCGAGAAACGTCGTGCGCGATTCGTCCGCACGCAGACTTCCCTGGCGCAACGTTTCGATCGTCGTGAGTGATTCACGATAATTCGCGACTGCCGATTCTCGAAGTGACAGCGCTTTCTTCGGATCTTTTTCCTGCGCAGCTTGCAACCACAAACTTCGTCCGAGACCGCGCTGCGCCGGCCACATCAGATCGAGCCGCTTATCGTCCTGTGCACCCTTTTTCGCGTCGTTGTAAAACTTCGTCGCGTCTTTGTACTTTCCTTGTTTTAACGCTATGTCGCCAAGGCTTGTGCGCGAAGCCGCGCGAAAGCGTCGCACCTGTCCGAGCTTCGCAATTCCCGCAATGGTGCTGCCTGAGGAATCGAGCGCATTCTGAAAGTGCTTCTTTGCGCCCTCCAGATCGTTGTCTGCGTAAGCCAGACGACCCATTCCCAGTTCGTAGCTCGAATAAACGATCGATACGCGATATTCATCGAGCTCCTTTTTCGCTTCAAGCAGAGTAGTGACCGCACTCGTCGGAGCGGAAACGCTTACTCTTCCCGTCTGGATTCCACCGACGATCGCTCCAAACCCACCAAACCTTCGACCCGCTTTCGCTGCCGCGCCTTCAGGCTTCTTTACGACCATGCGACCGTAAGCCGCACGTGCATCGGAAGTTTTACCAAGCCGGTAGTTTACGTCTCCGATTTTTGCGAGCATCAGGTTCGCGTTGAACTTGTCGTCTGCAATTGTCGTCAGCGGTGCAGCGCCTGGCGCAACTGCCGAGACAGCCGCGGTATTGATGGCGTCCTGCTTGTCGCCCTGCATGAAACCATCGAGCGCTTTTTGATAGTGATCGAGCGCAACAGGATATTGACCCTGCCGAAAAAAGAGCTCGCCTAACTCCTTGTGAGCGCCAGCCATTCCGCTGTTGTTCTTGGCAGCGGTGTAAAGATTGAGGGCATTGCGCAGTTGAACGAGCGCCTTGTCTGCTTGCCCGCGTTTCAGGAGGCGTTTGCCTTCGCGCAAAGCGGCGCCAGCATCGCTCTGTTGAGCATTCGCTGTAACCGGTGCAACCAGCAACAGAACGGCGAGCAAAACAGTAATTAACTTTCTTCCAAAACTCATTTCACTTCCCTTTCCTTGAAGAAGCCTTCTAGAAATTTTATTTGTGAATCAGTTCGAGTGCCGCAATCAACGTCGGGCGAGGTGATGAAGCCATCATCACGAGCGACGGCTGCGGATCATCCTTGGCCAATCCGAACCCACGTGTCGTCGCCTGCTGCTCCGCCGGAGTTTCCGTTTTTCCGAAAGTTTTTGTCCTGTCTGTCTTCAGCGGCTCTTGCATCTGGGTTTGAAGCCCTTCCCAAATTTGAGGGGTGGGCTTAATCGGACAACTCTCTTTGGAGTTACGGCAGAACGCTACCAGCTCATCCTCGAGCGGAATTCCCTTCAATGGTTCACGCGTAAAAACAAAGAAAATCTGTTCAGTGCCGGCAACATCGTCAAACGCGAACCAACGCAGTCGTTCCTCACCCGCAAGACTCGACGGAATCTCAAACGGAACATGAGCCTGAAGGTAGTTGCCGCCTTCGTCGAGATCGGGATCGGGATAAATCATGGTTGCGGGTCCGTTGTTCGTGGTGTTGAAGATGTACAGGTAGCCGTCGGCATTTGTTTCGAGCAACACGCGAACGCGATCGCCTTTTTGGAACACGTGCTCCGGATCGGTGCGCACAGCCAACCCGTTTGAGTCGCGCATGAATAGCGTCAGTCCGAGACCGATGCGGGGCGCGTTCACCGGCTTCGACGGTTCAGTCGCCGTGGGCCCTGACGGAGCCGGTTTTTCCGTTTGTTTCTCAGGAGCCTTGCCGCTGGTGTTTGGATTTGCTTGCTGCTTCGGCCGTCTTCGGCTTGGTTTGGTGGCAGAGCCGGAAGTTGCAGACTTTTGCTTCGGCCTCGAAGTCAGAAAGGCACCACGAACATCATCGTCCTGGATTGTTGGTGCCGCAATACCGATAACGACAGCGCAAAAACAAACGAATCCTAAGACCATCACACTAACTCTCATCACCGAATCTCCTTGTTGTACTCAAATCGTATTGGACGTCCCAGGGAAAACAGGGATGTGTCTCACGCAAAGGCGCAAAGAAACCCTTAAAAACGCGGTAGCGCTTTGCGCCTTTGCGTGAGATATCTCTCGGCATAATGTACTTTTCGTGCAAAGCCGGGTTAATTGTGCTGAATACGGATATCGAAGACTATCGGATTGCCGCTCGGGTTGGGTTTTGTTTTAACCCTCACGAACGGCGCACGCGCGTTTGATTCATCGACCTCGGTTTCAGGTCGCTCCTGATATTTGCCAACAAACGACTTGAGCTCTGCCTGCTGCACCGGCGACAGAGGCTTGCCCGTCACTGGCTCATTTAGAAACGAAGCATCCGGCAACGGTGTTTTCGCGAAGATCACTGTGAAATTATCCGTCCCGGGACGCTTGTCCAGCGTTAGATTATTACCCGATCCGCTTGGAAAACTGAACTCCTTTCCGCGGTTTACGCGATTGCTCTTGACGCCGCTTTGCGGTATCGGCCTGGTAGTTAAGAAAGCAGTCGGCTTATTGCCATCGCCTGGTCCAAAGATATAAAGGTAACCATCTTCGGTGAACGTGAAGTGAAATTTGAACGACTGACCGGAAGCAAGTGGGACCAATCCCGGAACCCTGGTCGTTTGTGCATTCGGATCGGGTGGCTCGAGTTCAAGCCAGTAGCGACTGATCTCGCTCGGCGTGTTGACGACTTCACCGGAACTGTTCGCGTTCGCGTTGGATGTTGCCGGTCCAGGCGTCGTTGATTTCGAACTCTTCCAAAACAAAAACCCTCCGACGCCAGCCGCCAGGATAACCACTAACACGACTCCAATAGCGATCACCAATCCAGCTTTGCTCTTTGAGGCCGGCGCCGCCGCCGGGATCGTCGGCGACGCAGGCGCCCGCTTCACGACTTGCGGAACAGTCATGCTCGAAGCCATCGCAGCCGACTCGGCAACTGTGGCCGCAGGCATAGGTTTCGCCGGCTCGTAAACAGTGGCGTCGATATTACTCGGGCGCGCAGATGGCGAGGACGTCTCTGCAGCATCGAGAGTAAGTATCGTCGGCGCATTCACATCAGAACTGGTTTGCCGTCCGCCGGTGGTCGCAACCGTTTCGGTCAGGTCAGCGGGTGTGCTTGCTGTGTCAGCGGGCGTTGAGAGTCCCGCACGCAATTCGCCGGCGAGTTCTCCTGCTGTTGATTGCCGATCGGCGCGGTCTTTCGCAGTAGCACGCGCGATTGCATCACTGAAACCTCTCGGAACATCAGGCGCTGCTTCTCGCAAAGGTCGCGGCATTGTTGAGACGTGCTCGCGTCGCAACTCGTGCAGCGTGTTACCTGCGAAGCAACGTCTGCCCAGGATCATTTCATAGAACACAAGACCGAGGCTGTAGAGATCAGCGCGCCCGTCGATCTCGCTGCTGCCGTCGCGTGGAATCTCACCCCACTGTTCCGGCGACATGTAATAAGGAGTACCGAGCACCTGGCCAGCCATCGTGAGTGCTGTGTTTCCGCCGTTGTCACCTGCGATCTCACGCATTTTCGCAATTCCAAGATCGAGTAACTTAATGAGCGGTGGCCCGTCAGTGGCTTTTCCGATCATGATGTTCTCAGGCTTCAAATCGCGGTGTACGACACCCATCGAATGAGCAGTATCGAGAACGCTCATGATTGGCGACAGAATTTCCAGCGATTCAGCGGCCGAAAACCGCCCGCGCGTCTTAATGGCAACGTCGAGAGTGTGTCCTTCGACGTACTCCATCACCATGTAGATCGTTCCGTCAGCCGCCGTGCGCAGATCGTAAACGGTGACTGCGTTTGGGTGCCGGAAACGACGCGCGGCCTGACCTTCGCGCCTAAAGCGTCGCAACCATTCTGCGTTTGTTCTGACTTCGGGAGGAAGAACTTTGATGGCTACAAGATCGCCAAGGAGGATATGACGCGCCCGATATACAGCTCCCATTCCGCCTTTGCCCAGCAGCGCTTCCATCTGATACTGCCCGTCCAGCACTGTATTGACGAGCGAAGCGGGGTCGGCTTCCAACACCTCGCCGTCAATCGAACAGAAGCTAATGCTGTCGTCGTACTTTGCCTTGCAGAGCGTGCAGTATTTCATTTGCCTTTGCGTTTTGTGGCTAAGAGTAGATCTTACGCGCATACTCTTCAACCATTCGGTCGCTGTTGTACTTCGGTGCGAGAGTTTGAATCGATCGCTTCATCATCGCGATCCATTGGTGAGGAATTCCGTCGCCTTCGCGCTGGTAAAAAAGTGGCACCACTTCCCTTTCGAGCGTGCGATACAGCGACTCTGCGTCAACCGCATCAATCTCAGCAACCGGAGCGTCGATTGTGCCATTGCCAATCGCAAAGCCGTTGGTCCCGTCGTACCCTTCCATCCACCAGCCATCGAGTATCGAAAGGTTCAATCCACCATTGATCGCAACCTTCTCTCCGCTCGTGCCTGAAGCTTCCTGTGGACGGCGCGGGACGTTCATCCAAACGTCAACTGATTGCACCAACTGTCGCGCGATCTCCTGATCGTAGTCTTCCAGGAACACCGCGCGCTGCCGAACGGCCGGATCGTACTTCCACTGGGCCAACTGTTGCAGCACCAGTTTCGATCCTTCATCCTGCGGATGCGCTTTGCCCGCAAACACAAACTGCACCGGACGCTGTTCGTTATTAATCAATCGCAACAGGCGCTGCGGATCCGTCAGTATCAAATTCCAACGTTTGTAACCCGCTACACGACGCGCAAATCCGATAGTCAGCGCATTCGGATCAAACATCGTGTTCGCGGCTTCGATGTAGTCGGCTCGCTCACCTGCGGTGGTTCGCGATTGCGCTGTGCGATGACGAATGAATGCAACCAGCCGCTCTTTCAAACGCACGTGAGCGGCCCACAATTCTTCGTCAGGAATCTTCGCGACCGCTTCACTCCAAACCTGCTCGCTTCGAATCTTCGTCTCCCAATCGTCACCCACATACTTCTCGAGCAAGTATCTCAGCAGTGGTGAAACCCATGTTGGGGCATGAACTCCGTTGGTGATGTAAGTAATCGGAATCTCTTCGAGCGTCTTCGATGGCCAAAGCTTCTGCCACAGCGCGCGCGAAACTTCTCCGTGTTTGCGACTCACGCCGTTAGTCGAGCGCGACATGCGAATCGCAAGCGGCGTGAGGCCGAATCGCTCTGCTTTGTTTGTAGGATCGACGCGGCCCATCGCGATAAACTCATCCTCTTTCAGACCAAGCTCCTTCAGGTAACCTGGACCAAAGGCGCGCAGAACCAGGGGCGCGTCAAACTCATCATTCCCCGCCGCAACCGGGGTATGTGTGGTGAAAACACATTGACGTTTGACGGCGTGCATCGCGACTTGCAATGGCTGGCCTTCTTTTTGAATAACTTCTCTCGTGAGCTCGAGCGTCAGAAACGCAGAGTGGCCTTCATTCAAATGAAACACACACGGCTCGATCCCGAGTTTTCGCAGGAGCCTCACGCCGCCAATTCCAAGTAACATCTCTTGCACGATGCGCGTTTCGCGATCGCCGCCGTAAAGATGTCCAGTGACCCAGCGATCATTCTCGACGTTTTCAGGAATGTTTGTGTCGAGCAGATAAAGTGGTACGCGACCTACATCGGCTCGCCACACCTGGGCCAACACGTTCCGCTCGCGTATCGAAACCTCAATGCGCATCGCCGTGCCATCTGCGTTGCGAACGAGGTGAATCGGCAACTCACTCGGAAACGTTTCGCCGTAGTGCTCTTCCTGCCATCCGTCGTGTCGCAGTCGCTGACGAAAGTAGCCGTAACGATAGAGCAAACCGATTGCGACGAGTGGCAAACCGAGATCGCTGGCAGACTTCAGATGATCGCCGGCGAGAATTCCCAGTCCACCTGAATAAAGCGGCAGCGAAGTATGAATACCAAACTCGGCGCAGAAGTAAGCAACAGGATGCTCGTCGGTGATGGTGTTGGCTTCGTGTCGCCAGTGCGGCCTCGAAGCCATGTACGTTTGAAAACTCTCGTCGATACGGCTGACTCGTTCGAGGTAAGCAGGATCTGTCGCGGCTTCGGCAAGTCGAAACGGAGAAGTTTTCGCCAGGAGTTCCGGCGGGTTGTGCTCACACTCTTCCCAGATCTCTGAATCGAGATCTCGGAAAACACTCTCCCCATCAGCGGACCAGCTCCACCAGTAGTTCCAGGCCAGTCGTTCGAGTGGAATCAGCGGGGCAGGTAATGCGTTTTTCTGCGCCACACGTTGTTCCGTTTCAGAGGCTTCAATCATTCGGGTTAATTGTTTGCAGCCGCAAAACTGGAGAGTCTACTCGAATTCGTGGTACTCAAGAAACACGCGGGCGTCTCCCTGATGAAAAAAGACCAGGCGCACTTGCTTGATCTGCCCGTCTGTGGCCAGAAAATCCTTGATTGTCTTAGACGAGATCCTGGCGGCGTCGGTCTTTGGGTAACCGAAAGCCCCCGTGGATATAGAGGGAAAAGCGATTGAAGAGACTTGGTGCTGACGAGCGAGGAGCAATGAGTTTTGATAACAAGCGGCCAGTAATTCAGCTTCCCGTTCCGGCTCGCGGCCGTAAATTGGACCGACGGTGTGGATCACGTATTTCGCGAGTAAGTTTCCGCCAGTGGTGATTACCGCTTGTCCGGTCGGCAACCCGCGAGGATAGGCGGTCTTTCGTATTTGCTGACATTCCGCGAGAATCTCAGGACCACCGGCATCATGAATTGCACCATCGACGCCCCCACCGCCCAGTAACATCGAGTTGGCTGCGTTTACGATTGCGGTGACGTCCTGACGCGTGAGATCACCAAGGACCAACTGAACGCGCCCACCAACAAACGATTGAAGCGGTTCGTTATTGCTCTGCACGTGGTTCAGTTCTGATCTCGTCGAACATGTCCTGGCGTCGGAGCGCTTCCGCAACGCCCTTGGCCTTGTGCTCGGTGAGCGGATGTTCCGGATCGACGCTCGCGATTTCGAAGACGCGATCGTCCAGCATCACGACGCCTAAGGAGCCGAGCGTGACACCCGGAGTGATCAGGATCTCATCCATGTTATGGATTCTGAATCGCCCTGTTTGTTCCACCCAATCTTCGATGAAAGGGTCGCGCAGAGCGTGCTCAGCCTCAGACTCGGAAAGATACGCGCCTTCGACAATGAGACAATATTCCGGCACTTCTATGGACTTGTGTGAAGTCGATTTCTGGACCACGAGCACCGCCGGCAGGTTATCCGGAGGCAGTAAACTTTACCACTGAGGAACAGAAATAGAAATAGGTCTACACAGCAAAGACGCGGTGAGTGGGGGACACGGTGACGCGGAGATTGAAATCACCATTTCCCCGCGTCTCCCACTCACCGCGTCAGTATGTAAAGAACTACTAGTCTGGGATTTATTGCGCTCGGGCGTATTGCCGGTTCAATGTCTCCGTCAAACGCGCAAAATGAGAATCGAATGTTACAAACCCGCTCGCGCCCTGGAAGAATGCTCTGCCTCCAGTTCGATTGCTGAGTTTGTTCAGCGAACTCTGTCCATAGCTGGCCGCCAGACTGCTTCGACTTGTCAGGCCAACTGACGGTGCATAGAAACTGAAGATCGAAACTCGTCGCTTGTTCGCTTCGTTGATTGCTCGCTCGAGATCCAATGTCTGTCCCGCAGCCGTTGAATCAAACCCACGCGACGTGTCGAGACCGTCCGAAATCAACAACACCGCATTGGCGCCAGTCCAACCACTCTCGAATTTCTTGAGCGCCTGCACAACCTCAACATACGGGTTGAAAGCAGAACTCGACGTACTCGCGAACGGCACGCGCAACGACTTAGCGGCCTTCTCACGATCGGTGGTAAATGCCTGTCTTACTTGCAGTGAACCAGCGGTGATATAACCGATCATCACGCGCGATCCCTGCGGCAACGACCTGATGAAATCGCGTGTCACGCCAAGTTCGTTACCCACCTGTGACACGAGGTCGTCCTGAATCAAAATCGCAATGTTCAAAGGCTCAATAGCCTGTAGACTGCGCTGCTCGTTTTCGTCGTTAATGTTTACTTTCGCCGACGCCACTCCAAAGGTCGAAACGGCAAGCAAAAATGCCGCCGCCAACGAAAGTGCTTTCCTGTACAACATTACTTTTACAATCTCCTATTCCGGGCTTTCAGATGCTGTAAGTGGCGGGAAAGATGGCCGTTTCATCGCAAAGGCGCAAAGGCGCAAGGGAAAAGCAAGGCTTTTGACACTGCGGGCTCTGCGGGCTTCCGCCTTTGCGAGGCCAACTTGCCATCGGCCTCTACCTTAGATAAATTACTGGCTAAATCACGGAAAAATTCTTCGCCAAAATTAGCATGCCTGAAAGGATTCAAATGTATGAAAGTCTATCCGACCGAAGCCATCAGAAATCTCTCTGTCATTGGACACGGCGACGCAGGGAAGACGCAGCTAATCAGCTCGCTTCTCTACGTCGCCGGAGCCACACCGCGCTGGGGAAAGGTAGATGAAGGCACAACCGTAACGGACTACGAAGAAGATTCAATCGCTCGTAAGATCACACTCAATACCGCACTCGCACATCTCGAGCATCGCGATACAAAACTAAATTTTATAGACACACCCGGGTACGCCGCTTTCGTCGCACACGCGCGACCCGCACTGCGCATCGCCGACTGTGCCATCGTCGTTGTCGACGGAGTCAAAGGCGTTGAAGTGCAGACAGAAAAAACGTGGGCTTACGCAAATGAGTTCATGGTTCCGCGGGTCATGGTGATCACCAAGCTCGACAAGGAGCACGCAGACTTCGGCGCCGCGCTGCAATCTGCCCAGAACACTTTCAGTAGAGCAATCATTCCTTTTACGTTGCCGATAGGAAAAGAAAAAGACTTTCGCGGTGTCGTGGACGTGGTCCACATGAAAGCATACGAGCTGAGCGCCGATGGTCAGGCGAAGGAGATCGATATTCCCTCCGACGGGCGCGACATTGTCGATAAGACACGCGAGCGTTTAGTTGAGCTGGTCGCAGAGTCGAACGATCAATTGATGGAGAAATACTTCGAACAGGGAACGCTCGACGAAGAAGACATCCTTCCGAACATCAACAACGCGATCGCACAGAGCAAATTGTGTCCGGTGTTCGCGGTGTCGAGCATCACTCAGGTCGGCTTGCGAGCATTGCTGAACGGGTTAGTCGAGTTCGCTCCGGATCCTGCGCATCACGAAACTGAATGGGGCAAGCCCGTTGACGGCGGTCCTGATGCTGAGCGGGTCGGACGCAAGTACAGCGACAGTGAGCCGTTATCAGCCTACTGCTTTCGAACCGTTGCGGATCCATTCGCGGGTCGCATCAACGTCTTCAAGATCATCAGTGGTCATCTCTCGACTGACGCAAACGCGCTCAATTCGAGTCGCGGACTTGCAGAGCGACTCGGCGCGCTGCACGTGATGCAGGGCAAAACGTTGGACAAGGTGACTGAAGCTCACGCCGGCGATATCGTCGCCTGTGTGAAACTGAAAGAGACTCAAACGGGCGACACTCTCTGTGATAAGCAGGCGCAGATTGTTTACGATCCGGTTGAATATCCTGAAGCCGCAATCGCGTTTGCGATCGAGCCGAAGTCACGCCAGGACGAAGAGAAGATCAGTGCGGCGCTCCACAAGATTCTCGAAGAAGATCAAGCACTTCACTTTAGTCGGGATGCACAGACGAAAGAGTTTCTGCTCTCCGGCTCGGGCCAGTTGCACGTCGAGACCGTAGTGGAGAAGTTGAAGAAGCGTTACGGCGTTGAAGTCACGCTTCATCCTCCTAAAGTTCCGTACAAGGAGACGATAACTCAACGCGCAGAAGTCCAGGGCCGACACAAGAAACAAACCGGCGGCCGCGGGCAGTTTGGCGATTGCAAGTGTGTGTTTGAGCCGTTGCCGCGTGGTGGTGGTTTTATTTTTGAAGACAAGATCTTCGGCGGTTCGGTCCCGCAGCAATTCCGGCCCGCGATCGAAAAAGGAATCATCGAAGCGGCAAAGGCTGGTGCGATTGCGGGTTATCCGCTCGTCGACTTCAAGGTGCAGTTAGTCGACGGTTCTTATCACCCGGTCGACTCTGACGAACATTCATTCAGAGCTGCGGGTCGGAAGGCCTTTCGTGCGGCGATGGAGAAAGTGAAGCCTTCGTTACTGGAACCGGTGATGGACGTCGAGATTGCCGCGCCACAGGAATACAGCGGCGACATCATGGGCGACTTGAACTCGCGTCGCGGTCGCGTGCAGGGTATGGAGACGAGTGGAAAGCAGCAAGTGATCAAGGCTCAGGTACCGATGGCTGAGATGTTGAATTACCAGTCGACACTAAACTCGATCACAGCGGCGCGTGGCTCGTTCCACATGCAGTTTTCCCACTACGATCCGGTCCCGGGCCAGTTGGCCCAAAAGATCGTCGAGCAATCCCGAGCTGAGGGAAGGATCCGCGGAGGAGAGGAAGAAGAATAGTTACGCAGATGAACGCGGATGAAAACGGATCAGATCCGTTCTTCATCCGCGTTTATCTGTGTTAGTTATTCTTCGGGGTTTAGGAGTCTCTTTCGAAGCGGAGGTTGACCCCCTGACTTGATCGTGTAATCGGCAGGCACTTCAAACAACGACTTCACCGGCTCAGTGCGACTGATGTTTGTTAGTTTGTAGGTTGTCTCGCCCATGCGTGGATCACTGTGACGAGTCATCACAACCAACTGTAACTCAGCTGAATACCATCGTTCACTAACGATTTCTATCGGCCGTTCATTGCCGATCTCACCGGCTGCAATCGTGATGGTTGTGCGCGTCCCGGTGGCTTCAACACCTTCGATGCTCTGCTTCCCGAGATCTTCCTTCTTCTCGTTGGCGTTCTGGCCCTTGCCGGTTCTGAAAATGTAAGTGGACGTACCTTCAACGACTGAATGTGGAACTCGTGTAGCCTCAGTACCTGCGAGCGGCGGAGTCATGATTACGTTGCCGCCACCACCACCTGTTCCACGTTCGACTCTGAACTCAAACTTTTCGCCAGGAGCATGGGTTGCATCCGGACCAATTTTTCTACTGAACTCAAATGTGAAAGGCGCACTCTTATGAGCCGTGCGGCTGCGTGAATCGAGTGAGTAAGTCACACCTGCGACGGGATCGTTGATAAAGATCGTCTTCAGCGGCTCTTCACCAACACCCAGCACGCCGAGACCCTTGAACGACTGCTCGCGGCGCGTGCGGCCTTCGCTATCGCGGTAGACTGAGCTTGAAAACTTGTTGATGATCCGGTTGCCGTCGCTCAGCGTTTGAATCGTTTCAGTGACGGCTTCAGCAGAATAAGGAGCCCCTTTAACGACTTTACCGCCGAAGCTCTCAGAAGCCAGAAACACAAAGTTCCCGTCGGGGGGTGGCGGTGGTGCGCCTTCAGGACCTTGAAACGAAAACATGCGTTGTTTGATTACCATGGTGCCTTCGGGCGCGGGCTGTTGGGCAAATGAGGTTGTTGATAGTGCCAGCAAAAACGCGGCAGCAGCAATTCCAGTTATTCTCTTCATCTCTGTTCCTTTCAGTTACCCGGCGCTACCGCGCTCGGTTCTGTTTGCTTCAAGTACCCTTGCTGCACTCGGGCCTGTAGGGACTACAGAACCGAGCGCGGTAGCGCCGGGTAAATCTCACTGAACAAAACGTATTGCATGGGCCAAACCATCGACCCCGACTATGACATCAGCTTTAACTTTCTCGTTATAGCGATCCATGTTGACCGGCAACCCGAAAGTCGCGAGCGCTGAACGTGGGAGCTCGACTCGAACAATCTGCCCGCCATCCTGAAAACTTGCAGCGTTCATGTATCGCAGGGGAATGAAGTCAGTCGCGATCTCCCTGGATTGGTTTGCTGCCTGAGCGTCTTCAGACCTGCGTACACGACGAATGGGCCGTCGCTCAATTCTTTTTGGCAGATCGTTGACTGCTTGATACTCGATCTCTCTCTGCGGCTCACGGTTTGGCGCCGGGTTCTGCGGTTCCCCTTTCGGTTGTTCAGGTGACTGTTTGCCGGCCAACGTCTCTTGAGGAGTTTCGCTACCAGATCTCCATCGAAGAGCCACCACACTGATCGCAATCAACAGCATGGCCGCAACTGCCACAAGCCAGTAACGCGAGTTGGACGGCCTGGTTCGGATCGGCACAACTTTGCGAGCGCGAAACGCTTCAAGCACCTTAGTCTCGACACTCGCCGGCGCTTCAAGTTCATTCATCTCAGCGGCCAGCGACTGCAGCTCGCGCGTCAATAACTCATCATCACTTAATCTTTGACTGTTCATGCGAAACACCTCGCTGACTTTACGGTCGCTGAATCGACCTCTTCAGCCTCTGCTGCCGGTCGAAGCTTTGCAAGTAAAAGCGCTCGTGCCCGGTGCAGACGCGATCTCACTGTGCCGATCGCGCAACCCAAAATCTCCGCAGTCTCTCCGTAACTAATGTCTTGCAGTTCGCACAACACTACAACTTCACGGTACTTCGATGGCAGGCTCAACACAGCTTTCCGCACTGACTCGATCGTCTCAGCTCGCGTCAGATCTTCGAGCGGGCATATCTCGCTGCTCGCATGAAGTACCGGAGCGTCATCCTCGAAGTCGTCGCCGAGCGGCGCGAGATGATGCTCGACGCGCAACCGGCGGAGCACGTAGTTTCGAGCCACGCCGAGGAGAAAATTGCTCACCGAACCCTTTGCCGGATCAAATAGGTGCCCGTCGCGCATCAGGAAAAGAAAAACTTCCTGCGTTACGTCCTCGGCGATAGTCTTCGACCCGCTCATCTGCAAGGCAAACCGGTAGATTGCGCCCTGGCGACGACGATAGAGCAGTGCGAGCGCCTCTTCGTCTCCGGCCAGCATCGACCGCAGCAGTTCGAAATCTTGAAGTTCGCTTTGTTGAAGCATCGGTGTCGGTCATTGGTATTCGCACATGGGGTGGGGAAAGTTCCAGATTCTTGTAGGGTTTTTCGCTCGCAAAGGCGCAAAGGCGCAAAGTAGAACTCAATACTCTTCCTTCACGCCTTTGCGCCTCTGCGAGCAAAAACTCCTCTCACTTCTCAAACCGTGTCCGGAATTCGGGCGTGTTTCGCCGCAAAGCGAGCCATTCCGGGAAGATTTGTGGAGTTTGCAGCCAGATCGCGAGCCACTGTGCCACTTCACCGGCCAATTGCCTTTGACCGGACGCCCTGTCGCTCACTGCCAAAACGTCGTGCTCGTTCTTGATCTGCTGCACTGACTGCCGCAGGTGTTCCAGCATCGGCTTGTCGTTTTTCAGATTTTCGCGTAAGGCCTCGATTTTTTCGATGAAGGCAGTCGCGGCGTCCATGCTGCCAAACGACAGGTCTTCCTGAGTTAGTAGCGAGATGCGATCGCGCCATCTCAGGTCGGCCTCAAGCACGTCCGGATGACGCAGTCGGACGCCATGATCCGCAAGCGTCCGGGCAATCGACGCAAGACTCACCATCGTCTCAAACCGCACCGTGAGGGCTTGTTGAATCAACTCGAGTTCGGGCGCACCAACAACTTCCTTTTCCATTCGCTCCCAAATGTCGACTATAATTTCGAACTTCGTTGACAACTATGAATCCCCCACTTCCACGACTAACACTAATTCTCTTGCTCCTGGTTTTACACGTCGCTGCTCAGCAGAACTTTAAGATCGCCAAAATCGACTTTGAAGGTTTGAATCGAGTCTCTGCAGACGAAATGCTCGCGACGACCGGATTGAAAATCGGTGAACCCTTCAGCCTTGCCTCGCTCGATGCTGCGGCCCAGCGCCTTATGGATACGGGCCTCTTCAAAAATGTCGCTTACCGGACGCGTCCTAACAAAGACCAGATAACCATAATCTTTCAAGTCGAAGAGGCTAAGGTCTCAACCTCGCGCGTCGTTTTCGACAACTTTATCTGGTTCAGCGACGTTGACCTAATCAGCGCCATCAAGCGAGAGCTCCCATCTTTCGATGGAAGCGCACCTGACAGTGGTAACACCGTCGATCGAATAATCAAGGCCCTACAACGCTTTTTACACGAGCATCAAATCGAAGCGACTGTGACGCACATGACTTCGCAGGACTCTGCGGACAATCCGGTGCAGGAACACGTCTTCACCGTCAACGGTGTTCCGATGCCCATCTGCACGATCAATTTCCCGGGCGCCAAAAACATTGACGAAGCAAAGCTGCGTGAAAGTGCGAAAGAACTGAGAGCCAGCGAGTACTCACGAAAATTCGTCAGTTCGTTTGCCCACAATAATCTGGTTAAGCTCTATCGCGAAGTCGGCCACTTGAAAGCCGCGTTCGCTCCTCCAAGCGCAAAGCCTGAAGCAACGGCAACTTGCAAGAGCGGCGTTGAGATCACAATCCCCGTCGACGAGGGAAACGTCTACAAGTGGAACAAAGCCGAATGGAGTGGTAATACCGCTTTGACGGCACAAGAGCTGGACCCCTTACTCGGAATGCAATCCGGGCAGCCTACAAATGGCGTGAAATTGGACCAGGCACCGCGGCACATTCAAAAGGCTTACGGCAGGAAGGGGTTTCTCATGGTCAAGGTGACGAGTGCTGCCGAGTTTGATGAGCAAGCTCAAAGTGTTGTTTACAAAATGAATGTGATTGAAGGTCCGCAGTTTCGCATGGGCCGTCTTTCAACGCGCGGATTCTCCGAGGTTGAGACAAAAAAGATTCATGAAAACTGGGGCCTCAAGACCGGTGATGTTTTCGACGAGGGATACGCGAATGAGTTTACGAAAAAGGGGTTGCTCGACATTATGCGTATCAAGTTTCTTGAACGAGGCGCTCAAGGGAAGCCGGCGCCAGAGATCAAATGGGAATACAAGCCCGACCGTAACTCACTCACAGTCGACGTGACCCTGGCGTTGACGAACTGAGCTCGTTTGGAGTTCAACGCGAGCCAAATCCGATGGTCGAGAATCTTCTTGCACGCGCTGCGACCGCGTTCGCCTCAAAGCCATTCATCCCTCACACTGTTTTCAAAAGTGGGAACGCTCAAACACTGGCTGCATACGCATGGCCGAGACGTTATCGACTGCAACGTTCACCGCGAGACGAAGAGCGTCTTTTTGACACTGAACCAGGCGTGAAAGTGTTGGCGCATTGCCGGTGGCAAAACGATCGTCATAAACATGCAACTGTCGTGATCTGGCACGGCTTCGAAGGCTCGGCTCATTCCATTTACATGGTCGCGACGGCGGACAAGGCATTTCGCGCCGGCTTCAACGTCGTGCGAGTCAACTTTCGTAACTGCGGCGGCACAGAAAACCTGACTCCGACCTTGTACCACGGCGGGTTAAGTGATGATCTCCGATTCGTTATTAACGATTTGATCACAAACGACGGGTTAAAACGGATCTTCGTGCTCGGATTTTCACTCGGCGGAAATATGGTACTGAAACTCGCGGGCGAATACGGTGAAGAGGTTCCACCTGAAGTCGTCGCGATTGGCGTTGTGTCGCCGTCTGTCGATCTGCGGGCCAGTGCGGAGTTGATTATGAATCGCCGAAACTGGGTCTATCACCAGCAATTTTTGCGCAGTTTAAAGAGCAGGATGCGATTGAAGCACAAACTTTTTCCGGATCGATACGATGTGAGCCGCCTGCCGGCTATTCAGAATTTGATCGAGTTTGATGAGGAGTTCACTTCGGTTGCCGGTGGGTTCTTGAACGTGCAGGATTATTATCACCGCGCCAGCTCAATTCGCGTAGTTGCAAACATTCGCGTCCCAACTTTGATCATTCATGCTGAAGACGATCCGTTCATCCCGATCGAGCCATTGCGGAACGCGGTCTTTTCTGAAAACCCTTACATCATGATGGTGACAACTGAACGGGGAGGGCACGTGGCGTTTGTCTCATCGAGAACGGACGAAGACCGGTTCTGGGCAGAGAACCGCGTTATCGAATTCTTTCAGTTGGCGAACCGCGGCGGATAGGGCCACAAGAGGCACACAACAGGGCCACAAAAATCACAAATTATTTTTGTGCCTTTTTGTGGCTCTGTTGTGTGCCTTTTTGTGGCTCTACTTCTGAATCTTCTTGATGAGCCTTTGGGCGTGGTTGCGCGCGATGAGTGGCACGTGTTCGTCGGTCGTGAGGTCTTCGAGCAGTTTCAGTAGTTGGCGCGGATCGGAAAGCGAATCTCGCTTGATCAACGATTCCATCACTTCCATCAGCTTCGGAACACTCAATGGCTGATTCTCACGCGCGACCGAAATATCAAAAATCAGAATCGCCTGATCGGCAGCCTTGCGATACTCGTTCACGAGTGTCGAAGCGTCTGGATTATTCGTCCAGTTAAACTCCGCCACACGTTTGCGATCGCCGCGCTGCATGCCGATCTTCATCGTGCCGAGATGAGGAAACTGTTTGTCAGCCTGATAATTCGTTTGCGACTCGAGAAACTGTAGCGCCTGCCACGACGTTCGAATCCGTTCGAGGGCTGTTGGCGACAATGCGAGTGGTTCCACGACAGGAGTGGACTCGTTTATACGTTCGAACGTTACAGTCCCACGTCCGTTTGCGTCGTGCTCGATAACAATGTGATTGATGACAAACTTCGGCTGGGAAAACTCATATGAGTATTTGACGTCTTCCGCTTTCGTATCAGCGACATTGCTCGGAGCCGCAGTAGCCTCCTGCTGCGGGCGCACGTTATGTTTGCCGTTACTCTTATCCTGGGCACAAATGGAAATCGCCGCGCTCAAAACCATCAGCGCGGCGGGGAGCCCTTGCAACAGTGTTTTTCGTTTATTCACTCAAACTTTACCGACACCAGCTTCGACACACCCACTTCCTCCATCGTCACGCCGTACAGAGCGCGGGCCATCTCCATCGTCCGCTTGTTGTGCGTGATCACAATGAACTGCGTGTCAGATGACATCTGGACGACCTTATCAGTAAAGCGCCCCACGTTCGCTTCGTCAAGTGGAGCGTCGACCTCGTCGAGCAGACAGAACGGCGCCGGACGATAATGGAAGATGCCCAGCACGAGGGCGAGCGCTGCCATCGCCTTCTCACCACCCGACAAAAGCAGCACGTTCTGAAGCCGTTTGCCTGGCGGTTGCGCCACCACGTCGATGCCTGATTCGAGGACGTCGTCAGCATCGATCAAACTCATCTCGCCGCGTCCGCCGCCGAATAACTCCTGGAACAATGCGCTGAAGTTTTTGTTGATCTGCTCGAACGCATGACGGAAGCGTTCGCGCGAGCGACGCTTGATCTCTCGCAATGCTTCTTCAGTGGCGGAGATCCCTTCGACGATGTCCTGGCGCTGAACAGTGAGGAAGAGTAAACGTTCTTCCGCTTCCGCCAACTCCTCAAGGGCCATCATGTTTACGCCGCCAAAGCCTTCAAGACGCGTCCGCAATTCTTCAACGCGTGTGTGACTGGCATCGAGATCGAATTCTTCCGGGAACGTAAGCTCGCGTGCCAGCTCCTCCAGCGACTGGCCCAACTCAGTCTGGCAGTTTTCATGAACGAAAGTCTGGCGCGCCTGTGCTTCTGCTCGCTGCACATCTAGCGCCGCGCGAGCATCACGCACTTCGCCGGCCTTGCGATTCAGTTCTGATAACTCAGCCGAGAACTCGTCGGCTCGCTGACGAGATTCATGCAACTTGTTCGATAGATCCGCGATCTGCTCCTCTTCACGCGCGCGATCACTTTCAACTGAACTCGCTGCGAGTTCGAGATATGCAATCGACTGTCTCAGATCTTCGCTGCGTCCGCCCATCTCCGCCAGTTCCATCCGGTGACGGTCAACTCGCGCGGCGAGATCCGCCAGTTCCCCTTCAATCCTGCGAACCTCGGCAGTGGTGGCGCGGCGTCGCTCGGCGGCGGCTGCGGCTGCGGCACGCTGTCCCGCGAGGGATTCGCTTTCGACTTCTGCTTCCCTTCTCAATTCCGTCAACCGCGAAGACGCGCGGATAACATTGTCGGCCGCTGCTTCCCTTGCCGTTTCGGCAGCCTCGGCTTCCAGCAACGCACGCGCTCTTCGACTTTCGACTTCGTGTCGCTCTGCTTCGACGCGAGCAGAATCTTGGCCCACAACGCGCATGTGACGCTCGGCGCGCTCGACTTCCTGCTCGAGGTTCGTCGTCGTATGCTCGCGCGCCATCGCCTCGCGCTCTTCGCGGCCGATCGCTTCGTTCAGCAGAACAACTGCGTCTTCCAATTCAACCAAACGCGCGCGCGCGTCTTTTGCCGATGTCGACGCTGAATCAACTTCGCTCGCGAGAACTTCCGCGCGCGTTTCCAGCTCTCTTAACTCACGTTTGAATGCGAGCAGTCCAGCGCCTTCCTCAAGGTCGCGCGCGTCACCGGCGTTGATGAATTGTCCACTCGCGATCCAGTCGCCATTCAAAGTCACGTACATCTCGCCGGTCGCGATCGACTTCGCCATAGCTTCTTCGAGGCTGGCCGCGAGTCGCGCGTTCATCTTTTGCGGTAACGTTCGCTTCAGAACCGTAACGAGTTGCTGTGGCGCGCCGAGCAAATCGGCGATTCGAAGGTCATCGCGAAAACCTTCGACGAGACTAAACGAAAGCGCAGGCCGCTCTTCGAGCCTGCACGCGAGTGCCGTAACTGTGTTGACTTCTTCGCTGCCGCCGTGCAAACCGGCGACGAGAAAACTCGCGCGACCGCCGTTGTTCTCGCGCAGCCATTGAGCGGCGCGAACCGCATCATCCGGCGTCGGAACAACGATCGACTGCAACGAAGACCCAAGCACGCCCTCGACAGCGCGCTCCCATCTCGCGTCGACGTTCAATGCATCGGCGAGTGTGCCAATGAAGTTGAAATCGCGAGGCGATTCGCTCTGTGCAAAGATGAGCTGAACGGCGGGCGAGTAGTAAGCTCGCCTCTGGTCCAACTCTTTCAAACTTTCAAGGCGATGACTTGCGCGTGAATACTCGTCGCGCACTCGCGCCAGCTCTGCTTCTGTGTCGCTGACCGCTTCGTGTCCGCGAACCACCGCGTCGACGGCGGTTTCGCGCTCGGCCTGTAATTTATTGACGCGCCCGCGAGCGTCGCCGAGTTCGAGTGCGAGCCGCTCGGCTTCGAGTTTTCGTTCTGCGTGCTGGGTGGCGGCTCGATCGCCTTCGCGCGCAAGGCCCTCGGCTTGTTGCGCCAAACGATCGAGAGTCGCTTCGAGCTGCCGCGCGATTTCGCGAACCCTTTCCGCGATCGCAGTTTGCGAAAGAAGTTCAGAACGTGCGCTCTCGATCTCTACTTCCGCAGCGTTCGCAGCCGCGAGTCTTTCGGCATACGACTCTTCGGCAGTTCTCAAGACGAGCGCACTCTGATCTGCTTCTTCGCGAAGTCTCGCGTCTTCTTCCTGCAAACGACGGCATTCGGATTCAATCAACACGAGCCGCGAGGTTAACGCTTCGATTTCGGCAGTGACTTCACCCTTGCGCTTTTCGATGCCGCTCAACTGTTCCTGCTGGTACGAACATTCGCGCGCCTGTCGATCGCGTCGCAGCACTGCTTCAGCAGCCGCGGCGCGAGCACTCGATAACTCGTCTTCTAGACTACGCGCTTCTTGCGTCGCCGAACGTGCGGCTTCTTCTCGTTTAGACAGGTCGTCAGCAATTCCGAGTTCGAGGTCGGTAACTTCCGTGAGCTTCGCCTTCGTCTCCTCCAGCACTACTGCAAGCTTGCGATCCTCCGCGACGTAAACGTGACGCAACAACTCGCGCAGCTCTTCGCGAAGCACTCCGTACCGGCGCGCCTTTGCCGCCTGACGTCGCAGACTGTTTACCTGACGATCGATCTCGGAAACGATGTCTGAAATTCGTGAGAGATTTGAACGCGCAGACTCGAGTCGCGCTTCAGTCGCACGCTGGCGAACGCGAAACTTCGTGATGCCCGCCGCTTCTTCGATGATCGTGCGGCGATCCATCGGCTTCGCGGAAAGTATTTGTCCGATGCGTCCCTGCTCGATGATTGCGTAATGACCGCCGGCCAGACCAGTGCCCGAAAAGAGGTCCTGAATATCACGCAAACGACATATCTTGTCGTTAAGTAAATACTCGCTCTCGCCCGATCGATATAAACGTCGTGTGACGGAAACAGCTTCGCCGGGTGCGAATTCCAACGCGAGATTTCGGCGCCGCCAGTGTCGCTTATGCGATGTCTTAGGCGCGGCAGGTGTTTCAGTTGCTTCCGCGGGTGCGTTTTCAGCGGTTGCTTCTGCGGTCGCAGCTTGTTCCTGAGGCAGAACCTCGTCGAGATTGACGACACGATCGTCGATCTGCTCGAGCGTCGAATCAATGTCTTCGATGTCCGGCTCGACTTCATCCACCTCATCACGAACGAGATGCATCACCACTTCAGACATTCCGCTCGCCGGCCGGTTGCGCGAACCCTGAAAGATGACGTCTTTCATCTCGCCGCCGCGCAAATGCTTAACGCGCTGCTCGCCCAGAACCCATGCGATGGCATCGGCGACGTTGCTCTTGCCGCAGCCGTTAGGCCCGACGATGGCGGTTATTCCGTCTCCGGTGAAGATTATTTCTGTGTAGTCGGCGAAGGATTTGAAGCCGGTGATTTCCAGGCGTTGGAGTTTGAACATTAGCTAAACAGCTCTGTTTTGGCCAGCCTCTCGTTGCTGGAAGATTGCGAGAGGCAAAAACGTTCGGGTGAGCCACTATAAGTGTGAGCCGCTTAGAATGTCAACTAGAACTTGAAGTTAGGGTTACTTAATTGAAGTGAGTAGCAAGGTTAAGCGGACTAGACCCGGGTCAAACAGAACCGAGCGCGGTAGCGCCGGGTAGTTCTCGGCGGTCAGCAAGCAATCAGATTTACCCGGCGCTACCGCGCTCGGTTCTGTTATCTTCGCCGGTAGAGGATCAGACTCACTCCCGGACGGAGCTCGAACCCGCCGCCGGGTTCGTTCGAAGTGACTTGTTCGTACAGTTCGCCAAAACTGGCGTCGACCTCCACTTTCTGGTTCGCATTGGCAATGATGATCGGCTCGGTCGTGGCGGCCATCCGGCCGTAGTAACCAACTCGGGTGTAATTTCTGAGGTACCAGGGCAGCGGCCAGTAATCCGGGCTGATGATCGATATTCCCGTTTGTGCGCCGCCTTCTTCTTTCGCGATCCGGTCAACTTCATTAACCAGGTCGAGCATATTTCGCTTTGTATGAGCGTAGACGTAAACGTACTGCGGCTTATCTTTGTCGTAGTTTATAAAGTTCAGATCGATGCACTGGTAGAGGCCGATGCAAGTCGCCACGAACAGGATTGCTGAAACCAGTCGAAGCTGACCTCGATCCAGTTCGTAGATCGCTTGAATCGCATACCCGGCAATGAGTGCAAGGGGCACAACGAAATTCAAGAGAAGCCACGGCGTTTTGTACGGAATGAGCGAGTAAGCCGCGATAAGACCAAACGCCCACAACGCACAAAATAGCGCGAGGGCGTTTTTCGGTTGCAAAACAATTAACGCGGCACCGATTGCACCCAGGAATAACAGTGGCCCCTCAAGTCGCACCAGCCACACGATGTACTGCGACGCCGGATGAACGTGCGCGACTGTGCCTGTCTTGGTCCAGATAGCGAAAGTCTTGAACGAATCGTATATGCCCTGTGAGTTCTGAAAAAATGATGAATAGAAGAGCAGGTAAAACGCGAGGAAGGTCAGAACTGCAAAGACCGCACCTGTGGCGACGCTTGCCGTGCCACCCATCTCACCAACTATCGTGTTGAGTCGACTCGTTGAACCGCGTGAACGGTTTCGTTTCGCAGCGTTTGGCACAAAGGCTTTACCGTTCAGTCGCATGTAAAGAATGGTGAGGCCGAGTGCGATGAGCATAACTCCGGCGGAGATCATCGCCGTTTCCTTCGTCGCGAAGAGAAGCGCCGCAGATGCCGCGGCCGGTATCAGGTAGTTTGGATTACGCGTGTCGTAAAAGTAAATTGCGGCCACGAGGATTCCCAACGTGAAGAAAACAAACAAACTCTCGTGGATGAAATATCGCGAGAGATAAACGGCGCCCGGCGAGATCGCGAGCAGGAGAGCGGCGGAGAGTGTGGCTACAGTTCCGAGTCGCCTGCGCAGGAGAAACACGAGGCCAATCGTCGCGAGCCCGAAGACTGCGGTGACTAAACGGACATTGAAAGTCGTCAAGCCGTAAGTCTCGCTCGTCGCAGTGCCGAACAACAGCTTTATGGTCCAGGGAATGATCGCTGAAAAGTAGTAGAGAGTTGGACCGTGATAATTTTCAGGATCGTATTTGAACGCTCCTTCGCGCACCAGCCTGAGCAAAAAGTTTCCATTGACTCCCTCGTCGTGGTGCATCGGTACGAGGGTCAGATTATATAGACGGAGAAGGGCGCCAACGATCGTTATGCCGACGACGCCGAATTTCCACACCTGTTCGGAAATGTTTTCAATGGCAGTATCATCCACGCGCCGAGGGTCGTCAGTCTCGGCCGGGTGATTCTTAGCGCGATGTTTCTTACCGGATTTTGTAGAGCGCGTACTCACCAACTTCTCCAACCTTCTCGAACTTACTGAAGAACGCTTCGTTGATCGGTGTAACCATTCTTTCGTGTGGTCCAACCACCGCGTAATCGACGCCGTAATTTCTCATTAAGTAATCCGCGTCAGGCGAACCGAGATACACGCGTTTGATCTCACCTTCACGCCGGACAAACTCGAGTCCGTGGGTCCAGATGTGTCCGGGATAACCCATGAGGGAACGTCGACCGGTCAGAAACACCGGCGTGTTGTGCACCGGAGCGTGAATCACGAGCGATCGCGGCTGCGTCTGCTCTTTTACGAGTTCTGCGAAGCGAATTCCGTCCGCGTCGAACACTTGATACTTATTACTGCGTCGTAAAGCGATCCCGGCTACGTCGAGCGCACCTGAAAGTGTAACCAAAACGAAAAGCACTGCCGCTATGACGCGTCGAACCGAACCCTGGCGCCACAGTCTCGCCAATAGCAACGCAACGATCGGAGCTGATGCCAACCACCAGTAGTAAAGAATTTTGATGTTATCCCAAATCCACGGGGCCATTTTAACGAAGTTCGGAATGATGAAGCAGAGTGTGAATGGCAGATAGAAAAGCAGCACCCGTCGTGGGACGACGTATCCATCTGATTTGATCACGATCGCCGCAAATATCAGAGGAATGAATAGGCCCGTGTTCTTGAGCCAAAACCAGACCGGAGGATCTTGACCGTGGTCCCATCCTGTCTCAAACGCGAAAAATGTGCTTGCATCCACCGCGCTATTCATCGTGGACCACAGCAATTGAGGCGTCGCGATTGCTAACGCCGCTACGAAAAACGCGAACCACTCGCGCCAACGCATTTGCAACAATGCGAGACATCCCGCCATTGCCATCACGGCCACGAAACTGTGCGCATGGACCAACGGTAGTAAACCAGCGGCGACTCCGGCAGCGATCATTCGACGAGTCTCGATCGGGAAACGGGTCTGCGTCACCGGTGGTTTGACGGTTCTGGTTGACTTGTCGCGCTTGCGTGCTTTGTCCGTTGCCAGCCACCACTGCGTGAACGCGATCGTGGCCAACGGAAGCCCCATCAGAAATCCGCGTTGTGGAACCAGGAGGGCGGAGATCGCGTTGCCCCAGCGCCAGGTCGTTTCAGGAATCACAGTAAACGACGGTGGGAGATCTGATAGGACGCCGAACAGTCCACCTTCATTAGCTTTCGCTTTGTCATACAGCAGCTTAAAACCAAAACCGCCGTTCAATAGGACCAACAACGGCGTAATAATCGCTGCGAGCGGGTCGCGCAACATAACCAACGCCCATCGATGAAGTAGACCGACGAACGACATTCCGAGAATGAAGTTCTCGATAAACATCGACTGCCGCAAGTCGGCGCCACAGCGAACAAAGACCGCCGACACGAAGTCGGAAATAAAAGGATAAGTAAATCTGACTCCGGCGTAAGTCGGATCTTCGGGTGGGAAGTTGTTGCCAAAAGCGAAACTCGTGATGACGCTGATGTGAAAAGGAAGATCGCCGAAGTTATTCAATAATCCGGTGCTGAGTCCGGTCTGGTCTTCGAGCACAGCTCGACTGAATACTTTCCACAGAACAATCGTCACTGCCGCGTAGAACAAGAAGTAACCGATAGAAGTTAAGTTGGGACGCGAGAAAAACAGGCGCGCGCTTTCCGAGGTAGCATCGAAATCCTGTCGCAATTGTTTCAAGGTCGCAGGATCGGTGAGGAGCGCGAGCGGACTGCAACAGATCGCTGTGCTGAAAACCACGGCGGCGCCGCTCAGTCCGATAAACGACGCGACTACAAAACTGACTAGGCCTAAAGCCGCGAGCCCGAGCGCGCCTCCGGCACACACTCGCGCCGCGAGGGGTGCGTTCTCGTCGTAAAGGTAAGTTGCAACCGTGCCGCTAAAGGTGACTAACAGTGCAAGTAGTAAAGATGTAATCATCGATCGGGTTCGGATTATACCGGAATTTTTTCTTTGCGCAGTTGCGCGTGAGACTGCTTTTGCATCCCTCGATACGATCGGTTAGTTTTCTAAACTATGTTACGAGCAGGCATTCTCGGTCTGCCCAACGTGGGCAAGACAACCTTATTCAACGCACTCACCGAGCAGGCGTCTGAAGTCGCAAATTATCCGTTCGCCACGATCGAGACGAACGTCGGCGTAGTGTCTGTTCCGGATGAACGTTTGGAACCGCTAGCCCGTCTGGTCAAAACGCAAAAGATTGTGCCTGCGACCGTGGAATTTCTCGATGTTGCTGGTTTGGGTCGCGGAGCTTCTAAAGGTGAAGGATTGGGAAACCAGTTTCTCGCAAACATTCGCGAAACAGATACGGTGGTCCAGGTTGTGCGGTGCTTTGAGGATGAGAGCGTGATTCACGTCGAAGGCGATGTGGATCCGGTCAGAGACATTGAGACGATTCAGATCGAACTAGCCCTCGCGGATTTAGCCACACTCGAACGCAGGCGTGAGAAAGCGCAGAAGAACTTGAAGAGTGGCGATAAGGTTGCGCGCCAGGAGCTCGACGTGTTGGGCAAGATACTACCCGCGCTCGAGGAAGGGCGGTCGGCGAGAACTGTTACGCTGACGGACGACGAGCGCGCCGTTGCGCGGAACTTCTTTCTCCTGACAACGAAGCCGACAATCTACGCAGCCAACGTGAACGAAGCCGCACTCGCTAACCTCGACGACAATGCGATGGTTAGCGCGCTTCGAGAAGTTGCGGAAAAGGAAGCGGCGGAGTGCGTCGTCATCTGCGCGCAACTCGAGGCGGACCTCGTCGCGCTGCCTCCCGACGAGCGCCTCGACTATCTCAAGAGTCTAAATGTTTCTACAACCGGTGTGGACCGGCTGATCAAGAGTGCTTATCACCTGCTCGGTTTGATGTCGTTTCTGACGGCAGGTGAAAAAGAAGTTCGCGCCTGGACTATCCCCCAGGGAACACGAGCACAGAGCGCTGCCGGCGCCATTCACTCCGACATCGAGCGCGGCTTCATCCGCGCCGAGATCATTAATTATGACGAACTGATAAAGGCGGGTTCGTATGCAGCGGCGCGAGAAAAAGGACTGCTACGTCTCGAAGGGAAAGAATACATCATGCAAGAGGGCGATGTAGTTCACTTCCGGTTCAATGTTTGAGAAGCGGATCAGTTGACTTTGATCTTACGCCGAAGGCGTTGACTAATTTCAGCCCAGCGGTTGGAGTGAAGCGACAACCCTGGGTAATGTCACCATAATTGTTTTCAAACCCTGCAAGGGTTATTAGCGCACACGCCTAACGCTTTCAGCGTTGCTCTGCTTCTGAGCTTTTACACCCAGGGTTGTCGCTTCGCTCCAGCCCTGGGCTGAAATTGGCGAACGCCTTCAGCGTTACGGTTTGTCTTCCCATTTTCTTTCGACTTCGATGAGAAGTTTTAGTTTCTCAAAAGGTGTCATCTGCTCATCTGTAAAGATCCTATTGAGTTCGCGACGTTCAGCACGCCGCTGCTTCTGAAGAGCCCTGTCAGCTTCGATACAGTCTTCGAGCATGCGCATAACCCTATCGAGTTGTCGGTCCGATGGGCGGCCTTTCGTCATACAACAACAACACTCCCTGTTGTGAGAAGCAGTCACACACAATCGCACATGAGTATAGCAGCGGTCAACTGTGGCGTTTTAGCGAGGAACGAGTGGGGACACTGAGCGGGCAATCGAGAGAAGGAGCAACCCGATTGCCCGCCGACGACTAGCGAAGCAGGGCGCGAATACCGACGAGAATCAGGTAACCGATTGCGAGTACGACAGCCACCTTTATTAATAACACCGCTAGCGATATCAAGCCGCCTATGATACTTATCGTGATCCCTACTGCGTTAAAAACCAGTGTCAAAACAAATGGTATGACTACGAAAAAAACGAACACTCCTAAAAGGAGCATCCCCAAAATCCTTAATGCGTTCTTTGCGTCTTTCATCGTCTGCTCTCCTATCGCTTCGCGCCCCTAAATCTTGGGTCTTGTCGCCCGCAGCCAACTATACGCAGATTCTCTCAATGGCGTTCCAATGAAGATTCTGGATATTTCCGCCCGTAAAATTGGCCGTTTTTCGAACCTTAACCGCGACCGAGAAGGCGCGTCGAGGTAGTCCCGCTGGTCGCGTGTTTAATTCGTTTCGGCGATAATTATACATACTTTTTTGCGCCGTGGACCGCTGGAATTCAAGAAGTCTGTTTAGCGACGACCCCACCGCCGAGCCGCGGGCGGCGGAAGGCACTCCCCTGGCCGAGCGCATGCGACCGCGGTCGTTGTCAGAGTTTGTAGGTCAAACCCATCTTGTCGGCGAAGGCCGAATCCTGCGGCGGCTCCTGGCTGGAGGCGGCTCGTTGCCGTCCCTGATCCTTTGGGGCGCACCCGGCACTGGTAAAACCACACTTGCCCGTTTGCTCGCGGACAGTAGCGGCTTGCGGTTCATCGCGTTATCCGCGGTGTTCTCAGGCGTCAAAGACTTGCGCGAAGCTATTCAGCAAGCAAAGGCTGAAAAGCGTTACGGAAAACGAACCGTACTTTTCATTGACGAGATTCATCGCTTCAACAAAGGGCAACAGGATGCACTCTTACACGCCGTCGAAAACGGAACCGTCACGCTAATCGGTGCCACGACTGAAAACCCGTCATTCGAAGTCACAGGCGCACTCCTGTCACGTGCACGAGTGCTTGTCCTGAATCAACTTTCCGAAGACGAGATCCGAACCGTAATTCAAAACGCCCTCGCCGACGAGGAACGCGGTCTCGCGAGCTTCAACGCGTCGCTCTCGGAGGAACTGATCCAACGTATTGCACACTCGTCCGGCGGCGACGCCCGAGTGGCACTAACAGCTTTGGAAGCCGCTGTCGAATCCACTTCCCCTGACGCGGAGGGCGTCAGATCGATCACGGAACAAACCGTTATCGAAGCGCTCGGTCGCGCTCACTATGCCTATGATAAAGGCGGCGAAGAACACTACAACCTGATCTCCGCTCTCATCAAATCGCTGCGCAATTCAGACGTCGACGCATCCTTGTACTGGCTCGCGCGAATGATCGAAGGTGGCGCCGATCCACTTTTTATCGCGCGGCGTTTGTGTATTCTCGCTTCAGAAGACATCGGACTCGCCGACCCACAAGCCATGGTCCAGGCCGCCGCTGCCGCGGACATCGTTCACTTGATTGGACTGCCTGAGGGGCTGTTTCCTCTATCGCAGGCAACGATCTATCTCGCAAAAGCTCCGAAGTCGAACGCAATCAAGAACGCTTACCATGCAGCCGCGGTCGATGCGGAAGAAACCGCGCGCGTACCTGTTCCTCTTCATCTCAGAAACGCAGTCACGCCGCTGATGAAACAAGTCGGCTACGGAAAGGAATATCGCTACGTACACAACGACCCGGGCGCTGCAGAAGAGATGGAATGTTTGCCGGAACAACTACGCGGCAGAAAGTATTATTCAGACGAACGAGAGGATGAGGACATTGAGAGTGGGCACTAACCGGAAGAGCGACAAAGAGCTGGCGTTCCTTCAAGACCTATTCATCGCGCCTGACTGGGGCGAGCGTTTTGCCGAACTGATCGACGAGCACGTCAAGCCGCCAACAGAAGGGAAAGCGGTTTACATCGGGGCGGGAACTGGTGGCCATGCCCTCGCAATCCAGGAACGCGCCGGAAGCAAACTCGAACTTCTCTGTGTCGACGAGAATGCGGAGTGCATCGAATTGGCCCGCGCTAAAGCGACTGCGACCGACGGAAAGATCGGTTTCGAACCGGTTCAGCTCGAGAATCTTGTGTTGCGTGACAACCAGTATGATCTCGTTATCGGCAATGCTTCACTCATCTCACCGGAAAAAAGTCGAAAGATGTTTTCGGAGATGGTACGTGTTGCCGCACCGAGCGCGACGATCGCGTTCACGTTGCCGACCGCATCGAGCTTTGGTGAGTTCTTTTCGATCTACTGGGAAGCGCTTTACAACATCGGCCTTCTCGATCTTGAATCCGACGTCGAACAGTTGATTACTCGACTACCAACAATTTCAGACGTCGAGCAGCTAGCTGAGGATGAAGGGTTGAGAGATGTCAAATCGTGGACGCGAATCGAGGAATTTGATTTCGAATCCGGAGAGCAGTTTTTGACTTCGCCGCTAGTATCTGAATTTCTGATGCACGACTGGCTGGCCCTCGTGCCGGACGACAGGAGAGATGAGTTGGTGATCGAGATCTCTCGGTTAATTAACGAAGAGAGACATGAGGCGGAGTTTGCGCTTTCAGTGAAAGCGACTCTGGTTGTCGGGCAGAAAGCTCACAGCCATTAGAACCAATCATTGGTCATATATCATTTGACAATTGTCATTTGTTTTATTTGAAGACCTGCGGCTTCTGAAAGTCTTCAAAATTAATAATTGATAAATGTCAAATAATAAATGACCAATGATTTAAGGTATTTACTTCTCCAGTGGCTTCGGCGCGTCCTTCTCTCCCTCTTCAATCCCTTCCCTAAACGCTTTCTTACTCTGGCCCAGGGCTTTCGCCAACTGAGGCAGCCTGGTCGCGCCGAAGAGTAAAAAGATCACGAGCACGATGATTATTAGCTCCGTGGGTCCCAGTCCCGCGATCCCCAACATGGTTTGAATCATAATTTCCTCTTTCTCAGGGGCTGCGCCGGTTCACGTCCGGCTATTCTCGACTGTCCGATTCGTAGAAAAGATACTTTCGCCAAGTCTCGTCCGCTCTGCCAAGGTAGCGCATGATTTGCCGGTTGACGTGCAGTGAGAACCCGCGCGGTCTGCGCAGAAGATGCATCCCGGATTCTTCGGGAGTCCGGTTGCCCTTGCGGTGGTTGCAACGTTTACAGCAGGCGACCAGATTATCCCATGCCGATTCCCCTCCACGCGAGCGTGGAAGCACGTGGTCGAGAGTCAACTCGGAAGGTGGATACTGGGTGCCGCAGTACTGGCAAGTCGAATGGTCACGAAGCAGTATGTTCTTCCTGAGAGCGAACGGCGTTCGAAAGGAATGTGGATATATTCCGTCAGACGAATGACTGAAGGTGCATGCATGGTGAGTTTTTGCGAGTGAAGCATGTGACCGTTGTGCTCTTCCACCCGCGCCACTCCTTTAAAGATCATCACTACCGCGCGCCTTTCGGTACACACGTTGATGGGCTCAAAAGAAGTATTCAGAACTAAAACCCGGCCATTCATATTAGGGCTGATATTACGCGAGCGCAGAAGAGGGTGTCAAAATATGTTTCCCCCGGCCGGCGCTGGGCGCCCTCGCAATGGTCAAAACGAACACGTTCCTGGCGCCGGCCTGAGCTAAGGCCTCGGCACAGGCGGAAACTGTCGCGCCCGTCGTAAATACGTCGTCAATCAACAGGATATCCTCGCCCGCGACCAGCCGCGGGTGCCGCACCGCGAACGCTTCGGCCACCGTGTCGCGGCGGCCTTTGGCGTCCAGCCCGGCCCGGTACTGCTCCGTTCCAGATACTCTTACCAGACTCACTTCGTCCAGCGGCAATTTGAGCCGCCTTGAGAGCGCCTTGGCGATGACTGACGCCTGATTGAAGCCACGAGTCTTCAACCGTTTGTCATGTAACGGCACGGGCATGATCCTCGTGCTCACCTTCAACGGATCACGCATCGCCGCGGATACGAGCAGCGCTTCGAGCTGTTCGGAGAGATGTGGCTGGCGCTTAAGCAATAGGACTGACTCGCGCAGCGCTCCTTCGTAAAGTCCGACCGCGCGTGCCGCGGCAAATGCCTGGAACTCGCAACGTCCGCACCTGATCACATCTAAGACACCGCACTTCAAACAGATCGTCTCTGTTCCATCGAAGATCTTTGTGGCGTTCCAACACGCTTCACAAGCGACCCCAAACCGGCGTCGCTCAACACTGTGACCACAAGTCGCACAAACCTGCGGGTAAGCCAGGGTGAGGAGAGCGTCGAAGATCATATGGGTTTAAAAGCAAAGCGGCCTCCACAAATTCGAGGAGGCCGCTTAATTTTTCCTGCACTAAAAACCGTTTCTAGTCTTCATCGTCTCCCAGGAGCCCACGCTCCTGAAGATCCTGGCAGCGGACACAGTGGCGCGCCCACGGCACTGCATCAAGCCGTTTCTCCGGCAGCGCTTCACCACAGTGAACACACTTTCCATAGCCGGCCGTTTCGATTCGCTCGAGAGCTTCATCGATCAAATTCAGCAACTGGCGATCGTTGTCAGACATCGATACCAGCAATTCTTTTGTGTAAGCGTTCGCCGCCATGTCTGCGGGATCCTGCGTCGCTTCCGCGTCGCGTTCGCGACTGTAAAGCTCGGCGGCCTGCACCTGACCAACCAGGCCTTCGCGCCGATCCAATAACTTGTCTCTGAAGACTTTCGTGCGTCTCTTATCCATTATTTATTAGTCCTCCACCCTACTTGATATAGTTGGTCCGATCGTGAATCACTTCTGATACGGCAAACCATGAACGATCGTGTACGCTCGATACAATTGCTCTAACAAAAGCACCCGCGCCATCTCATGGGTCAGCGTCAACCGCGACAACGACCAACGCTTGTCCGCGCGCGCCTTAAGATCGTCTGCCAGGCCACTCGGTCCTCCGACGACGAATGCGACCTCCTTGATCCCGTTGCCTTCCCAACTCTGAACCTGCGCCGCCAACTGCTGCGAAGTCCACTCCGAACCGTCCGGATCCAGCAGCACTGTCATCGAGCCGGGACGGAGCGCGTCTGAGATGCGCTTCGTCTCTTTATCGATGCCCGACTTATCAGTACGTCCAAGCTCTCGCAACTCAGTCACTTCGAACCGCGCAAAGTGCGAGAGTCGCTCAGCATAATCTTCAATCAACGCGCGCAGCCGTGCATCCCGAGTCTTCCCTGTCCAGATGATCCGAATGCGCATCGCTTACAGCTCATATCGCGCGATCTTCTCGTAAAGATTCTTCCGGCTGATTCCGAGTATGCGCGCACACTCGGTTTTGTTCCCGCCGGTCGCCGCCAGCATCTCCGAGATATAAGCCGCTTCCAATTGCGCAAGGCTCAACGGCTTTTCCTTCCGTTGCTGCGAGCTCACGGCAGCTCTTAGTCCTGCCGACAGATCGTGCTCTTCGATCGACTTTTCGTTCGCGACGATTACCGCGCGCTCGATGATGTTTGCGAGCTCGCGAGCATTTCCCGGATAGTCGTAAGCCGACAACCAAGCCAGTGCCGGTTGCGACATTCGTTCGACTTTGCGCGCGTGCTTCGCCGAGTACTGCTTCAGGTAATGCTGGATCAACTTAGAAAGATCCTGCTTGCGCTCGCGCAACGGCGGCACTCGAATGCTGATCACGTTCAGACGATAAAAAAGATCTTCTCTAAACCGGCCTGCCTTAACGGCCGCATCGAGATCCACATTAGTCAGCGCCATCAGACGCGCGTCGAGCTTTATCGTCTTGCGCCCACCCAATCTCTCGAACTCGCGAGTTTCGATCACTCGCAGCAGCTTCGCCTGTGCGTCGGTCGATAGATGCGCGATCTCGTCGAGCACGACCGTGCCCTTCTGCGCCGCTTCGAAACGTCCTGCCCTTGCTTCGACTGCTCCAGTGAACGCCCCGCGCTCGTAACCAAACAGTTCGGCTTCGAGTAGCTCGCCTGGAAGCGTTGCACAATCGATCTTGACCAAAGGTTGTGCACCACGTCGTGAATTAGCGTGAATAAAGGACGCTAGCAGATCCTTTCCCACGCCCGATTCGCCCGTGATCAGGACATTCGCATCCGTTGAACTCACGCGCTCTGCGAGACCAACTGCCTCGCGCATTCCGGGAGAGCGCGCAAATATTTCGATCACGATTCTCTTCTCAAAGAACTTGCACTATCGGTGCTGAACTCGGCGGGCAACTGCACGCGTTTCGACTCGCGCCACAAACGTTCGAGGTCGTAAAACTTCCGCGCCTTCTGCTCAAATACATGAACGACGAAGTCGCCGTAATCCAACAAAATCCATTCGGCAGTCTTGTACCCTTCGACGCGCGCTGCCGCGTGACCCGACTTCTTCAGTTGCTCGTAAACCTCGTCAGAGATTGCCTGAACCTGCCGCTCGTTTGCGCCACTCACGATCACGAAGTAATCGGTAAAGCTCGCGATGTCGCGCAGGTCGAGGACGACGGGATCGATTGCTTTCTTCTCACTCGCCGCATGAAGTGCCTCTAACACCCGCTCATCGAGACTGTCAGCGGCCGCAGCAGCAGACTTCGAGCCTGCACTGGGTTGCGGATTCAACGACTGTTCTTTAACTGTTGAGTTTTCCTTCATTCAATTCTCTGTAAATCTCGTACTTCTTTATGTACTCGAGCACCGGACCAGGCACGCGACCAACCAACTCATCGATTCGTCCTTCGCTCGCGAGTCGCCTGATGGACGTTGCTGAAACATCGTTCATCACCACGTCGGTGAAGAACACGCGGTCGCCGTAGGCGCCAACGTGCGCTTTACTCGATTCGTAGCCGGGCCTGGTGACGACGATGTGATTCGTCATCGTCAGCAAATGTTCCCACTCACGCCAGGTTGTGATCTCAGACCACGAGTCAGCGCCCATGATGAAAAAGAGCTCAGTCGAGTCGTTCAGCTCGCGCTGAAAATGTTCGACTGTATCAACCGTGTAACGTCGATCCGGATGGTCCAGCTCGAACGTCGAAACCAACAAACTCGGATCGTTCTGCGTCGCCAGCGCCAGCATCGCATAACGATGGATCGGGTGGGTTACAGGCCGCCCGATCTTGTGTGGCGCCATCTGTGCCGGGATAAAAATTACGTTTTCAATTTCAAAAACTTCCGAAACCCTGCGTGCAATTTCAAGATGTCCTGTATGAACCGGATCGAATGTTCCGCCGTACAAGCCTATCCGCTTCATAGCGCACATCTTTTACAAGGCCAGCTCGACCGTGTCTGTTCGGTTTCGATCAGCATTTAACTCATCCAGCTTTGCGGCAATCGCGTTTACGAGGTCGCGGACGCCTTCGCCAGTCGCTGAAGAGATCGCGAAAAATGGTTTCCCGTCGTCGACTGCCTTCTGCCTCACCGACTCCAATCGCTCCGGCTCATCGAGTGCGTCGATCTTTGTCGCTACGACAAACTGTGGACGCGTCGCCAATTCCTCGTTGTACGAAGCCAGCTCGCGATTGACAGTTTCATAATCACTAACCGCATCGCGGCCCGACGCTGATGAAACGTCCACGAGGTGCAGCAGCAACTTCGTGCGCTCGATGTGGCGCAAAAATCGATCGCCGAGTCCCGCTCCGGTGTGCGCGCCTTCAATCAGTCCTGGAATATCGGCGATGACAAAGGTGCGAAAGTCACCGAGATCCACAACACCCAGGTGCGGCTCCAACGTGGTGAACGGATAGTCGGCAATCTTCGGACGCGCGGCTGAAACAGTTGAAATGAATGTCGACTTTCCTGCGTTTGGAAAACCGACCAGACCAACATCCGCGAGCAACTTCAGCTCGAGTTGCAGTTCCCGCTCGTCTCCCCTGCTTCCGCTTTGATGGTAGCGAGGCGCGCGATTAGTGGAAGTTGTGAAGTGCGCGTTTCCGAATCCACCACGACCGCCTCGCGCCGCTAACCAGCGATCAGCATCGTGGTTTAAATCGTGTAGAAGCTCACCTGTCTCTGCGTCAAAGATCTGCGTTCCAACTGGAACGCGAACGATTAAATCCTCACCTTCTCGGCCGGAGCGGTTCGATCCTTCTCCATGCGCGCCGCGCTGCGCGGTGTGTCGCGGGTTATAACGCAGGTGCAGCAGCGTGTTAAGCGAAGAATCAGCGACGAGAATCACGTCGCCACCGCGACCGCCGTCTCCGCCTGATGGCCCACCGCGAGGCACAAACTTCTCACGCCGGAAAGCAGTAACTCCGTTACCTCCGTCACCCCCGTGAACGTAAATCTTGGCGCGATCAATAAACATCCTAAATTGAAAGCGACGCCCGGCTTGCAGTGTTGCTGCTCAGGCGTCGCGAACGTGTAGGAAATGTTTTCTAAGCAGCAGTTTGCTCCAACGGATAAACGCTGACGAACTTTCCTGAACGACCTTTGTCTTCAAACTTCACGACCCCATCAATCAAGGCAAACAGCGTATCGTCTTTGCCGCGGCCTACATTGTTGCCGGGTTTCCACTTTGTGCCACGCTGCCGCGCGATGATGTTTCCGCCAAGCACCTTTTCGCCGCCGAACTTCTTCAGACCCAAACGCTGGGACTGCGAGTCGCGACCGTTACGAGATGAACCGACTCCTTTTTTATGTGCCATCGTCTTTACCCAATCGAATCAATCTTCAATGTTGTGTAGTTCTGCCGGTGACCGCGCGTGCGCTTGTACTGCTTGCGACGCTTTTTCTTGAAGACCACGATCTTCTGATCTCGACCGTGATCAACAACCGTCGCAGAAATGTTCTTGCCTTCGGCTCCGGAACTCAGCAACGTTTCGAGCTCAACTGAACTGCCCGCTTCGGCCTCGAGCGAAGGCACACGAATCGTCTGGCCCTCTTCGACGAGGAACTGTTTTCCACCAGCTCTGATAATTGCGTGTGACATCAAATTCACCTCACAGAAAGTCGGACATTATAGGGTAATTCCGAAGCAACCGGCAACCTCCGGGCGCTCGTTCGGCGTTTAGCCTTCAAACTATACGGCGGCGACTTTCCGCCCATCTCGGGTCAAAAAGTACTCCATGAAATCTGTCCCGATATCGCCCGCGCGGAATCGCGGATCGTCCATGATCTTCTGGTGCAACGGGATCGTCGTCTTAATACCTTCGATCACCATCACATCGAGGGCTCGCTTCATCCGCGCAATCGCCAGTTCACGCGTACGGGCGTGAACAATCACCTTCGCGATCAGCGAATCGTAAAAAGGAGAAACCCGGTATCCCGCGTACACAAAGGTGTCGACGCGAACTCCCGGCCCGCCCGGAAGATTGAACGCCGTAATCAAACCCGGCGATGGAGCAAACGTTTCGGGGTTCTCAGCGTTGATGCGACATTCGATCGCATGTCCGACAATCAGCAGATCGTCCTGCGTGTAGCCGAGTGGCTCACCTTCGGCAATCCGGATCTGGTTACGAACGATGTCGGCAAGCGTCACCATCTCTGTCACCGGATGCTCGACCTGGATGCGCGTGTTCATCTCCATAAAGTAGTATTTTCCATGCGCATCCAGCAAAAACTCGACCGTGCCGGCACTCTGGTAACCTAACTTCTTACAAGCGGCGACCGCCGCGTCGCCCATGTTCTTGCGCAACTCCGGAGTCAGCACAGTAGATGGCGCTTCTTCCATCAACTTCTGGTGCCGGCGTTGAATTGAACACTCGCGCTCGCCAAGGTGAATGCACTCACCATACTCGTCTGCCAGTACCTGGATTTCGATGTGACGCGGTTTCTCGATATAGCGCTCGATGTAAACACTGCCATCATTGAATGCGGCCGCGGCTTCAGTTGACGCTGTCTCGAGCGCCTTTCCAAGCTCCTGCTCCGAACGAACGATTCGCATTCCGCGACCACCGCCACCCGCTGAAGCTTTAACGATCACCGGGTAGCCGATCTCGCGAGCGACTTTGATTCCTTCTTCTTCCGAAGTGATCCCGGCAGGACTTCCAGGGACGATCGGAAGACCAGCTTCGTTCATCACTCGGCGAGCTTCGATCTTGTCGCCCATCAGGCGGATGAGTCTTGACGATGGTCCAATGAACTTGATATTGCACGCATCACAGATCTCCGCGAAGTAGGCCGACTCCGCTAGGAAGCCGTAACCCGGATGGATCGCGTCGACGTTGAAGATCTCAGCCGTGCTGATGATCGATGGAATGTTTAGATAACTTTGCGCGGAAGGTGCTGGTCCGATGCAAGCTGCTTCGTCAGCGAAACGGACGTGCAACGAGTCGCGGTCGACGTCACTGTGAACAGCGACGGTCTTGATCCCCATCTCTTTGCAGGTCCAAATGATGCGACAAGCAATCTCGCCACGATTAGCGATAAGGATCTTTTAAACTTGCGCGGATTGAACGCCATCATTCAAACCGCTTATTGAGGCTTAAGACCGAAGAGCGGCTGGCCGTATTCAACCGGCTGTCCGTTCTCGACGTATATCTTTACGACTTCACCGGCAGCCTCCGCCTGAATCTCATTCATGAGCTTCATGGCTTCGATGATGCAAACGACTGAGTCGTGTTCGACGTTGCTGCCGATCTTCACAAATGGATCAGCGCTTGGAGACGGCGACCGGTAAAAGGTACCCACGATCGGCGAAGGGATAATTTGTAAATCCTGATCCTGAGCCGCTGCTGTAGTGGCTTGTGTACCTGGATGCGCAGGCGTCGACGCCGGAGCAGGAGCGGGTGCAGGCGCCGGAGCAGGTGCAGCAGCAGGTGGTGCTTCCGCGTGGCGACTTGATGGACCACCTGCTGACTCCCGACGCAGGCGAACGCGAAAATCCTCGCGCTCGAGTTCGAGTTCCGCCAGCCCGTTCTCGCGCATGAGGCCTATCAGCTCGCGAAGCTCGTCCATGTTTACGGACGCGCCAGGGTCTGACTGCTCCCGTCGCGAACGGCCTTTGCGATTCGGCGTTTCACCTTGTTCTTTCGGTGATGACATTGATTTTCGATGCAAAAACGAAAAGGCGCAAAGGATTCACTCTGCGCCTTTGCGCCTTTGCGGGAACAATTCTTTAGTCCTCAGTGGCTTCAGATTCGCTCGCGGCTTCAGTCTCTTTCTCTTTCTCTTTTCCGCGGCCTTTCTTCTTCTTTGAAGCTGCACTCTTCCGCTTCTTCTCGGCTTCAAGAGCTTCAAGTTCGCGCGGGTTACCGACGAGCTCGATGATTGCGAGTTCAGCGCGATCGCCATCGCGAGTGCCGAGTTTCAGAATGCGCGTGTAACCACCGGGCCGATCCTTGTACCGATCTCCGAGATCGCTGAACAGGCGCCGCAAGGCGGCGACTCCCGCGGTACGTTGCGGCCTGAGCTGCCCTCGTTTTCCCGTGGTCTCGCTGACGGCTGTGTTCCCAGCATGAAAGAAGCCTGCGGCCTGCCGTCGCAGGTGTAGTGCTTGTGCCTCCGAACCGTCAGTGGAAAAATTATGAGCCCTGCGCGATAACGTGATCGCGCGCTCGACAAACGGGCGCAACTCCTTCGCCTTGGGCAAAGTGGTGATGATGCGCTCCTCGCGTGAATTGATTAAAGAAGTCGCGAGATTGCGCAGCATCGAGTGGCGATGCTCGCTGGTGCGACCAAGTTTACGATGTGCCTTAAGGTGTCGCATGTGACTCTAACCTACTGTTCGTCGTCGCCTTCAAAATCGGAAAGATCGGCGCCATCGCGGCCGCCTGTGCCGGGAATCGGGTTACCCTGCTCGTCAAACTCCATGCCGAAGTCGAGGCCCATCCCGTTCAAAATTTCCTTGATCTCGTTTAGCGATTTCTTACCGAAATTCTTCGTCGCCAGCATCTCGCGCTCGGTGCGTTGGACCAGGTCGCGAATCGTACGAATGTCAGCATTCTTCAGACAGTTGTACGAACGAACCGACAGTTCCAACTCATCCACCGATCGATCCAACTGATCGTTGCGCGGCAGCGGCGGGCGCTCCATCTTCGTGTACGCAAAATCGTCAGTGTCCTCTTCGAAGTTGATGAAGATCGACATGTGGTCCTTGATCAACTTCGCCGCGAGGCCGATCGAGTCTTCAGGCTTCACTGAACCATCGGTCCAAACCTCGATCGTGAGCTTGTCAAACTCGGTGTTCTGGCCCAGGCGCGCTGCTTCGACGTTGTAATTAACTTTTTTGACAGGCGTGTGGACCGAGTCGATCGGGATGTAACCGAGCGACAAGTCTTCATCGAAATTTCTGTCAGCCGAGACGTATCCGCGACCGCGTTTCAAACGCATCTCGACGCGCAACGATCCGTTGTCACTCACCGTTGCGATGTGAACTGTCGGGTCCAGGATTTCAACGTCAGCATCCGTTTCGATATCGGCAGCCGTGACTTCACCCGCTTCTTCTTTATTGATTCGCAGCGTCTTGGGCTCGCTGCTGTGAAGCTTGAACGGCACCTGCTTGAGATTGAGGATGACGTCGGTAGCGTCTTCAACTACACCTTTGATCGACGAAAACTCATGCTCGACGCCTTCAATCTTCACTGCCGTAATAGCAGCTCCTTCGATCGACGAAAGAAGCGCACGGCGAAGCGAATTACCTACCGTCGTTCCAAAACCTCTCTCAAATGGCTGCGCTGAAAAGCGGCCATAACGTTCCGTCAGAGTATCCGCGTCTGCCGCCAGACGGCGCGGCATCTGAAATCCTGTCCAAAGATTATTTTGATCCATAGCCATAGCGTTCAGGTTCCTAAAAGAATGCATCGGACCAGTTGCGGCGATCCACAGTGCCACAACTGATCGGGTTAATTACTTACTATAAAGTTCGACGATTAACTGCTCGTTGATCATGCGATCGATATCGTCGCGCACGGGTAAGCTAGCCACACGCGCGGTCATATCTCCGCCGTCGGCATTGATCCATGACGGACGTCCGCGACCAGACGCAGTTTGCCATGCGCCCTCAATGTGAGCGTTCTTCCTGCTCGACTCTCTCACACCGATCGTGTCGCCAGGCTTCACTTGATAAGAGGGAATATCTACTTTGCGATCGTTTACCAGAATGTGCCCGTGATTCACCAGTTGTCTCGCCTGCCGGCGTGAGGTCGAAAAACCAGCGCGATAGACCGCGTTGTCGAGTCGACGCTCCAGCAGGAACAGAAGGTTTTCGCCGGTGATGCCCTTCATGCGGGCAGCGCGTTCGAAGTAGTTTCGAAACTGGCCTTCGAGGATGAAGTAAATCCTCTTTACCTTCTGCTTTTCGCGCAACTGCTGGCCGTATCCGACCAGGGCCTTACCACGGCGCAGCGAGTTTCCATGCTGACCTGGCGGTTGCGTTCCACGTTTCTCAATTGGGCAAGCGGGTTTGTAACAACGATCACCCTTCAAAAACAGCTTCGCGCCTTCGCGACGGCAAAGGCGACACACGGCGTCTCTATATCTAGCCAACTATTTGCCTCCGGTCTAATTGCCTCCGGCCTATTGCAGGTCGGAAAAGTTTACAGGTGGCGCAAGCGCACACCCTTCATCCTTTGGGTTAATTGCTCTTGAACTAAACTCTTCTACGTTTCGGCGGTCTGCAGCCGTTGTGCGGAATCGGCGTGGTATCGCGAATGGTCATCACACGGATGCCGGCATTCGCGATCGCCCTGATCGCTGATTCACGTCCGCCGCCCGGCCCCTTCACGCGAACCTCGCACTGATGCATTCCAGCTTCGTGCGCTTTCTTCGCTGCTTCATAGGCCGCTTGCTGCGCTGCGAAGGGCGTCCCCTTGCGCGAGCCACGAAAACCACGCGCGCCGGCTGACGACTGCGCGATCAAATTCCCTTCGAGATCCGTGATCGAGATCATCGTGTTATTGAACGACGCCGCGATGTGCACGATACCGTTGGGAACGTTCTTCTTCTCTTTCTTACGAAAGACTTTTTTCTTTCCGCCTGCTTTAGCCATAAGTATTCAGTTTCGCTAACTACTACTTCTTACCGGGCGCCTTTTTCTTCGCGATTGTTGCGCGTCGCGGACCTTTGCGCGTGCGAGCGTTCGTGTGAGTTCGCTGGCCACGCACCGGTAGCGAGCGACGATGCCGCAGACCACGATAACAACCAATATCCATCAATCGCTTGATGTCCATCTGGACGCGCTTGCGCAGATCGCCTTCGATCTCTCCCTGTGCTTCCAGTACACCACGAATGCGGCTCAATTCGTCTTCGCTGAGATCTCTCACGCGAGTATCGACGTTCACGCCGGCTTCCTTGAGCACGGAACTCGATCGCGAGCGGCCAATGCCGTAGATGTAAGTCAAACCAACCTCGGCTCTCTTGTTTGGTGGCAGATCAACTCCTGCTACACGTGCCATCGTATTTCTCGCTATCCTTGTCTCTGTTTATGTTTAGGATTAACGCAGATCACTCGCACCACACCCTTGCGATGGATGACCTTGCACTTGTCGCACATCTTTTTAACTGACGCACGGACTTTCATTACCGTAACCTCTGTTTACTTGTATCGATAAGTGATTCGCCCGCGATTGAGATCGTACGGCGAAAGCTCTACCAAAACTCTGTCACCGGGAAGAATGCGAATAAAATGCTTGCGCATCTTTCCCGAAATGTGCGCAAGCACCTGATGCTGGCTGTCTTCCAATTCAACCCGAAACATAGCGTTAGGCAAAGTCTCAAGCACCTTTGCCATGACTTCTATAGCCTCTTCCTTCGCCATATCCTCTCAGAATGGAATTGTGACGCTGCCGACAAACTGCGAATAATACCATGTGGCTCTTTAGTTTGCCAAGGCTGCCTAGACGCCGGCGGGCTGCGCCGAAGTGACCATTGTCAGCACCTCAGGTCCGTCTTCGGTGATGGCTATCGTGTGCTCCGCGTGAGCGCTCGGCTTGCCGTCGACCGTCACGACTGTCCAGCCGTCAGGCAAAACCTTGGTAAATTGCGACCCCTGGTTGACCATCGGCTCAACCGCGAAGACGTAGCCGCTCTTGATCTTGTGCCCGACTCCGGGCCGTCCATAGTTCGGAATTTGCGGATCTTCGTGCATACGGCGCCCGATTCCATGCCCGACGTAGTCACGAACAACGGTATAGCCGTTTGCCTCTGCATGCTCCTGAACTGCCCAACCGATGTCGCCGAGGTGATTTCCAACGCGGCACTTCTCAATCGCTCGTTCGAGACACTCTTCAGTAACCCGAATCAGCCTGAGTTTTTCCTCGTCAACTTTTCCGACCGGAACGGTTGTCGCCGTGTCGCCCACAAAACCCTCCAGCGTCACCCCGCAATCGATCGAGAAGATGTCGCCCTCTTGCAAAGCATAGTCTGAAGGAAAGCCATGAACGATCTGTTCGTTGACCGAAGCACAGATTGAATACGGAAACCCGTTATAACCCTTGAACGTCGGCAAGGCTCCGGCATCGCGGATCATCCTCTCGGCTTCGCGATCGATCTCGAGCGTCGTAATCCCAGGCTTTACCATGCTGCGCAAATGCTCCCGCACCTGCCCAACCAGCCGTCCCGCCGCGCGCATCTTGTCCAGTTCTCGTTTTGACTTCCCAATAATCATTTCTAATCCGCGTTCATTCGCGTTTATCCGCGTTCACAATTCGTTCGACGTCTTTATAGATCTCTTCAAGACCCCTCGCTCCATCCACTGACTGCAAAAGACCGGCCGTCCGGTAATAGTCGATCAACGGCCGGGTCTTTCCTTCATACGTCGCGAGCCGTGCCTTCACCGTTTCCGAATTATCATCCGCGCGATGAATCAACTGCGCTTCAGGATGATGGTCGCAAACGTTGTCGTTCTTCGGCGGCTTGAAATAAATGTTGTAAATCTCGCCGCACACAGGACAGTTTCGCCGTCCTGTCATTCGCTTCTCGAGCAGATCAGCAGGGACATCGACGTTAATCGCAACGATCTCGTTGCCCTGCTCCGCCGCCAGGCTCTCGAGGCTCGCAGCCTGTGCGGGCGTGCGTGGGAAGCCGTCGAGAATGTAACCATTGCGAGCATCGTCCTGAGCAGTGCGCTCCTTCACGAGTTGAATCGTCAACTCATCCGGCACGAGGTGCCCGCGCTCCATTATTTCTCTGACTTCCTGCGCAACGGGAGTCTGCGCACTCTTTAAGGCTCGAAAGATATCTCCGGTAGAGATCTGAGGCAAACCCAGACGCTCTTGAAGCAATCGCGCCTGGGTCCCTTTACCGGCACCAGGCGCGCCCATCAGTACTATGATTTTCGACATACTGAAGATTATCTTCCTCGCAAAGGCGCGAAGGCGCAAAGAAATACGATCGACTTTCTTTGCGCCTTCGCGCCTTTGCGAGGCAAACCTCTACGCGCGTCGTCCTCGCAACCGGCCTCCGCTGCCAAGGAAGCCCTCGTAATTGCGCATGACGAGTTGAGCCTCGATCTGCGCGACTGTATCCATTGCTACGCCCACGAGAATGAGCAGCGACGTTCCGCCGAAATAGAACGTGTAGCCCATGCCGGTCGGAATCCATGAGAAACCCGGAGTGGTGCTAACCCATGATTCGAGCATTGGACCAACCCACGGCAATCTTCCAACCTTGAATCCGCTCAACATGAACTGCGGCACAAACGCAACAAGGGCGAGATAGATAGCGCCAACAGTAGTTAACCTGGTCAGGATCGTGTTCAGATATTCCGCTGTCGCCCTTCCCGGACGGATCCCGGGCATGAACCCACCGTGCTTACGAAGATTGTCAGCCACCTCTTCCACGTTAAAAACGATCGAAACATAGAAGAATGTGAAGAAGATGATCAGCGAAAGGAAGATCAACTCGTAATACGGATCGCCGGGATGAAACAACTGCAGGAATCCAAAAATCTTCGCGCGCCAGGAATCCGGATTGTTCTGATCCGGCGGAAATGCCGCGAACACACTCTGCGGCATCGACAACACCGACGAGGCGAAGATCACGGGAATGACGCCGCCCATGTTGATCTTCAAAGGCATCGTTGTCTGCTGCCCGCCAACTACCTGACGACCAACGTGACGCTTCGCATAACTCACAGGAATCTTGCGGCGGGCTGCTTCAACAAAAACGATGAACGCGATAATCGCGACCATTGCTACCAGCATGCCGAACACGCCGATGATCTCCATCGTGTCGCCGCTACGAACGCGGTTAAAGACCTGTTGCACTCCATTCGGTAAACCGATAACGATGCCCGCGAAGATCAGCAACGAAATACCGTTGCCAACTCCGCGTTCGGTTATCTGCTCGCCAAGCCACATGACGAACATCGTTCCGGTCGTCAGTGTCAGCACGGTGCTCAGAAGGAAGCCCCAACCCGGAGCGCCGACGAGATTAACTTGCAGCCAGTGCGCAACGAATGATGTTTGTACCGCAGCGAGAACGACAGTGAGATAACGCGTCCACTGATTGATCTTCTGACGACCCATCTCGCCCTCTTCCTGCAACTTCTTCAGTTGCGGAGAGACGACGGTCATGAGCTGGAGGATGATCGAAGCGGTGATGTAAGGAGTGACGCCAAGCGCGAAGACGGAAACCGTGCGAAAGTTGCCACCTGAGAACAGGTCCAGGACGCCGAGAAGAGTTCCGGCGACGTCGCGCCACACTTCCTCGAGGCGCACCCGGTCGATACCGGGCGCGGTGACGTGAGCGCCAAGCCGGTAAACCGCGAGCAAACCCAGTGTAAAGAAAATGCGCCGGCGTAGATCCGGCACATTGAACATATTCCGAACTGCGGCGAAAAACTTTTCCATTACCACCCTCCTGGAGGGGAAACAGGATCAAGTCATTGGTCAATTATCATTTGACATTTGTCAATTATTATTTGAAGACCTTCGGTTTCCGAGAGTGTTCATTTTTTTTGCAGCCGAAGGTCGCGAAATAATAATTGACAAATGTCAAATGATAATTGACCAATGATTTTCTTCCCTTAAATCTCAACCACCGCACCGCCGGCCTGCTCGATTTTTTGTCGAGCACTTTTCGTAAACCGGTGCGCTGAAACACGAAGCGGTTTCGAAACCTCACCGTTTCCGAGAACTACGACGTCGTGCTTTGCTTTCTTGATCAGACCTCGATCGTGCAGGACTTCCGGAGTGATCTCCGCGTTCTCATCAAAATGTTGATCGAGCGCGCCGAGACTGATCTCCACCCACTGCTTCTTGAAGATGTTAGTGAAACCGCGTTTGGGAAGACGCCGGTGCAATGGCATCTGACCGCCTTCAAAGCCGATCTTGCGAGAATAACCTGAACGAGACTTCTGTCCTTTCTCACCGCGGCCTGCGGTCTTTCCCAAACCTGAGCCTGGTCCACGTCCAACTCGCTTCTTTTTGTGAGTCGAACCCTTCGCGGGCTTCAGTGTGTTAAGACTGATCGCCATCATTTACTCCTTAAACTATGCGCAACAAGTGTGGCACCTTCGCGACGGTCCCACGCATCGAGTCGGTATCCGGGCGCTCGACGATCTGGTTGAGCTTTCGCAGACCCAGACTGCGCACGATCGTTTTATGCGTTTTCGGCGAGGCGATGAAGCTTCGATAGTACTGGATGCGAATCACCGCCTGTGTCTCTTCTGTTTTATTCTCTCTACGTGGCATAAACTCACATCTCGTCTACTTGCTTACCGCGCAACCGCGCCAACTCCATCGGATCCTTCATGCGCAACAACGCATCGAACGTCGCGCGCACAACGTTGTGCGGATTCGTCGATCCGAGCACTTTAGTACGCACGTCTCTAACACCGACCGCTTGCATCACAGCACGCACCGCACCGCCTGCAATCACGCCAGTACCTTCCGAAGCCGGCTTCACGAGGACACGCCCTGCGCCGTATTCACCAATCAACTGGTGCGGCAGAGTGTTGTTGATCAGCGGAACCCGAATCAGATTCTTCTTCGCCGCCTCAACTCCCTTTTTGATAGCCAGGGGCACTTCGCGCGCCTTGCCGGTGCCAAAACCCACGTGCCCGCCTTCATCGCCTACGACTACGAGCGCGGCAAATGAAAGGTTCTTGCCGCCTTTAACGACTTTGGTCACGCGATTGATGGAGATCACCTGATCTTTAAGGTCGAGCCCCTGAGCGGGAATGCGTTGCTTCGGTTGTCTCATAATTTATTCTTGTTTCTTCTTCTTTGACTTCTTCTCAACGGGTTCCGCGGGCGCTTCCGGCTGTTCAGCTTCAGGCTCCGCGACCACTTCGTTCTTATTCAATCCGGCAGCGCGGGCCGCATCGGTCAAAGCCTTAATACGACCGTGATAAAGATAACCGCCGCGATCGAAAACGACCTGCTCGATTCCTTTAGCGATTGCGCGCTCGGCGATTGTTTGTCCAACGCGGCGCGCAGCATCGAGATTGCCACCCGAGCCGCCACGCAGATCTTTTTCCGTCGTCGATGCTGACACAATCGTTTGGCCAACACGATCGTCGATCACTTGTGCGTAGATGTGGTTCAAGCTGCGATAGATCGCGAGACGGGGTCGCTCCGTGTTGCCCCTCACCTTGCGGCGAATGCGATGATGTATCGCGTTTCGAATTTCTGCTCTATTCGTTTGTGCCATCTTAATTACTTCCCAGTTTTGCCAGGCTTCAGTTTGATCGGAACGTTCGCGTAACGCACGCCTTTGCCTTTGTAAGCGTCGGGCTTGCGGAGCTTGTGCATCTCGGCCGCGACCTGGCCCAGCTTCTGCTTATCGATACTCGTCAACGTCAAAGTCGTCTGGTACTGCTGAATGCTTCCCTTGGTCGTCAAACGTTCTGCTTTGGCTTCGACTTCAGGCGGCAACGGAAACTCGATCGGATGCGAGTAGCCAAGAGAGAACACGATCTTCTTGCCTTGCACGTCGGCCTTGTAACCGACACCGACCACGTCCATCTGTTTACTGAACCCTTCAGTCACGCCGACGATGGCGTTGTTCGCCAGTGCGCGCGCGAGCCCGTGCAACGCCGCCTGCTCATCAGACGTACGTTCGGCCCGCAGCTCTTCGCCTTCGATCTTGAAACTGATTCCCTGCGGAATCGGCGTCTTCAGCGTGCCTTTCGGTCCTTTGACTTCGAGCTCCTGCTCGCCGACCGTGACAGTCACGCCTTTCGGCACAGTGATCACTTTTCTTCCAATTCGTGACATGTTTGTTTTCCCAATTAATAGACCTGGGCCAACAGCTCTCCACCAATATTTTCGCGACGAGCATTCTTGCCGCTCATCAGACCTTTGGATGTCGAGACGATGTTGATGCCGTAGCCACCGAGCACCTTCGGAATGTCGCTCGAGCCGACGTACACACGCCGTCCGGGCGTCGAGATGCGTTGGAGGTGCGTGATTGAAGAGGTGCCGCGCGCGTCGTACCGCAAGAAGATGCGCACGGTGCGCTTCAGTCCTTCGCCCTTGATGACGAAGTTGTTGATGTAACCCTCTTCCTTCAGGATGCGGGCAATCTCAAGTTTGAGCTTTGAAGCCGGAATATCAACCCGCGAATGCTTCGCCGCGATGGCGTTGCGGATTCGCGTCAACATATCGGCAATAGGATCAGTCATGAAGTAACTCCGTTATTCAATTGCCTTACCAACTCGACTTAACGACACCGGGGATCTGCCCCTGCAGTGCCAACTCACGAAAACAGATGCGACACAGGTTGAACTTTCGCAAGTAACCCCGCGGCCGCCCGCAGCGCTTGCATCGAGTGTAGGCCCGTACCGAAAACTTCGGTCGACGTGCAGCTTTAGCAATCAGTGATTTCTTCGCCATAATCTCTTTCTTTAAATCAGTGTAATCCGTGGCTAAGTCCTAAACGGCATTCCCAGGGCCTTGAGAAGCGCACGCGCCTGTTCATCGTTTCGCGCTGTAGTCACGATCGAGATATTCATCCCGCGCAACTTGTCTACCTTGTTGAAATCAATTTCCGGAAAAATCAGTTGCTCGCGTATTCCGATCGTGTAGTTACCACGTCCATCAAACGCTTTTGGTGAAACTCCACGAAAGTCTCTCACGCGCGGCAGCGCGACAGACACCAGCCGGTCAAGAAACTCGTACATCCGATCGCCACGCAACGTGACCACGACGCCGATCGGCATTCCCTGCCTTAACTTGAACGAAGCGATCGATTTCTTCGCCTTCGTAACAACGGGTTTCTGCCCGGTTACTGCACGCAGCTCGTCGGCAGCGGTGTCGAGTATTTTCGGGTTGCCGATCGCCTCGCCCATTCCCATGTTCACCACGATCTTCTCGAGACGTGGCACGGCCATCGGATTGGTGATGCCAAACTCCTTCGCAACCTGCGGCGCTATGTCCTTGTGATATCGCTCTTTTAATCTTGCAGCCATTTCAGATCCTACCTATCGATTGAGTGCCCGCTGGACGCGGCAGTGCGCGTCTTCGAACCATCGCTCTCCTTCAAATACCGCACGCGCGTCGGCTTGCCTGACTGCGGATCGATCAATTGCACGTTGGAGATGTCGATAAACGATTCTTTATCCACGATTCCGCCACCTTTATTCGCCTGCGGATTCGCCTTTTGATGACGCTTGATCATTCCCGCGCCTTCGATCTTGATCTTGCTCTTGCCAGGTAAAACTTCGAGGACGCGGCCACGCCTGCCCTTGTCGCGCCCGGCAATGATCACGACCTGATCGTTCTTTTTGATCTTCGAGCGCTTTGTTCCTGCCATGTCTTAAATCACCTCCGGCGCGAGCGAAACGATCTTCATAAAGTTCTTGTCGCGCAACTCGCGCGCAACTGGTCCAAACACGCGTGTGCCGATCGGAGTTCCATCTTCTTTGATCAGAACCGCAGCGTTCTGATCGAATCTCACATACGTTCCGTCAGCACGGCGCACTTCCTTGCGTGTGCGCACAATCACCGCATCCTGTACGGTGCCCTTCTTAATCGTTCCATCGGGCGATGCCTCTTTGACCGTTACTTTGATCCGGTCGCCCAGGCTGGCAATCTTTCCGGTGGAACCGCCGATGGGCATGATCATCTCCACTCGTCGCGCCCCCGAATTGTCAGCAACCTCCAGAGAGGTTTGCATCTGGATCACTGTCGTTACCTCCGACTCTATTTAGCCGCTTTTTGAACTATCTCAATCACGCGCCAACGCTTGCGCGCTGAAAGTGGACGCGTTTCGACGATGCGCACTTTGTCGCCAACCGTGGCGCCGAGCTCGTCATGGGCCATGAACTTCGACGTGCGACGCACGTAACGTCGATACTTGCGGTGCCGGACCAGGCGGTCCACACGGACCACAACGGTCTTCTGCATCTTGTCGGAAGCGACAGTCCCGACTTTCTCCGACCGGTTTTCGCGGCTGACTGCGGCCTGCGGTGTTTCCGCAGCGCTTGCGCCTTCAGTAATAGCTTCTTCGTTCTCTGCCATGTCTTATTCCTTAGCTCTGCGCTTGTGCGCGTTGGGTGGTGAGCGTCTGAATACGCGCGAGCGCTTTCTTCTCCTGTCGAATACGCTTGACCGCGTCAACTTCACCGAGCGCGAGTTTGAAGTTCAAGCGGAACAGCGACTCACGCAAACGCGCGGCTTCTCCGCGCAGTTCTTCGTCGCTCAAGTCGCGATACTTGTCGAGTTCTTCTCTTCGTTTCATTACTAGATCGCGCCTCCTTCCTGATCGGCGCGTGTCACGAACTTGGTCCTGATCGGAAGTTTCTGCGCGGCGAGACGCATTGCATCGCGCGCGGTCGCCTCGTCAACTCCTTCGATCTCGTAAAGAATCCGGCCCGGCTTGACCACGGCTACCCAGTATTCAGGAGCGCCCTTGCCTTTACCCATACGCGTTTCAGCAGGCTTCTTCGTTACCGGCTTGTCGGGAAACATTCGAATCCAGATCTTGCCGCCGCGCTTGATGTGCCGCGTCATCGCAATACGAGCGGCCTCGATTTGCCGGTCAGTGATCCACGCGGGCTCCAAACTCTTGAGCCCATACTCACCGAAGCTGATCTCGCTACCACGCGTAGCGACGCCAGTCATGCGTCCGCGCATCTGCTTCCGGTGCTTAACTTTCTTCGGCATCAACATAACGTTTTACTCATTTCCAGCCACAAAAGGGCACCAAAAGCACATAACATTGATTCAGACATTTGTGTCTTTTGTGCCTTTTTGTGGCTACTGATTCTCCGTCCTGGGCCTGCGACCATCCGATCCGCCTTCACGCTCACGTCTCGTGCGCGGCCGGCGCTCACGTTCACCAACACGCGTTTCGTTGATCGGATCCGAACCCGTTCCACGCGCCATCGCAGCCTTGGGATCCATGATCTCCCCGCGATAGATCCAAACCTTCACACCGATCTGTCCGAACGTGGTCCGCGCCTCGGCGAGACCGTAATCGATATCAGCGCGCAAAGTGTGAAGCGGAAGCTGTCCCTGCAAGTGCCACTCGCTGCGAGCGATTTCAGCGCCGTTCAAACGACCACTGACTTTGACCTTGATCCCCTGAGCGCCAAACCGCAGCGACTCTTCGACGGCCTTTCTCATCGCGCGGCGAAACGCGATGCGTTTCTCGAGCTGCGCGGCGATCTTCTCCGCCTGGAGCTGTGCGTTCAGCTCAGGCTTGTGGATCTCCTGGATCGACACCAGCACTTCGCGCCCGGTCTTCATCGAGAGATCGCTCTTGAGCTTGTCGATCTCAGCGCCCTTGCGTCCGATGATGATTCCCGGTCGCGACGTGTAGATGATGATCTTGAGTCGATTCGCGGCTCGTTCGATATCGACGTGCGACACACCCGCGCCGGCAAATCGCCGCTTCAGATCTTTTTTCAGCTTCAGATCTTCAAGCAGAAACTCGCCAAACTGCTTTTTCGCAAACCAATGCGAGTGCCAGTCTTTGTTGTAGCCGAGTCGAAAACCGTATGGATGAACTTTTTGGCCCACAATCTTCTCCGTTCAATTCTTACTCTTCAATCTTCGCCTTCTTCTTCGAAGCCTTCTTCGTAGCGCGTTCGGGCGCCGCGGGCTTCTCGACTGCCGCTTCTTCCTTCTTCGACGCAGCCCGTTTCGCGCGTGGCGCTGTAGCCGCTCCGCCGCGTTTGCGTCGCTTGCTCTCCGCTAACTTCGCCGGCTTTGCGGCATCAGCCGGTTCCGTCTTTGTTCCCTTTGCCGCGGGCTTCGCATCGTTGCTCAAAGAGATCGTCACGTGACAGAAGTGCCGCTGCTCACGATAAGCGCGCCCTTGCGGTGCCGGTCTGACACGACGCCGATTCTTCGTTGGCCCACGATCGACGAACGCCGTCTTCACCCACAGATCGTCCGGATCGATCGCGACGTTCGCTTTCTCCGCGGCTTCATTCGCGTTGGCGATCGCCGAACGCATGCACTTCTCGATACCGCTGGCCGCGCGCTTCGTCGTAAATCGCAGGATAGCCAGCGCCTGGTTAACGTCTTTGCCGCGAATCATATCCACGACCAGCCGGGCCTTCTGCGCCGAACCTCGCAAATATCTAGCACTCGCTGTTGCTTCCATCTCTGATTCCTATCCGCGTTTTAATCTTCTTCACTTATTTAGCTGGTGGCGCTGCCGCGACCTTGCTTGCCTTCTCGACCTTCGTGCCCGAGTGGCCTTTGAATGTCCGCGTCGGCGCAAACTCACCCAGCTTATGGCCCACCATGTTTTCCGTGACATAGATCGGCAGGTGACGTTTGCCGTTGTGGACGCCGAACGTTAACCCGACCATGTCAGGCGTGATCGTCGAACGCCGCGACCACGTCTTGATCACCGGCGGACGCTGCCCGGCTGAGCGAGCCTTCTCGACCGCCTTCACGATGCCTTTATCGATGTACGGTCCCTTTTTAACTGAACGAGCCATTACTTCGTTCTCCGATCTTTCAAGATCATCTTCTGCGTTCGCTTATTGCTGCGTGTCTTATAACCGCGAGTGGGCTGTCCCCACGGCGTTACAGGATTTCGTCCACCCGAGGTCTTGCCCTCACCGCCGCCGTGCGGGTGGTCCACAGGATTCATAGCCACGCCACGAACCTTCGGACGCAATCCCTTCCAACGCGATCTTCCTGCTTTTCCGAGCGAAACGTTTTCATGCTCGATGTTGCCGACCTGGCCCACAGTCGCCCTGCAAACAAGCGGCACTCTCCGTACTTCACCCGAAGGCATACGCAATTGCGCGTATTCGCCTTCCTTCGCCACCAGCTGCGCGAACGTTCCCGCGGAGCGCGCCATCTGCCCGCCCTTTCCGGGTCGCAGCTCGATGTTGTGAATCTGCGTTCCGAGCGGGATATTGATCAGCGGCAACGTGTTGCCCGGAAGAATGTCGGCATCAGCGCCGCTCATGATCGTCTTTCCGACTTCAAGACCGATCGGCGCGATGATGTAGCGCTTCTCGCCGTCGAGATAGGTAATCAACGCGATATGAGCCGAACGATTTGGATCGTACTCAATCTGCGTGACGCGGCCGGGCACGCCTTCCTTGTCGCGCTTGAAGTCGACAATTCGATAAAACCGCTTGTGACCGCCGCCACGACGACGAACCGTGATCCGGCCATCGTTGTTGCGACCTGAAATTCGCTTCTTTGGCTCGAGCAGCGACTTCTCGGGTATCGCCCCGACCGTCAACTCGTCACGCGTCAGATATGTCTGGTAACGTCGCGCCGCCGATGTTGGTGTAAGTTTCTTTATACCCATGCTTATATCGCTTCGCCGTAGTCAAGCGGCTTCTCGCCCTGCTTGAGAGTTACGTATGCTTTCTTCCACGAAGGCTTACGACCTTCGAAACGCCCGCGCCGCGCCATCTTGCCCATGAAGTTGATCGTGCGGACGTGGTCCACCTTCACCTGGAAGATGCTCTCGACCGCCGACTTGATCTCGGGCTTCGTTGCATGTCGATCAACTCGAAACGTCAGCAACTGTCGCGTGTCCTGTGTCTCTTCTTTCGCAGCCAGTGCTTTCTCCGTAATCACCGGCGACTTGATGATGTCCCAAACTGTTCTCATCCTTACGCCGCCTCCTCTTCGCCGCCTTGTTCACCTTGGCGCGCGCCAAGCAATTGCTCCAACTCGGTCGCCGCCGCGCGTGAAAGCACGAGCTGGTCGTGATACAGCAGATCGTAGATATTCAAACCAAAACTGTTCACCACTTTCGTGTGGCGCAGGTTTCTCGCCGACAGCATAAGGTTGTCGTTATCGAGCGAATCAACTATCAACGTCTTGCCGGCGAGTCCGAGCGTGCTCAGCGACTCTGCGAAATCCTTCGTCTTCGGCTTTTCGAGGTCCCAGCCTTCGACAACAAAAACATTTCCTTCACGCACGCGCTCCGAAAGCGCTGAACGCAACGCACCCTGGCGCATTTTGCGCGGCATGTTGTAAGACCAGTCGCGTGGCTGTGGTCCATGCACGTTGCCGCCGCCTTTCCACAATGGCGAGCGCAACGACGCGATACGAGCGCGGCCAGTGCCTTTTTGCTTCCACAGCTTTCTGCCGGCGCCGGAAACGTCGCCACGAGTCTTAGTCGCAGACGTGCCCTGCCGCGCATTCGCCATAAAATTTCGAACGGCGGCGTGGATCAAACTCTCGTTGAGGGGCGCGCCAAAAACAACGTCAGACAGCTCGACCTCGCCAACCTCTTCGTTCTTTGTATTGCGCACCTTGACTGTCGGCATCGCTAACTCCTACCTCGTCTTAATCGGCTTGGTAATCTTCGTCGCCTTGCGAACCACGACCACACTGCCGTTAGCTCCGGGCACCGCGCCACGAATCATCAAAATGTTGTTCTCTGCATCCACTCGCGCCACCGTCAGGTTCTTAGTGGTGATGCGCGCATCGCCCATGTGACCCGACGACCTGTTTCCCTTGACTACTCGCGAGGGATAAGCCGAAGCGCCGATCGAGCCCGGCGCGCGCACGTTCATCGAACCATGCGATTCCGGTCCACGATTGAAATGGTGACGCTTGATCGTGCCCGCGAAGCCACGACCCTTTGAACGCCCAATGACGTCGACGGTCTCACCATCAGAAAACTGATCGACAAGAACCTTGTCGCCGACGTTTGTACCGTCGTCCGAATCGAGCAATCGAAACTCTTTCAAGATCCGCGTCGGCGGAATGCCGCCGCCGGTTTTCTCGAAGTGCCCGCGCATCGGTTTGGTGACGTTCTTCAGCTTCATTGGCTTCTCGTCCACGAGCCCGAGCTGCACCGCATCGTAACCGTCAGGACCTGACGCAGATTTCTTTTGCACGACGACACATGGGCCAGCTTTGATCACAGTCACCGGGGTGACTGAGCCGTCCGGCGCAAAGATCTGCGTCATGCCGATTTTTCTTCCGATGATCCCGTTAATCATGGTCAATTCTCTCTATTGCCGGCCGAAAGCCTTGATCTCAACGTCGACACCGGCAGGTAAGTCGAGCTTCATCAGCGCATCGACCGTCTGCGGTGTCGGATCGAGAATGTCCATCAGTCGCTTATGCGTGCGGATCTCAAACTGCTCGCGCGATTTTTTATCGACGTGAGGCGACCGCAGCACGGTCCACTTGTTCTTCACCGTTGGCAAAGGAATTGGACCAGCGACACGAGCACCAGTGCGCTTTGCAGTCTCGACGATTTCTGTCGTCGATTGATCGAGCACGCGGTGATCGTAAGCCTTGAGGCGAATTCTGATTTTTTCATTCATAGGAAATCCTATTCAACAACTTCCGAAACGGTTCCGGCGCCGACCGTGCGTCCACCTTCGCGAATAGCGAAGCGCAACCCCTTCTCCATCGCGATCGGTGCGATCAACTCGATCTCCATCGCCACGTTGTCGCCAGGCATCACCATCTCCACGCCTTCCGGCAGGTGTGCTACGCCAGTTACGTCCGTGGTGCGGAAATAGAACTGCGGGCGGTAGCCCGTGAAGAACGGCGTGTGCCGGCCACCCTCTTCCTTCGTCAGCACATAAGCCTCAGCCTTGAACTTCGTGTGCGGCGTGATCGACCCGGGCTTCGAGATTACCTGCCCGCGCTCAATGTCACGTCGCTCCACACCGCGCAGCAACAAGCCAACGTTGTCGCCCGCCGTGCCTTCGTCCAACAGCTTCTTGAACATTTCCACGCCTGTCACCGTCGTCGTGGTGGTCGGACGAATCCCAACGATCTCTACCTGCTCACCCACTTTCACCTTGCCGCGCTCCACACGTCCCGTGGCTACGGTGCCGCGTCCCTGGATCGTGAAGATGTCTTCCACCGGCATCAGGAATGGCTTGTCCATTTCGCGCGCCGGCGTCGGAATGTAGCTATCCACAGCATCCATCAACTCGATAACCGTCTTCTCCCACTGCTCTTCACCATCCAACGCTTTCAGCGCCGATACCTTCACCACCGGAATGTCGTCGCCCGGAAATTCATACGAGCTCAACAGCTCGCGCACTTCCAGTTCCACCAACTCCAGCAACTCCGGATCGTCAACCGCATCGACCTTGTTCAAGCAAACAACCATGGCCGGCACGCCTACCTGCCGCGCCAGCAGAATGTGCTCGCGCGTTTGCGGCATCGGACCATCGGTGGCTGCCACCACCAGAATCGCGCCGTCCATCTGCGCCGCGCCCGTGATCATGTTCTTCACATAGTCAGCATGACCCGGACAGTCGACGTGGGCGTAGTGCCGCGCCTTCGTTTCATACTCCACGTGCGCCGTCGCGATCGTGATGCCGCGTGCTTTTTCTTCCGGCGCCTTGTCGATCTGATCAAAAGCCACAAACTGCACCTTCGGATTATTCTTCGCCAGCACCTTCGTGATCGCTGCCGTCAACGTCGTCTTGCCATGATCCACGTGCCCAATCGTCCCGATGTTCACGTGCGGCTTGGAACGGTCAAATTTTTCCTTCGCCATCTTGCTTGTCCCTCGATTTAGTCCAAAAAAATTGCACAGGCTGGATGGCCTGTGCCGTTGTTACTTCGCTACTCCCTGAACTTTTGCAATGACTTCCTCCGCAACGTTCTTCGGCGCCTGGTCATATCGCTCGAAGTGCATCGTTGAGGTGGCGCGACCCTGCGTCGCGGAACGGAGATCGGTCGTGTAACCGAACATCTCGGAAAGTGGTACGAATGCCGTAATCACTTGTGCACCACCCGGTCGCGGTTCAGTCTTTTCAATTTGTCCGCGACGACGCATCAAATCGCCGTTGACCGCGCCCATGTAGTCGTCAGGCGTTACGATCTCAATCCGCATGATGGGCTCGAGCAAAACCGGCTTTGCTTTTCTTACTGCGTCCTGGAAAGCCAGTGAGCCCGCGATGTGGAACGAGCGCTCATCAGAATCCACTTCATGATAGCTACCGAAGACCAGCCGCACTTTGATGTCAACTAACTCATAACCAGCGAGGAATCCACGCTCCATGGCGTCTCTGATCCCATGCTCGACGGGCCTGATGTACTCCTTCGGAATAGCACCTCCCGTGATCTTGTTTTCGAAAACAAAGCCTTCGCCCGGCGCCGGCTCAATTTCGATCTCCACATGCCCGAACTGACCACGACCTCCGGTTTGTTTCTTGTAAACTTCTTTGCCGGGGGCTGGTTGTGTAATGGTTTCTCGATAAGCCACCTGAGGCTTGCCAACATTGGCTTCAACAGAAAACTCACGCTTCATTCGATCCACGATGATCTCGAGATGAAGCTCACCCATGCCGGCAATAATCGTCTGGCCGGTTTCAGTATCGGTAGAGACGTTAAAGGAAGGATCTTCCTGTGCGAGACGGGTCAGCGCGACGCCTAATTTATCTTGATCCTGTCGCGTTTTGGGCTCGACGGCAACGCGGATTACGGGTGCCGGAAACTCCATCTTTTCAAGGACGATAGGTTTGGTTTCGTCGCAAACGGTATCGCCGGTTGTTACCTGCTTCATGCCGCCGATCGCGATGATCTCGCCTGCGCTCGCGTCTTCAATATCTTCGCGCTTGTTGGCGTGCATCCGCATTAACCTGCCCACGCGTTCCCTCGTTCCCTTCACAGGGTTGTACGCATAGGATCCGGCCTTGATCGTGCCGCTGTAGATGCGTACGAACGACAACTGGCCGAGATGCTTGTCGGCCATTATCTTGAAGACCAGGCCGGCAAATGGTGCAGAAGCGTCTGCGGGACGAGTTTCAACGTCTTCCGATTTCGGGTTAATTCCTTCGACCGGAGGCACGTCAAGAGGCGAAGGCAGATAATCGACAACTGCGTCGAGCAGCGTCTGCACGCCTTTGTTCTTGAACGCAGAACCGGTGACGACTGGAACGAGTTTCAATTCAATCGTTCCGGCACGAAGCGCCTTGCGGATTTCGGCCTCGGAGATTTCTTCGCCTTCGATGTACTTGTGCATCAAGTCATCGTCGACGCCCGCTACTGCTTCGATCAGTTTCTCTCTCGCAGCCGCGGCACTGTCCTTTAAGTCGTCAGGAATCTCGACTACCTCGTACTCAGCGCCCTTGGTTTCGTCTTTCCAGATCAGTCCCTTCATCAATATGAGATCGACGACGCCTTTGAGTTGATCTTCAAGACCGATTGGAATCTGCAATGCGACGGGGTTCGCGCCAAGGCGGGAAATGATTGATTCAAACGAGCGGTCAAACGAGGCTCCGGCACGATCGAGTTTATTAATGAAGCAAATCCTCGGAACGCCGTACTTGTCGGCCTGACGCCAGACGGTCTCTGACTGCGGCTCTACACCGGCAACGCCGTCAAACACAGCGACTGCGCCGTCAAGCACGCGCAGCGAACGCTCGACTTCCATCGTGAAATCAACGTGGCCGGGAGTATCGATGATGTTGATGCGATGATCGACGCCGTTTCTTTCCCAGAAACACGTGGTTGCGGCGCTGGTGATGGTGATACCGCGCTCCTGCTCCTGTTCCATCCAGTCCATCGTCGCCGTACCCTCGTGCACCTCGCCAATCTTGTGCGTGATACCCGTGTAATAAAGGACACGTTCGGTGGTGGTGGTCTTACCGGCATCGATGTGCGCCATGATGCCGATATTCCTGAACTTGCTTAAATCGTGCTTAGCCATTGCTTTGATAGGCCTTACGACCTATTACCACTTGTAATGCGCGAACGCCTTGTTCGCGTCCGCCATGCGGTGCGTATCTTCTTTCTTCTTCACCGCGTTTCCGCGGTTGTTAGCCGCATCAAGAATCTCCATTTGCCAATCGATCGGTCATCGTCTTCTCACCGCGACCGCGCGCGTAGGAGACGATCCAGCGAATTGCCAGGGCACCGCGCCGCTCCTGGTGTACCTCGATCGGAACCTGATAAGTCGAACCGCCAACGCGTCGCGACTTCACTTCAACCGTGGGCTTCACGTTGTCAATTGCCCGTTTGAACACCTTCAAAGGCTCTTCGCCGGTCTTGTCGCCAAGCTGCTTCATGGCGTGGTAAAAAATCGTTTCAGCGACGCTTTTCTTGCCTCCCCACATCACGCCACTGATGAACTTCGTCACCAGCGGGCTGTTGTAAACAGGATCGGGAAGCACTTCGCGTCGTTCGGCTACTCGTCGTCTTGGCATATCGTTATCTCACGCTCGGTTCTGTTATTTAGTCCCCGCCTTCGGCCGCTTCGCTCCATACTTCGAGCGTCCCTGCTTGCGATCGGCGACGCCCACTGAATCGAGCGTGCCGCGAATCACGTGATAGCGGACGCCCGGAAGATCCTTCACGCGCCCACCTCTGATAAGAACAATCGAGTGTTCCTGCAGGTTGTGACCAACGCCGGGGATGTAAGTGGTTACCTCAATGCCGTTTGTCAGTCGCACACGCGCGACTTTGCGCAACGCCGAGTTCGGTTTCTTGGGCGTTTGCGTGTAGACACGAGTACAGACACCACGCTTTTGAGGCGAGCTCTGAAGCGCGGGACTAGCCGTTTTGTACTTAACCTGCTGGCGGCCTTTGCGAACAAGCTGATTTATCGTCGGCACTGTTACCCTCTTTAATACGTTGCGTTAAGCGCGCAAAAAGGCCCACTGCCTACCTCTTTCCGGAACCAGTCCGGCAGTCAGCGCAGGCGGCTGCCCTGTTGAAATTAGTTTAGGGACGTTCTGACTTCGCTATTGCGGGGTGTGGATCGTGGCTTCCCTTAAGCCGAAACTTTTCTGTGGCGTCGCATTAAATAGGCGAGAAGTTTCCTTCTACGCGAGCATGCGGGGAACGCATGCAATTTACGCCACAATAATTGTCAACCGACCGGACTTACATGGTCGAGCAACGCCTCCACACCTACAGAACCAACTGGACGTTGCTTATGTTGCTTCAGACGATTCGCCCGAAACGGGAGACTATACGGATGCAAGGGTTTACTGTCAAGCGCTGGAGGGCTTCTCGGTGGCCTCTGTGTCTCCGTGTTCTCTGTGTTAAATCTGTTCTCTAACACAGAGAACACGGAGACACAGAGACACAGAGAAAATCCTTAAAATATCGACGTGATCAAATACCAGATGCCGTATCCGACTGCGCCGATGATGCCGGCGATCACCAGTCCCAACAACGCCATCAGCACTTTAAACCTCCGGTACCGCCTCTTGTCCGGCGGCGCCAGCGAGCTTTGCGGAAAATATGGTGGTGGTGTGTACGTAGCCATCTCAACTCCTCCCCGGAGCCGGTGAAGCCGTACCCTCAGCGGCTTTCTTCAACTCCTCTGCCTTCTTCTTCTTCAACAGATTCTCCTGGTGCTTCCGGCCGGCCTTGATTCGCTTAATACCTTCCTTCGCTTCGTCCAAACCATCCTGCGCGCGATAATAATCCGGATCGATCTCAAGCGACTTCGAAAACGCCACCGCGGCCAAATCGTACTGCGCCAACTTTGTGTGCGCAACGCCCAGGTCGTAGTAAATATCAGGGTCGTCCTCTTTTAACTTCGTCGCCTCCCGGTATTGGCGTATCGCCTCACTGTAATTCCCTAAATTCGCGTAGATCTGCCCGAGATTGTAATGTGCCTCGCCGTCGTTCTCATGCTTTTCGAAATACTTCTTGTAAGCCTCCGTCGCTTTCTTGTAGGCCGATTCGGCCTCGTCGCGTTTACCAAGCGACTCGTAACCGAGCCCCAGCCTGAAATGCGCCTCGGCTAGTTCAGGATCGAGCCTGACCGCCTCCATGAACGCCAGAACCGCCTCGGCGTCCTGATCATTGCGGAAGAGCTCCTTGCCCTTATCCAACTGCTCGCGAGCGCGAGTCTGGTCGCCGGCCAAATTGTTGGACACTCCCCCGCTTCCAGCACTATTATTCGTGTTTTGCTGACTACTGCGCCTACATCCAGAGACAAATACCACCAAGCAGATGGCGCAGATTAAGAGAATCGATCTCATCTTCAGAACTCTGACACTGTTGAGAACAAGTTTAGGTTGGGGAAAGCAGCGCGCTTATCTAACGTCAATTTGCCAGCGGAGTCAAACAAGCAGTGGAAGCTGAAACTGATTGCTACTTTTTCCTATCAACACGTTTCGTCTAAAGAAGTAAGGAGTGAAATGCTCAGAAATCCATCCCGGCTAGCCGGATACCTGGCGCCAATTGCCCTGGCTGTCTTTGTATCTGCGCCGTCAGCTCTTGCCCAAACACGCACGGTTGCGGCTGCGAATGCGCCGCTCTCTCTCAGTTTAACTGCGGACGCGAATTCAGTAAGCGCCTGCGCCGATGGCGGCGCCCCGCGAGTCAAACTCACCGCCAACGCCGTTTCTCCCGGCGGCTATCCGATCAAGTACAAGTGGACGACGGAGTCGGGCGTCATTAGCGGCGAGGGTCCGGCTGTGTCGTGGAACCTTGCGGGCCTAAAGCCCGGATATCACAAGGCGTCACTCGATATTCAAAGCGTCGGCGCGGAAGGGTCGTGCCAGGCCTTTTCGTCGATCACAGTGGTGGTGAATCCGTGTCCGGTAGTTCAGCCTGTGTGCCCAGCGATCGAAATTAGCTGTCCAACCGACATCACTCGCGACCAGCCCGTCACATTCACATCGAGCTATTCCGGAGGCGTTCCCGCAAACGTCAATCCCGTTTACAACTGGACCGTCTCGGCGGGAAGGATTATCGAAGGACAAGGAACCAATACGATCAAGGTCGACACTGCGGGATTGGCTGGTCAGCCGATAACAGCAACGCTTTCCATGGGTGGATACAATCTCGACTGCACGGCTTCCTGTACCATTGTTCCGCCGCTGCCGATGCCTTCCAACCGCAAATTTGACGAGTTTCCCGATATTCAGCGCAACGACGAAAAGGCGCGACTCGACAATTTCGTGATCGAGCTTCAGAACGATCCGGGTGCGACCGGGTACGTGATCGTGTATCCCGGAAAGACGAGTAAACGCGGAGACGTGCAACACCATTCGAGCCGCATTGTCGAGTATCTTGTCCACTCTCGTGGACTCGATGAACGAAGGATCGTGACGCTCGTCGGTACCCCGCGAGATGAATTGCTCGTTCAACTCTGGATCTCGCCGGCAGGAGCCACGCCGCCGAAGCCGTAAGAATTAGTAGGCGAATAGCCACGGATGACACAGATCAGCAAACGATCTGTGTCATCCGTGTTTTTATTTCGCCTACAATACGCGTTATGGTAGCTATCAAAAATCAATAGGAGAACACATCCCATGGTCCGTACTAAATCCGCGTATTGGTCCGTCTGGTTAATGATCCTGATGCTCGCAGTGCCGTTCTCGGCCGCCGCTCAGGACGATAAGAACAAGAAAGATAAAGGCGAGAAGAAGCCACTTACCGGCACGCCGGTTTTGTGGCGCGACCCGTCCGACATCGCCAGCCGCAACCTTCTCCTCGGTGCCGGCGGTGAGGAAATGAAGCCCGACATCAGCAAGTTAACGTTCATCGAGGAAAAGACTGGAGGCTTCTCCAAGAAGTATCGCGTGAAAGACGCGAAGGGCAACGAGTGGATCGCGAAGGTCGGAAAAGAATCGCAGACCGACACGGCTGCCAATCGCCTGTTGTGGGCACTCGGTTACGAAACGGAGATCGCCTATCTCGTTCCAAAGGCGAAGATTGAAGGCAAGGGCGATTTTGAGAACGTCCGGCTCGAAGCCCGGCCCGCCGACGTGAAGCGAGCGGGCAACTGGATGTGGGAGAACAATCCGTTCCTCGACACGCCCGAGTTTCGTGGTCTGAAGATCCTCATGGTGATGCTCAATAACTGGGATATGAAAGACGACAACAACGAAATCCTCGCAGTGCGCGGCGACAGCACCGGGGAGGGCCAGTTACGTTACATCATCAGCGATCTGGGCGCGACGTTTGGAAAGACGGGCGGGTTCTTTTCACGCAGTCGCAACGATGCCGACGATTATGTGAAAGCTACGTTCATCAAGAAGGTCAACGGCGAAGTAATTGATTTCAACTACGGCGGCAAGAACCAAAAGCTTTTCACGAACATCACGGTGGCGGACGCCCGCTGGCTGAGCAACCTGATGAAGCGCTTGAGTGATGAGCAGATCAGAGATGCTTTCCGCTCGGCAAACTATACGGCGGAAGAGGTGGAGATGCTGACTGGAGCGTTGAAACGTAGGATAGCGGCCCTTGAGAACCCCACGAGCTCTGTAGCAAACAACTAGATCACAAAAGGCACAAACGAAGCCCACAAAGAAGCACCAGAAACAATTTTTCTGATTGTGCTTCTTTGTGGGTTTTTTTTGTGCCTCTTGTGGCTAATCTACCTTACGACGTCGATCACTATGAGCTGTTGTCCTGATATCACGAACTCCGCGGGCGGAAGTTCAGTCTCAGAAACAGGAGACAACACCGTCGGCGTATAACCACCTGACGTCCGATCACTGTTCAGCGTCGCAACCATCGACGGCGGCAAGCTCGGCAGCTCGCTCGTCCCAATTACGGCCCCTGCCGTGATCCGAAACAGCTTTACGTACAACCGATCGCTCTTCTTCACCGTGTTAATCGCTCTTACCAGTTGGGTCAAATCCTGCGGCACAAACGACTTCGACGGTGAACCTTCCTGAAGCGCGCCGCCGTCGCCGACAAACACCAGCAACTGGCCCAATGCGGCATCTTCCGGAATGTGAATCGGGATCCGTTGCACGAACTGTTTACCCGACTCGGTCCTGACGTAAGCCTGAACCTCGACCTTCTCACCGCGACGAACTTCCGTGCGATCGAGCGTGATGCGCTCGAGTGTGCCCGCATACTTTGTCTCTGAAGAAGAGAGATCGAGCGTGATTCCGTCGAGCTGAACGTCGTCAAAGCCGCTCGTCAAAAGCGAGCTGACCGGCGCCGCAATCGAGTTCGAGGCCATAATCGGCGCATTGCTGGCCGAGAACCGGCGATCGATCTTTATCGATTCCTGACCTTTAACTTTGATCTCGCCCTTCACACTAATCGTTGACTCACCCAGTGCACGCTCGCTCGAGGTGATCGTATTGAACAGTGTGATATTCAGCAGCAGTGGAGTCAGAAACGAATCGTTTGCGATTTCATACGAGTAGGTTTCGATGCGATCGCGGCTCGTGTGCAAATTGACCTTGACCGGAATCATCTTCGGCGCCTGACGTAGCAGTCCGAAAATGCCCGATGCGCGATCCTGCGAGATCGCGCCTACCATACGACCGGGCACCGAAAGTTTGAACGAATTGTTCACGTTGGAAATCACAGTCACTACCGACGACTCCGTCATCGGCATGTCTGAAGCGCCAAGGCTCAAAAACGGGTGACCAAACGCGTAAATGCGATCGCCGTCGCGCATCGTCACCGTTCCCGCAGCAGCGAGTGAATAATCACCGCGTACGAGTTGAACGCTGATCGAGCTACCCGGCGGAAACGTGTTTCCGTTGACTTCGGCGAGTGGTGTAATCGCCGCTGAACCTCCGGCGCCGGAGACCGGCAGCACGCCATTCGCAACCAACTGCGGCGCGAACACCGACAAAGTTTCCTGAGTGATACCGCTGAAAACTAGCGGGGTCGCGATCGGAGTCATCTGCTGGCCCAACAACGGCATCAGCGGTGATCCGGCAGAAACGGGCGCCAACAGCGAAACAGAAGAAACAGCGGGTTTCGGCAGGTTTGGTTTCCAATCAGTCCCTGCTAGCTGTGCGAATGAAACCGGCCGTGGCTCTTTTGGTTTGCCGTTTTCTGAGCCCTGGTTGAAGAGGTCGATCATCTGCTTGATCGGCGTAATCCCTGCGATTGGCTCTCGTGAGAAAGGAAAACTAAACGCGATCGCGCCCACGATCTTTCCATCGATGTAGACAGGAGAGCCTGACATGCCTGCGAACACGCCCGTCTTCTCAACGTTTGATCCACTCAACTTCGCGATGATGGCCGACTGTCGTGGCCCGGGAAAGCCGGGTAAAACGCCGAGAATTTCAACGCCAAATTCCTGAGTGTCGCTTCCGGTGAAAACTGTCCTGGCGGTACCTTTCATGCCGGGACGGAGATCTTCGAGCGGGAAGAGTTCGGGGGCTTTTGGAGTCTGAGCGACCGCAACACTCGCCAGCACGGCAATGGCGAGCATGCCAAGAAATACAGGGGTAAACCTACGCATTAAAAACAACCTCCAGGGCGACTATAACAGCGTTTCGCATTTTCTTACAGGATTTCAGAATTCTCAAGATTTACAGGATAATCCGTCGATCTTGAAAATTATGAAATCCTGTCAAGCCTTTATCCTCGCTGGTGGTGCCTCCAGCAGAATGGGAACTGATAAGTCTCAGTTGCTCTTCGAGCGCGAAACGTTTACTGAACACATCGCCAATACACTGCGACAGGTTACCGATTCAGTGACCATCGTCGGACGAACGCCTGGCAAATCATCTCTTCCGAGTGTTCCGGATGTTTACCCGCAGTGGGGAGCACTCGGCGGTTTACATGCTGCGCTTGCGGCCAGCGATCGTGATTGGGCCATCGTAGTTGCCTGCGATCTTCCTTTTGTCACTTCCGAACTCTTCGAGCATCTTGGTTCAGTTCGATTGGACCATGATGCAGTTGTTCCTGTTCAGGAAGATGGCCGGCCGCAACCGCTCGCCGCTCTCTACCGCGTCGATCCGTGTCGACAACGTGCTACGGACCTAATCGAAGCAGGCAGACGGCGCCCACTCGATCTCCTTGAAACAGTGAACACTCACTGGGTCGCATTTGACGAAATCAGGAATCTCGCTCAGGCGGAACGGTTTTTTGTTAACATCAATACGCCCGAGGACTATGATGAAGCGATCCGAGGTCACTCACTTTAATGCCACCCCGACGAAGAATCGGTAAAAGGCTAATCAAGTCTCTCCTGCCAATCGCACTCGTACTCGTGCTGGCTGTCGTGGGAGCGGCTTCTTATATCGTCTACTGCGTCGTGTATCCCGCCGGGCGGCCTTACGTCGTCACACCCGAATCGTTCTCGCGCATAAGCGGCCGCGCGATCAAAGTAACAGATGAAACATGGACCAACCGCGACGGGCGCACCGCGCGCGGCTGGCTGGTCAAAGGCGCTGAAGGGGCGCCGGCTGTTGTGCTTCTTCATCGTTACGGCGGCGATCGATCGTGGCTCTTCAACCTCGGTGTGAAGATTAATGAAACGACTAACTTCACAATCCTTATGCCGGATCTGCGTGGTCATGGCGAGACTCCTCCGATCAAGTGGACGTCCCTCGGCGGGCGAGAAGCAGACGATCTACTTGATGCGATCGAATATCTGCGCGGGTTGAAGTCAGAAAGCAAAAAGACGCTTGTGGGAGATCGATTCGGTGTCTATGGCGTGGAGCTGGGCGCGTACAGCGCGCTGAAGGCCGCGCGCGGAAACGAACAGATCAAGGTGTTAGTACTCGACTCGATCACCAGATCACCGAACGAGTTGTTGAATACGGCCGTCAAGGATTGTGTCGGATTGGAAAGCGGCGCGGTGCAGTTTCTTTCGAGAGTCGCAATGAGGTTTTATCTGATTAATAGTTTTGACACTTCGCCGACGTGCGACTTTGCAAAATCGATCCAGAATCAACGCGTTCTTCTGCTTTCGGGACCAGAAGCGGGACACCTGCGCGAGGCAACTGCTGGTCTTCAGGACTGCTTAAACGATTCTGTCACTGTCGAAACGCGAACCGATCTGCCGTTGAGTGGGTTCAACCTTCCGTCAACAACCGGGGAACAAGGGGAAGCGTACGATCGCATCGTCATCGACTTCTTCGATCGCAATCTTCGTTAATCTACGGCTTCCACCCGAGTACCGCCGTGTTTCCGTTGTCACCTATAACCTCGATTCGCTCTGAGTGTCTGAAGTATTCCACGTCCCCCAGCGGAATCAACACGACAAACTTGCTTCCACGCGCGCGCGCTTCGTCCACCGAGATCTCATCGAACGTTACCGGCTCGCCGTGCTCGTCATAAACAACTCTGTCGTGCGCGTAAAACTCCGCGGAGCGGTCGTCACTTGCTCGCGCGAGGACGGGAGCGCCCGCGTAGCCACGCGCATCCGCAAGCAAAAGCAGATCGCGAATTGATTCACGGTTTGCGATCGGCCCTGCGAAAAAGGTCAACGCGACGAGCACCAACACGACTGTCACCGATACTATCGCAAGCGGTATCGCGGGTTTCTTTTGACGAATCACATCGGCAATGAGTAGCGCGGCGCCGGGCAGAGCGGGTAGCACGTAACCCGGTAGCTTCGATCCTGAAAACGAAAAAAACACGATCGGGAATAGTAGCCACGCCAACGCGAAGACGCGCACAACGCTGAGATGGTCCGCTCCACGCCACGTCCAGCGTCGTGCTTTTATCAGTGCAGCGGCGAAGAACGGTGTCCAGGGCAGCGTCAGCATCAGTATGATGACCGGGTAGAACCAGAATGGTTGCGGATGGTGATACTTGTTCGAAACGTAGCGGGCAAAGTGATGCTGAATAAAGAACTCGTCGATAAAACTCCACCCATGCCGTGCGATGACTGGACCATACCAGATTGCCGACACTGCTGTTGCTACCGGAACGCCCCAGAACAGACTCAACCAAACCGATCGATCCGGCCACTTACGTCTTAAGACGTAGTACACAAAAACGACACCAAACGGAATCACGACCCCGACGAGGCCTTTTGCGAGTAGTGATAACCCCACAAAGGCATAAAAACCGATCAAAAAAACACGCCGGCCAGTGAACTCACGCAAAAGGAAGCACGCGAGCGCCCATGTCGTAGTCATCGTAATGACAACATCAAAGCTCGCGGCGCGTGAAAACACAATCAAGCCGAGACAGGTCGCCGTGATTACGATTGACCAAAAACCAAAACCCTGTGGTTCCTGTTTATCGATCTCGCGTCCGACGCACCATACCGCGGAAATCGTCAACAGCCCGCACACCGCTGAAGCAAGACGCGCAGACCAGTCAGTCACTCCAAACACTTTGAAGGCCGCGGCAATCATCCAGTAAAGCAGCGACGGCTTCTCAAACCATGTGAACCCACCGAGTGTCGGGGTGACGAAATCACCGCTCAGAAACATTTCGCGCGCGACCTGCGCGTACCGCGGCTCATCAGGTCCGAGCAGCGGCATGTGGCCGAGGCCGTAAAGATAAAACGCGATGATGATTAAAACGAGGAAAACGTAGACTCGCTTGGCAAGCGCTGAAGGATGCAAGTATATTCGGCTCCGAATTTGGGATTGTGCCACAAAGAAGCGCAAAAGACACAAAACATGTTACGAACAGCCGTCATCGGAGTTGGTAGTTTAGGCCGGCAACACGCGCGGATTCACGCGACTCTCGCCGCCGAAGGTTTATCGAAATTTGTTTCAGTGTGCGATCTCAACGAAGAGACAGCACGCACGATCAGCAGCGACCGAAACGTCGATTGGACCACTAACTGGCGCGAACTGATCGGCCAGATTGACGCCGCCAGCGTTGCCGTCCCGACTGAAGCGCACTGCGAAATCGCGTGTGGTCTGCTCGAGGCGGGGGTTCACGTCCTGGTCGAGAAGCCAATCTCGAGAACGCTCGAAGAGGCCGATCGAATGATTCGCGCCGCCGAGCAGGGCAACGCGGTTCTCCAGGTCGGACATCTCGAGCGCTTCAATCCCGCGATGGTCGCGTTGCGACCACACGTTCGCAAGCCGGTGTATTTTGAGATCCATCGCGTTGGCGAGTTCAGTGCGCGTTCCCTCGACATCGATGTCGTGCTCGATCTGATGATTCACGATCTCGACATTGTGCAGTGGCTCGTTGGTGAAGACGTCGCAGTAACAAACATTCACGCAGTCGGTATCGCGATACTTACAAACAAAGTCGACGCGGCGAATGCGCGTTTGGAGTTTTCGTCCGGAGCGGTCGCGAACATCACCGCCTCGCGTGTAGGCACTGAAAAGATTCGCAAGATGCGCTTCTTCCAGCCGCACGATTACATCGCCATCGATTACACGACCAAGAGAGCTTCGGTGAGCAGTCTCGAGCCACCAACAGCAAGTGGCGCATGGCCCGGTGTTCACGTGAAGCACCTCGACATCATCGACGTCGAGCCGCTGCGCGCTGAAATCGTTTCGTTTGTTGAATCGGCCAGAGACGGAGCGGCCCCTGCGGTGTCAGGGCTTGAAGGTCGAAATGCCTTGAGTTTGGCGTTGCGCACACTGGACAGGATCCGTGAACATGCGGAACACCCCGGCGTAAGTGAATTGAGTGCTATCGTGCGATAAATTTATATAGGGTTTCTCACGCAAAGGCGCAAAGACGCAAAAGAAATCCTCCAATGAGAGGGCTTGCCTTTGCGTCTTTGCGTCTTTGCGTGAGAAATTTTCCTTCATGACTGCGTCCTACGATCAACTTACGGCCCTTCTGAAAGAACATATCGACGCGGGCGAGTTTCCTTCCGCGGTCTATCTCGTCGCTGAACGCGGCCAGATAGTTTACGAAGACGCGCTGGGTTATTCGGTTGTCGAACCCTATCGTGTCGCCAATAAGATCGACACCATCTACGATCTCGCTTCACTCACAAAACCGCTGATCACCGGTCTGCTTTGTTCGCGCAGGATTGAACTTGGTGAGCTGACACTCGACAGTTCTGTTTCACACTACCTCGCTGAATTTGATCGTACTGACAAACAGATGATCACGATTCGTGAGCTGCTGACCCACACATCAGGTCTGCCCGCATGGAAACCACTGTACTTGCTCACTGAAGATCAACCGGATCGCGCCGCCGGCGCAGTCGCGAGTCTCGATCTTGAGTACAAGCCAGGTACGCGTGTGGTCTACAGCGATCTCGGATTCATCGCGCTGGGAATCTTGCTGGAACGCATGACGGGTCATCGCATCGTCGAGATGGCGCAGCGTGAGATCTTTGAACCACTCAACCTACAACATACATTCTTCAATCCCGAGATCGCATTACAAACAGGAATCGCAGCGTGTGAAACGGGCAATGCGTACGAAGTCGACATGTGCAAGCAAACTGGCGCTGCCGAGTACGCGAATTCACGCCAGCGGTTGATCTGGGGCGAAGTGCATGATGGAAACGCTTACTTTCTTGGCGGCGCGGCGGGCCATGCGGGATTGTTTTCAACAGCGGCTGAAACGTTCGTGCTCGCGCAGCAGTTTGTCGAGAGTTCGACGTCGTTGTTGAAACCGGAAACGTGCAAGATGTTTCAGCAAGACATGACGCCAGGGTTGGAAGAAGCTCGTTCGATCGGTTGGCAACTGGCGGCTACTAAAGATTCGACCGGTGGGACTGATTTACCGCGCGACAGTTTTGGTCACAATGGTTTTACTGGCACTTCCGTCTGGATCGATCCGGTGCATGAACGCGTCTTTATCCTACTGACAAATCGCACACATGCGCGTGCCCTTCCCTTCGCCAACATCAATGCAGTGCGTCGCGAATTCCACAGTCTCGCGGCAAAAGCGCTCAGTTGAGCCACAAAAAGGCACAAAAGATACAAAAAGATTTTTGGTAAATTTCGTGCATTTTGTGGCTCTGTTTTGTGCGTTTTGTGGCTACAGCCTGAACCGGAGAATAGTGCCGATCACGTGCAAATCACCCGGCACGCTAACACCGTCGTTCTGCCTCAAGTAATAAAGATCCTGGGTAAAGTGTTTGTTGAAAACCTTGCTCACGCCAACGCTGAAACGATTGCGCACCCAGCGGTCGATGCTCCAGTCGTAAAACACTTCGTCCGATACAAACACTGACAGCTTCAGTTTGTCGGAACCGAGAGAGTGGTCCACCTGAAAACGGTTTCGATACCGTGTTGACTTCGCTCCGTTGCTGCGATACCGGCGTTCAAATTGGTTTCGATCGCTCAACCTGAAATCACCAGCGTTAAACCTCAACGTAACCGGAAGCGTCAGGCGATTCTCCCATCCTTTCCGATTCGGGAAAGGCCGCGTGCCAATGTACAAATAATTCGGAGCAACGGTTACATACTTTCCAAACCTGAAAGTGAATCCGACACCCGTTCGCTCGTCTACCACATGGCTGATGTCACGTCCTAGACGAAATGTACCGAGCATATTGAAGTCAATCGTGCTCGTGACAGGCACTGCGAGTTGAACGTCGGCCCAAAACTGGTTGTCTGTTTGGTCGAGAGTTGACTGGGCTGAAGCCCTGCTACTGAACACGACAAACAGCACGACGCATCCGTAGATGAGGTTTTTCAATTCGCGGCCTTTTCGGTTTGCGGCGGAAGAACGGTGAAGGATGTTAATGCAACTACAACACGTTCCCCAGTATGGAAGCGGGTGGCAGTCGCTTCAGGCTTTGGACGCGTCGCGATGATGGCTTTAGCCGTCTGGCTCTCGGGTGGTTGAGTCGTCAGATAGTAAGGAGTGTCATCAGTCCTGCATTCTTCTGTGCCCGGGCGTTCCATACGCAAGCGAAGACGTTCATACGCGCCCACAAAAGTGATCTCTTCAATGAGGGCGGATGAAAGCCTGAAGAGTCCAGGACGCATGAAATCACTTCGACTCAACGCCACATCCTCAGGCCGAAAGACTACTTTGACGCAGTCGCCCGGCTTGAACTGCTCTTTGTCCAAAGTCGCTGGAATGTGCACTGACCCAAACTCGATCGCGTCTTTTCCTACAACAGCGTCGAGAACGTTTGCTGCTCCCAAAAACGTCGCGACATACTCAGTTGCCGGACGGTTGTAGATCTCAAAAGGAGTGCCGATCTGTTCGACATGGCCCACATTCAGCACTGCAACCCGATCGCCGAGCTCGAGCGCTTCCTCCTGATCGTGCGTAATGAAAATCGCGGGAACGTTCACCTTCTTCAGCAACGCTCGGATTTCGCGGCGCAGGTGAACACGAGTTTGCGTGTCGAGCGCGCCGAACGGCTCGTCAAACAAAAGCACCTCGGGTTTGTATGCAAGTGTTCTCGCTATGGCGACGCGTTGTTGCTGCCCGCCGGAAAGTTGTGATGGATATTTCTTGCGGTGGTCATTGAGTTGGACCAACGACAGCAGCTCATTAACAGTTTCGCGAATCTCTTTCCGCGGACGCTTGCGAATACGGAGGCCGTATCCGATGTTCTTTTCCACCGTCATCTTTGGAAACAGCGCATACGATTGAAAAATGACGCCAACGCCTCGCTCGCGCGCCGGAAGCTCGGTGACGTCCTTGCCGTGAAGTATCACTTTCCCGGTGTAAGGCATTTCGAGTCCGGCAATGATGCGAAGGATAGTCGTCTTGCCGCTGCCCGAGGCTCCGAGTAAAACCAGAACCTCACCTTCGGCGACGTCGAAACTGACATTCTCGAGCACACTAGTCTTGCCGAAGCGCTTGCTGAGTCCGATCACACTCGCAGCCGCATGCGGATTCGCGTTAGGTAACGACTCTTCAGATTTCGGGATCAGTGTTTCCTTCGCCTTCACAGCAAGCCTCAATCAACGTCGAGCCAATCACGAGCAAAGAACAAAACGCTAAAGATCAAAAACGAGAATAGGGCTAAAACAATTGCGATCGCATTCGCCGCTTCGATCTGACCTTCGTTGAATTTCGCGAAAATGTAGAGCGGCGCAGTTTGTGTTCGTCCGGCAAGGTTTCCTGAAACAAGGATCGTCGATCCAAACTCTCCGACAGCGCGTGCGAATGTCAAAAGCGCACCGGAAACGATCGCGCCGCGTAGCGATGGCAGCGTCACATGCCAGAAAGTTTGCCACCGCGTCGCGCCGATTGTCGCGGATGCTTCCTCAAGCGATCGACTCATCGTGTCGAACACGGGTTTGATTACTCCGAACGCGAGCGGGAACGTGACGAAGATGTTCGCCAGAATGATCGCGCCCGCAGTGAACATCAGTTGAAAACCGTGCGGGGTCAAAAGACGACCAAGCGTGCCGTACGGCCCCCAAAGCAGTAGTAATGCGAACCCTGCGACGGCGGTTGGAATCGCCGTGGGAAGCGAGATCGTGACGATGAGAGCATTGCGTCCCCAGAAGTTGTAACGCGACAAAACGTAAGCGGCAAACAATCCGAAGATCACATTGAAGACGGTGGCCCAGAAGCTCGTTGCCATCGAGAGTTTGAGCGCGAAGATAGCTTCAGGCGCGGTCAGCGCAGCCCAGAATCTACCCAGGCCGCTGCTGGTTCCAAAGATGAAGATCGACGCAAGCGGCAGGAAGACAAGTGGCAACATCATGAACATCAGCATGCCGATGCTCAAGGGCCGCACAACGTCGAACCCACGAACATGTCGCATTGCTGGCACGATGGTGCTCATTTTCTCTGAACCTGATCTTTAAAGATCGTCTCGATCACTTCCGGGTAAGCTTTGTCCCAGCCGCCAAAGTAGTCGATCGTAAACGGCATGTCGATGTGTCCAAAATTCGTGTTTGCCTGGTTGAATGCCTCGTTTGTCGTTGAATAAAAGTGATACTTGACGAAAGCCTGCTGAGCTTCGTCGCTCCACAAATATCGCATGAACTCATCGATTACCGCGCGTTTAGCGGGCGTCACATTTTTATCGATCACGACGGCCGGATGCTCGCTGAAAATCGTGCTCCTCGGTATGACGACCTCGATCGGCGCATTTGCTTCTTTCATCAACAAACCTTCGAGCTCGTAAGTGATCAGCGCGTCACCATTGCCGAGCTCGAACGTTGTTCGCGCTTCACGCGCTGAGCCGGGCGTTGAGATCACGTGAGCCCAGATCGTTCGAAGAGTTTGAAGCGCGCGAGTTTTATCCGGCTCCTCAGAATCCTGTTGTGACTTCTTCAATTCGGATCCGTAGATCGCGAGTATCGACCACTGCGCGCCGCCGGAACTTACCGGATCCGGATGAATCAGACGAATTCCTGGTTTCGCGAGATCCGGGAAGTCGCGAATACCCTTCGGATTTCCTTTGCGCACGATAATGATGAACGGTGTTTTGTTTACGACTCCACGCGCGGGAAATGAACGCCAGTCAGCAAGAACAAATCCACCATTCATCAAGCGCTGAGCGTCGCGCTCGATCGAGAGAATCGCTATTTCGGCGGGCGCGCCCTGCAAGATCTGGTTTGTGACTGTTTCTGAACCAGCAAACGACGATTGAAACTGCACGACCTGTCCGTGTTGCTGTTTCCATTTCGCGATGAAGCCGGGAAAGATCGCCTTCTCGAGCGACTCTTTCATGATCGAAAAGCCATAGAGCGTGATGTTGATGTCGCCGCTTTCGCCAGGTGGTTTGGGCAGACAACTAGAAACCACAAGCGTCAGGACGAGCGCAGCAGTTTTTAGAAACGGACCGCTTTGGGAAGTAGCCTTCCTCATGAGGGGCGTTAGTCACCTCATTCGTCTGGACAGACCAAAAAAGCCGCTGCCGCTCGATTCTCGTTGCGGGGGTTGTTCGTCTATACCACAGACTCGGGCGCCGTGGGAATACTTCTTCTCCTGAGTACGGGCCAAAAAGGTTAAAAAACAAACACCTTTTGTAGTACTATCCGCACGATGTGCAGAGTTATCGCTTTACTCCTGGTGCACGCGCTTTTTCTCCCCATAGCAATTGCCCAACAACAAGATACGCGGCCAAGACGAACGCAACCTGCGTGGCCTGCGCCCGCAGCATCGGTGCCGGTCATCCCGACGCCGGCGCTGACGCCGTTGTCTGGTCCGGAACCGACGATTCGCGTTGCTCTCACCACCGACGCGCGTTCGGCTGTAATCTCGACCACTGGACATCTCATGAATGCGAGTGGAAACAGTAAAACGCTGCTCGCACTGGATACTTCACGCGTACGGGTCGATCCACGATTGTTATCGCCACTTTCCACGTCCTCTGAGGCCAACGCATATCTCGTGATCGTCGGTGGCGCGCCGACGCGTGACGAGATCGAAGAGTCCGAAAAAGAGATTCAGAAACTTACCAACGACGACGCACACACAGTTTTCGACACGCAAACAAGAACGTGGGGACTGTCGATTGGGGAGAAGCGCTCGCGCGCAGAAGCTGAAGAACTCGTAGCCCGACTCGAGGCGGCAGGATATGACGCGAGGATAGATGGACCACCGCCGGCGGCGAGCGTTGCACAGTCTGCGTCTAACAGTGGGGCGGTTCGATTTACTTCGAGGCCAGCTCTGCCGTCACGCGAAGTCGTGACTTCGTCAGGATCGGGACAACTTTTCAGCTCGAGCGCGCCGGTGGCATTCGCTTCTGACGATGAGAAGACCGCGCCTGTGCGTTACAACGATCGTCCTTACCGTGGACGGATCGAGGTGTTTACGAATACGCGCGGGAATTTGACCGTCGTGAATGAGTTGGGACTCGAAGACTACGTGAAAGGCGTTGTTGCAAACGAGCTTTCGCCCGGTGGTTATCCCGCGATCGAGGCGCTGAAAGCGCAAGCGATTGCTGCCCGCACGTATGCACTGAAAAATCGTGGGCAGTTTATGGCGCAGGGGTTCGACATCCTGCCGACAACGCGTTCGCAAGTCTATCGAGGACTCACTTCCGAGAACCCACTCTCATCGCGCGCTGTTGATGAGACGCGCGGAGTGATCGCGACTTACGACGGTGAACCAATCAACGCGCTTTACACCTCTACGTGCGGCGGGCGAACGGAAGACGCTGAAAAGATTTTTAAGGACGCTGTTCCCTATTTGCGTTCGCGTGAATGCGCTGCGGAGGGGGCGACGTTCGACCGCTTCGTCATCAGAACAACGCGCTTGATTGCTGAGTTGCGCGAAGAGATTAACGTTCCACTCGCGCGTGACATCAGTCTCTTGCTCACACAAAACTTTGGCATTTCGCCTGAGCGTATTTCCGATACATGGCTCGCTGGTGACGCTACAGTCAGTGAGGTTCGTAACTGGCTCGCGAATGTCGCTCGAGTGGCTCGACAGTCATCGCTGTTAACGACTGACGACGTAAATCGACCCCCTGCGTTTGCGACAGCCCTGTCAACGGTAGTGTTCGGCGAAAGCCGAGCGGGCACACTGTTGAATGATGCGGATGCTGAGTATCTGCTGGCCGTGAAAGATCTGGCTGACGTGCCTGCGCCGAATCGAGCGGATCTCGCGTTGCTTTTGCGCGATGGTTACTTGTCGGCTTATCCCGATGCGACTCTTCGACCGCGTGTACCTCTGTCACGTGCGCGGGTTTTGCACGCGATCGCGCGCATTCTCGAGGCGCGAAATCTTTTGCAACTTCAGAAGGCGAATGCCCGCGCCACGAGTGATGGGCAACTGATCCTGCGTTCGTCGAAAGGTAAAGATCAGCCGATTAGAGTGAACGCGGATGCGTTCTTGTTTCGACATCTGGGCGAACGGCCTTATCCCGTCTCCTCTGTAGCGCTCGTTGGTGGTGAGCCTGTTACGTATCACCTCGCGCCGAATGGACAGATCGATTTTCTCGAAGTTAAGCCGTCGCTGAATGGTGCCGCCGCGGATCGCATGTCTCCATTTGCGAATTGGACCCGCGGGATGTCAGTCGCACAGGTTCAATCACGTCTGGCGCGCGCGGCTCGAGGTATCGGGTCGATTATGGATCTGCGCGTGGTATCGCGAGGCGCATCGCATCGTGTGACTGATCTCGAGATCGTCGGCACTGACGGTACAGCGCACGTGCGCGGTGGTCGCATCCGCTCCGCGCTTGGTCTGCGAGAACAACTCTTCGTCATCGATCGCGAGTATGACGACAACGGCCGCGTCACTGAATTCACCTTCATCGGGCGCGGTTGGGGACACGGCGTCGGCATGTGCCAGGTAGGCGCCTACGGCCTCGCAAAACAAGGCTGGTCCACCGAACAAATTCTCAAAGCCTACTACTCCGGCATCGAACTCACGCGGATGTACTAAAGCGAAAGTCTTTGTGTTATAGTCGTTTCACCCCTCATCACAACTTAAAGGAAGTAACCATGGCTTCAAAAGTCAAACACCTCATGACCATCGACGATCTCGAGTCAATCCCATACGACGAAACGCATCAATATGAACTCATAGAAGGAGAGCTTTACGTGTCTTGTGCACCTGGTATTCCTCACCAACTAGTGCTCGGTAACCTTCAGGCAGAACTATTTATTTATCTGAGAGAGAATCCGATCGGCGAAGTAGTGCTTGAACCTGGCGCGGTTTTCAGTAAGTACAATTCTGTCATTCCCGATATTGTTTTCGTCAGGAACGAACGATGGGACACGATCGTGTCCAACGAACGCTTCACTGCTGCGCCGGATCTGGTGATCGAGATCGTTTCACCCGGAAGCACAAACCATACACGCGATTTCACTTTAAAACGGAAATTGTATGGCAAGTATCACGTCCCCGAGTATTGGATCGTTGATGGTTGGTCACGGTCAATTATTATCTTTCGCCTGGTGGAAAACACGCTCAAAGAAGTGACCAGGCTGAGGGAAATCGATATGCTCGAATCGCCGCTCTTTCCCGGACTTTCAATTCAGGTAAGCGCGATCTTCAGAGGATTTCAGGATTCTCAAGATTAATAAGATTATCCTGTAGTCCCTGTATGCGTTTCTCACGTAATCAGATCATCGGCGGGCTAATCGTGCTTGGGCTGATTTGGATCGTTATACTCTTTCGTATGCTTGCCATTGTTGGTCCGACTGCCTCGGGGAAGAGTACGCTCGCGATTGAGGTTGCCTTACAACTCAATGGCGAGATTATCAATTGCGACTCGGTCCAGGTCTATAAAGAGATCCAGATTGCGACTGCCAAGGTGCCCCTCGAGGAGCGCAAGGGTGTTCCGCATCACTTGATAGATTTTGTCCACCCGGACACGAACTACACAGCTGGCGAATGGGCTCGCGACGCAGCGAAGACGATCGAAGAGATAGAGAGTCGCGGGCGTGTCCCGATCCTTGCCGGCGGGACAGGATTCTATTTGCGAGCGCTGCGCCAGCCACTGTTTGTAAGCCCTCCAACCAATGAATGTCTGCGCCGCCGTCTGAATACAATTCGCGAGAAGTCCGGGGCCGAACACATGCACCGGTTGCTGCGCAGGCTCGATCCTGCCGCGGCCCAACAACTCTTCCCGCGCGACTGGCCACGCGTCACACGCGCCATCGAGGTCTACCTGCAAACCGGAAAATCGATCCTGGACCAGCAACCCGATCGTCCTGAACCTCACGAAAGTTCGCGCCGTCTCAGGATCCTGGCCCTTAACCCACCACGAGATGAGCTTTACAAACGCATCAACGAACGCACCGAAGCGCACTTCAGAGCCGGGTTGGTCGACGAAGTTCGAAGCCTTCTGGACCGCGGTTTTTCACCGACCTCGAACGCTCTCGGCGCCCACGGCTACCGTCGTGTCGTCGAGTATTTACAGGGGTCGCGCGACCTCGAGAGCGCCGTCGAACAGACCAAACTCGACGTTCGTCACTATGCAAAACGTCAATTGACATGGTTTCGCCATGAAGCAGATGTGGAGTGGTTTGACGGTTTTGGCGAGGAAAACCGCATTTTGAGATCCGTAGTGGACGCGCTCGCGGCTGGTCCGCGGTCCAAATAATCATCTTTCTCTCACATCTCTTCGTATCTCTTGTCAGGCAAAGATCGGTGTTGTAATCTGCCTGCAACCGCGCGATCTTAGGATTCCAACCCCCAGGTTTATCAAGGCATGTCGGACGGCAAACAGGCACCACAAAATATTCAGGACGCTTTTCTCAACACGGTGCGCCGTGAGAAGACGGCAGTGATCGTCTATCTACTTAACGGCGCCAAACTGACGGGCCGTATTCGGAGTTTCGATAAGTTTTCCGTCCTGCTCGAATCCGGATCCCAGGAACAACTCATCTTCAAACACGCCATCTCCACCATCTCACAATCGCGGCGTGGTACCGGCGAACTGCACGCGCAAGCGACCACCGAAACCAACCCGCGAGAACGCGGGCACGATGTCAACTCGCCTGAGGCGTGACATTCGATTAAACTCTCGCGAGCATTTCACTATTACAAAGAGGACTCGTGGCCGGAACTTTCATTACCTTCGAGGGTATCGATGGCAGTGGGAAGTCGACTCAGTTGCGTTTACTGGAGAGATTTCTGCGAGCCAACGGTTGTGATCCGCTAGTAACTCGCGAGCCTGGCGGAACTCCGCTCGGTTTGCGTTTGCGAGCAGCATTGCTGGACGCGACGGAGGAAGTGGATCCACTCACCGAGCTGCTTGTTTTTGCTGCCGATCGCGCGCAGCACGTTCGACGCGTGCTACGGCCGGCGTTGGCGGCAGGACGAGTCGCCATTTCCGATCGCTATGCGGACGCCACTGTCGCATATCAAGGCGCGGGACGTGGTTTCGCTCCGGAACTGATTTCCCGGATCGTTGAGTTGGCCACAGAAGGATTGAAACCTGATTTGACGCTGCTGTTTGACGTTTCAATTGCGGAATCGACCAATCGAACTACACGACGTTCGACCAGCAGGAGTACGGCGAAGACGCCGCGCGATCGTCTGGACATCGAGCACGCAGACTTTCACACGCGCGTGCGCGATGCGTACTTGCAGATTGCACTCGCAGAACCAGAGCGAGTGAAACTGATCGACAGCAGTGGTCCAGTTGAGAGGACGCAGGAACGTGTCAAAAACGTCATCATTCCCTTCCTCCAAAGCCGCGGCCATCTCGCGATGAATTATGTTTGATCAACTTACCGGGAACACGAGCGTCAAAGCAGTACTGAAGCGTATGCTGACCACCGGCAGGCTGCCGGGCGCGATGCTGTTTACGGGTGAAGAAGGCGTCGGTAAGAAACTGTTTGCGCTCGAAGTTGCACGGGCGTTGAACTGTCGCACACCGAAGGACCATGAGGCGTGCGGCGTTTGTTCGTCATGCACACGCATCAGGAAGTTGAACTACCCGCAACGCGACGATGCGGAAGAGTGGACGCAAATTATCTGGACCGACCATCCCGACGTGGGACTCGTAGTCGCGCCGAAACGCGTATTGCGTGTCGAGCAGATGCGTCAGATCGAAAAGGAAGCGAACTTTCGACCGTTTGAAGGCAAGGCGCGCGTGTTCCTGATCGATGAAGCGGATAAGTTGAACGACGCTTCAGCCAACGCACTCTTGAAAGTTCTGGAGGAACCGCCAAAGACGTCGTACTTGATCCTGATAACCGCGCGTCCGGCAATGCTGTTGCCGACGATCCTTTCCCGCTGCCAGATGATCCGGTTCTCACCTCTCACGCCTGACGAGATCGAACGTCACCTGGTTAAGAACAGTGATATCGACTCGAAGACAGCGCGTTTGCGCGCGCGGGCGGCGGGTGGAAGCATGGGTCGTGCACTGTCAGGCGATCTCGTGACATTCACTTCACAGCGAAAAGCGATGCTCAAGGTTCTGAACGCGCTCGCGATCAGCGACGATCGAGCAGAGCTGCTGCGATCGGCGGAGCAACTTAATGAAGCTCAGTACAAAGAGGAGTTCGAAGAGCGGCTGGACGTGCTGGAGACGCTGATTCGCGATGCGTGGATGTTGTCGCTCGGCGTTGAATCAACTCGACTCGTTAATGAAGATCTCGCGGCTGAACTGACGGAGATCAGCAAGAACATTGATTCAAGCCGCGCCGGTGACTGGATACTTCAGATCGAAGACTTGCGAGAGCAATTGATCGTCAACGTCAATCGCAAGATCACGACAGATTCGCTGTTTTTAGTAATGGCTGGAGATGTGCCTGCGACTAAGAGACCGAAGGTACGTTGAGATCTGTGCTGATCTGCGGCTGATTTTTAAGCTCAGCAAGCAGCTTCTCTGTTTCCATCACGAACGCTTCAACAATATCCTCTCCCGCAACCTTCCGCATCGGCACACCGTCTTTAAAAATCATCCCAACTCCGCGGCCAAACGTGATTCCCAGTTGCGAATCGTGAGCTTCGCCTGGTCCATTCACCGCGCAGCCCATGATGGAAAGATGCAGCGGCTCTTCAATGTGCGCGAGCCGGCGTTCGATCTCGGTCACAATGCCGACGAAGTCATCTACGTCGAGACGGCCACACGTCGGACAAGCAACAACGGTAACTCCGCGCGTCCGCAACCCGAGCGACTTCACAATCTCCCACGCCACACGCACTTCTTCCTGTGGCTCAGCAGCAAGTGAAACCCGGATCGTGTCGCCAATTCCCTCGTGCAACAGAATGCCAAGTCCGATCGACGACTTAACAGTACCGCTGAATGACGTGCCTGCTTCAGTCACGCCGAGATGAAACGGATAATCGACCTTCTCGGCCAACAGGCGATAAGCAGCAACCGTCCGGTGCACGTCTGAAGCTTTCAGCGAGATGATGATGTCAGTGAAGTCGAGGTCTTCGAGGATCTGAATATGTCGTAACGCAGATTCGACCATCGCCTCGGGAGTCGCCGTCCCATATTTCTTAAGCAGATCTTTCTCGAGCGAACCGCCGTTCACGCCGATCCGGATTGGCACTTTCTGCGCCTGCGCTGCACGCACGACTTCTCGCACACGTTCGTGAGCGCCGATATTGCCGGGATTGAGTCGTAACTTATCGATGCCCGCTTCGAGCGCCATCAACGCGAGTTTGTAGTGGAAATGAATATCCGCGACGAGCGGAACATCAGGCACTCGCTTACGAAGCTCTTTCAAAGCCACTGCCGCATCGTTATCGGGAACAGCAACTCGGACAATCTCACACCCGGCGCGCATCATCTCGTCGATTTGCGCGACTGTAGCGCCAACGTCCGACGTATCAGTCTTAGTCATCGACTGAATCGCAACCGGCGCACCACCACCGATTTGAACGTGCTTAACTTGAACAGGCCGCGTTTTGCGCATTTGCTTCTGTGGCCCTACTTCGAAGGAGAGGCAGCGGCAGCCGGCGGTTTATCGGGTTCTCGTGCTCCGCTAAACAGCTTGATAAAGTCGTTGCTGATAACAAAGACCATCAACAGCAACACCATCACAAATCCGACCTGCTGAATTCGGTCACGAACAGCAGTCGAAATTGACAACCCGACAAGCGCCAGCAGTCCTTCGATCAACAGCAGGAAGATCGCGCCGCCATCGAGAACGGGGATCGGCAGCAGGTTGAAGATACCGAGGTTCAAGCTGAGAAAACCGAGCATTCCAAACACGCCGTCCCAGCCAAGTCGCTCAACCGACTTTTGCGCAGCCTGGTAAATTCCTATCGGACCCGAGAACGTGTTTCGAACAGAACGTTGGCCCGTAAAAACCTGTCCCAGAGCTTTGCCCGTCAGCCTCAGGATCTGGAGGTTCGTGTCGTATGCGTACTTTCCAGCCGATAACACAGTGGCGTCGTGAAGTGGGAAAAGTTCAATAACACTGAATCCCAGCCGCCCGTTAATACGACGTTCGTCAGTGTTGATGGTGGTCGTGGTGCCGTTGCGGTTTATGACGAGCGAAATGCGTTGCGCGTCGTGACGGCGAATGTACTCAGTCACCTGTGCTGAGCTCTTTACATCCTCGCCGCCGATAGAAATGAAGCGGTCACCTTCTTTCAAACCGGCATCTGCCGCCGGCGAACCGGGTGCGACCTCGCCAACAACCACCGGTAACCCGCCATAGTCAGGAATGAAATCGAGGAACCCTGCGGTTTCGCCATTCTCGGTTCGTGCACTCGGCGTAATCGTGAGCGGCATTTCCTGGCCGTTTCGATTAATCACTACGGGCAACTGCTGGCCCGGCGAAAGCAGCGCGTCGCCGCTGATTACGTCCCAGCTCGGGTGTTCATGACCATTGAAAGAAATTAGCCGGTCGCCTTGTTGCAAACCCGCTTTGTCCGCGGCGCCGCCGGGTTGAATGTAATAGACCACCGGTGACGGTGTCGCGGGAACTCCATACATCATCGCGCCCGCAAACGGAATCGCCAGAGCTGTCAAAACGTTCATTACAGGCCCGGCGAGAGCAACACAAATTCGTTGCCATCGGGGACGCAAGTTGAACATTTCATGAGCCGGGATATTTTGAGAGCCTGCACCCTCGAGCGGAGCGTTTGATTCGTCGCCTCCGAGTTTTACATAACCGCCGAGAGGTACTGCGGACAAGCGGTAATCTGTATGTCCCCGCTTAAACCCGAACAAACGAGGGCCAAAACCGACAGAAAAGGTCTCAACGCGGATTTTAAAAAGCTTGGCCACGATGAAGTGGCCGAATTCGTGCAAAACAACAGCGGAACCAAGTATGAATATGAATGCCAGGGGAACGATTAAATAATTCATTCAGCGCCTTTTTCTTATCGTTTGACTCAAATCAATCACGCTTTAGACTCGACGATTTCGAGTCAGGTTGCACAACCGAGTGTACGCGTCCGGTTGAGATAACGTCAAACATTTGACTATTTTGTAACCGTTTTGGCCCCATCGCTGTTACACCGCGGCTTTCTCCAGTTTCTCTATGTGCGAAACGGCCGCGAGACGCGCGTGGCGGTCGGCTTCAAGGATGGTTTCGATATCCTTTGCAGGTTGATTTGGATGATCATTCATAACCGCTTCGATGATTTGCGGAATCTCCGTCAGGCAAATCCGTTCGTTGAGAAAGGCGCTGACGGCCTCCTCGTTGGCAGCATTCATCGCCGCCGGAAGAGTGCCTCCTTCGGACAAGGCTCGATACGCGAGGTCAATACAGGGAAAACGATCGCGATCGGGAGCTTCGAAGTGAAGTCCGGAAACTGACGTCAGATCCAAAGGCGGCAACTGGCACGAGTGCCGCTCGGGATACGTCAACGCATACTGAATCGCATGACGCATATCCGTGACTCCCATTTGCGCGATCACCGAGCCGTCGATCATCTCGATCATCGAATGGACCACGGATTCGGGATGGACAACTATGTCGATCTCGTCTGCTCCAAATCCAAATAGCCAGTGCGCCTCGATCACTTCAAGCCCTTTGTTCATCAACGTCGCGGAATCGATCGTGATCTTCGCACCCATGTTCCACGTTGGGTGCTGCATTGCTTCCGACACGCTCGCGAGTTTCATCTCGGCTTTGTTCTTCGTGCGGAATGGTCCACCTGAAGCGGTTAGAATGATGCGGCGAACTTCTTCGCGCCGTTCACCTCTTAAACACTGGTGCAGCGCGTTGTGTTCAGAATCGACGGGCAACAACTCGGCTCCCGATTTTCTCGCCGCTTCAGTCATCAGCTCGCCTGCCATCACGAGTGTTTCTTTGTTTGCCAGTGCAACGCGCTTACCCATTTCGAGCGCTTTCAGAGTGGGTAAAAACCCAACTGCGCCGACGGTTGCTGAAATAACGCAATCAGCGTCCGGGTGAGTGGCGACTTCGACCAGTCCGGCTTCTCCAGTGACTATGCGTGGCAAGTCGATATTTCGCGCGAAGAGAGACGCACGCAGGTCGTGTGCGACTCCTTCATTATCGACCGAGACCAGCTCAGGAAAGTGCGCCGCGATCTGGTCGGCCAATCGCTGGACATTCGTCCCTGCCGCAAGTGCCACAACGCGCATGCGAGCGGTCGATAACGACTCGATCACCCGCAGACTGTTGCAGCCAATGGATCCGGTAGAGCCGAGTATGGCAACTCCCGTGCTTTGCATTGGTGGTTCGCTCATGCAACCAAGAGGGGGATGAGTATTTTGGAATCGTAGGGGTCTAGTAGATCGATGGTTTGGCCAGAATTGTCAACGTAACTTGCCGAACTGACGCGCCATTGCTGACCGCTTGCCAGAACCATGTCGACGGAAGCATTAACCGTCTTTTGCTGGCCGATCACCTTCAGATTTATTGTTGCGCGGCCGCTGCCGTTGTTGAGATTGAACTCTCCCGTAACAATACTCCCGAAGTCTTGTACTTCGCCTATATCCTGCTTCAGCTTTTCACTCGTGCGAAGGAAGTCCTTCGCTTTCACGGCCGCTTCGCTGTTGCCTACTTGATATAACGCAAATCCGACAATACCGCCAACGAAGACAGCCACTACCAATCCAAGCACGACGACCACGGCGCCAACTATCAAAACGATCTTTTTCGTCGTCATCGGGATCAGCTTGAAAAATAGAAGCGTGCGAAATAGTAGATGAGTGGTGCGTTGAAGAGCAAGCTATCGAGCCGATCGAGCATGCCTCCGTGGCCGGGAAGAATGTTTGCGGCATCCTTTGCGCCGGCGCCACGCTTCAGCGCGCTTTCCGCGAGATCGCCGAAGATTCCGACGATCGTCATCACCGCTGCGAGCGGCAGGATGTATTTCAGAGGCAACTCGCGGAAGAACCAGAAGTGAGCCAACGCTGCCATCGCAAGGGCCGCCACGACTCCACCAATCGCGCCTTCCCAAGTCTTGCCTGGACTAATCGATGGAGCAAGCTTGTGTTTCCCGAAAGCCCTGCCGACGTAATACGCGCCCGCATCCGCACCCATGAGCACAAGAAAGAAGAACGAGAGCAAGTGCGCCGACAAAGTCGGACTGAAACCCACGCGCATCGAGATCAGATGACTCCCGAGCAGCGGGATATACAGCACTCCGAGTATCGTGGCTCCTGTCGACGCGATCATCTTGTCGAACGAACCCCGAAAAGTCGCGGCGATTAACGTTCCGATGGTGAGTGCAATGATTACGAATTGGACCAGCAGCACATTGACAGCCGCATCGTTGTTGAGTGAGATCGTAACCAGCGCCGCTCCGGCAATGTAACCCGCGGCGGGATCGGGTTTGAGTTGCAGTCTCTTCGCGAGCAGGTAAAACTCCCACAACCCGAGCACCATCGCCGCCACCGCCAGCGCCACAAACACCCACCACAAAGAAGAAATGAGAAAGGAAGCGATCAGGAAGGGCAGAACTACGACTGCGGTCAGGATTCGTTTCATCGGTCAGGCAGTAGGATCGATAGGCTGATAGTTGATGCCCCAGATTCGTAAAAGGGCACGGCATCCGGTGTCAAAGTCTTCTGTGAAATCGACGACTTGATAGGATGACAACGTCCAGTAGAACTGCTCGTAGTCACAAAGCTGAAGGATAACCGGCACTATTGTGTCATTGTATCTTCGCTGTTTCAAAGCGAACGTCAGTTCTCGTTTGACCCAAGCAGACCTGATGGAATTTGGAGAAACGAGAATGACAAACCAGTCACATCGTCTCAACGCTTCAGCCGACCTCGTCGTGCCAATGCTGGCCGCCTCTTATATTAGTGGGTCCATACCAGACCGGAACATTATGTCGCCGCAGGAGCTTAGCTATTCCGTTAGCAAACTCTCCGTCTAAACTGGAATGACACAGAAATACTTCTTTTGCGTGAGGTAACATTTTGTTGTGAGGTAACAGGACGCCTTAACTAGGCTACAGCCTTGAGTGCTTGAGTGATTTGATTGATACCTTCCTCCTGCCTTTTAGACTCTGGTATTGTGATAGTTTTCATAAAACGAATTGATGGAACCTTTGTTCTCGCTCGCTCATGATCAACGCCTACGAGCACTCCTATTAACCGATGTTGGAATTTCTGAACCCCGAGCGTGTATAAGATTTCTCGGTGAACATTTATCGAATCAAGGGCCTCAGGTGTCAGTAAGACGACCATTGCGTCGGCTTGTTCCAAAGCTTCACCAGTTACTTTGGCCCAATTGTCGCCCGGATAAATGTCATATTCGTCATCCCAGACATCTAAACCTGCGTTTTTCAGTGCTTGCAGAACCTGACGGGTCAAGCGCTTCGCTTCTTGTGAGTGACTAATAAATACTTTCATGTGAGTAGTGACCTCTTTCGAATGAGGATTATAGTGCGAATTCTCTATTCGCTCAACAGAGCATAATGCCACACATTTTACTTTTTACTCACAACCAACTTCAATCCTCCAAAGCGTCGATCGCGGCGCTGGTAGTCGACGATGGCTTCGAGCAGGTGGACGCGGCGGAAGTCGGGCCAGAGGGTTTCGGTCACGTAGATTTCGCTGTAGGCGCTTTGCCAGAGAAGAAAGTTTGAGATGCGCAGTTCGCCGCTTGTGCGAACAAGCAGATCGAGTTCCGGCAAGTTTCTGGTGTAAAGCTCGTTGGCGATCCGTTCTTCCGTGAGTTCGTCGGGACGGCTGCCTTCGTCGAGTAGTCGCCTGACCGCCGCGCGCGCAGCGTCGACGATCTCGGCTCTTCCGCCGTAATTGAGCGCCACACTCAACACCATCCCCTTGTTGCGTGCGGTTTGCTCGGTGGCGCGTTGAATTTCTTTCCTGACATTCTCCGCCAACGCGCCGATTCGTCCAATTGCCTGAAACTTAATTCCCTGGCGATCGATCGAATCGAGTTCGATTCGAAGATAACGACGCAGCATGCGCATGAGCGCGTCGACTTCATAACGCGGACGTTTCCAGTTCTCTGTCGAGAACGCATACAGGGTTAGCCCGCCGAGACCCAACCGCGCGCCCGTGTCGACGGCAGCGCGCACAGCTTCGACGCCGGCTTTGTGTCCTGCAATTCGCGGTTGGCCACGTTGTGCCGCCCAGCGTCCGTTGCCATCCATGATGATGGCGACATGGCGCGGCAAACGATCCCACGCAATCGCAGCGAGAAGCGATTCCTCTCGCGTACCTTTTTGAATTATTCCATTGAAATCAGAAAGCATAAGAAATAAGGACCTATATGACCTATCACTGATAGCGTACTGAAAGCAAGGTTAATCCTTGCGCAGGAGCCGTAACCGCGGCTGTTGGTCTATCGCCGGTCTCGATCGCATCGCCAATCGCGTCGAGATCCAACTCGCCGAGTCCAACCGCGAGCAACGTCCCGGCAATCGCTCGCACCATGTATCGCAGGAACCCATCCGCCGTCGCTCGAATCTCTATCAGTGAACCACGCAAACGCTCGTCAACTCGCGGCAGAATCTCAAGCCGCGTGATGGTTCGAACGCGATCTTCAACGTCTGACTGTGCTGCGGAGAATGCTGTCCAATCGTGCTTGCCAAGAAACAGCGCGGTGCCGCGTTTCATGTTCTCAAGGTCCAATCGACGCGCATCGTGATGCACGTAACGCGACCAGAACGGTGATACTACTGGCCCATTTACTATCCGATAAATGTATGTTTTCTCCAGTGCAGAATAACGGGCATGAAAATCATCAGCGGCTGTTTCGACTGTCAGAACACGCACGTCGCGACTGACATTCGCATTAATCGCGGCACGAAGCTTTTCAGGTGAAATTTCTCTTTGAATCTCGACACTCGCGACTTGTCCTTCAGCATGAACCCCGGCGTCCGTTCGCCCCGAACCATGAACATTAACGCCGCGGCCCTCGATCAAAGACAGCGCGCTGGTCAACTCGCCTTGAACGGTTCTTAGGCCGTCTTGAATCTGCCACCCATGAAAGTCGGTGCCGTCATACTGAAGAAGGAGCTTGTAGTTCACGGCGTTGCTTTCCGGCTCCCTGGCTTCACGGCGGGCTCACCGAGTTTGCACGCATCGCAAATGGAAGGATCAACTGACAATACTTTCAAAGTCGCCAGCGCCGTTCGCGGAACACTTACGTCAACACTTCCACCCGAGCGATCGATTATCGACGCTGCCGCAATCACATCCGCTCCCGCCGCTCTCAGCGCGTCGATGGTCTCTCGCGTTGAGCCTCCGGTAGTAATTACATCCTCAACCACGAGGGTCTTCTCGCCAGGTGAAACTGTGAAACCTCGTCGCAGCGTCATCTGTCCCGCATCGCGTTCGGTCCAAACGAACCTCGCACCCAACGCCCGCGCGACTTCGTGACCAATCACGATCCCGCCAATCGCAGGCGACGCAACTAACTCAATACCATCGTCGCGATATGTTTCAGCGATCGCACGCCCAAACGCTTCGGCCATTGTCGGATGCTGAAGCACAAGCGCGCACTGCAAATACACAGTGCTGTGCAACCCACTCGTGAGTTGAAAATGACCTTCGAGCAGTGCTCCGGTAGTTCTGAATTGATCGATGACTTCTTCAGCGTTCAAATTGTTAACTCCCTAAGTGTACTTGCATGGTACAATCCGGTTGAATGCCGCCCTATCCGAATTTAGTTTCAGATTCTACTCTGGTCCAGGACACAATCGACCTTCTGACAGGCTCGGGCGGACGCGCTGCTGCGTCGGAGATCGTTGACGCAGTCTTTAAACTCTCTCACATCGACGACGATCTCGCGGGTTTACTCGTAGCCGACCTGATTAGAAACGACCGGCGCTTCAAGATCGCAGAAAACAATACCGTCGAACTGCTCGCAGACGATAGTCAATCGCGTTTACTTAAAGATCTGGACTTCGTGGTCGTCGATGTTGAAGCCACAGGGGCCAAGACGCCGCCTAATCGACTCATCGAACTCGGCGCCTATCGCATTCGCGGCGGGCGCATCGTCGACAAGTTTCTATCACTCGTCAATCCCGAAATTTCAATACCACGCTTTGTCGCAGCGCTCACAGGCATTTCAAACGACATGGTTAAGCGTGCTCCGGTCTTTGCGGACGTTGCGCCGAGATGGCTCGATTTCGTGAGCGATTCCGTGCTCGTGGCCCACAACGCGCCGTTCGATACGAGCTTTTTGAATCACGAAATCTCTCGCGTGTACCCGGGACATCGAATGGTGAACCCGCACCTCTGCACCGTTCGACTTTCACGACGCGCGTTACCTGCACTTTTAAATCACAGGCTGGACACAATCGCGAGCCACTTCTCGATTCCGATTATCAGCAGGCACCGCGCCGGCAGCGATGCACTCGCAACGGCCGAAATCTTTATTCGCATACTCAAAGAGCTTGACGAAACTCACGGCATTAAAAATCTCGCCTCCGCAAGCCGCTTTCAGTTTCCAGAACTTGAAGCAGTCTAGAAAAGTTTTCACGCAAAGGCGCAAAGGGCGCAAAGAAAACCTTGCTTAGCTTTGCGTCCTTCGCGCCTTTGCGAGGAAAATTTCATCTTGTTTCTAACGTCTGTTCAATTTCCTCGGCGCCTCGTCCAATCCAACGCCTGACAATCACGAACAGCACGATCCCGGCAACTAGTCCCAGCCCAATCCATGGGTAATACTTCGCCAGAATCTCCTTCGCCTCTGCGCCATAGCGCACCGCGAAATACCCTTCGAGCAGAAAACGAAAGCCGCGTCCAACGATAATCGCCAGCATGAACCGGACGAGACTGAAACGAAACACACCCGCAGTCACCACAAACAACTTGAACGGAAAAGGCGGCGGCAACAGTGTTGCCACTAACACCGCCATCATGTCGTACCGCTCGATCAGGTTCTTGACACGCGCCTGTTTACGTTCGGAAAAACGATTCAACGCACGTGCGCCTGCGCGTCTCGAAACGAGGTAAAGAATCCAGCAGCCAACGGCCGATCCACTAGTGGCCATGAATGCATAAAGCAACATCCAGCTCGGATATGTGGTCGACAACAGCAACATCAACGCATCAGCGCTGCTAGGCAGAGGAACAAACGATGAGTCGAGCAGAGCGACTGCAAAGAGGCCAAACGCGCCAAACGTGATCAGGTATTCAGAAAGTTTGGTGAGCCACTTCGTGACCGGGTGAAGGAAAGATTTCAATCGCCAGTCCTTTCAGCGGCAGAAGTCTCTTCAAGTTCCTCGACAGTGTGAATGGTGCCACGGCCACGACGCCGTCTAACAATGAGGTAAATGATTGCACCAACCAGCACGACTGATCCGGCGACACTCAGAATCACGAGCCCATTGTCTTTCAGGAATAGCAGCACTCTCTGCCCGTAGAACACGGCAAGGATACCTTCAACGTAATACCGGAACGACCGCGCAATCATCACAGTCAGCAAAAACTTCCAGCGCGGATACTCCAATGCTCCGGCGGTTGCAACGAAGATCTTGAAAGGCAGTGGCGGAGGAAGTATGGCGGGGATTCCAATCGCGAGAAAACCAAACCGCTCGTAAGCGCGTTCGACGCGTTTGATGCTTTGCAACGGGAAGCGCTTGCGCAAGACTGCCTGTCCGCCGCGGCGGACAATTGAGTAAAGAAGATTGCAGCCAAGAACACTGCCGGCTGCTGCGAAGAGTGGGAAATAAAATGCCGCGCTCGGGTATTTGTAACAACGTCCGACGACGAGATAATCGTTGATTTCAGGTAACGATAAGAGTGATGAATCGAGGGCGCCGATAATGACCATTGCGGGCGCGGCGATATACAAAGGCATGCCTATGACGTTCTCTTCCAACCACCTTGCAATCGCTAATAACCAGTCAGGCAACATAAGCGCTAATCAAAACACATTCGGGTCAGGTTTAGCCACAAAAGGCACAAAAGGCACATAAGAGAAAAACGATATTACTACTCCTATCAGTCTTCTCTTATGTGCCTTTTGTGCCTTTTGTGGCTAAACCTGACCCGATTATTTCACGGGCGCGAAAACGGCGGGCGTATCGTAAGTGACTCCGACAGTGAATCCGGAGTTTGGACTGAAGCTGGTGAGACCTTTGATACCGGCGAAATCGAAGCGCAATCCTGAAGCCCTGATCTGCATCCCGAGCCGCGCTTCTGAGATCGACTCGGTGCCCAGTGGGCCATTGCCCGGGCGCGTGTTGGCGCGGCCGTTAACTTCCCCCGCGAGGCTGAATTGTTTGTTGATGCGGAAGATTCCGGCCAGTCCGTAAGTGATGACGTCGTTTTGCGAAAAGAGTTCGGTGGGCGCGGTGAGAATTGCTACCCCTAGATTGCCAAAAGTATTGAAGCGCCCATCACGACCAAACTTCTTGCCAACGAGTACCGAGCCAAATGCGTTGGTTTGGTTTAATCCGATTCCCGTCGACTGACTGGAGTTTGGTAGTTGCACACCGAAGCGAAAGCCGAGCGAGGGACCGCGACGAGTTTCGTTGCGCAGTTTGAACTTGGCGGCGAGAGTGAAGTCGCCCGTATCGTTCGTTGAATTCACACCCGGCGCAAGCTCGAGTGGTATTGCCGACACACCCCGCGAGTTGATGCTGACGTAATTCTGGGCCACACCTTCGATTTGAAACTCGACATTCGGCCCCATTCCGAAACTGATTCCGATCACACCGACGCGCGTTAAATCTCCCCTGACACCCGAAACCGGAAACTTTGCACCCTGCATGAAATCAATTCCCGCTTCGATCCGGATCGAGCCTGGAGGAATGATGTCGACGTCTTCAGTGATCAACGGGCGCTGCTGAGCGGAGATCGCCACCGCTGAACACAGGATCAGAATGAGAATGAATGCGATGCGCGTCATCTGGGTCGGATTCTAAGACAGGATTGCTGGATACACAAGATTTACAACATTAATTCTGCTAGTATCGCGCCTCTATTTTCCACGAAAGGGATAAGCAAACTATGCGACGCCTTGCTGTTGTGTTTCTGGTCGTTGTTTGTTTCGCGAGTGCTCCAAAATCCGGCCATGTGGCCCCTCAACAAACCGCGATCCAGATTAAAGGTATCAAAGGTCAGGTAATAATCCGCCGCGACGACCGTGGCATCCCTTACGTTGAAGCAAAGAACGACGAAGATCTTTACTTCGGACAAGGCTACGCAACCGCCGAAGATCGTCTCTGGCAAATGGACATATTTCGGCGCACCGCGCGCGGTGAGCTGGCTGAAATTCTTACTGCCGGACCAAACAACGTCGCATTGGACCAGGATAAACTGCATCGCACGTATGGCTTCGCACAAGTCGCTGAAGCTGAATTCGCCGCAGCCTCTCCACGAACGCGCGCGATACTGGAAGCTTACGCGCGCGGAGTGAACGCATACGCAGCCTCGCTCGATCCGAAAGTCGATGCCGCCTGAGTTTCAACTGCTTCAATACAGCTTCCGGCCGTGGACTCCCGCTGATTCATTCGTCGTAGTCAAACTATTCTTCGAAGCACTCTCTGACACCTGGCGTCTCGACATCATGCGACAGGCGCTTTCAGTTTTACCCGCGGATAAACGCGCCGCACTGCTACCTGAGATCTCGCCAATCGACGTACTCGTCGTTGGTAAAGACACACAATCGAAAGCTATGCCCGCATCAGCAAAAGCGGAATCAGTGTCAACTGAAACACTCGCGAATCTCGCGCACAATAAGAACGTCGCGGCGGCTGCACTCGGCCGCATCGGGTTTTACGCAGATGCGCTCGCCGCAAGTAATAACTGGGTCGTGAGTGGAAAGCGAACTGTTACCGGCAAGCCTTTGCTGGCGAACGATCCGCATCTGCGTGCGTCGGCGCCCTCGATCTGGCACATGGTCCATCTCAGTGCGCCAGGCGTCCGCGTTGCCGGAGTCACCTCAGCCGGATTGCCCGGTGTGATCATCGGTCACAACGACCGCATTGCGTGGGGCTTCACGAATGTTGGACCAGACGTTCAGGATCTTTATGTCGAGAAGTTTGATCCTGAGAACCCGAAACGTTACCAGACACCATCAGGATGGCAGGATGCTGAGATCCGTCGCGAAGAGATCAAAGTGCGCAAGGGTTTTGGCAGCGCCGAACACGACCTCGTTACACACAATGTAACCGTCACACGGCATGGTCCAATCATCTTCGAAGGTGACGGCAAACGTTACGCGCTCCGGTGGACCGCGTTGAATCCAACCAGGAACAACGGCGACCTCCAGTACACACTGAATCGAGCACGTAACTGGAAAGAGTTCAACACAGCGCTCGAGTCGTTTACGGCGCCCACACAAAATATCGTCTACGCCGATGTCGATGGCCACATCGGCTATCACGCCACGGGCGTCATTCCCATTCGCAAATCTGGCGATGGCAGCGTGCCGTACGATGGCTCGACTGATGCAGGCGAGTGGACGAGCTACATTCCGGTCGCAAAGTTACCAACGCTTTTCGATCCGCCTTCTGGAATTATCGTGACGGCCAACCAGCGGATCGTTGGTACCGACTTTCCTTACTTCCTTACTCACTCCTGGGCCCAGCCCTATCGAGCGCGCCGCATATTCGACATGCTCAACGAGAAGCCCAAACTCTCGACGGACGACTTTCGCAGTATTCTCGGCGACGTCTACGCGATCGCCGGTGTGACGTTTACTCGAGAAGCGGCGAAGACGCTAAGGCCAACCCTGAGTGCGGCTGACGAGAGGCTAAAAGCGACTCTCGACGCGTTTGAAAAATGGGATGGGCAGGTCAAGGCCGAATCGAACGTTGCCCTCATTGCTTCGCAGATGCGCCAGGCTTTTCGCGTCAAGATTTTGCGGGCAGCGCTTGGTCCGGAGTTGATACGGAATTACCAGTGGGCCAACTTCGACACCACTCTCGATCGAATCATCAAGGATCAACCGGCCGAGTGGTTGCCGAAAGAATTCAAAACTTACGCCGAACTTTTTCGGGCATCTTACGACGATGCCATTCGCAATCTCACCAACAGTCTTGGTGCGGATCAGTCGAAGTGGATCTGGGGTGAGCAAGTGAAGGCGCGCTTTCCACATCCGCTTGCATCGGCGCCGTTGGTTGGTTCGCTGTACGTAGTTCAACCTTTTCCGCAAAACGGAACGGGAGGACTGATCGGTGCGACGGTTAACGTTGGCGCGAGTGTGTCGATGCGTTTAATTGCAGACACGAGCGATTGGGATAAGTCGCAACACGGCATCGCGCTCGGTCAATCCGGTTTGCCGAAGAGCCCGCATTGGAATGATCAGCTCACAGACTGGCGCGCTGTGACACCGCGTGAGTTTCCGTTTACACCCGCGGCGGTGATGAAGGCGACGAAACAGACGGTGGTGCTCGAACCGGCTAAGTCGGAGACGGGGTGAGAGGGAGACGGGGTGAAAGGGAGACGCGGAACATCCCCCCGTCTCCCTCTCTCCCTGTCTCCCCGTCCGCATTATGGCGTGTTTTCTGCGCCATCGACCTGCCTGACGACGTGCGAGAGCAATTGCGTGATCACATCCGTGCGTTGCGTGAGGCGGTTCCTGATGTGGCGGCGAGTTGGACGCGAGTTGAGAATATCCATTTGACGTTGAAGTTCTTTGGGAGTGTCGCGCTTGATCGAATTCCGGCGATTTCGGATGCGATTGCGCGAACGACCAAAGCGTTTTCGACCGTTGAAATTGAGGTTGGCGGGACTGGAGTTTTTCCGAAGCCGAGTCGACCGCAGGTGCTCTGGATCGGTGTAACCGATCCGTCAGGCAAACTGGTGGGTCTGCAACGACGACTTGAGAATGAGTGTGCGAACGAGGGGTTTGAGAAAGAGGATCGTGCTTACAAACCTCACCTGACGATCGCTCGCATGCGAAAACCTGAAGGCGCGCGCCAACTCGCGGAGGCACACATGCGAATGGAATTTGAACCCACAGTGATCGAGATCAAAGAGCTGGCCCTCTTTCGCAGCGAACTCAGCCCCAAGGGCTCGACGTACACAACGATTGCTCGGCATAAACTGTAGGGGCGGCCCTCCGTGGCCGCCCGTGCGTTTTCACCGCGGCAGTTCGCGTGGACGAGGCGGCGGTGGCAGTTCGTCTTTCTTTTCGTTTTCACCTGTCTGCGATAACACTTCCTTGATCGCCCCAATACTCGAAAGCATCGCAGACGTCTCAATCGGCATGAAGATCACTTTTGAATTATTCGTCCGCGTCATGTCACGCAAACTCTCAATATAGCGCACCGTGATCAAGTACTGGGCGGGATCAGCGTTCGGGATTGACTGCGCAATCCGCGTCAACGCTTCCGACTCAGCCTCAGCATTTCGAAGGCGCGCTTGCGCCGCACCTTCTGCCGCAAGTATCGCCGACTGCTTCTCTCCCTCGGCCCGAGTCACCGCCGCCTGCTTCTCGCCTTCAGCACGCGTGATTGCCGCCTGCCGATCGCCTTCCGCCTGCAGCACGAGCGCGCGCCGGTTGCGTTCCGCCGTCATCTGCTTCTCCATCGTGACGCGCACGTCTTCAGGCGGATTGATATTCTTCACGTCGACACGCGTTACTTTCACGCCCCACTTGTCAGTCGCCTCGTCAAGGATAATACGCAGTTTCGCATTGATCTGATCGCGTTGTGAGAGTGTGTGGTCCAGATCCATTTCACCAATCACGGCGCGCATGCCAGTGATCGTCAACTGCACGATGCTGCCCACCAGATCGTTTATTTCGTAGACGGCTTTTATGGGATCGGTGATCTGCCAGTAGACCACTGAATCAACGTGAATCGTGACGTTGTCGCGCGTAATCACTGGTTGCGGTGGCAAATCGATGTACTGCTCGCGCAGATCGATCGAGTGTCAGACCTGGTCGTGTGTTGGTCCAATAAACTCCGCGCGGCTTGTCGAGAAACGGCACGAGGATGTTGAGCCCGCGGTCGGCGACTTTATCAAACTTGCCCAAACGCTCAACCAACAAGACCGTCGCCTGCGGCACGATTCTGATTGTCTTGGCGGCGATCACCAGTAGCACTACTGCGATGAACCCGAAGAACAGAAACGCCAACAATGACGTGATTGGTTCCATAATCCACTCCCATCCATCATTCATCACATCGAAGCAGATTATATAGCATCCTCTACAATCTCGGCGGCGGCAAGAACCATCTCCTCTGCGAAAGGCCGTCCCACAATCTGAACTCCGATCGGCAATCCATCATTCGATCGTCCCACCGGCACGGTAACCACTGGCAGATCGAACACATTGAACGTCTGAGCGTAGCTGAACGCTCGAAACGTTCCCATGGTCGAACCCCGAACCGTGACTTTGAGCGTGTCGTGCGCATACGCCGGTGTCGCGCCGACCGGGGCGACAAGAAGCGGCGTTGTCTCCATCCATGCGACTAATTCCTCTCGAAGTCGATCGCGTTCCATCCAACCGGCGATGTAGTCGTCCAAAGTCGGCGGAGAATTGTCGTCAGCGGTTGCAAGACGCCAACTTACGAATGATCCACCTTCATGTTCGCGACCCTGCGTACAATTTGCGAAGTTGGACCACTGACGCGCGTGAAAACAACTTCAACCACATCTCGTTCCCACGCTCGACGTGCGGCGGACGGCGCTCTTCACACATCAATCCTGCTCATCTCAACGCCTGCGCCGCGGTTGCGACCGCGCGAGCAGTTTCTTCAGTGACCGGCGCGACTCCGTCGTCCGTGTACCATGCGACACGCGAGCCGCAAGACCGGCAGTCTCGACAAGGTCGCTCATCGCTAATTACAGTAAATATCGTGCGCAGATCGTCAACTCTTCGCGCCATTGGTCCAATGACTGCACCCAGCGAATATGGACCAGTGCTTGGCGGAAACTGTCCTTCACCCGGCACGCGTCCGGTTGTCGGCTTCAATCCCGCTATGCCACAAAAGTGCGCAGGGATTCGAACTGATCCCGCAAGGTCACTTCCTAGTCCTCCTGACGACATACCTGTCGCGATCGCAACCGCTTCACCGCCACTCGATCCACCCGGCGTTAGAGCTGCGTTCGACGGATGATTAGTCCGACCAAACACAGGATTGTCAGCCGTGTAATCCATCGCCATCTCAGCAGCGTTGGTTTTCCCGAGAACGATCGCACCGGCGGCTTTCAAACGCGCAACTGCGGGCGCATCGAGTTCCGGCACGTAATCCTCGCGAATCATCGAACCACTCGTCGTTCGCAGCCCGGCGGTCTCGATCGTGTCTTTAATGGTGATCGGAACTCCGTGCAGAGCCCCGAGCACTCTCGCCGCGCATCACGGCCGCTTCCGCCGCCCGCGCACGGTCCATCACATCCGGCGCAAGCGTGACAATGGCATTTAACTCCGGATTCAACTTTGAGATCTGCTCGAGATGCGCGCCGGCTACCTCGACCGGTGACACGTCGCGCCGTTCGAATCAGCTCGGCAATCTTCAGTCAACGATTTACCGTATCACCTCGTTCACGCGTGTTTTGCTTCGGTCACTTTTGTGTCTTCAATTGCTACTGTAGAATATACATCTAATCGCTGTTTATGAACTCACGGTAAAGGAGTCAACTTGGCTATTCGTTTGAGCAGGACATTTCGTCTTGCGCAAGCTGCACCAGCTTTCCGGTATTTTCCCACTCGGAATCTTTCTTTTAGAACACTTTTACACAAACTCAAAGGCGCTTACCGGCCCCGGCGACTTCAACAGTGCTGTCGATGATCTGCAGTCGATTCCGTACATCCTCTTCGTCGAGATTGGCGGAATCTTCATTCCGCTGATATATCACGCGGTTTACGGGCTCGTGATCACGGTCGAAGCGCGGCCTAACAACCTCGCTTACCCTTATCCGCGCAACTGGTTTTACCTGGTCCAGCGAATAACCGGGGTCATTCTCTTCTTCTTTATCACTTTTCACGTGCTCAACTTTCGATTTGGCATGATCCCCGGGCTAAACACGATCTCCGTCGCCCATCATCCGGATAAAGCTTTCGAAATCGTGGCAATGGAATTTCGAATGGTCCCGATCTTCCTTGTTTACATGATCGGCATCACTGCAACTGTCTGGCACTTCGCAAACGGCATCTGGTTGTTTCTCGTCGACTGGGGCATCACGATTGGCGAGCGCGCACAGCGTTTGACCGGTTATGCATGCATCGGTTTTGGTGTGGCCCTGTTGCTCGTTGGAATCAACGCCGCTGTCGCTTTCATACGTCCCGGTGGATTGTTAGGAGGAATCATTTATTGATGGCGAGTAATGGAATGAAAATCGCGATCGTAGGCGGTGGCCTGGCAGGGTTGGCCGCGGCAATGAAAATCGCAGAGGCCGGCTATGCGGTGGATCTGTTTTCGGTTGTGCCCGTGAAGCGCTCGCATTCCGTTTGCGCACAGGGCGGCATCAACGGCGCGGTCAACACCAAAGGCGAAGGTGATTCTACGTGGGAACATTTTGACGACACCGTTTACGGCGGCGACTTCCTTGCCAATCAACCCCCTGCGAAAGCGATGTGTGAAATGGCGCCCGCGATCATTTACCTCTTCGATCGCATGGGCGTTCCCTTCTCGCGCACGAAAGAAGGTTTACTCGACTTTCGACGTTTTGGTGGTACCAAACATCACCGCACCGCCTTTGCCGGAGCCTCGACCGGTCAGCAACTTCTTTACGCGCTTGATGAACAAGTAAGGCGATTTGAAGTCTCAGGCAAAGTGAGAAAGTTTGAGCACTGGGAAATGTTGTCGCTCGTGCTTGATGACGCACAGGTTTGTCGCGGTCTCATCGCGATGAACCTCCAGACACTCGAGCTTAAAGCGTTTCCCGCAGATGCAGTAATCATCGCCACCGGTGGTCCAGGTCTGATCTTCGGCAAGTCCACCAACTCGATGGTCTGCACCGGAAGCGCGGTGTCCGCTTGTTATCAACAGGGCGCAAGGTATGCGAATGGCGAGTTCATACAAGTCCATCCGACTTCAATTCCGGGCGAAGACAAGTTGCGACTGATGTCGGAATCTGCGCGTGGCGAAGGCGGACGTGTTTGGGTGCCGCGTAAACAGGGCGATACTCGCCCGCCGTCGGCAATTCCAGAGAACGAGCGGCTGTACTTTCTCGAGGAGAAATATCCTGCTTACGGAAACCTCGTGCCGCGCGATATTGCGACGCGTGAAATCTTCCAGGTGTGTATCGATGGATACGGTGTCGGTGGCGACAACCAGGTTTATCTCGATCTGACGCACATCCCTGCTGAAGTCCTCGATCGAAAGTTGGGTGCGATTCTCGAGATCTACGAGATGTTTGTCGGCGACGATCCGCGACACGTGCCGATGCGGATCTTCCCGGGCGTGCACTATTCAATGGGCGGTCTTTGGGTTGACTTCCACCAGCGTACGAACATTCCGGGACTGCTCGCGGCCGGTGAGTGTGATTACTCGATTCACGGCGCTAATCGTTTGGGTGCAAATTCGCTTGTCAGTTGTGTCTACGGGGGTTTCGTCGCCGCGCCTGCTGCGATTGAATACGCGAAGAACGTGGAACGCAACGGCGCCGACGGCTCGCGTCTTTACGAGCAGGAGTTGCAGCACCAGCAGGAGATCAACGACAAGTTGATCAAACAGAGTGGTAACGAGAATCAGTACCTTTTGCACCAGGAGATGGGCAAGTGGATGACTGACAACGTGACTGTGGTTCGTTACAACGAAAAGCTCAAAGCAACAGACAACAAGTTGTTGGAGTTGATGGACCGGTACAAACGAATCTCGATCAACGATTCAAATTTGTGGGCCACGATGGCGCTGCCGCACGCGCGTCATCTCGACAACATGCTCGAACTTGCTCGCGTCATCACGCTTGGCGCGTTGAACCGGAACGAATCGCGTGGTGCACATTACAAACCTGAGTTTCCGGATCGCGACGATGAGAATTTTTTAAAGACCACGATCGCGGAGTATTCCGGGGAGGGTCCGGTCTTTTCATATGACCCGGTTGATATTTCTTTGATCCAACCCCGCAAACGCGATTACAGCAAGGGAAAGAAAGAGACCGCAAAAGCCTAGGAAGCCTTCCTTTGCGCCTTGGCGCCTTTGCGTTGAGAACTATGTCATCACATCCAAAGTCCACGGTTGAGATTCACATTCGCCGGCGCGCGAATCCCGACGCGCCGCAATACTGGGAACAGTTCGAGGTTCCGTATCGTCCGAATCTCAACATCATTTCATGCCTGATGGAGATTCAGAAGAATCCTGTTAATAAATCAGGCGAGCGGACCACGCCGCCTGTCTGGAGCATGAACTGTCTCGAACAGGTGTGCGGGATCTGCACGATGATCATCAATGGTCGCGCGCGACAATCATGTTCTGCACTTGTCGACAACCTGGATCAGCCAATCAAGCTCGAGCCGATGTCGAAGTTTCCGAACATTCGCGATCTGGTCGTCGATCGCCAGCAGATGTTCGATCATCTGAAACGGGTTCATGCTTGGATCGAGCTGGATGGCACGCACGATCTTGGGCCAGGACCACGGATGGACCAGGACGACGTGCAGGAGCGTTATGCTTACTCGCGTTGTATGACGTGTGGTTGTTGTCTGGAAGCTTGTCCGCAGTATGAAGGTGACAACTACATCGGGCCGCAGGCGATCGCCCAGGTGCGTTTATTCAACATGCATCCGTCTGGGAAGATGACGCGTGACGAACGACTCGAGGGCATCATGGGCGACGATGGCATCACCAACTGCGGCAATGCACAGAATTGTGTGAAGGCCTGCCCGATGAACATCCCGCTGACGCGTGCGATCTACGAAGAGAATCGCGAAACGGTGGTTCACGGGCTGTTCGGGTGGCTCAAGGGATAGGAGAAAGCTTTTCACGCAAAGGCGCAAAGGCGGCAAAGAAAACATCAGGGTTTTTCTTTGCGCCTTTGCGCCTTTGCGTGGGAAAAATTTCGCTAGATTCCTAGCACGTCGATTAGTTCCTGCACCGCCGACGCGCTCTTTTGCAGCGCGATCCGCTCCTCCGCAGTCAGGTTGATCTCAATAATCTGCTCCAGCCCGCGCGCTCCGAGTTTGCACGGCACGCCAACAAACAACCCGTTGATCCCGTACTCACCTTCCAAATACGCGGCGCACGGAAGAATCTTCTTCTTGTTTTTCAGGATCGACTCTGCCATTTCAACTGCTGCGGCTGACGGCGCGTAGTACGCAGATCCAGTCTTTAACAATCCAACGATCTCCGCACCACCGCCGGCGGTGCGTTTCACGATCGCGTCAACCTTGTCTTTCGGCAATAGCTCAGTAATCGGAATACCCGCACAAGTCGAATAACGCGGCAGCGGAACCATCGTGTCGCCGTGTCCGCCCAATACAAAGGCCGTCACATTCTCGACTGAAACATCAAGCGCTTCGGCAAGGAAACAACGCATGCGAGCGGAGTCGAGGACGCCGGCCATTCCGATGACACGATGCTTTGGAAAACCAGATCGTTTCAGCGCAACCTGAGCCATCGCGTCGAGCGGATTCGAAACCACGATGAGAATCGAATTCGGAGAGCGCCGGACGGTTTCGTCCACGACCTGCGAAACGATCCCGGCATTTGTCTTCAGCAGATCGTCGCGACTCATTCCCGGCTTGCGCGCAAGACCGGCGGTGATGATCACGACGTCAGAGTTGTCGGTTTCGTCATACGTATTGGATCCAATCATCCGCACGTCGAATCCTTCAACTGGTGCGGCTTGCGCCAGGTCCAAAGCCTTGCCCTGCGGCACACCTTCGACAATATCAACCAGAACCACGTCGCCGAGTTCCTTTGCCGCGAGCCAATGTGCCGCAGTCGCGCCCACATTACCGGCGCCCACAACCGTAATCTTCTTTCGCGCACCCATTTCGGTTTATTCCTTTTGATTAGTATGTAGGATGAAAGAGCGCGAGTTTACAAGTGAGGTTGAGACGTGTCAAATTCAGCGGTGCTCGCAAATGGATGCCGCGTGATGCAGCGATCCGTAAAACCCATACTTCTTATAATTTCGAACTCTATCAATGATTTGATCGCGCTGCTTGTCGTGCGCTAACTTCGCGCTAACATAGCTAATCGCATCTTCGAGCCGGTCCCCTCGGGGCGGACAGTTGACAGATCTGAATACTTTCAACTTTCCTTCCTCCAGAATCACGATATGACTTAGCGAGTAATACGAATCCTCCGGCGCGACATGATAGACATGCCCATTTATGAAGTCGACGCAGTCCTGGAACGTCAACTGTTTATTCGCTGGATTCGTCAAATCGACAACGAAAAAACCGATTGCGTTTTCAGAGTCGCTGTAGAAACCTTTTGGGAATCCTTTGGAGTACTCGGGGATCGATTTGTTCAAGACTTTCGCGAGTTCACCTAGAACGCGTGACCTAACGTAAAGAGGATCGGGATTCGGATTACACCTAAGTTTAGCGCTCTCAACCTTCTTCGCGGGCTCCGATCTCTGCTGCGCACTAGTTGTATAGTTACTGCTGAACATGAGGACGCTCAGAAATGCCGCGAGTAGTAGTTGAGTCATTGTTCTAAGGTTTCCTATTTTTCTTTAATTCGTCCGCTGCTTTTTGTTCGACCACTGTGGCCGGCGCCTCAACGTCGGTCGGATTCATTCTACCTTCCTGTCGGTCTTTGATTGCATTGATTGAACTCTGGTCTGTGTCATGTGTGTTCTCGTGTGCACCCGCGGTTACAATGGCTTCGCTAGGTGTGATGTTTTGATCATAGTATCGTCTTACAAAGAAACCCAAATTCGCGTTTATGTTTCCTTCGTAAATAGTGATAGTTGCTTCTTTGTACTCTAGGTTGCCGCCTTTGCCTTTTACGAAGGCCGCCTCACCGTCGAACTTGTTTGACTTGTCGTCCCATTCTAGCGCCTTGCCGTTCTTATCGTGTGCCTGGTGTAAACCATACACACGGCTCCCGTCTTTATCGAACTTTTCCTCCTTGCTAATGTTGAAATGAACTTTAGTGGCATTACTCGCCACCTTCAGCATCGCTGATACTGCTTCACTACTCCCAGCTTTGTTGACGAGTTCTGCATAACGTCGCAAAGAAGCATTAGCATTCCTGCCAACGTGTACATGCCCATTCGCATCACGAGTAACGCTAACTCTTTTGCCATTGGTACCTAAAAAGTAGCGACCATCAGGATCAACGCGGGTCAATGGGTTGTTCCCACAATACGAGTACAAATTGATTGCCTGCGGGTCGTATTTCCTCTCACCTGCAAATGAAATAGGATCAACACTCGTGAACCTAGCTTGCACTGAGGTGAAATACCTCGCTCCAAAGTAATCAAGGCGCTTTCCACATCCCGTTCCTTTGAGGTGAACTGCTGGCGCACACCATCGCCGCTCGCGTAGCCTAAACTAACGGAGCGGCCGCCGGAGCCGGCGATTAATTCTTCACCGAAGGGAAGATAGTCGTGGCGCTTTACGTTTGCGAGAGAGCCGGTCACGTCGAGGATCATCCGGGGTGTACCCAGGTGATCTGAGATAAGCCAGTTGATCCCCTGGGACCATGCTTCAACCTCGACCACCCGGCTCCAATTGTCCGAAGTAGCTGTGATGTAGACCCTGATCTTTGTCGTCGTGATCGGCGTAAACGTGATCTTCTTCCAGACTTTGTTATTCCCAGACACACTTCCTCCCGGTACCGTCACCCACGTGCTCCCATTCCAGTACTGCACCTCAAACGCAGTCAAACCATACAAACTGAACGTCGTCGATTCTGTCGGTTCGATCGGATTCTGATAATTGTCCTGCACTGAGAACACGTCGATCTGATTAATCGTCTTGCTGCCATTGAAAGCGACTTCCACCCATTGCGGCAAACTGCTCCCATTGCTGGCCCAATTGCTGTTATAACCAGCGTTCAACCCGCGATGATCCCCATTGTTTACTGAACCAGGAAGATGACTAAACGGCGGGTAGCTCCAGGTTGAAGAAGCACTAACGGTAGCCCCGTTAGAAGCCAATGCCACATTCCTCAACGGTTCAGCGGTGATCAGCAATTGCCCATTTCGATAGCCGTATTCTTTCTGCGGACTTGCGCCTGGTCCACTGGCCGCATACTCCGCGAGTAATTCTCCGTCAAAACCATAAACTTGCCACGTTTCCTGATTGTCGATCTTGCGGCGTACGCGCTGGCCGTCAGCGTTGTACGTGTAGTACTGCCACTGGTTATTACCGCCCCACGCTCGGGTCATGCGGTTCTCAGCGTCGTACTCGCGACCACCGGCGCCGGTGTACGAATCTGTCGTGAGATTCCCGGCATTGTCATAAGTCAACACACCTGGTTGGCCACCAGGAACATTTAACCGGTTGGTCGCGGTATCAACCGAGAACTGTGTCTCGTTAATGCCGACACCCCACGAAGCATCCTTGATCGTTCGATTGCCCCAGCGGTCGTAGTTGTATTGCTGGCTGGCGGTGTGCGTGGCGCCGTTCTGCCATTCGTTCACTGCGGCCAGGCGATTCAACGCGTCGTACTCGTAGCGATCCTCCATGTAGTAACTGTTGATGATCGTCTGGCTCATCAGCAGGTTGCCATTGTTGTCGGTACCGCTGCCACAGTGTGACCATGCTGTGCTGTAGTAATTGACGAGGGCACCGAGCTCGCCGCCCCACTCATCGTTTACGCTTGAGGCGCGCACGTCGCAGAGCTGTCCACGAATGTTGTAACGTAACTTGTGGTAAGCGGGCGTATTAGTGCCGAATTGCTCGCGCGTGAGATTGCCCCACTGGCTGTAGCTGATTCCAGTCGCATAGTTGCGTTGGACTCCGTCACCGAGATTTCCCGTAAAGGCTAAATTCGAAGGGTCCTTATCCGCCAGCCGGCCGGCGACGTCATAATTGTAGGTGACTGAGTGTCCTGAAGGATATGTTTGCGACACAACGCCGCCGGCTCGATTGTAGGCACGCGAGGTTTGATACCCCGCACTCCACACATTATTCAACTTAAACCACTGTTGCTGTACGAGCGGCCGTCCCATTGCGTCGTAACTCTCAACTAACGTGTGGTCCACGTTGGCACCCGTTGAGTAATCGCCGCCAGTGTAGAAATGCCAGAACCGCCCTTTACCGTTCGTCGCGCCATCGTAGAACCGCTTCACATCCGGATTGATCGTAGTGGTATCTGAATAGTTTCTGGTCGTGTTGCGGTTGAGCGCGTCGTATTCGTAAGTAGACACGACGCCGCGTGCATCCGTCTTCTGTATCACATTCCCATTCGAGTCGTACTCGTAACCGATGGACCACGCGCTATTGCCGCTAACCGGATCTGACAGAGCCAAACTTCCGAGCGTGCCTTGCTCGGGGTTGCGAGCCCGCATCAAACGCTTCAGTGAATCGTACATAAAGAACCGCTGTTGACTGCTCTGCGTGACTTTAACGAGATCGTCGAGGACATCGTACAGATAGGTGGTTTGGAAATTCAGTTCAGCCGGACCACCAGGGACCTCCGGGTCTTCGTAAACCTCAATCAAGCGACCTTGCGCGTCGGTCACACTCTTGCGCTTTTTTCCTGCCTGATCGGTGACGGTCACCGCATTTCCACTGTAATTCGTCGTCACTGCGGCGTTATCGGGCGTGGTCACTGAAGTTACACGACCCAACGCATCAAACACTTGCGTGGTCCAAACCGGAGTTTCACTTTGCCACGGCCGAAATGGATTCGACGTTTTGAATGCACGGTCAAGTGCGTCGTACTCCGTTTGAACGGCGATGTAGTTACTACCACCTTCGTACTGGCGCGCTTCTCTGGTCCGGCCGAGTCCGTCGTACAACTTTTTACTGACGATGATGTTGTCGCCAAAGTTGTCGAGATCAGTTGAGGTAGTAATAATGCGATTAGCATCGTCATACGACGAACGTCGTCTGACTGGAAGCACTTGTGCCGACAGCTCGTCGTATCTGTGTCAGGCGGTCAAGTGAGTCGTTGAAGTAAAGGCTTGAAACTGTTCCGTTTGCGTCTTCTGTATCAACGGGGTTTCCCAAATAATAATCGAACTGCGAAAACGTCGTGTGCAAGAACGCATTCCTGACTTTTGTCAAAAACGCATAACTTAGTTGCGACCCCAGCTCCGTCGCGCCGCTATTTGCCTGAGCGTTTCCGTCTGGGGCTCCGAACCGATCGTCGTAGTAAAAATCGGTGGCGTTGCTCCGGCCGTCAATGGCTTTCACGGGGTTGCCCGCGATGTCGAATTGCTGGTAGGTTGAGATTGAGCTACTAATTCCGCCTGAGGTGTTAAGCAATGCCCGCGTGGTGGCGGTGAGGTTTCCTCGGCTCGTATAACTGATGGTAAACGAAGCGTCCAGTCCGCTGATATTTATTCGATTTGTTAAACTCGCGTGATTAGCATCGGATGTGTAGTTGTCGTATTCAAATGTTGTGCGTGCCCTTCGCACTCCGCCATCGTCAAACACCTGTACTTCTTTTATCAATGATCTCAGGTGAATGCCGGCCGTTGTCGCATAATTTATTCCGCTTACCGGATGAGTTGTCAGGTAATCGGTTTGCGTTCGCCGCACGAGGTTGCCCGCTGCACCGATTCCAAAGCCATACTCATAAAAATTTGTCGGATTGTTATAGACGTCGTAAGAGAAGGTTTGCTTGCTAACAAGATTTGTTGTCGCGGGCTCTACGGTAGTAATTGTTTGAGTGACACACGGGTTGATTGCCGTTCCTGCCAAACTCGCACACGTGGTCCAGGTGTTTTCTAAACGCCGCAGAATGCTCGTGCCATTCGTGTGCAGGAACTCTGTTTTGAACTCCCGGGCTTCTATCGGGCTCGATAGATCGAATTGACCGGCAATCGTGTAGCTAAACGGATGACCCTGAAAGTAGTGCTTCTCTCGCGATAACAAACCTCCACCAAAATCGAGATGATCGACCTGAACGCTTCCCTGAACGCCAGAGCCATCACTTTCGTACGAGCCGTACGTTGAACGACTTGCCAGCGCACCGCTTTCGGTGTAACTGCGTCGCTCGGTCACGCGTCGATTTATCTCAGGCTGAAAACCCATACCTTGAGCAAATTGGGACCAGCTGTATTCAAGACGTCCTCCAGTCGGTAACTCAACGCGACTCAGTTCGCCATAACGGTTGTACCGAAACTGGTAAGTGCGATTATCCGGCAATCTCACGGTAGAAACTACGTCAGGATTGTGATGGGTAGAACTCGAGCCGTTCAGTGTGGGAAATAGATTGTAATAGGTAGCAGTCGACTCACCCGCGATTAGCGCATTCGCAAGAGCAGTCCGGGTGATACGGATAATTCGTTGTGCGCCGCCAAAGCCTTTGAAGATGATTCGATCGCACACGCCATCCGTTGGATCGGAGAAGTTGTATTGATACGTAATCTGACGATTCAAAGAATCTATGGCTGAAGTAATGCGCCAACTCATCCAGGAACCTTCATAAGTAAATGAGATCTTGTTGCCGTTTCTGTCTCGCATCCACGTAATGACACCGTTGTCGATGCGATAGCGAGTACCATCCCTCAACATCAGAAATCCGGAAGGCGTGAGGATGTATGGACCGGAAGGCGTATAAGTCTTGTCATAAACAGTGACGTCAGAGATGAACGTTGCGGCAGTACCATCAGCGCTGACAAAGGTTGTCCCCCGTGAGGCTCCAGGGGCGTTTGGGTCAAACTGGCTACAGTTGCTGGGGGCAACTTGTCCGCCGTAAATCTGATCTCGCAACTCGAACTCGGTTCCATCAGCAGTGGTAAAGGTCAATCGAGTTGTGCCTTGTGTGACAAAACCCTCCGCGCAACCCTCGCTCATCTGTCTTCCCTGCAAGACGCCTGGTCCATAGCCGGGACGCAATCCTGTCCACCAGTTATAGTTTGGAAAGTGATAAGCGCCGGAAAGTGAATCATGGTCCACGGTCCAACGTTGTTCGATCGGCAGAGAGCTGACGTATCCAACTCCACCACGTCCACTCACTTTCAATAATGGAAGCCGAAAGTTCAAATGTCCGTTGAAGGCGTTAACCGTTTCAAAGCCTGAGATAGCGAAAGAGCCAGTTGGTGCCCCGGGTGCCTGACCGGGAGGCGTCGTATCGTCGAGAACGTTTTGAGCTGACGCGCCGTGGGGAACAAGGTGGATAACGACAACTGCGAGCAGTAATCGTCCAAATCGCAAAACTAAGCCGAGAGGTTTGGCTTTAGTCAACATGGCTACCTCCGCTCGTCAGTGAGGCGTGATGGTGATCGTGCAGATCCAATCGGAGTGTTTAGTATCCGTCAGCACGTATCGACCAGGCGGCAGTTGCAGGAATTCCTTGAACTTGCTTTGTTTTTTCGATATCCGGACCTCCTGTGATGGTCCGGTTTCCGGCTTGAGCGCTAACGAGAGTTCCTCTTCGCTGCTGTGATTCTGCACGACCAACAGAAAACGACCCGGCGGACGCGTTATTTCATTTGGATGGAAGCCATCAGCACGAAGCACAAGTAATTCAGCTTCAACTCGATCGGACGAGGTCTGATTCTCGTCGACGGATGTCGGACCAGACCACGCATCGACTGCGAGGAACAGAGATGCGCCAATAACCGTAACGAAAAGTACGGCAACAATAGCTTTGCGCGACATATACTTACCTCTGCGGTACCCTTCAGATCGGGACCTGTTGAGTGCGGGGGGATATTTGGCTAGCCAGTCGTTAACGCAAGGCTGTGAAAAGCAGTCGCACGCGAGAAGTGCACCGGATCTTTGAGAAGAACGCGCGGCACTCTACTCCCGAGCCGGTCCAATGTCAACGAAATTTGTTGTAATGAGGCAGATGACCGATGAGCGACAATGATCTCGACAATCCATTTCCCGAACCGGTAGAAATCGAGATCAGAGACTTCTTCGATCTCCACACGATCCAGCCGCGCGATGTGAAGCCGGTTGTAGAGGAATACCTGCGGTTGGCCCATGAGAAGGGTTTCAGGTGCGTGAGGATAATTCACGGCAAAGGCATTGGTGTACAGCGCGAGATGGTCCGCTCGATCCTGGCGCGGACGGCATTTGTCCTGGACTGGACCGATGCGCCACCTGAGGCGGGTGGCTTGGGCGCAACAATTGCGAGATTCAAAGACTAACGAGGCCTCGCGAACACAAACCCGAATCGCTTACCGATATACGTTCGCTGCAAACTTTGACTCAGACGCCACGCTCCGGCGTCGATCACAAAGTGGGCCATGGTGGCGCCGAGAATCGCGCCGATGATGAAGTCGACTACGCGCATGAGGTTTGCGCTCCCGCCGAAGAATTCAAAACTTTTCAGATCAATCGCTCGGTAAAAAAGTAAGCCGACGAGCACAGTTATGAGCAAAAGTTTTACAGCACTCGCGATCTTGAATCGTCTGGATGCGTCCTGCGGGTCAAAGTTCAGTGAGACAACAGTCATGAAGAGTATATATTGCACCCCGTGAGCGATTGCGTAACTGTAAAAAGCGACGTTCATGTCTGTCGAAATAAACACCGGCAGAAAAAAGCAAACGAGAGTGAAGTAAAAGATCGTGAGCAGCGACGTTGTGCGTTTGAAGTTCCGCACGTAGACCACGACGCTCGCAACCAGAACGAGGGCAAACACCACCGCGCCGAAGCGGTAAAGCAGATCGAAAAATCCGTGCAAATAGTTTGGGGCAACGGCCATTCCGAGAATCTTGAAAGTCCCTATGATTCCGCAGAACGTGCCTAGCTCGATCATGATCCTCTCATACTTGTCGGGTGCGGCTCCTCGTGTCGCGATTGAGACGAATGAATAGATGCCGGTATTCTGGCGTCCATAGTGAAACGCTTGCCACGCCCAAAACACCAGCAGTATGTAGGCCTGGACCGTCAAGCTCGCAACGGCGAAGATCAATCCAGTGACGATCGTTAGCAGGATCGGAAAGTAGATGTATCTCGCCTTGTGCTGTTTGAGAATTTCAGAAAAGTCTTTATCGATGTAGAAGAAGAGTGTTGCCGGAACATGCGCTGTTCCGAGAAACAACAGCGCCGTTTTCATTCCACTGAAGCCGTACATCGAACTTTCAATTCGCGAACTCAAAAGAAAGAACGCCATCGGCACCCACGTGCTCAGCAGCAAACCGAAGAGAAAGATCGGCTTCAGGTGATCCGTCCACGATGCAGAAAGATCGCCGCGCAGATCCCGGGCTACCATTGTCGAAGGCTCATTCATTTCACTGTGGGGAATATAGACAGGATTGCAAAGATTTAACAGGATTTACAGGATGCGTGTCCTGTAAATCCTGTTATGCGGGTTTAAGTAAGTTCTTTCAGTTCCGGACAAAGCTGTATTTGATCACGCCGGTAACTTTCACCGGCTTTCCGTTCAACAGCGTCGGCGCAAATTCAGCGTCTCTGGCTGCGGAAACGCTGGCGGCTTGCAGCAATGGATGACCGCTAATCGCCGCTGCCGCGATGACCATTCCTTGTTCGTCGATTATCAATCTCACCTCAACTTCGCCCTCGGCATGGGCTGCATACGCAATCGCGGGATAAGTTGGCTTAGGCATACGAAGGATCCGGCCCGCTTGAACTCCCTGGCTAATCTTCGAGTCTTTAGCACAATCTTCAGAGATGCAGGTGCCCACAATTGTTTCGCCACGGTTCGCCGCGTCTTCGAGCATGCGATCGACTTCGCTTTTCGGTTTTTCGATTGTAGAGGTAGACGTCTGGTCCTGCGCTTTGTTCTCCTGGGCCACCGCTGGTGAGACCATCAGCAGCAAAGCGATCAAACTAAACAGAGTGGTTCGCATCTGAATGCTCCTTTAGCACTTTCGAAAGCAGGTCGACTGTTCGAGAAAACGTTCCAGGCCAGCATCACTGGCGACAATAATGCGCGCACTCATAAAATTCAGCAAGGAGCGGCTGCGTGAGTCTCACTAGTGAAGGTCTCTGGTTATGAAATCGCGACTTGGCATTTTGGTTTCTATGAACATGCGACAAACGGATACCTTCGCAACCGTTCCGACCAACCAATGCAAACACGAAGACCGCAATTACATTCGGTCGCCAGGAGCTGATCAATAACATGGCGAACGGCGAGTTTACGGCCGCACAAACACTGCAGGCTTTCATTGGCAGAAGGTTGTGTTTGATGCATTCTTCTTCCGAGTGGCGATGCAATACTTCGGCTATCTGCTACGCGACCCGGAAGACGCGGCTTACAACGACTGGGTCGATGTCCTGACCAACGGCCGCGGCACGATCCCACCGGGAGACTTCAGGCACCTGATCTGCGGGTTCGTATGGTCAGTCGAGTATCGCCAGCGCTTCGGACCGTGATCTTTGCAGCCGCCCATCCGTTGTTCAATCGTTTGCGCGTCAGATGGGTGGCAGAAGAAGTAACCTTGTCCATAGTCGCAACCGAGCACTAGCAGTTTCCGAAGCTGCTGTTCACTCTCAACACCCTCGGCGATGACTTCCATGCCGAGATTGCGCGCGAGCATCACAATCGTGCGCACGATCTCCGTGTTCTCGTTGTTATCGTGCATCTGGCTGACAAATGAACGATCGATTTTGAGTGTATTCATCGGAAAGCGATGCAAATAACTCAACGACGAATAGCCGGTGCCGAAATCGTCGATGCTCAATTGCACTCCCAACGCACGCAGCTCTTCCATCATTCTCACTGCCGCGTCGATGTTGTCCATCAACACGCTTTCAGTAATCTCGAGATTCAGTAAACGAGGTTCGAGTCCGGTTTCCTGAAGAACCTGGGCCACCTGCTTAACCAGGCCGACCTGTTTGAACTGTTTGCACGAAAGATTGACGCTGACTGAGAGCTCTGAACAGCCGGGAAACTGAAGCTGCCACTCGCGAATTTGACGACATGCTTCAAACAACACTCGGTGCCCGATTGGAATGATCAGTTCAGTCTCTTCCGCAACACGAACGAAGTCGTCTGGGAAGATGAGACCACGTTCAGGATGTTGCCAACGGGCCAGCGCTTCGAATCCTATAATCGACTCGTTATTGAGCGAGACAACCGGCTGGTAGTGAACGCAGAACTCTTTTCGATCAATGCCTCGTCTCAAGTCAGTTTCGATTTGCAACACGTTCACCGCATCGGAATGCATGTCTTTATCAAAGATTCGATAACGAGCCTTGCCGGATAGCTTTGCCCGATACATCGCGGTGTCGGCGTCGCGAAGAATGTCCTGGGGCTGCTTGTAGCCAATGTCCATTGCGATGCCCACACTGGCGCTGGTAAACACCTCGCGACCTGAAAGATCGAAAGGCAGTGACAACTCTTTTTGAATTCTTTCAGCCACCAGAGTTGCTTCCTTTGCGTCGTCAATGCGATCGAGAAGCACGGTAAATTCATCTCCCCCAAGCCGCGCCACCATGTCCCCGGGACGCAAACACTTTTTCAGACGTTGCGCGATTCCGATGAGCAACTGATCGCCAAACATGTGTCCAAGACTGTCGTTGATGATTTTGAAGCGATCGGCGTCGAGGAACAGCACCGCGAACGAAGGTATCGCATGACCTTTGGAACGTTCGATCACTTGCTCGAGCGTTTGAGTGAAATGCGCGCGGTTTGGTAATCCGGTTAGAGCATCGTGTGATGCGTCGTGGGCCAATCGTTCCTGAGTTCGTTTGCGATCGGTGATATCCTGAATCTGAAATATCAAGCGCAGCGATCGGTCCTGCGCATCACGCGCTAACGAGATGCTCAGGAACGCCCAGACACAATGACCTTTGTTGTGTACGTATCTCTTCTCCATCTGGTGACTCGAGATCTTTCCAGCGAGTAATTGACCGATGTGGATCTCGGCCGCTGGAATATCGTCCGGATGAGTAATCGACTGAAAGTCAGTCGCCAACAGTTCCACTTCGCTGTAACCTAAAATCTCACAGAGAGATCGATTCACTTGTAACCATCGCCCTGCCGCGGTTACCAGCGCCATTCCGATCGGCGCGTAGTCAAACGCACTGCGAAAGCGCTCTTCACTTTCCTGCAGCTCCTGAACGTGACGTCTTGCTTGTTCCGCCTGCGCAGTCGACGCTTCGAGACTACTCCGATATGTTTCGTATGTCAGATAAATGATGGCCACGATCGGGATGATTGCCAGGACCAAGTAAGCGCTAATCGAATGGATGGAGATAACGATGAGACTTGCCGCGCACGCGCCGGCGAAATAGCTGATTGACGACCATAAGTAATACCGTTTCCAAGTCTGCCACATGGGCCGATCGATCTTGCAGGCCATCCCGATCGCAATCAAACCGGAATTGATTCCGTACTGGACCAGACCCATCAGGCAGGTTGCCACGGCCAGTTGAGAATACGAAGCAGTATTGGCGTCGGGGCCGAGGTAGACTTCAAGTACCCAGGCAACGACGAAAGTAGAACAAGCCATCGCCGCTGCATTGAACATGATGGTTCGAGGAGTTCTGCTAATCCGTAATCCGGAAGAACCTCCTTCGCACGCCGCCAATAAAACTCCAGCGTCACCGCCGTAAAGAAGCAGTGAAAGAAACACGAGCGTGTCTGACACAGTGATGCTCGTGTTGACTCGCGGAATGCGAATTGAGATGCGCGCACTGATCCCGACAGTTACAACCAGGAGTAAAACAAACACCCAGTCAATGCGTGCCGGCTGTAGACGGTAAACTGAGACCAGGCACACCGTTATGCCTAACATTATGACGAGCAGTTGATATGGCCTTGTGAATCGAGTTCGCCCTTCGACGTTCATGACGGCTCCAGTAGTGTTATGGTTGCATGTACGCCGTGTTATCGCCTTCAAACTGCGTCGATTGTGCGAGCACGATGCAATCGCTGATAAGCACGCCATCACCCAGGACAACGCCGTCGCCCAGCACCACACCATCTCCAAGAACCACGCCGTCACCCAGGACGACTCCATCGCCGAGAACAACACCATTGCCCAGCAAAGCGTCGATTGTTAAGAATGCAGTTCCACCACCGAACGGAGAGCCATCACTGGTAAGGATTATGTTACCGAGGACGATCCCACTCGACATCATCTCGGGATTGATTTGAAAACCAGGATCGTTTACTCCGTCGCCAAGCAACATACCCCGGTCATAAACCTTTTGATATCTGGTGATGAGACTGACACCTGTGGCATAGGTGTGGTTCAGGATGATTCCCTGCGACCACGCAAAAGTGTGATTCCCAATCGTGGTTCGAGGTGTTGGTGGAGCCTCGCTCAGCAGCGGTACTCCGAGTGACGGTGAAAAGGTCAGGCTCAAGAGATCGTTCCTCACCAATTTGCCCAGTCGAACCGCACCGATGATGTTGAGTTGTCCAGCTCCCTGCTCGAACGTGTTGTACCCGGACAATGGCTGTGCGGTGTACATCAAAATCGTCTTAACAAGATTTGGCTTCAGTCGAGGATTGACTTGCAACAGGAGTGCGGCCGCGCCCGAGGCGATTGGCGCAGACATGGATGATCCACTCATGTACATCATGCGACTGGAGGGACTTACGCTCACCTGCGCATCAAGCTTTGGATTCTCAGTGATGAGCAAGTTGTTCTGAGCCGCAGCCGAAATAAGCTTGTTACCTGGCGCTACCAGGTCGGGCTTGATTAAATTGTCGTAATGCTTCACACCATTTTGATCCGTCCAAAAGCTGCGCGTTGGACCACGTGAACTGTAACTGGTGACTTCGTCGTCGTTTCGTTGGTTCGTAGCGAAACTGTTCGAGGCGCCAACTGTTATTGCGGAAGGCTCGTTGCCTGGTGAGTGAATCTGTCCATACATTTTCTGCCCGTAAGTGTTCTTGCCATTGTTGCCGGCAGCAGCTACTACAACTATGCCGGCGTCAACCAACTTGCGAACAGACTGGCACAGAGGATCATTCTGATAAGAATCGATTGCCAACTGCCCAAGGCTAACGTTCACAACGCGGATGTTATAAAGAGCGTGATAACTCAAGACCCAGTCGAGCGCCGCGATCAGATTTGACACCCTTCCCACGCCTTTGGAGTCCAGAACACGCAGATTGATGATGTTCGCGTTGCTTGCGATACCGCTGTATGCACCGGATGAGATTTGGGCGTTACCCGCGGCTAGTGCGGCGACGTGAGTTCCATGTCCAAAAGGATCGTCATTTCGATTTTCACCAGTGAAGTCTTTACTCACGACCACTCGACTCACTCCAAGACTATTCGAGAACGCCTTGTGGTTGGCAAAAACACCTGAGTCGATAATGGCGATGCCGACACCCGTTCCATCCAACGTCAACGGTTTTAAAAGTCCAAGCAGCGTGCTGGTGTTTTCTGTGCGAGCAAGGTCAGCTCCGCTCGTATTCGTAACATGGCCGAAGGTCTTCACAGTCCTGTCGATGGAGACATAACGTACCTCGCTGCTGGCCGCAAATTCATCAACTGCATCCGCCGGTAGACTGACCACCTTGAAGTTCAGGTTGTTTAGCGTTCCAACCAAAACGCCGCCGAGACTCGAGAGTAGTGAGTCCAACAAAGGATTCCACGTTGAGGCGGGCTGAACGATCACAGTTACCTGCCTGTGCTCGCTCTGCTTGAGATGTAGTTCCGGAGACATCTTTTCAGGTCTTGAAACCTCAGCACCGGCCTGCTGAGTTGTGAGAAACGCACTGACCTGAAATACCAGGAGCACGAGTGCCAAAATGGAATGCCGTTTTCGATTCTTTCTCATTCCTCTTCTCCTCTGTCGCTTGGAACGATGGTCTAACTCCGGCTTGGTGAAGCAGCCATTCGCAATTTTTCTTGCAATAACAATACCGGGAATTAAGAAGGTGAGAAAACCGGAGGAATCTGCAAAAGTGTGGAAAAGTGGACCACTCAACGAAGAGTTTCTTCGGTCAGCTTGCATTTCGAGAAGACCAAATTGACCTAACGCTCGCAGTCGATTTGGCTAAATCGACGAGACTTGGACCGGTATTTCCGGTCCAGCATTCTCCCAATAGCAAGAAAAATTGCAATCACGTGCGCATTGATTCTTTGATCGCAACGTGCGAGTCAGATTAGTCGAAGCCGGAGCTACTTGCCCAAGTGACACCTCATTGCATTCAACCGAACGACATTTGTGTGAAACATGCTTACCGGACCCCCAAAAGTACTAATCGCAGACCAACACCCGATCTTTCGATCGGGGGTGAAACAGATCCTGTCGCAGGAACTCAAAGGTATTTCAATCACCGAAGCGCCGAACTCAAGCGAGGCAATGAAGCTCGTGCGTAAAAACGACTGGGATGTAGTGTTGCTCGATGTGACCATGTTCAAGGGCGGATTGCAGGCACTTAAAGATATGCGAAGCCTGCGTCCACGACTCCCAATCGTCATGCTCAGCATGGATTGTTCAGACCAACTCGCGCTGAGAGCAATCGCAAATGGAGCAAGTGGCTACTTGAGCAAGAATTGCAATCCCGATCAATTGACGACGGCGGTTCAGAGAGTGCTGCACGGCGGCAAATACGTCAGTGATTCTGTCGCGACTGATCTGCTTTTCAACCTGAAGCTCGGTTCCGATGGGCCGGCACACCAACGACTTTCGGATCGCGAGTTTCAAATCATGCTCATGATCGCCGCAGGCAAATCGCTTTCGATGATCGCTCAGGAACTGGTTTTGAGTGTGAAGACGGTGAGCACCTATCGTGCGCGTCTGATGCAAAAGATGCACATGTGTACTAACGCGGACGTTATCAAGTACGCCATGCGAGAAAACCTGGTCATTGCCTGACTGTTCTCTTGTGGGAAGTTACTTACAACGACTTCCATCAATTTCTTACATCGGAATCAGTGCTTTGCTGGCATACAAAGGATACCGGTTAAGCGAAAATGAAAATGATAACTCTCTCAACAGAGTGCGTGATCTAATGGAAGGGTTAGCGTTGGACTTAGCTGCCGTGCCCGCAGCTAAGGACCACCCGAAGAATCCAAACAATGAACAAGGGAGGCAGTATGAAAAACTATCTCAAAGTAAAAATGAAAAGGGACTTTAGATCCATTGCGCGACTGACGCTAATAGCTTTCTCCTTTGCGACCATTTTTGCGCTAACGCCCATGCAAGCTCGGGCAGACGGCATCGTGGTCGTGACGACCCCGGTTTCAAATCTTACCGGGATCCTGGGTCCTGCTCTTACGAATTTCAGCACCAATGTCGCACAGACCACGCTGACTCATCAGGGTCCGCCGACGAATGTGCTCCTGGGCACGTTTGGTCCACACCTTCTTCTGAACCCGCTCACTTTAACCAACTCGACTAATTTGATACTTAACGTCAACCTGTCGGGAACCGGTGTGACGTTTAATCCGCTATCGGTGAATCTGGTTGGTACCTACAACATTGCGCTGGCGCAATTCACCTTCGCCCCTGCGAACGTGAGTTTCACTACGGTCGCAAACGACTGCGGCTCGTTCAGCATTACCGCAGTCCCTCTATCTTTAACCACCCTGTTGACTGGAGGCGCCCTGCACGCAACTATCACCAACGTTCTATGTGGGGAGTGCCCGGGCACTCCTACCCCGCCGCCTGCCGAGGTGCCTGAACCTGCAACTCTCGCATTATTCGCGACAGGCATATCAGGTATTGCAGGAATCGCTCGGCGTCGACGAAGGAAAAAGCTCCCTGAACCAGACCAGAATAAGGAGGTGTCGCAGAGCTAAATAAGACAGATTTCTCCTTAAGCAGTATGGACTTTTCGGCGGTTGTGGAGTGGACACCACAGCCGCCTCTTTTTTGTTTGCAGGGGCGGCAACGGAGAGTTAACGCTGGCGAGCTCGCGGTGGCTTGACGCGCAATCGTTTGTGGCGCACCTTCAACATTTCGCAGAGGGCTTGATGAGTTATTCCGAGTAAACGTGCGGCGCTGGTGACCTGTCCATGCGATTCATCCATTGCACGTTTGATCAATTCTCCTTCGTAACGCCGCACTTCCTCTTTCAATGAACCGCCTTCGAGAAGATCCTGAATCATCGTACCTGATGCGAGCTTTGATTTGGCGATAGTGATTCGCGACGCGGAACGAAGAAGTTGAACCGTATGAACATCCGGCACGTCTCCAATCCTCTCATCCGCCTCGAGGTAAAGATGGAAGAGCTCAGCCGGCGATAAGTGATCCTTCAGCTGTTCGACCATGGTGAGACGCGTTCGCGCTGAAGTCACTTGATCGCCTGCCATCTCCGCGACTTCGGCTGAACGAGTCAGAATTGCAAAAGCATCCTGGTAGAGTCCGAGTTGGGCCAATGCGATACCGCGAGTAGCAAGGGCTTCAGAAAAAAGCGACTGCTCATCTCCTCGTTCAAGGATCGCTACTGCCGCTGATGCAGCCTGTTCAGCATCTGCGTATCGCTTCTGGGCTAGAAACACACGGGCACGTGTCTCATTGACCTGAGCAACACTGCCGGTATCTTTTAATGTCGAAAAAATTTGTCTCGCCTTATTCAGATGTTCGAGAGCTTCGTCATGACGGCCGAGTTCCATCAGGATGAACGCGATGTTGTTCTCCACTCGGCCCAGGTATCGTGTATGACGCGCCTGTTCGAGATGAAAACTCGCGGCAGCATTCTCAATTAACGCGCGATCGAGATTTTCTGGACCACCACGCCGGTTGAAAGCGATCGCGCGCTGCATGTGATAGCGTCCATGCGTTGCGTGATCCTCAATCTCGCCGAGCAACGGCGCCACCTGGTTCAGCAGGTTCAACGCTTCATCAAGGTTATTGGAGAAGATCTCGACGATGGCCTGGTTGATCAGGATGCGAGCGCGATTCTCGATACTCGTCGCACGCGACAGTGCCTCATGAAACCAAACAGCAGCTTCGTCCAGCGCACCTGTCCGCCAGTAACAGATCGCCAGGTCCGTTTGCGCTTCGGCTGCTTTCTCCTGCTGCCCGAGTGAAGCAAAAATTCGTGCACTCTCCGCGATCAGGTCCTTTGCAAACTCCTGGGCCGTAGGGATCTGCTGAGAACTACCGATCCAGCCGGAAAGGGCGCCGACGCGAAGAAGCAATTCTGCTTTTGTGGCAAGCCCCAATCCTTCGACGCGCGGGCGTTCGCCGATCACACTCCACCGCCCCTCCAGTGCAACTCGGGCGTCTTCGTAGTCGCCGGCATTTTCAAGCTGCTTAGCGAGTTCGCACCGGTGAGCGACCTGACGGTCCTGCGCGATGTTGGTTTCGATAGAAGGTTCGATTACGTCCATTTCTCCTCTTTTGGTGTCAAAAACCACCCTTAGTAACTTTCGCAAGATTTATTGCGAACTTAATGGTAATATCTGTGCTTCGCCCGCAAACTCAGGACGATCGCCGCTACGAGACTCGCGGCGATCTCCGCTTCACACCTCCCGGAAAGGAAAGTTCGTATGAACAGTATAAAGAGCTTCGCCTTAGGCGTGGCGTTGTCACTTTCCCTGGGGATTTCTGTCGTAGCTGGTGAAATGCCGGGGCCGGGATTTGTTCCGGATCCGCCACGACCCGCATCGGAGTCGGCGCAGCCAACGGTTAGTGAGCCGTCAGAAAACGCCCTTGAGATGGGCTCGGCTACTGATTCCGAGGCTACACCAAACGGGTTCTCGGAGGCAATGATTTTTGCGATTCGTCTCCTAAGCTCGGTCTGGTAGTGGAGTTATAGACAGAGTTCTTTCGAGCTGCGTTTACTGGTGTAGAACGTCACTGGTGTGTTTTACGTCAAACAGAGTGCCAGTCCTTCTGAGAAATCGTTTGCGCTTTCATATATCACCGGTATGACAATATGGCCTGTCTTATTTATGAAACCCCATCGATTCGTCTCAGAGCTGTAGACAGTGGCTAAACCATCATGAAATTGGCCGGCGTAAAAGAACTCAGTGGCTAAGATTATTCTTCCGGCCTTATCGATATAGACGAACGTCTCTTCTTTCGTCCGCGACGGATTCAAACCTTCGCTCAACGCTGCCAGCCCCTCTGAAAAATCGCTCGAGTTACGCCGAAAGTCGAAGTCAGTATTGAATGTGGGAGGAATTACGAAGTTACCTGTCTTATCTATGGATCCTAACTTCTCCAGGTCGTTTTCGATTACAGCGACTCTGGCAAGCCCTTCAGAAAATGGACCAGCCTCGCCACCTCCGAAAACCTTGCGTCGTCGATATCAACTTGTAACTTCTTATCCTCCAGATTCGCGACTATGTTTCCGTTAGTATCGATTACAAGAAATTCTGTTTTTATGTTGGTGCCACTCTCATTGCGGACGTATAATCGCCGCGATCCGAAAATCTCCTGGAGGCTCACATGAAGTCGCGCCTCATAATTGTCTCAGCGTTGTGCTCAGTGATATTTGCGCTGACCGCTGTTCACACACAAGCTCAAACTTTTTACGAAATAGAAGGCGTGGTGGAGGGGCCTGATTCAACTCCTATCACCGGCGTTGCCGTCTTTCTCGAAGACCTTACTCGGGCTCGTATCGGACAAGCGATTACCAGCGGCGACGGCCGTTACCGCTTCAACAGAATAGTCGCCGGCACTTATTACATCGTCGCAAAGCCTAATAGCTCAGAATATCGCACCGCCGTCCGTCGCGTTGAACTCATCGAAACAACACGCGGGGGTACGTCGACTTCAAGCGAGAGAGTGGACATCACACTTGAAGCGTCGCCCAGGCGCCTCGAGTCAATAGGCGGTGTTGTTTTCGTGCAGGATGTGCCGGCCGCTGCGACAACAAAGTTTGAGCGCGCCCTCGACCTCCTCGCAAAAAAGAAAACGGGTCAAGCAATCAAAGAACTCGATGACGCCCTTGGAATTTTTCCTAATTACTTCATGGCCGCGCAACAACTGGGTCTGACTTATCTCGAGACGGAAGATTATCAAAAGGCGATCCCTCCGTTAGTCAAAGCAATCGAGATTAATGCGAAAGCAGCGCCGGCGTATTTGGCTCTTGGGATTTGTTCACTCAATCTTGGTCGCGCTGATTTGGCTTTGGATGCACTGCAAAGGGCCCGGTCGCTGGACGACAAATCGTTTCGCGTCCACTTCTATCTCGGCCTAACGCTGCTCGAATTGAATCGACTCAACGAGTCGGAAACCGCTCTCAAACTCTCTTACCAGCTTGGTGGACCACATAAGGCAGCCTCGGCTCATCTATATTTGGCCTCCGTCTATACGAAACGGGGCCAGAACCGCCAGGCGATCGATGCGTTGGAAGCCTACCTGCGCGACTCCCCGAAAGCCGCCAACGCAGACCGCGTAAAAGAAGCCATCGCCAACCTCAAGACAAAGCTCTGACACCCACCATTCTGTTCCGATAATTGGATTAATCTACAAAATTATGGACCCCATCCACCCCGAAATCAGCGGGAGGGAGGGCAAGAAACCCCAATTTTCTTAGATAGTTGAGGGTACGTTTGCAATCCGGGGGTAGGGAATCTCACTTGCTTAAACACTAGTCATTACCTCGACTGGCTCTTCTCGAACTTAAATTTGCGAAAGGATTTAGACTATGAGAACACTCCCGAAATGCTTTTCGCTGCTCTTAACGATAGCGGTTTCGGCGGTGGCAGTGTTTGCACAGACGCCCACTGGATCCATCAGGGGTCGAGTAATCGATCCGAATGGCGCAGCAGTGTCTGGTGCGACCGCCACCATTAAAGAAAACGCGACCAACCGTGAAATCACGGCGCAGACAAATGAAGAGGGATTCTACGAAGCGCGTAACCTGCCAATCGGTAGTTACACCGTCAAAGTAGAACAAACCGGATTTGCGACGGCTTCGGTCCAAAACGTTGTCGTGCAGACCGGCCAGGTCGCCACCACTGACGTGTCTCTGACAGTGGGCACTGTCGGTACGAACACCGTCACTGTGCAAGGAACTGAAGCACAGTTAATAGTTGACACTAGCCGGCAAACCGTGGACGGTGTCGTAACCGCCGAGAAAATTCAGCAACTGCCGTTGAACGGCCGTAATTTTCTCGATCTCGCAGCGCTACAGCCCAGCGTGCGCGTGCAAGATGGCGGTAACATCGACCCGACCAAAGTAAATGCCTATCGCGCAGTCAGTGTTAACGGTAGCTCCGGAACCGGTACACGAGTTCAAATCGATGGAATCGATGTGACCGATGAAACCGTCGGCACCACCACCGCAAACATTTCGACAGACGCCGTGCAAGAGTTTCAGCTTTCACGCTCGTCGTTCGATCTCTCGACTTCGTTGACTACTACTGGCGCGGTGAACATCAACACGCGCTCAGGCAGTAATGAGTTTCATGGTAGTGGTTTTTACTTTTGGCGCAATCAGAAAATCGGCGCACGCCGTTTTGACGAAATTGAAAAGGCAGAATCAAGCCGCACCCAGCAAGGCTTCCGCTTTGGTGGTCCACTCGTCAAAGACAAGTTGTTCTTCTTCGCCAATGGCGAACACTCGAGCGAGCTGGCCCAGAACGTAGTTCAGATTAATCCTCCGTTCGAGCAGTTCAGTGCGGCTTCGTCACTTCCGATCCGCGCACGCTACTGGACGGGAAGAGTTGACTGGACAGCGACGGATAAAATCCGCCTGTTTTACTCGCACCGTTACAACGACGACAACTCCACTGGCGGAACGGTCATTTCTCCATTCCAGAACATCGATTGGACGAACGTTCACGTAGTGGGAGCCGACATTGCCGGCTCCGCTCTTACCCACAGTATTCGGTTCGGTTATGTGAACTTCAATAACCGCATCCAGAGCCAGGAACTCGATGTGCCGTTCCTGACAACACCACAGGGAACCCAATTCCAATTAAACATCAACGACCTTTCTTTCGGTCCAAACAGTCTGGCTCCGCAACAAACGTATCAGGACAATAAACAGTTCAAGTACGACGGAAGCTACTTCCGCGGAAACCATACGTTCCGATTCGGCGGAGAGATCAATCGCATCGTGTTGGGTGGCTTTGCCAACTTCGCCGGTCCTTTGACAGTAAACGGCGACTTTACGGCAACACCAATTGGCTCGGTGAACGATCCTTTGAACTACCTTCTGTCGTCGTTCTCGACTGGTCCAAACTCTGGTTTCTTCACGGCGCAGCCGGCACACGGTCTGCCGTTTGGAGGTCACTTCAATACGCGTACCGGCTGGTACGTGGGAGACTCGTGGCGTCTTCGATCAAACTTCACGTTCAATTTTGGTGTACGCCACAACCGCGAGAGCAACATGTTCGCGGAGGGAGCGCCTGACATTCCCGAGTTGGAACGCTTCGGCACTGGCAGAGGTAAAGTTCCGGAGTTTCCGTGGCACGCTTTCAGTCCACAGGTCGGCTTTGCGTGGGATCCAACCGGCGAAGGCAAGATGAGCGTTCGTGGCGGATTCTATCTCGCTTACGAGATGAATATTTTTAACAACGCGCTTTTCGATGAATTCGCTCGCATTGCGACCGGCATTGGTCCAACAGCGTTCGATCAAACGCACATTGTAGATCCCGAAGGTAATCCAATAGTTGTCCCGATTGCTTCGGTTCCCTGCCCGCTCGCTGTTGATGGCGATTACACATGCCTGGAAGGTCAGCGGATCGGAACTATACTGGCGGATCTGGGTCGTATTCATTCAGCGGTACAAACCGCCTTCTCGGGATTCTTCCCGCAGTACAATCCAACCTCCGGTATTTCAGAATTCACTAATGCCGGCGGCAACACGTTTGGCGGACAATTTCCGGGCGACTACCGCATCCCGTATTCAATGCAATTCAATGTCGGCGTTCAACGTGAGCTTGCGAAGAACACCGTCATTTCAGTTGACTACGTGAGAATTCGAGGTGTCGGTCTTCCATTCATGCTGGTGGACAATGAACGCCGTCGTGACGCTGCGTTCTTCAACGAAACCGCTGCTCGCACCAGTCTCGGAACGCGACTCGGCATCGCACCAGGCGCCGTTAACCCGACAACGATTCAGAACTTCATCAACACTCGAACCGCGGGAGGGCTGGCAACCAACATCGGTACCTTCGCTCTGGCGAACGACACAATCTGGCCAGGCGCATCTGATTTAATCCGCGCCCGGTTAATTCAGGGTGGCTACTCGCTGTACAACGGACTTCAAGTGCAGCTCAATGGCCGCTTCTCGAAAGAAGGCATGTTGTCGAATTTCAGTATTGGTGACAGACAATTAATTAACGGCATGGACTACACGATCTCTTACGCACTCTCGAGAGCGGAAGCGACGAGCGGTTCCGGCCGCCAGGAATTCATCACCAACACGACCAGAAACAACGACAATTACAACGCCGACTTTGGTCCCACGAACAACGACCGCACGCATTTGTTCGGTGCGGGATTAATCATCGGAACCATTGGTGGCTTCAATATCAACCCGACCATTCGGTTTGGTTCGGCGCCACCGGTGACGTTGAATGTGCCGTTTACAGACACGTTCGCAGTTGCTAACAACATTTTCACCACCGACCTCAACGGCGATGGTGGCGTTGGTACGTCAGCGCGTGGGGATGTACTACCGGGAACGAACATCGGCGATCTGGGAAGCGGGATCAGCAGTTGGCAGGAACTGAACAGCATCATCGCTCAGTTCAACAGCTCAGTTGCCGGAACCCTGACCCCGCACGCTCAACGACTCGTGGCCTCCGGACTGTTTAGCCAGGCTCAGCTCATTAGTTTGGGCGCGGTCGTAAAACCGATTACGCCGGTGCCGGAGAATAACCCGTGGCCGTTCCAGGGTCGCTTCTCTGCTGATCTCCGCGTGACGCGACCGATCTCGATCAAGGAGCGGTTCAGGATCGAGCCGTATCTCGAGGTGTTCAATCTTTTCAACAACACACCAAAGGGTACGTATGCCGGTCTGAATCACCGCGTGTTTGGAAATCTGAACTTCCCGTACGCGACCGCTGATTTCGGCGATCTCGATTCGCAAGTTCGTACTCTGATTCAGAATCCGCGACAGTTCCAGTTCGGCATTCGCGGAATCTTTTGATTCCTTACTTGAACGTTTAGACGTTGAGGCGAGCTTAAAACGCTCGCCTCTTTTTTTGCGATCTTAGACTTAGCGCCGAAGGCGGGGAGACTTAGCGCCGAAGGCGGGGATTTTGGCCGAAGGGGGGATCTTAGGAAGCTTAGCGCCGAAGGCGGGGATTTTGCCATCTTAGACTTAGCGCCGAAGGCGCGGAATATGATAGCCAGGGGCAAGCGCTGAGCGCAGCGAAGCGCGTCGCCCCTGGTAGACGGAGTAAATTTAGTGGAGAGCACTGAAAGTGCGAAATATCATTGGTCTTATTCCGCTCTTTCAGAGCTTCACGGTCAGTCTTCTTTCTTTCCAGGGGCGACGCGCTTCGCTCCGCTCAGCGCTTGCCCCTGGCTATCATATTTCGCGCCTTTGGCGCTTAAGATATTTCGCGCCTTGGCGTTTAGATTCGAGTCGTCTATGCCCTCATTCATTGAGTGGGGTTAAAGCCCATTTGGGTAGATAATATGTCGGCCTTTAATGCGTTGATGCATAGCTCTGAGACAAAGAATCCGACACGTTGTGTGCGAATCGCAGTTTGCATCGTCTCGGGCGTCCTGCTATGGGCAGGCTGTGGGGCCGCAGTTCGAGGCGCTCGGATGGATTCTTTGCCGGAAAAGCTCGCCACCGTAACCGACTATGTGCCCCAGGCGGTTGCACCGGTGGACCAGTTGGTCGAAGTCGCGCAAAGGTTTGGCATTCCCATGGGTATCGAGTGGGTGGAGAGCGCCTACATACCGCCAACCGATCAGCCGCGTCCATCGGGAAAACGGTCGGTGAAGGAACTGATCGAGCAAATTGCAAGTGTCGCGCCTGAGCACCGTGTAGAAGTTGCCGACGGACTCGTTCGCATTTATTCTCCCACCGAGTCGTTTCACCCGTTTAATTTCCTGAATATCCGACTCGAGAGTTATGACGTTAAGGATGCAGACGTTTTTGCTGCCGAAGATCGGTTACGATGGATTATCAGGTTCACACTTGAGCCCAAAAAGTACCTGAACGGCTATGCGGGCGGATATGGTCACGCTGCCGACCACATCTTTCAAATCCAAAAGTTCACCCTCTCGGAATCAGCCGTCACCGTTCGTGAGATCCTGAATCGGATAGCCCTGGCCCAGGGGAACGCACTTTGGGTAGCCACGATTAAACGGGATGACCTCAAGGGCGATGAACCCTGCTGGAGTCGGAAGGCTGTAAACTGCGGAGACTTGCCCGTTACTTCTGCGTGGCGCTTTATTCCTCTCGCGGACATCACACCACTCGCTAAAGAGCGCGTCGCTGTAGATGTGATGATAGCGGGACTGCTGGATAAAAGAATGACAACGATTCCCCTCATGCTTGAACACGGCCTGGCGGGAGATTCCGGTGGTTCCATTGGCGGAGCGTCTTCGACAGGCATTTCGTACCAATACACATGCAGCATTGTGAAGCTAGCCAAAGAATTCGTGACGCTCTCAGTCCGCCTCAAGGTTCAACACGGAACGGAGGCCGAATTCATCTTTGACGAGAAGCTTAAAATATATAAGGACCGTATCAGTGATATTCGACCCGACCCTGGAATCAGAATTCGAGCCTACTTTGAGGGACTAGCGAAGCCTTAGAGAAACCGATGTTTTTAAAGTTTCTATTCTTGACACTTCTTGCGGGAGTCTTCTTGTGTTTGCCGGCAGTTTGGGAACCACCCGCAACGTCATTACCGGAAAAATTCATAACCGCGACTGGAACTCTCTTTGATCAGGGTCTCGCTGATCCGCGCGACGGCGAGTACAGGCAGATTGAGGTGGTCGTCGGAAGTGTTTGGGGCGGATCCGGTGTTTGCAAAATTCATGGTTGGGTTTTGCCGAACAAGTCACCGAATCAAAGTGAAAGATTCGGTATCGCCTGGAATGGTCTGATTTATCCATTGGTGTCCGTCGGTGAGCCGGCCGATATGAATGACGACGTTTTGAAACTCATCAAGCAAGACGAGGACCTTCGCGCCCGCTACAAGCTGGAACGTCCCGGTCATGCTTTCCGTCGCCTGCACGCTGCAATCGCCGAATCGAGTTCGGTGTCTCACGAAACGCTGCTGCCGTTGAAAGCATCCTTACTGTTGCGGCTCGGTCATATCGATCTGGCGGAAAAAGTTTGGAGTGCCTGGTCCGCCGGAACGCAGGACGATGATCCCTATCTGATCTTGTCAACGCACTGGGTTTGGGCACTGTTCGATCGCGCGGTCACGGCGCATATGCGCGGCGATCACAGATTATCACTGCAAAGCGCTCGCTCTCTTCCCGCAGAACGAACGCGCTTCGCATTTCTGAAACCGTTAACTCAGTTGTTGGCGGATGAGGAAAGGCGAGTCAGGGACAAGGCCGATGCGCGCAAGCAAGCAGTGGAAGAAACTCTGCGGATCCAGAATCCGCGAGACCGCACGGACGCGCTGATTCAACACCTTGATGAAGTCGTCGCGTTGCAAACGGGACAGCCTGGCGGAGTCGATTTGAGCGAGAGCGAGATTGTGAAAGCGCTGATTGCTCAGGGAGAGGCGGCAGTCGAGCCGCTACTCAACGTTATTGAGAATGACACCCGGCTCACACGGTCGGTCAGCTTCGGACGCGACTTTCATTTCGACCGTCACCTCATTGGCGTTCATGAAGCAGCCTACGCTGCCCTGGTCCACATTCTTAAAACGAGTAACTTCATCACCTCTGGATCTCAGTGGGAAACAATGAGGGAAGGCAGTCTCGACAAGAGACGCGCATTAGCAGCGCAAATCCGGCAATACCTGAAAGAGTATGGAGGTCTCTCTCTCGAAGAGCGTTGGTATCGCATCTTGAGTAATGACGACGCAAGTGCTGATCAATGGCTGGAAGCGGTTGAGTTCATAGTCCAGAGTGGCGAAGCATTGCGAATCAAAGCGAACCCGACGGTTTCAGAGTTGCTCATACGACGTATGAGAGATTTGGCCCAACGAGGTGGACACGAAAGCTCGCAGCTCGCAATGCAGAAGGTCGTAACTCTTGCGCTGGCGCTGGGCACCTGGGATGGACGAGCAAATAACATCGAGTTGCGACGTCTGATGTCAACGCTCGTTGAGCAACATGCGAAAGACGCCTCAAAGCGTTCGTACCTGATCGGACAGATTGTCAGCTTGACGCTTAAGCGATCCGAGCTGGATGACAACCAGGCTCTGACTGAGTACGCAGCATGGCTTCAAACGGTGCGGCCCGCGGACACCGAATATTCGACTGTACTGTTGTTTGAACCAGCTTTGCGCTATCCGAATGCACCTGACGTCGCACGTGCTATTGACTGGATGTTCTCAAATGTCTCCTCACCGTGGGTTCCGCTAATACCGAGAAAAGTTGATTACTACAACATCGACACAGCAAAACTCATCGAGCAGCTACTGAACTTTGCAGCTTTTCGCGAACAGGTGCTAAAAAATCTTGAAGACCAGACGGTCGTGGGCACACTCGTACCACGCCCGGCAAGTCCGGATGATAAGTACGATCTGACGGTCGAGAACAACATTGCGGCGGTAGTCGCAGGCTCGCCAAACACGATCGCAACGGTAGTAAGTATCGGAAAAAGCGACGCCAACGCTCCCCGGCCTCCGCTTCAACCTCGAACCTTTCGTGTCTGCGACGTTTACGCGTGGAAGCTACGTGGGTATGAAGGAGCGCCACGAATCGAAGTGTACTGGACCGAGCCTGAACGTGACGCCGCCGTTGCCGAATTCGTGACATTCTTGCGTACGCATAAAGGCCCGTTTGTGTATTCACCAGAACGGGCATACAAATATACGCAGTGAAGAAACCTCGAAGCCGTGGCAACTCCCTCGCTACTTTTCTAATCTGTTTGATCTGGGGAGGATCTATGAAACGGCTGGTTTACTGCTTCTTCGTTCTAATGGCATTCGTCATAAATGTCGCGGCGCAGGATTCTCATTCTTACGCGAACCCTTCGGCGGTTCGGGTCAGGCATATCGATCTCGACTGGGACGTCCTTTTTGATCAGAAGATCCTCAAGGGCACCACGACGCTGACGATCGAACGAACCTCGCAAACCGACCCCTTAATTCTCGACACACGCGAATTGAAGATCGAAAGAGTCGAAACGTCCGTTAACGGACAGAGTTACACGCCCGCAACTTTCGACGTCGGAACGAGCGACAAGATTCTCGGCGCGCCGTTGACAATTCCCTTACCCGACAAAGCCACACGCGTTCGCATTCATTACTCGACGTCGCCCGGCGCTTCCGGCTTGCAATGGCTCGCGCCTGCACAAACTGCCGGCAAGAAAGATCCTTTCATGTTCACTCAGTCGCAAGCGATCCATGCACGCAGTTGGATTCCTTTGCAGGACACGCCCGCGGTGCGAGTGACATACAACGCGCGTGTGCGGACGCCGCGAAATCTCCTGGCGGTTATGAGCGCCGAGAACGATCCACGAGCGCCGCGCGACGGCGACTATAGATTCCGCATGCGCCAGGCGATTCCTTCATACTTGATTGCACTCGCGGTTGGTGATCTGCGTTTCCGCAGCGTCGGCCCACGCACAGGTGTCTACGCCGAGCCGCAAATGATCGATCGCGCCGCGAGTGAACTCAGCGACACAGAAAAAATGGTTGTCGCCACCGAACGCCTTTATGGCCCTTATGGTTGGGGACGTTACGACATTTTAGTTTTGCCACCCAGTTTTCCTTTCGGCGGGATGGAAAATCCGCGGCTCACTTTTGCTACTCCGACAATTCTGGCCGGCGATAAGAGTCTCGTCGCACTCGTCGCGCACGAGCTGGCCCACTCCTGGTCCGGCAATCTGGTGACAAACGCGACGTGGCGCGACTTCTGGCTGAACGAAGGCTTCACGGTTTACCTCGAACGCCGCATTCAGGAAGCTGTTTACGGCCGCGCGCGCGCAGAAATGGAAGCTTCTTTAGGCTTGCGTGATTTACAGGAAGAGATGGCTACTCTTGAAGACCGCGACGAAATTCTGTACGTCGATCTCAAAGGGCGGGATCCGGATGACGGCTTTACTGACGTGCCTTATGAAAAAGGCGCGCTCTTTTTACTTCACCTCGAACAAACTTTCGGACGCGCAAACTTCGATCGTTTCCTGCGCGGTTACTTTAACCATTTCGCTTTTCAAAGCATCACGACCGAACAGTTCCTGGCTTATTTAAAGCAGAACCTGCTTGATAAAAATCCGGCGTTGGCTGCACGAGTTCCGGTTGATGAATGGATTAACAAACCGGGACTTCCGGCAAGCGCTCCGAAGCCGACATCTGCCGCGTTCGCGCGAGTTGAAGAGCAAGCAAAACGTTGGCTTAGTCGCGAGATTTCGGCGACGCAAATTCCCGTGACCGGGTGGACCACACAGGAAAGACTTCACTTCCTGAAATTTGTGCAGACCGCGCTCGAACCACCTCCGTCATCGGGTGGACCAGCGGACGCAGCTGTGACTCAACTAAGCCAGACCGAGAAATCGAGGCTGATGGGAGAACTCGACCGCGCCTTCAACCTGACGAGTTCGGGCAACTCCGAAATCGCTTTCCAGTGGCTGATGATGTCGATCCTAAACAAGTACGAGGCGGCATATCCGCGGCTGGAGGAATTCCTCCTGTCGGTTGGCCGCCGCAAATTCATCAGACCGTTGTACCAGGAGCTGGCTAAGACACCCGAGGGTAAAGAGCGCGCGCTCGCGATCTATCGCCGCGCACGACCGACGTATCACCCGATTGCAGTGACGAGTATCGATCAAGACCTGAAGTGGCCGGGTGAGTAGTCCGACTGAGGACTCCTGTCGGGACCGAGCGCGGTAGCGCCGGGTCAATGTTGATCGATCGGATCCTATATTGAGTCTGACCCGGCGCTACCGCGCTCGGTTCTGTTTTTCTCTTTATCGCTCGTGACGTCGTGGTACCACGCAGGGTGATGCGTCCTGGCCCAATCGTCCGTCACCGTGCCGTCGATCATCGATCTGAAAGTGCCCGGTTGATGAGCCGTGCCTTCATAGACGTGAATGATGAAACCGGCCAACATCAAGAGCGCCGCAAGATCGTGAATGACGTAACTCACCGCAACCACCCATCGCGGCACCACATCGTCAAACCAAATTAAGAAGCCCGTGATGAGAAACAGAATGCCGCTGACCACGATCAACCAAAAATAGATCTTCTGACCGCCGTTGAAGAATCCGACGTCCTCTGCTTCGATCCGGTCTTCATTGGTGGCGTACCGCCGAATCCTTCGTACCCAACGACGATCAGCTTCTTTCCATGCCATCGGCCCAACCCAATTGAGGAACTGGAAAAAGAAGAAGACCTCGAACACCAATCCAAACCATGGATGAAGTGCTCGTGTCCGAGCTCCACCACCAAACAGCGGCGTAATCCAATAGAACAGCCAGGGCGAGTAGATCGCAAATCCAGTAAGCAGAGAAAGAATGAAAAAGATCGCGACTGCCCAATGCACGACGCGCGTGTAAACCGGATGGCGCAACAATTCCCCGCGACGAACGCGGGTCGTACCAAACCGTCCGAATTCGCCACGAGCTTTTTCGTTGAAGTCTTTCGCGGTTACGCTCACGGCGTCTCCTTTCGACCAGCCTCGATCTCTTCCCGTGGACCGGTTCGAACTTCCGGCAATGCAGGCTGAGGAAGTTTTGGACCGTACATGACGCGATGGAAGAAGACGGCGGCGATGCCCAGCAATCCCATCACCAAACCGGCAGGTTTCGCAAACCATTTCCAATACGTGTAGCTGAATGGAATGACCGGGTTCGCCGGCAGACCATATCGCTCCGGCTGCTTTATGTCGTGCAGCACATAAATTACATGCGTGCCTTTGATAGACGCTGGATCGTAAACGCCGGCGTCAGTAAAACCCGAAACCTCGCGCAGTTGCTTTGCGCGTAATCCCGCAATTTGGACCATGTCTGACTTGGTCCCAAACTTCAGGCAGCCCGTTGGGCACGCTTTCACGCAAGCAGGCTCGAGACCTTGCCCTACGCGGTCAGAGCAAAGCGTGCACTTGTAAACTTTCTTCGTATTGGGATGAAACTTCGGGATATCGAATGGACAGCCTGAAATGCAATAACCACAACCGATGCAGTTGTCCTGTTGAAAATCAACGATGCCGTTTTCGTATTTGATGATCGCGCCATCAGCCGGACAGGCACGCAAACAACCTGGATCTTCGCAGTGCATGCACTGGTCCTTGCGCATCAGCCACATCAAGTTGCCGTCGCGTTCGTCTTCAGCGAATTTGATCAGGTTGTAGTAGTTCCACTCCGTCGTGGGCATCGTCTGGTAAGTATCATTGAAGGTCGTCTCGCGAAACGGATGATCGTTCCACTCAACACAAGCAACCTCGCAAGCTTTACAACCGATGCACGTCGTTACATCGATGTACTTACAGACTTTTTCCTCACGCCGAACACCATGCCCGGGCACAGGACCCGAATGCGCTGAGATTTCCTGAATCTGAAACGTGCGTGGGTTTGTTGACATCGTCTTTAGGCCTTTTCGATCTTCACGAGAAACCCTTTGTACTCCGGCGTATATGCGTTCGGATCGATCGCGGCCGGCGAAAGCTGATTCACGGGCGTGCGTGCGGTTTTACCCTGGTCTTCGGCAATCCCGCGATAACCCCAGTGAATCGGAATGCCGATCTGGTACGTCTTCTTGCCATCGATCATCATTGGCTTGATGCGCCTGGTGACCATCGCCCTGCCAATGTACTCCCCGCGAGCGCTCGAAACTCTCACGTTTTCACCACCGCGAATTCCCATCTCATCAGCCAGTTGAGCAGGCACTTCGACAAACGGTTCGGGCACCAATTGGACGTTCATCGGATTGTTCTTGGTCCAATAGTGGTAATGCTCGGTTAGTCGATACGTGGTGCAGACGACGTTGAAGCCCTGTTCCGGCGTGCCGAGCTTGTCGAGGTCGGACGTGAATTTTGTCGCGACCGGATTATTCGAATGCTGCGGATGTAAAGGATTCGCGATCGGACTTTCAACCGGTTCGTAGTGTTCCGGAAATGGTCCGTCGGCAAAAGCAGCCAGTGGCGCAAAGATGCGGCCGACGCCTTCGGGGTTCATGATGAATGGACCCATGTGATCCGAAGGCTTCGAATCGACTTTGAAATCAGGAACGTCGTTACCCAGCCATTTCTGTTGCGCCTCATTCCACCAAACCTGGCGGCGCTCCGAGTCCCACGGTTGTCCCGACTGATCGCACGAGGCCCGGTTGTACATAACACGCCGGTTGGCGGGCCAGGACCATGCCCAGTTTGGAAAAATTCCAAGCCCTGATGGATCGTCGGTGTTTCTTCGTTGCATTTGCGCCCCGGCTTCCGTCCACGAACCTGAGTAGAGCCAGTTGCCGCAAGCCGTCGTGCCGTCCTCTCTCAGCCATCCAAATCCGGGAACTTGCTGTCCGGCCTTGATCGTTATCCCCGGCTGCGCTGGATCAGTCAGATCACCAAGCGCTTTGCCGTTGATCTCTTTCGCGACTTCCGAAAGCGAAGGGTTCTCCGGTGTTGTGTAGGCCCAATCAAGATTGACGATCGGATCCGGAAACTTACCGCCTTCCTTCTGGTACAGCTCACGAACCTTCAAAAAGATGCGCGCAAGAATTTCCTGATCGACTTTCGCTTGTCCAGGCGGCGGCAAGGCCACATATTTCCATTGCAGCCAACGCGCGGAGTTGACGAACGTACCGTCCTTCTCAGCAAAGCCCGCACCCGGCAGACGATATACCGTCGTGTTAATGCTCTTCATCTGCTCTGACGTTGTTCCGGGAGCTCTCCAGAATTCGGATGTCTCTTCCTCATAAAGCTCGCAAACAACGAGGAAGTCAGCTTTCTTTAACGCCTCGATGTTCTTTCGCGAATTAGGTCCGATAGCGACGGCGTTCATGCCAAAAGCAAACAGACCCTTGACTTTGCCGGCGTACATTTCGTCCCACATCTCAGTCCAGGAAAACTTGCGATCGATCTTCGGCAGATAGTGGTAGTTAAAATCATTTTCCTTCTTCGCCGAGTCTCCGTACAGAGACTTCAGAAACGACACCATGAACTTCGGAGTGTTGGACCAGTAGTTATACGAGTCCCACTCGTTAGGCTTCGAAGGTGTCGGCGTCGTGCGCTTCAGGAAAGTCGCGAGGTCGGAATCTGACGGCTGTGGGATCTTGAGATACCCGGGAAAAATGTCGAACACGCCGCCCATGTCGGTTGCGCCCTGAATGTTCGAGTGTCCACGCAAAGCATTCACGCCACCGCCCGCGCGTCCGACATTTCCGAGGATTAACTGCAGAATCGCGGCGGTGCGAATGATCTGCGTGCCGGAGGTATGTTGTGTCCAACCCACGGCATAGATGATTGTTCCGGCTTTCTTCATGTTGCCGTCTTTGCGGATCGACGTGAACAAGTCAGCCGCTTTGAGGAACTGATCTTTCGGAATACCCGTAATTCGCTCGACCATCTCCGGTGTGTAGCGGGAATACTGTTGCTTCAATAACTGATAAACAGACCGCGGATGTTGCAGCGAGAGATCGTAAGCGACGTTGGGCGGGAGCATTGGCGGCGGCTTCGGTCCACCTTGTCCGGATGCGCCTGGTCCACCAGCGGCCTGATGTCCCTGGCCCATAGCCTCGCCGCCCTTCTGCGGAGTCGAAGGTTGCGAGCTAACGGGTTGGCTTCTGCGTTCGAAACTCTTTGCAGGCTCTGCGTTTGAGGCTTGGCTCGATGTTGTTGACGACGATCCCGCGGTAGTCGCTTGTGTTACTGGTCCAACATTGCCGCCTGCTTCGTAATTCCAGGTTTCCTTCTCGTACGTCGTGCCGTCAAAACCTGAGAACAATCCGTCATCGGGAAGTTTAAATCCCTCCTTCACGATGAATGCGGCATTGGTGTAGTTGATCAGGTAGTCTTTTGCGATCCGATTATTTTGGATTGCGTAGTTGACCAACCCGCCGAGAAAGGCGATGTCAGTACCAGCGCGAATTTGTAAGAAGAGATCGGCCTGGGTGGCCGTGCGAGTGAAGCGCGGATCCACGACGATCATTTTGGCGTTGCGATGCAGCTTCGCTTCCACCGGCCACTTGAAGCCACACGGGTGGTTCTCAGCCGGATTGCCACCCATAATCAACATCATGTCGGTGTTCTTGATGTCGATCCAGCCGTTGGTCATTGCGCCGCGTCCGAAGGTGGGCCCCAAACTGGAGACCGTCGGACCGTGTCAAACCCGGGCCTGCGTTTCGAAGTAGCAGAGCCCCAATGCGCGCATGGTTTTTACAGCGAGAAAATTTAATTCATTTGTGTCAGTGCAGCCGCCGATCCAACCGATTGTTTCCAAACGGTTGACGGTATAGCCGTCTTTATCTTTCTCGATAAACGTGGCGTCGCGCGTCTTCTTGGTCCAGCGCGCGATCTCATCGACCGCCTGGTCCCACGAGATGTCTTCCCAGCGATCAGAGCCAGGTCGTCGCACTTCGGGTTTCACGAGGCGACGATCGCTGACGATCTCCTGCTCCAGCGAGGCGCCTTTTGGACACAAAGTGCCACGATTGATCGGATGATCCGGATCGCCTTCGACATGGACCACTTGCGGTACCGCGTTCTTCGCCTTATCTCCAAGCGTGTGAATGATGACGCCGCAGCTTACGGAGCAGTAAGGACAGGTACTGCGCGTCTCAGTGGTACGTTCAATCTTGAGCCCCTGCGTCTGCGCATATACGGGTGCAAGACTGAAGCCAAACACACTGACACCAGCTCCTCCGATCAAGGTTGTCCTGATGAAGGTTCTTCTCGAGACATCCATAAAACGTATACCTCCGTTTGAGGCTTAACGGATTTTCCGTTGACTGTCTCGGGGGATTACTTCAGGGGTGTTATCGACAAAAGCCTAGGCCTACTTACTAAAAAAGTCAACTGCATTGTTGACTTATTGCGTCATAACCCGACCAGGTTGAGTTCAATTTTTTGGTACCCGTGTTCGCGCGCCCAGAGATCGAGCGGTGCAGCGTAAATCTCATCCACTAATGGCACGGCGTGACCTAAACGAGTGAGATCTATTCCTTTGATGTAATGCTTGCACGAGTCGCACGCTTCGATCCGTATGTGATCGAACTCAGGTGAATGAAAGTAACCGAGTTTGGCTGGTCGCTCTTCTCCACAGTTGGCACAAACCACGCGTCGAAACTCCCACGAACAAAGACAGTTCGCACAGAGCAGATCACGATTGCCGCTTTCAACGTTCGATTCTTTGTTTTGAAGAAACGAGACCTGGGGCTTGCCACCACAAAAAGGACATGTGCGTTCGCCACCTGCTAACTCTCTTCCGGTGGGAGCGGTCGCTGTTTCCGCCAACCAGCGCGTGTAAGGTTGCAGGATCGACTTGGCAAAAAATTGCGTGTCTGACGGATTGCGCCAGTGGTCCAACAGTTCCTGGGCCATAACATCCGGTTCGGAAGCGAGTAGCTCTTGTGCTTCCTCTGCAAGCGACGTCGGACCATGCTGAGCCACTCGCTCCACCAGTCCATTCGTTAACGATTGAACAACAGGCAGGTCGCGCTCGAGGTCGCCCGAAGGCAACCAGTTTTTACGGCTACGCAGAGATTCGTAGATCTCCTTTTGAGCACGGAGAAGTTGACCGTAAAAGGTTAATAACTCCTTTGACCCGCTCAACTCCCCCGCAAGGAAGTCTGCTCGCTCGATCTGTTTATTCCAAAAGTCACCCATTTAGTAAAGACGACCTTTTTACCCGCTAATTGGCGCAAAGGCAAAGACAAACTTGCCGTCTTTGTTCTTTGCGCCGTTAATTGGAACTCGTGTTTCCGGGTGGTGTTTTAGTTTGCCTTTCTCTGTGCAGCCTCCGTGTACTCTGTGTCTCTGTGGTGGTTTTTATTGAGAGGACTATCTAACCACAGAGACACAGAGAACACGGAGGTTGCACAGAGAGGAATTGAAACTAAGACACTACCTGTTTCCGTTGATCATTCAGACGGCATGCGGCAAATTGTTATCATGTACATCGAGTCGTAAGTTTGGCTCTGTCTCGTCTCTTTCCCACTTCACCAGTTTCAAATCCAGAACGAAGATCGAATAAATCACCGGCACCAGCAGCAACGTGATAAACGTGGCTACACTTAAACCTCCGATCTGCGCGTAACACAACGGTTCCCACAATGGTCCACCGTGCGATGCCAGCGGGAACAGCGCGATCACCGTTGCGCCCACTGTTATCAGCACGGGACGCAAGCGCATGATGCCTGCGTCTAACAACGCTTCGATCAGTGGCTCGCCCTCAGCATGTTTCTCTTCAATGAAGTCGAAGAGCACGATGATGTGACTGACAATCACACCTACGAGACTCGCGATCCCTCCAAATGCCATGAACCCGAACGGTGCTCCCATGATCCACAGCGCCGCCAGCGCGCCGACGATGCCAAACGGCACTCCCGCAAAAACGATGAACGGTTTGATAGCATTTTTGAACTGGAATACGAGCGCAACGAAGATCGCGGCCACCGAGATCAGCATCACGATAGCCAGGTCGATAAAGCCCTTCACTTGTTCTTCTTCTTCGCCACCAATCTCCATGCGATAACCGGCCGGAAGAGTCTCTTGCAGTTCCTGGAGTTTGGGCCGCGCGGCCGTCATAACCTCCGATGCGAGTTTTCCTTCCGCCGGCATCGCCGCGATGGTGATCGTGCGAAACTGGTTGCGGGATCTCATCTTCTCGATCTGCATGCCGTACTCAGTCGACGCTACCTGTCTAAGCAACACCTTTTGCATGCTCTCGTCGACGACATCGCGCGCGAAAAAGATCCGGCGGGTCAGTGGCGTTACATCCAGGCCGGCGACGTCGTGCACAGGGGCACAACACTCGCGCGCGTGCGCCAGAGTGATTATGCAGCGCGAGTAAACGAGGCGAAGTCGCAGATTGGTGAAGCTCAGTCAGCGCTCAACGCGAACGGTTCTCAGCTTCAAGAAGTTGTCTTCATCAGGTAAAAAGGCGCGACCAAGCATCGGGGTCGCACCAACCAACGAAAAGAGATTGGCGGAACATCTGACAGTCAGCAGCCGCGCTGGTTCGGCTGCTCCGGTGAGGTTAAGGTTTGAGAATGTATAAGCTGATATTTGCTCGAAGGTCTGGTTTTGATCTACCCAATCGCGCAGATTCGCGTAGGATACGGGTATTTGATAGAGGCCTCTGTCCGGGCTTTCTTCCCAGATCGTTACCAGACGAGCCGGATCGTTGTATGGAAGCGGGCGAAGCAATACAGCATTAACTACGCTGAACATCGCCGTGTTGGCGCCAATGCCGAGCGCTAGAGTTAAGACTGCAATGAAAGTGAAGCTGCGATGCTTCAGCAGTGTGCGAACGCCATAGCGTAAGTCCAGCAGCAAGTTTTGCACGGTTTCTCCTTGGTCGCTCGTCGAGGTCGCGCGATAACTTAGACGCCCCGGATCTCAATAGTGTTAACGAACATTAGTATAAAATGAGCCGGACGACTAAACTGAGGTTCGAAATGGGAGGTAACGTATGAAGGGTGCCGCTTTGCTGCTGCTTGTTCTCGCGTTATGCGTTGATGTGTCGGCACAATCTTCCCAGTCGCAATCGGATGCGCCGGACCTGATAATCATCAAAAAGAGCTGGCGAAAGGAGCCCATCTACAAGCCGTCACTCACTGCCGATCCATTTCGCGTCAATGATGAACAAGCGTCGTTGCAACGAGCTCGAAAAACCGACTCGGCCAGTAATAAAGTGAGAGTGAAAGAAGGTACCAGACCAGAGCAGACGACGCAGAAGTCTAAACCCATGCCAACTCAATCCGCCGGTGCCCAGGATCAATATGTTTATCGAGTAACGGTCAAAAATACAGGTGCTAAAACAATCACCGGCGTGGTTTGGAATTACGGGCAAAATTCGTTCGAAAATCGGATCAAGATCAGCACGGGCAAGTCAACCGAGTTGGTCGGTAAGTCCTCTAAACTACCTACATTTGTAATAACCGCGACAGAAGAGCAACTAACTGAAGAGGTGGTTATTCGTCGGATTCAATATGAAGACGGCTCGTTCTGGCAACGTCCAGATAATTAAGAGGCACCGGCGAGGCCAAACGACAGCGCGATGAAGTGCGCACAGGAAGAGCCGAGACAATCCCAGGCCTTAGGGTGGTGTCTTAGTTTGCCTTTCTCTGTGCAACCTTCGTGTTCTCTGTGTCTCTGTGGTGATTTTTATGGAGAGGACTATCTAACCACAGAGACACAGAAAACACGGAGGTTGCACAGAGAAGAATTGAAACTAAGACACTACCGGCATTAGTAAGTCCTTGTCACTTTGCTCGGTACCTGATCAAGATCAGTAAATCGCGAATCTCATTACCCGCCGGAAAGTTTGTTCCTTTATCGATGGTCCAAGTTCGGAAGGGGCTGCCGGTGAGGTTCGCGTCGCCTTCAGTTAATGCCATCTCCGGACTGACGGTCCAGAAGTTTATCGGCTGGCCGTTCAAACTAATACTCCCCGGAGGAGGCGATAACACCTTATCGGCCTCAGGCTTCAGGTATATTTTTGCTCCCGTGATTTCCAGTTCCCTGCCATTGAATAAGTAAGGGAAATGAGAATGATTAATCTCCCAACTCACCGTTGGTTGATTCTGGTGGAATAACAGATGCCACTGAGTTGGGAAGTCGTGCCTCAAATCGAAGATCGCAAAAAGCCCGTCTTCTTCGCTTACCTGCTCGGCATTGCGGATGTAGGCTGCAACACTCTTTTCAGCTTCCATCTTTAACGACGCGCCACCGTCGTTTGACGTGTATCGCAAGTGAATAACGACATCCGAGATCGTGTTGTAATCGAATTGACGCAGAGCCGTCGGCATTTCGAGGCGCCAGCTACTGATCGCGCCGGCTCCTTCAAAAGGCAAATAGCGTTCATCTTTGAAATTGAGCTCAAACATCCCGCTATCGTTCTGACCCGAGCAGGCGGCTATTGCATTGATTGGGACGATATAACTCTGGAAACGCTCATCGGTTTCGTCCGTTTTTTCCGGATAGTCGCGGGCTATCGGCGAGTTACGGAACTTGTTTTCCAACAGTCGCAAGGTCGCATTGAGTCCAACGTATGGTCCAGCGACGCACGGAATAGTTAACGACACGTTCTTAAGTCTTCGCTTGTAGTGTCCGGGATAATCGATATCAAACAACACTTCAGGCAAGGAGAACTCGCACCGTCCAATCTCTTTAAGCTGCAGGATCGCGATCGGATTTAGCTGCCTTAACGACACGTGTTTAGTGATTTCATAGTCGTAGCCGGCAGTCTCATGATAGGCGGCCTCCAGTTGTTTGAGTCCCACATACAACTGCTCACCTGCGAGCAAACCGTTGTGACCTGCATCCCAATAACCAGCCTGGATAAAGCTGGAACTGGTTAGGCCACGCTCAAAACGAAATACCTTTTCGGCTTTCTTAGCCAGATCGAAAGCAAGGTTGTACACCTGACGATACAACGTGCTCAGATTTCCCTTCATCCAGCTATACAACTCTTCGTTGCTGTATTTGCTTTTCAGGAACTCCTCTATCTCCTGACTATTTTCTATCTGCTTTTGCTGATTGCTGATTTCGAGGTTCGCAATGTTGATGCGGATTTGCTGCGCGAGTATTTGCTTGTCGATCTGTTTGATCTCATGGCCCGCGGCATTCGCTTGCATAACTCGCTCTTGAAGTGCACGGAGAAAGCTTCCCTTTTTCGCAGCACTAGTTGACTGATGGGCCAGATGGCCCGCGCTCAATTGGACCACTCTTGAGATTGCTTGTGTCAATTGGCCCAGGTTTGTGCCACCAAAAGCTACCCCAGTACCAATACCCATGGGCGCGACGTCACCTTTCAGCATCGGTATGGCGTACAGGATGCCGGCCAGTGTCTCAACAATGCCGGCCCCTAGTTGAAGATCAGCGGAGAGATTGGCTTTATCCATATCCTCCTTCTCAAACTTCATCAACTTCAGACCGCTCTCACTAACAGGCGTTTCAATCGCGTTCGCGAACTCACTGAAATCACTGTCCGAGCCAGGCACCTCGCCCAGGTCTTCACCGATTAGCTGGAGGAAATACTTCATGCGGTGCTCAGGCGACTTGCGGCTTTGTTGCAAGCCCTCGAGCGCTTTCTGAGCCTCTTCCAACTGCTGCTTCTTGATCTCGAGCATCAGGTTCAGCATCCCGCTCTCATGCCGTGCCCTAATCAAAGCGAGTGTTTCGTTGTCTTTCTTCTCGATTGCCGAAAGGATGGCTGAGCCCATACCTTTCAATTCCGCACACAGTTCCAATGCCTTCTGCAGCAAATAGTAGAAACGATAATTCGGCATCGGTGTGTTGAGGTCGTTGAGCACCGAAGCAATGCTCAAACCCTGTGCGGCAGCTTTCACCAAAAGCGCCGGGTCGATCGCAGGCTCAAACAGCGGCAAGCGACGGAAGACACCTTCGATATTTTCGCAGTGGCGGATCTTGAACAATCGATCGGCAATCGTGTCCCAGTAGCCCATTAGCTTCGGATTGTTCGGAATGCAGAAATACGTCGTTGAGGCGAAACCAAAAATGTTCGCCAGCCCCACAACGCCATTCCCTCTTCCCACCAGCTCGGGCGTTTGGTTACTAAATGGCAGCGCCAGCTCCAACTCGACCATCGCGTTTGAAAACGCGTCCCACTTATCAAGGAGAGAAAGGTACGTCTGCGGTTTTATCTTGCCTCGTTTAGGAATAAGTTGCGGACGTGGGCCCAATATGTGTCCCGCCAACACGTAGAGTTGAGTGGCTTGATTGATGCTCTCCATCGTGTCTTGACGGAAGAGGTGGTCGCCCCACGCGACCAGATTGTCGACATACTTCATCACCACCCATTTCATGTAAGCGACCGGTCGACTTCTCGCTACCACATGAGGGTTAAATGGATTACTTCGCCATTCATTGATTTCGTCGTCTGGCTTATTAGGCTTCAACTGGTTGAGGATATGGGCCAGGATCCGTTTGGCCTCTGTATCTTTAAAAGGACTGAACTGCCACCAGGCGTTCGCTGTCGACCCGGCCGCCATGGGATTAAAAACAAAGTGATACCATTTCATGGCCTCTTCAAACTGCTGCGATTTACTCAGCGCGTCCGCCAGCATCATTGGAGTATGAAAAAACAACTCCCAGTTGTAGATTGAATAAGGACGTTTGAGCTCATGGTATATGTTGGCGGTTTTGGTGTCGGAGTCGTGATCGTAACCGCCAAAAACATCATCCTTATTGATATTCCGGCCAACACCCTCGAGCGGGAATTTGAAAAAAGATTCGAGCGGTTCAACGTTGATAGTGCCAAGCAGTTTGTGTGAGTCAGAGTGATGAAAACTGATCGTGACAGCGTCATTCAAGGGCTCAAGGGTATAGGTCGTGGCAGACGAGTCGTCGAACTGATGACTGGAAAACTCATTATCCTGCCACGACTCTATCTTTGATGATGCAAAGTGATTGAAGGTGTCGACGCGCGTGAATGCTGTCCGATGAGGCGTATACGATTGCGTCGGAATGGCTGTAAGCTGCGATCCATTGAACTCAAAAATGCCCTTTGGGAGGTGTTGATTACCATTAACGTTTTCGGCATAGTCGACCTTGATTCCCAGCAACTTACCGTTGTCAGAAGGCAATGGCGAGAATACATAGCGGGAAATATCGGCTGCCGGCGCGGGCTGTGGATCGTTCTTGAATTCGTCGTAAGCCTTTTTGTAGACACTAAAGAGCGATTCTGGATCATTGGAATCCATTTGCAGATCGAAATAGTCTTTTGAGTCCACTTCCTGATCCCAGGCTTTAACATACCTCTCCCAATCACGATCCTTATCAGCCGGCGCGGAAGCTTCCCAGCGACGTCGTTTTTTCCAGGCTGCGTTGAATTTGAGCTGTTTGTCCCGCCAGGCTTCGTCAATCTTCTTCTTAGCCTTGGCAGTCGCATTTAGATCTCTCCAAAACTTCGTTATCACCGCGATATTCGGGATATCCGAAATCGCATCCTTGCTGAGCTGTTTCGGTGTCCACCTACCATTCCGGTACTCGCTCCAGGCCATTTTGATTTCCCAGAACTCGATCGGCTTGGCGCTGTCGGTTGAGTCTTCGGCCATATCCGCTACGGATTTGGACCCGGCAACATCCTCGTTGGTCCTTGTCTTCCGTACAAACTGCGGAAAGAAAATCAATAACCGGCCGTTCCAGACGAAGGGCGTCAAGAAACAGCCGTTGCCAATTACCTTCTTGTAGTTCGGGTTTAAGTCATAAGTTACTGACTCGATCACTGTGTTATCGAGAGTTTTAGAGGCGAGTCTTTTGCTTCCCAGTTCCTGCAGGTCCTCAACGTCGTAACTGGGAATATCAACCTGTATCTTTTCCCACGGATACCAATTGCTCGCGAGGATATCCAGGTAGCGGTAATAGAACGCGTAAGGTGCATTACGAGTGCGAGCGAAGACATGAAGCTTTTCACTCCGCTCAAAAGTTTGGCCAAATTGCGTGTGAGGGCGCTTCTCGACGTAAACGCCTATCACTTCCATGTTCGCTACTTCATCCACTTTGTATAGATAGGCCTTCAATGCGTCCGTGACATTCTGCTTGCTGATATCCTTTTGCAGCAGATCACTCTCGAGCTCTTTAAAGAAGGCGCTCTTGTCGTCGCGTAGATCACCTTCAATCCAATTCTCGGGGTACAGAAAAACTTTTCTATTCGCCTCCCAGATGCGGTAACGCTGCATCCACTCCCAACGACCGCGGTCCAGCAGATCCGCGGGTATGTTGCTGTGGTTCGCTTCCAATCCCAGGAAGCAACGTTGAATAAATAACTGAACCGATGAAATGGCCTGGACCATTCGGGAAGTCTCCATGCAGGGTTCCATCTGCACGTCGATCAGGAAAAACTCAAACAGTCCATCCGCATCCGTTGCTCCCCACCTGATGACATCAGGCTGGACCAGCAGATAAGCAATCAACGCGTTTCTTTGATTAATTCGCAGCTTGTCGTTGAGTGGCTTCAGTGCCTGTTGCCAGTCTTCCTGGTTGTACTTCGCCCGAAGTGCCTGGTGAATGCCTTCAGAAATCTTTCGACAGGCAACAAAATCTGACGCGGGATTGGCCCACTCGAAAAGCAAATCGATATTCACGCCGATTCTGTCTGCAATCGCGAGTGCCTGCTGAAGCTTGAGCAGATTGATCTCATTTCGAAATGAAGCAGGTTCCAGGAGATTGAAGTGAGAACTCTTCGTGAGCTGGTCCACTCGCTCTTTTTTCCAGCCGGTCAGCTCCGCGATTTTTTCGTTGAGGTCCGTGGCCTGCCCGTTGAGAGTCCATTTGAAAAACTGAAAGATATTGATCTTTCCCGGCGGCAGGGAGTTTCGTAAACGCGTGTAAGCCTCTAAACGCAGGAAGTGCGTTAAGGTAAGTTGATTGAAATTGAAGTCTCCAAAATCCGGGCCATGCTCGAAGAGATACTGAATTTCGTCGAGACTGAGTTTGAAGCCGCTGATTAATAACGCCGCCTTTTGCACGTGAGTAAAGGCTGTCTTTGCGTGGTCCTCAGCATAACGCGGCAATAGCGAGGTCGAGGGAATCGTTGAAATGGCGGACGCAGGAGTTCTCCAGTAAAGATTGCTCAGGTTCGTCCCGGTGAGGATTAACTCATATACCTTCCCGGCCTGAAGTTTTTGTGGATCGCTCCACCATTCCCCAACTGAACCCGGTTGAGAATTAAAACTTACGGAACGACCGTCGAGGTTTAGCACGGGTTCAGTAGCGCTCTCCTTCACGACGAAGGTGTAATCACCTTCCGTTGCAGGAATCAGATAACCATTCCAATCGACAGCACCAGTGTTCGCCATCTTCGTGATCTTCGCAAAGAGATTGAAAACGGGTTCGAGCGGAGCGGTCTTCGTTACTAATATCTTTGTAATCAACAACTCTACTACGTCATTCGTTAAGCCTGTTTGGGCTGACACGGTTTCAAGAATAAGACGACGCGTGAGTTCCTTTCGCAGGTGAGGTAAGAATATTTCCAGAAACTTTTCGCGTTTGTGCTGAGCGGTGTTGTTGTCATCGCCCGCCAGGCAATCAGCCTTGAACGCTGCAAACTCGGTACTGAAGATGTCGTCGAAGAGTTTGGTTTGCTGATTTTCAATATCGGCAACAGAACTCTCGAGAGAAAGGTCAGGCGATAGATTCTGTCGAAGTGTGTTAAGTCCAACGCGCTTGTTCTTTGCTATTTCCCGTGGATAAGCATCTTCCAAGAGCATGCGGTTTAGTCGAATCAACTCATCACCGGTCGGTCCCTTCGCCATTAGTTCCTGTGTCACGGGTGAGAGCGTTACTGCGCTAAAGTTTGGCGCAATAGAACTGCCCGCGATTATCGAGTTGAGTTCACTTTCCAGTACTTCCCGCTTTTCCAGATCACTAGCCGTCCCATCGGCCAACGTGTTCTGGCTCGCAGGTGAAAAGGTGGTCCAGAGAAATTGAGAAACATCTTGCGATACAGGATCCAGATTCGGATCGATAAGTTTGCTGATAAAACCCGCAGTGTTGATGAAATCGTCGACCCAAAACAGCGACGAACCATTCTTCTCGAACTCGGTCAGAATTCCCTTTATCTGGAGCGAGCCCGACGTTCTGTCGTATTTAATTTTCTTCGTGAGAAGCGGGTAATTGCTGAATTGTAGAAATTCGTAGTCCGGGGTTGTCACCTGCGGTGAAACCGCAATCGGTCTTAGCCTGTCCTTAATATTGTCAGGGCACTTAGCTGAATAAACATTGGTGCCTTCAAGCAGCCCGACGATGTTATTAACCGTAGCTTGATCATAGAGCAGCGCCGCCTCCTGTTTCACGCGCTCGATGCCGGCAACCGTATCCGCTTTTACATCCTGATGCGCTTCTTCGATCGCGTTCAATCCATCGTATAAAGTCTTTGCTAATTCCAGTGTCGCTTTTTGAGTAAGCGCGAACGGCTTCGTGGGATCATCCTGGCCCTGGAGGATGTAGTTTAATTGTCGATAATCAAACCCCGCATCTTCGATTCGTTCCCACTGCTTCAGAAACAGCAACGTCGCATCCGGACTCGCGAATGGGTCATCAAATAATGCCAGCACACTGATGAACTCAGCGATTCCGAGGTTCAGCAGTTTCGACAGAAGACGGTAGCGATAAAGTTTGGATACATTCGGTATGGTTAAGGTTGTGATCGCTTCATGTTGAGTAATCGCGGCAATATCATCCGCACGAAGATTCAAAGCGGCCATCAAAGCGGGAGCATGATCCTGGATTTTTAAGGTGGGATCGGCAAGAAAGCGCCCGTCTGCATCAGCATGGAAAACATCCGCATCGTTGCGGGTTAAGAACAAGCGTTTATACAGGGAAGTTGGGCCAACTGTGCTGATGTCTGTCCAGAAGGTAAGGAGTTTTGTTAACTCTAAACCCGTGGTTTCGTGTACTTTCCTGACAGCCGCAAGCTGGTGCAGGAATCGGGGTGAGAGATCGAAGTTTTTTGCTGCTCCGAGGGCAACGAAGGCGCTGTCAGTTTCGTTGATGGTCCAACCTGCTTTGCGCCACAAACGAATAAAGCGATGGATGCGATCGTACTCTATGGTGGTAAGCGGGGAGCCATCCAAATGAATCAACCGAACTAATTCCAGATCGCACGTTTCACTTTGAGCAATCAACAAAAAGATCCGGCCCTGGACACTTAAAAAGCTTCCCTGTTCGCCCTTGTTCCCAACAAACACAATGGCTGAAAAATCGCCGCCGGCCTGGGCGTCCGGCATCGTAACGAGGCCGGTCGTTTTATCAACCGAACCCAGAACTGCACCCGTTGCTTCATTAATAATCTGGCAGTTCTCAACCTTGACTCCCATGTCGAGAAGCTTGTCGCGGCGCAGAAAAAATCTTCCGTCTATACACTTCACGCCGTTGTCGAGCACGATGATCTGCCCGACTCTCTCGAACCATTCGTGTACCCAACTTTTAATGTCCGCAGGCTGTGACGCGGCGGCTTTTGGCGACACATCGCATGGATCTTCAATTCCCAAAGCGCGATTGAGCGCCGACACAGTATCCGGATTCGTGATGTTGACAATGGCTTCGACTACAAACCTGTATTTCTCGTCTGCTGAAACGCCCGGCCTGTTGTTCACCCGCGTCTGCAAGAACCGGTAGCTGAGTTGAATGCGCTCCAGAATGTTCAAAGCCCGCTCTGTGGGCATGTTGGGATTGAGAGTTTGGGTTTTGAGCAGTTCCACTAACTCGAGGTACTGCAAACCCGTTCGTTTCAGAAATTGATTTTTTACGAAAGTTAGACCTAACTGCCGGCTCTCATCCAGACTCAACATGTCCTGCTCGGAACCGTAGCCGTAATACGCATGCACTGGCCTGGAAGCGATTTGGTCCAAATAAAGTTGTGGTGCCGGCGGCTTTGCGCTTTGAATATCCCAGTATTCTTTGGAGACAAACGCTTCCTTCGTCAGAATTACATATTCTTCCTGCGTCAAACCCAGGTACTCAGCATCCGCGGCTCTATCCAGGTAATCGTCATGCAGTGCCTTCAATTTGGGTGTTAACTCCGGCGGCAGGGCGGGCATGGGGATCGAATTCTTAGTGCCGGTCAAAGGTTCGGTTACCAGCTTGTCGTTTCGCGCGGAACGAAACGTGTCAAGCAGCTCATGACGGCTCGTGCGCAATGAGTTCAAATAAACTCCGGCGGAATCGATCGGCTGATGGTAAGGCAATGAAAACGGATAGACAGCAGCCTGCAGGCGTTCATACGCCCGGTATTCTACGTGTTGCGGTTGGGCCAACAACTCACCACTCGTTTCATCTTCACTCACATTGAACGGCAGTGTCTTTTGAAAAGCGACGTAGCTTTCCATCACTTCATTAACCAGATCAACATAAGGCAGGATCGTGTTTGTATTGGCGCAGGTTAGTTGCAGGCATTTGAGGTCGGGCCGTCGATCAAACAGCTTTTGTAACGGTGTCCCGGAAATATCTTTGGGGTCGGATTTGATGGCCTGTGGCCCTGTTGAATCAGGATCGAGGTTGTTATTTCGCAGATACTGCAACAGCTCTACAAAATAGTTTGCCGCGCTATATACAGAAGTACACTCACCACATTCGCACAGATCGCTGTCGCCGAAGAGAGCGTCCCAACTGAGGTTGTTTTTTTCCAACACGCTTCTGACTTCGTCGCCTGTGTTAAGTCCTTGTCTCATCCAAAGGTCTATCGCGGCGATGCCGGTGCCCTGCTCTACTTCTTTCAGCGCTATTAACGCCTGCTCGTTGCGAATGCGCGCCTTGACGGCATTCGCATGGACTTGCCTCAGCGCCGTTTCTCCATCGCTGCCGAGTTGAGGCGCGAACCTTTGAACGAACTGGCTCTCGGGCATCTCGCTTATCAGCATTGCCGAAGTGACGTTTGCTTTCATCAACACCGGCACGACTTCAGGCACAGGGCTAATCGCGGCCACACGCTGTAATGATTTCAATTCCGTTTTAATGTTTTCGCGGAGCTCAGGAGCGATACCTTCGAAGGCGCTCTCATTCTTAAATACGTCGTAAACAGATGAGGTCCGGATATTGAACGTCTCTGGAAGTCTCGAGAGGAAACTCGCGACATTCGTCCGCATGGTTTCATCTTCGAGGGGAGTTGCTTTCGGATCGTCGAGCATGTTGCGCAGCACAGCCGTAGGCTCAGCCTGAAACAGGTTGGTGTATAAGCGTCCGGCGAAATCCTCGGGATTCTCGCCTTCCGGATTTGCCTTGTTATCGATGATTTTTCTGGTGAGAGCTTCCCTGTTGGTCGTTAAGGCGAGTTCCCTTAAAGAACTAACTCGTTCGTTCTGTAAAGTCCTGATTAAAGGGCGGAAGTCTCCGGAGAAGGATTCAAAACGTCGCACAAGGACAGTCAGCCGCGCCGCGGTTCTTTCATCCACCTCACCGGTTGACTTGAGCCTGTTGTTTTTTTGAAGCTGTGCGACCGCTTCACGTGTGGCTTCACCGAAGAGTGAGTTGCTCAACTCCTCCTCGGGGATCGCAAACCCAAGTTGGACCAACTCAGCGTGCAACACCCTGACGTCAGCGCCCTGCATCTCGATAGATAAATTGCGGCCCTGCAGATCCATGATTGCTCCTGTACTCTATGGTGTCTTAATTTAACCTTCTTCTCCGTGTAACCCTCTGTGTCTCTGTGTCTCTGTGGTGATTTTAGCCACCAATTGGTTAACCACAGAGTCACAGAGACACAGAGATTACACAGAGAAATCAATCTAAGACATCACCCCTATGCGCTGTAGTTTTTCTTTCCGCCGGTTATTACTGACCAGGTAAAAACCGGTAGATGCTTTGTGCACCAGCCTCATCGTAGCGAGTGTATCGAAAAGGAACTCCGTAGAAATCGGCGGCAGATTGTAGAGCGTTTTGACAACCGACACCTTCCTGCCAGGGACAGGGAGGATACGGCCCGCGCATCTCGACCGTCATTCCCGGCGACGGATTCATTCTCATCAAGGCCTTTTGTTCCGTATGGCCCAGATTCTCCAAGCCCGTCTCTGAGGCCTCGAACCAGCTGCCTATAACTTTTCCCTCTCGGTCCTTAATGATCACTTCCAGGTGGTGTCCTCCCTGGGCAGCAGCCATCGCTTCTTCCAGCGTTTTATATGCTGGTCCTATTTTTTTCTCCGCCTGCCACAGTTGACGAGGAAGTCCGGATTTGTCCAATAGGAATGGAACCGCCTCGACGCCCTTGACGCTGAGAGCCGCTCGGATGGCATCGTCGCCCGTCTTACCCAGGGTGGCCCTGATTACTTTTCCAAGAACAGGTTTGGCCACTGTGACCAACTTGGAGAGCACCACACCGGCGACGGGAATTCCAATCATTAAAGCAACATCACTCTTGCTCGAAGGAGTGCCCAGCATACCTGCGACCAAAACTGTTGCTTCTGCCCCGGTTTGTGCCGCGTCGATGCCTGCCTGCTGGAGGGCGCGCGCGTAATCACGTCCTTCATAACCGGATCTGCGGAGTCGTTCTTCCGCTGAAGCTGGATCTGTTAACGAAGACATGATCTGTCCAATAATTACCGAACGTTCTACCTTTGAATAGTCCTTGTCACCGCCATATCGCACCACACCAACTTCCAGACTTTTTCCGAGCATCCTCTCGCGTTCCTCGGATGCGAATCCACTGGCGCGTAATTGTGAAAACAGCACCAGCAAATCATCGTTTGTATCATCTGGCCCAGCTTCGAACTCACCCGTCGACAAACTGAGTTTGTAGCGGCCCGATCGGTCGGTTCCTCCCACTGGGTTATCGCTCACATAACAATAAATATTTACGCCATCCTCTATCCCGTTGGCATCGCAACTCGCCCACCTGCCCAACCACGGCAAGTAAAACCGCGCGCCGTGGTAGCTCAAACCACTTTCCTCGTCACGCTCCATTCCCGTGTACCGGTAGCGCTTTGGCGGCACCTCGATTCCACTCTTCACTGCGCGATAGGAGGTCGTGCCGTAGGGGTGATACTCCTCGTAGGAAATGATGTCGGCTTGATCGTTAAGTTCGAGACATACAGAACCGAGATGATTGCTGTACTGGTAACGGAAAAGAATCTCTGTCTTGAAGGTAGCGCTGCCGGGATGCGTCCGATCGGTTTTGATGACGTCCTCAACCAACAATACTCGCTGCTCGCCCTCGAATAAGTGATGCGACTCGATCTCCTCGACCGGCGTTGTTGAATTCACACCGCTGTAGCGCCGGTACAGTTCGTATCCTCCTAAATAGATCCGCTCCCAATGTCCATTCGAGTTGTTTTGTTTGTCGATTCGCTTTCTGGTGCGCTGCTTACTCGAGTCGTAATTGTAGAAGGCGACCCCACCACCCACGAGATCGACACTCGCTATCATGTCGCGATAGTTCCAACGCAGGAATTGATTCGCTGCGACCGGCGCGAGGTTGAGCATGTTGCCGTGAATGTCGTACGAGTGCGTCGTCTTGTCCTTCGCGTTGCTGCTATTCCAGTCAGCGTCACCGTGCCAGGTGCGTAGCAAGCGATTGCTATCGGTCGCGTATTCGTAGTGCCTGGTCCATGATCCCTGCCCATTTGTACTGGCAACATGTTCGATCCGTTCGATGTTTCCGACTGAGTCGTACCGGTAAAACTCGGTGTAATTGCGCAGGGTTTGGCCGGTTGCGGGAAACTGAACACTGACAGGTGGACCATCAAATTGAGCGGGCGGCGCGTTGAGTTGTGCGTCTTCTCGCCCCGTAGCACTGATGAGCCTGTACAACGCGTCGTAGACGTAATCGTTGCTCGGATCGACGCGCGCGTTTTGAAAGTAGATGGTCTGTTGTGCGTCGTCGTGAATGTGCGTGATGTTGCCGGCAGCATCAAATGTGTACGAAAGATTTTGCGCGCCGCATGAACGCGGTGGTGAATCAACATCAGGCGCAGCCGTGCGAGGTGGTGGCGGTTCATCGCCGCAATCTTCTATGAAGCGCGCATCTCGCAGCGTGAAGACGCGACGGAGTCGGAAAGTCTCGCGATCATATGTGTAACGAGTGATACTCCCATTACCGAGTTTAAGATATGTTTTCTGTCCCCTCGCGTTGTAGCGAATCTCAACAATCGCATTGGTCAGTGGCTTCCCGGAAGGATCGTGCGCCGCCAGCGTTTTTGTGGCGCCAACATCCAGCGTTTCGCTCACCAACAGTCCTCGCTTGTTATAACCTGGCACGTAAACGGCGAGCCGAGCATTCGAAACGTCACGATGCCAGTTATACCGGCGCGTCATCCGGCCAAGAGCATCGTGTCTGGAAATCTGGACAAAGCTTTCGTCCTCTAACTTTGAAGCACGTGTGTTTTGATCCCCTTGCCAGTCAACGATCTGCTCTTTGTATTGATTGGTGAGCGTGCGACTAACCTCTTCGATGTTGCCTTTGAAATCCGCGCGAATGAGGGTATTCAGCCCGCTCGCGTCGTAATGGCGCACGGGGCGTCCACGTAAGTTGTTCTTAACTGCATCACCATTTGGATCAGGGTCGATGCTGTCGTGGTACTCGAACCGCTCGATCAACGCCGGTGTCGCGTTGCCAACGCTCAACCATTGTTCGACGGGCCGATGCAGCGAGTCGTACTTAGTTCGATAACCTCTTTCTTCCACGGTGAGAGTGGCGCCCGTCTGTTGTTCGTTGCGATCCCACGCCAACAACGGTTTCCCAGCCGCGTCATTGAGCATCCATCGATCGCCCGCATCCATGCTGCGCTGGTAGAGGAGATTACCGGCGATGTCGTAGCACGGAACACCGTCGGGCGTGATGTACTGCATCACCAGATTGTCGCGCGCGTCGCGGATCCACAGCGGCTTGCCTTCCGCATCGAGCTTTGTAAACGTCAGATACTTTTCATCGTGGAGCGCACCCGCGCGATCTTTGAATTTGTTGTGAGACACGCTAACGACACTGCGACCAAGGCTGTCCAGAAATGTACGTGAAGGTGTGTTCGCATGTATCTCAACAAGCTCCGCCGCCGTTCGATCGCCGGCATTATCGAACTCCGCGAAGCGTGGATGTGTTTGATCGGTGCGACGTTTATACCAATCACTATGGTTCGCAGCGTGAGGATCGTAAGCCGTATCGTTTTGGTCGTAACTGATCACCTCCCAGGGCGAAAACTCCACGCGGCTGAAACTGCCATCGGGCATTTCCACCCGCACAACACGTCCCAACGCATCGTAATAAGTTATCGTCGTGACGCCGTTTGGTTTCAGTGGCTCACATCCAAATCGATCGCTGAAGTCCGGCTCATATTGCTTAACGGGCTTGCCTTTGTTGTTGAGTACTGTGAGGCCGTTGATGATCCAGCGTGTTGCGCCGCTGACCGGATCCGCCTCGGCCTGCACCTTCTTCATCAATACGTTGCCCGCGCCATCAGAACACTCAAGGGCCACTTGCAGCGGATCCTCATGCAGCGGATCGAGGGCGACTTGAGTTGTATGTCGCTCTCGCATGATTGCGCAGGCCCCTGGCATGCGGTCGTTCCACACGACGCCGCCGGCATCTACACGCTCGCCAAAGTGGTAGACGAAACGCGCACTCGCATTGCCGAGCCACGTGCGAGCCTGCGACTCTCCGAAAGTTGCTGAGGTGCAGAAACTCACCGTGTCCGTCACTGATAAATTGGCCAGTGTGTGGGTGAATCCGACGAGATTGTCGCCTTCCCATTGCTGCCCATTGACCTGTTTGCCTTTCACCGCCGAAGCCACGACCATACCGAGCACGTCGAAAAATACTTCGGTGTGATTGTCGTTGATATCCACCATTTCCGCCGGCGCTAACACGCGAAAGTCGAATCGAGCTATACGAGTCGTGTTTTCTCGCTCGTCAGTGATCGACTGAATAAAGAGATCGTATTTTGTGTCGTAGGCGATCCTCGTTACGTTTCCGAAGGGATCGGTATAGCGTTCCGGCAGAAAGAAATGCTCCGATGCATCAGCATTGAAGCCCGCGCGGCCCGACGCGATCCAATATTGTTCGCCCGGCGGCGCCGGCGTTACCGGATGGCCGGCAAACAGCACGTCGCCTTTGTAATAGCCACTGACGGCGTGGCCATTCACCTGCTCGTCGAGCGCCGCATATGCAGTGCTCAAACGATCGGGATCGACGAGGACGCGATCGAGCAGATCTTTGGTAAGTGCCAGATTGTACTTCTCAAACGGAAGTGACAGCGGTCCTTGCAAACCAAACTCAAGATGAGTCGTGAGGTCATCTGCGAAGAATAAAGTGCGGACACATTCGAGCAAGCGCCTCTGGGCCGTCGTGCCGTCCGCAACCTCGTGATATGAAATCTCAGTTGAACCTGCTCTCGCTAAATTCTTGCTTCTCAATTCAACAAGATCAAAAAACTCGTCCGCGGGAGTTATTCCCGTTAGTTCCCAGGTTCTGCTCTGGCAAGAGACAGGAAGCCGGTGCGTCTCGGGTGCGAAGACGTCTTTAGTGTAGTCGGTGCAATTCAGTACGAGATGCCGCTCTTCATTTTGCACGCGATGGATCAATGCGCGCTGTTCAGCGGATAGGGACTGATCGTCGTTTAGCTTGCGGCGCGGATAAACCGCGACGGCTGATTCGAGTATGTTGCCGAAGTCATCGATTTTCAGATTGAGGGTATGCGTGATACGAGGATCAGGCTCAACTGGTCCACCATCTTTAGGAAGGGCAAGTTCATATTGATAACTGAGCGCTTCGCTCTCCGTGACGAGAAAGATTACGTGTTGATTTTCACCGCGGGCTTGTAGCAATTTGATCTGACAGTTGTGTGTTACGGCGGAGAACATACGCACGGGTGTGTGTTTGGGTACTTCCGCGGTCAGGTCATCGACATCGAGCTCGTAAATCTCCTGCCGTAGCATCATGCCTTTGCAGGCACGTAACGCTTCGCGCCACTCGTCAGCGCTCAATACGTCGGGCAGTTCAGGCTCGGGCAACGGCTTCTCATGAAAGGCGCCGGGGACTTGCGCCGGATCGGGCAGGCGAACTGCAAAACGCTGCGGAAAGTATTCGTGTGAGAACTGGTTGACGATGCGCTTACGATCGATCGAGGCGCCCGTGTGATACCACGTGATTGTCTTCACCGGCGGCTGATAGAGAGTTTGGTCATCTGTGATAAAGGGACTCGCAACGTTGCCTTGTAGAAACGTGCCGTAGTCCTCAGTATCAACCTGCTCGACTCTGCCGAAACCCCGGAACTCACGCTCGACGCGATCGAAGAAGCCGTGGTGATAGCTGTACGTACTGCCAAAAACCGTTTTGCGCCACTTGTCTGCAAGACTCACTTTTGTGACGCAATGCACCGGAAACGGCAGCCGTGTGATCCACGGACTGCCGGCGAGTTTGTCTTGAAGATAGAACCGGGTTGAAGGCGCGTATTCGATGCTCGTGGTGGCGCCGAGATTGTTGCGTACGCCCACGAGCAAGTGCGGCTTCTGTCCGCTCATGAGGTCGACGTAGCGCATAGACTTTCGCGCGTGATGCGCCAGGGGCGAGGTCCAGACGAGGCAGGCGGTGCCGTTGCCTAACAAGTCAACAACTGTCACTGAGCTCGAGTTTTCAATTCGAGGAAAGCCGGGCACTTCGCGCGCCGCACTCCAGCCATTGCCGGACTCGTTAAAATAAAGCCGCACCCCGTCACGATGAACATAGACGATATCGGTGACGCCCGAACCATCAATATCCGCAAGGTGAATACGACGCTGATCAAACTGATCCGCGGTATCAAACCACGGGGCCTGGTCCATTGTTACTTTAGCGCCAAAACGACCGTAGCCAAGGTTGGGCCAATAGCAGACTTCTCCCTTTCGAATGCGCACGAGATCGCTCAATCCGTCGCCGGACATGTCCGCGAGAAAGATCGATTGAGTCAAATCCGCAAAGAGCAACACCGGACCGGCTTCCTCATCTCGAGCCTGTCTTACCCGTTGTGCCGGGCCGAACCCCTCTTCACCCAGTGACGAGTGCCAGGTCACGGCGTCGTTTTCAGTGATAAGGACATCGGCGCGACCGTCGCCGTCGAGATCCACGAATCGAAGGTTCGAATCGCGAGTATCACGATTCAGCCGCGAAGTGAACGCGCAGAAAGGTTTCCAACCGTCAACGCCATCATGCTCATAGAACCCCTGCGTCGCTCCGTCGAGCGTGACGAGATCGAGCTGACCCTCGCCCGCCAGATCCATGAATTGCGCTGCTCCACCTGCGATCGTTGCATTAGGCTTTGTGCAGACAACCTCTACGGGAGCAAATTTCGCGCGAGCGCGCTCAACCCCGTCCTGATCTCGCTCAAGATTGATTGGTCCAAGATTCCGTTTGTAGAACCAGCCGTCAGCTTGCTCGCTGAGTATTCCCGATAAGCCTTCACCGTGGAGATCAACCCACTGATAGTTAACTCCATCAAAACCGTATGGCAGATTCTCCAGACTCTCCGCATCGACTTCGCGGATCGTTCCATCGATCACGGGCTCAGAATATGTAAATTCGAGCGGCGGCAGATTCTTCTTCAAATACCGAAGTTCGCCCGGAGAGTCTGTCGCATCCGGCGCGGGTAAATAACTGCAATGAGTGATCGAACGTATGCGACTTGCGATCGGATCGCGGGTATAGGTGATCTCTGTAGCACGTACCAACTGCGCCTCTCCCGGCAACAACTCGTCGAAACGATGGAACATGAGCACGCGTTGACATAAGCGGTGCGTACGCACTTCGAATCCGGATCGGTAGCCGGAATGCGGGTCGCTACGCGAGGGCCAATTCATTGCGGCAGGTGACTGTGGTACAGGTTGTTTCTTAACGTGGGCAAAAGTGTTTCCATCAAGGTCCGGCGAATCTTCCCGATAGATCGGCTGGCCGTAGTCGAAAAGCACTTCAAAGTGCCACGTCACTGTCGTTTCAAAGTTCGCGCTGAGCCGTGATGGCGTGTTGCCATACCTGATGCGGTGGAGATAGCGATTTGCTCTTCGTGATCGATTGCGTTCGTTTGGTTTAGATAGATCAACTCCGTCATCGTTTTCCGCAATGTAGTCGTAAACGATGACATTACCTTTATCGTCGAAACTTTCGCAGATAAGCCAGGAGAAGATGCGAATCGGCGTGGCCGGATCGAAGATGCGGCTAGCCTCAGTCTTGCCATAGATCGTTGTGATGTTTTCTTTGGAAATGGTGCGCCAAAAAACATCCGCGGCATTAGTCGCGTTGGACCAACGCTCAATGCGTGTAAACAAGCCTTCAATGCGCGGTTGATAGCGTTGGATCTTGTATGTTTGCGATTCGTCGTCGAACGCGTCGCCCACCGGCACGAGATCCTCGGTGCCTGACAAGATGAATACATCTGAGTTGTCGTGATACTTCGGCAGACCCTTATCAGTCTTGCGTGTTATGGAAGGCAGTGAAAGATTCCAGCCGAGGCCAAACACTCCGTTGCCGGCGCCGGAGTCGTAGGACAATGAGAGTTGAGGACTGAAGTCTGAGCGACCGGCGCTCATGGCAATTGGTACCGACAGAGAGCCGGTGCCAGTGACGGGATTGGCGGTGAATTTTTCTCCTATCCCTCTGAGCGCGCCACCACCCTTCGGTAACGAGACAGTAGGCGGAGTTAGTGGAGCTGGACCACCCTGGTTCGCAGTAGGGCTCGTTTCACTTCCACTGCGGACGCCTGGCTTTTTGCTTACGTCTAGCATCGGCGTTACTGACTGGGACGCTCAACATAATGGATACGAGTCGGTCTGGTAAAGGCTGATTGAGCGGGTTCGGAACCTGGACGGCATGCTCTTTGCAATTCCGTGTGACCGATGGACCAAGTGCGCGAAAATCATTCACGTTAGAAAGCACAAATGTATGGCGACTAAAAAAAGTACAAAAAAGAGATCGACCGCTAAGAAATCAGTTTCGTCCGGATCAAGTAAGAAGAGCGGGGGCAAGAAGGCACGAAGCCGTAAGCGGCCCGGTATCCTGAACAGGGCGAAAAAGGTTGTGGGTGAAGTTTTGACGGGAGCCGTCTTTGGGGCCGCGACTGGCGCTGTGGCAGGAGCCGCTGACGCTGGCACCCGAGCATCGGGCATTGGTCAATCCACAAAAAAACCAGGAAAAGCGCGAAAGAAGCGGTGAGTCGAGGATACTGACCGCTACATTCTCATTTGTTTTGGCCGTATAGTTAATTGTGACTCGTTCCGCACTAGCTATGGCCGGAGGCAAATCCCAACAGTTTACGATTTTAAGTATCGACACGATATTTAAGTTTTACATACCGGAACCACCGCTTTCGAAGTTTGTAGATAATTTTTGGCTCTACGAAGGCTACGACCCTCAGAACACTACCGAACGCATTCTGCCGACCGGAACACTCGAACTCGTCATCAACCTGCGTAAAAACGAGCTGCGATTTTACGACCCCGAACATCCGGAAATCTGCTCCCGCTTTTCCGGCGCAATCGTTTCAGGTGCGCATGGGCGTACCTTAGTGCCCGATAGCGCGGAAGAAGTTTGCATCATCGGGGTGCACTTCAAACCGGGCGGCGCTTTTCCATTCCTTGGATTTCCGGCGGGCGATGTCGCAAACACTCACGTCGACCTGGAAACAATTTGGGGACTGCCGGCAGATCGGCTCCGGGAGCGCCTTTGTCAGGCAAGAACTTCTAGCAAGCGTTTTCAGTTGCTCAAAGAGGCCCTGCTGAGCCGCTTGTGTGACGGCGTGGAACAGCACTACGCGGTTTCGGCGGCTTTGGAAATGTTCTGGAAGAATCAAACCGGGCCGACAGTCAGGGAGGCGGCAAAGTATCTTGGCCTAAGCCAGCGCCGGTTCATTCAGGTTTTCAAATCGGAAGTGGGCATGACGCCGAAAATGTTCAGCCGGATTCAGCGCTTTCAGCAAACCCGGGCTGTCATCCAACAGAATCCCTCACCAAATTGGGCGACGATTGCGGTGGATCTCGGATACTTCGACCAGTCACATCTGATACGTGAATTTCTCCAGTTCTCGGGCCTCAGCCCAACCGATTATCTAAATCGGCACTAAGAGCAACCATCTCCCTCTTTTTTTTGCTCAGGTCAATTTTATCCAATACACGTGTTGGTCACAGCGGCATATTATTCTGTAGAGAGACTTGAATGATGAAAAACACGGATGGGATTCTTACTAGCTGTCGATCTTTGCACCACTCAGCTTGGCTTCGCTGCTGACCTGACCGCAGGCCGAACCCGGGCCCTCGTGGCCGCAGTGGTGGGGCTGATCAGCTTAATAATTGGAGGACTGGCTCTGGCCCGCTCGGCCGGTCGTATTGGCTCGGGTAACGGACGAGCCGGGGGCATCGTGGCCCTGATCCTGGGGTTGATCGGCATAGTCCTCAGTGTGGTGCATCTGGGCAGCTCCACCAGTGGTTTCGGCACAGGCGGCGGGCGAGCTGGGGCAATCGTGGCCCTGGTGCTGGGGCTGATCGGCGTGAACCTCGGTGGGCTCGCTCTGGCCCGTTCCCGCCGTTCCCGCGAGTGACCTCTTGCGCTGACACGTAACACTCGTTACACTCCGGCATACGTTACGTATGCCAGGTAAGACTCCAACAACAAAGCACGAGTGGATCTTGCTGATTCACCAGCTCCCACCCAAGCCGACAAATCTGCGCGTGCGGATTTGGCGCAAGCTGCAAAAGCTAGGGGCAGTAGCGATCAAGAACTCAGTGTATGTGTTACCCGCAACCGAAAAAGCCCACGAAGACTTTCAATGGTTGAAGCAGGAGATCGAGTCGGCTGGAGGTGAGGCGTCAGTTTTCAAAGCCGCTTCAGTCGAAGGAGCGACGGATCAGGAGATTATCGCTGCATTTCGTAAAGCGCGTGACGAGGAGTTCGCTGCGATTGCGGCGGAATTCGACGGCTTAACGGGAGCCATTCGCGAACAAGCGCGGGGTAAGCATTTGTCCGCCGGCAGACTATCGGCGCACGAGAGTGAGATCGACAAGTTACATGGTGAGTTAGAACGCATCGCCGTCAATGACTTCTTTGCTGCGACAGGACGTGCGGCTGCGTTCGCCGCTTACGAGCGATGTCAAAAGGAGCTTCGAGCGGCCCAAGGTCCCAAGGCAAAGACAGCATCTTCCCAAACGCTGGTTGGGAAGCTCGACGTTGCAAAGTATCAAGGCCAGCGTTGGGTGACCCGCCGAAATCTCCACATCGACCGGCTTGCCTCCGCCTGGCTAATTAAACAGTTCATCGATAAGCGTCCGCGCTTCTATTTCGTCGCCGACGGCGAAACGATTGAAGGCGCAATTCCCTTTGATATGTTTGGAGCTGAGTTCACTCATCACGGGGAAGACTGCACGTTCGAGACGATGCTGAAGCGGTTCGGACTCAGTGAAAACAAAGGCCTGCGCGAGATCGCTGAGATCGTTCACGACATCGATTTGAAAGACGACAAGTTTCACCGTCTCGAGGCTGCGGGACTGAACGCGATTATTGACGGACTCAGTAAGGTGCTCCGTGACGATCGGAAGTTAATACAACAGACTGGCGTCGTTTTTGACGGGCTCCACGCATTGTTGAGCAAGGATGCTGTGAAACCGGGACGCAAGACAAAACGAAATGGAAAGCGCTCCAAAAAGTAAGCCTGCGGCACAAGACAACGGTGATCAAATGCCGTCCTGGCGAGAAGTGTTTCTCTACTTTCTAACGCTTGGCTTTATCAACATCGGTGGTCCAGTGGCGCAGATCACGATGATGTACAACCACATGGTGGAGCGACGTCACTGGCTCTCGGACGATCGGTTCGTGAGGATCATGGCCTTCTGTCACATGTTGCCTGGACCGGAGGCGTTGCAGTTAGCCATTTACGTTGGCTATCTGAAAAAGAAGTTGGTCGGCGGAATCCTTGCCGGTCTAACGTTCATTCTGCCAGGCGCGTTAATAATGATCGCGCTGAGCTGGATTTACGTCGCTTACAGTGGGCTGCCGCAAGTCAATGACGCGCTCTACATTTTGAAACCGGCGGTCCTCGGCATTATTGCGGCCGGTATTCTCAAACTTGGTCGTGCTTCGATTAGAAACTCCTTTCTCGCATTCCTTTTGATAGCCGCATTTGTGGGACTGAAATTCGCAGGGATCAATTTCCTTTTGATCCTACTCTTAGCTGGAATAGTCAATCTCCTGATCGCGGAAGGTTGGCCCAGGTTATGGAAGGCGAAAGCCACGTTGCCGGCGATCGGCGCCTTTATCTCATTTTTCCCGTTTGCGAACTCACGTTGGTTTCAGATGAGCTGGTTGTTCTTGAAAACCGGCTTATTCAGTTTTGGCGGCGCTTACGCCTCGGTTGCGTTTCTTGAGCACGGGGCGGTTGAACAGCATCAATGGTTGACAAGCAGTCAATTACTCGATGGTGTTGCTCTGAGTGTGGCGACACCTGGTCCATTCATGCTGTTCGCAACGTTTGTTGGTTTTCTTGCCGGCGGAGTTACGGGCGCGATCATCGCTACCTTCTTTGTTTTTCTGCCCTCGTTTGTATTTGTCCTTGCGGGCGCACGCTACGACGAGAAGGTTCGCGACAACCGCTTCATCCAGGCTTTCCTTGCCGGCGCAAGCGCCGCCGTCGTCGGTGTGATCATTGTCGTATCACTCGAACTTCTTCCTGCCGCGTTGCTGGATGTACCAACCGTCGTCATTGCGTTAATCGCTTTTCTGGTCATCACGGTATTGAAGGTTGACGTAGCTAAAGTTGCATTGGGAGCTATAACGGGCGGGGTCTTGTATGCGGTCGCGAAAGGATTTTGGCCGAGTTCATGAAGGAAGCAGTGCTGACAGATCGAAACTCAGGTTGGCGTGGGCGAGCCGCTGACTACCTCGCTCTCGAACACAACGTCACGATTGCGTCAGCAGCAGTCTTCCTTCTCGGGTTCGGTGAAGAGTTATGGAAAAAGTTTCTACCTAAATATCTTGAAGCGCTTGGTGCGACCACGCCAATCATCGGTCTCTTTGGCACAGCAGGGGATTTTTTCGACGCATGCTACCAGTATCCCGGAGGCTTTGTTGCCGATCGTTTTGGGCGACGCCGAGCTTTCCTGATCTTCATCGCACTCGCCTCGCTCGGTTACCTCGTTTACCTCTTCAGTACTTCGTGGCCTTTCTTGTTTGTCGGTCTCGCCTTGGTGATGGCCTGGCAAAGCATGGCGTCTCCTGCAATCTTTGCCGTGATCGGCGATTCATTGCCCCGCGAACGACGAGCAATGGGCTTTACTCTGCAATCGATCTTAAAACGTGTGCCAATAGTGATCGCGCCGATCATTGGCGGGACTTTGATTGCCTCGATGGGCTTGGTCAACGGTATCCACGCTGGTCTCCTGATCACACTCGCTTTAGCAGCAGTGACGCTCGTACTGGTACTCAAAATCAGAACGTCAAACGCGCGGCCACATGCGATCAACATGCGGGGCGTTTGGCGCTCATTTCATGGCGTACTGAAGCGGTTGCTAATCTCCGACATCATCATTCGCACCTGCGAAGGTATGACGGGTGTGCTTGCCATTCTCTATGTGACCAACATTCACGGTGTCACACTCGCGGCTTACGGAACTCTCATCGCCATTCAGATGATCACGTCGATTCTGGTTTACATTCCGGCAGGAAGGATTGCGGATCGAATTGGACGCAAGCCTTTCGTGATTCTGACATTTTTGAGTTTTGCCCTGTTTCCCCTCGCAATTATTTTCGCTTCAAATTTCGCGTGGTTGATCGTCGCTTACGTGATCGGCGGTCTGCGAGAGATTGGCGAGCCTTCACGAAAAGCGATGATCGTGGATCTTGCTCACGACAACATTCGAGCGAGATCTGTCGGCCTCTACTATCTCGTTCGTAGTCTTTCAATCACTCCAGCGGCGGCGATTGGCGGGTTGCTCTGGAACATCGCGCCGCAAGTACCTTTCGTTACGGCCGGGTTGATCGGACTGGTTGGAACCGTGGTCTTTATCATGACTGTCGAGGAAAGTTACGCCAGTTAGGAACGCAAGATGAAGAATAGAAGCGGCCACGAGCGAGTGCTATTGATTAGTAACTCAACTCTGCACGGCAGCGGATATCTCGATCACGCCGAAAGCGAAATTCGGAGCTTCTTGCGCGGTGTGACGAGTGTTCTCTTTGTTCCGTACGCGCTATACGACCGCGATGCGTACGCTTCAATGGTCCAAAAACGTTTTGAGGAAATGGGCTACTCGCTTGAGTCGATTCATACAGCAGGCGAGCCGCAGCAAGCATTAAGCAATGCGGAATCAATCTTCATTGGCGGCGGCAACACCTTCAGATTGCTAAAAGCGCTTTACGACAATGACGCGCTTACCACCATCCGCGAGCGAGTCCAAAACGGAATGCCTTACATCGGCTCCAGCGCTGGTTCCAATGTCGCTGGTCCGACGATAAAAACCACTAAGGACATGCCTATCGTCCAACCCCCATCGTTCGATGCCCTCGGCATTGTTCCCTTTCAGATCAGTCCGCACTTTCAAGATCCAGATCCCAATTCCACTCACATGGGTGAAACCCAGGAACAGCGAATCAACCAATTCCTCGAGGAGAACGACACACCCGTATTTGGCTTGCGCGAGGGCGCGATTGTGCGAGTTGAGAAAGGCACGATGATCTTGAAAGGCTCTTCCGGCGCAAGAATCTTCCGCAAAGCAGTTGAGCCAGTGGAGACTTTACCCGGTGATTGTCTGGATGATTTCGTAAACGGGAAGGCGGCTTTATGAACTGTGGGACACTCATCCTCACACGACGTGATGTGGCAGCGCTTCTTTCCATTGAAGAATGCACGGATGCTGTCGAGCATGTTTTCAGACTGCACGGAGAAGGTAAGACACAAGCTCCCGGAGTCTTAGGAGTACACGCGCACGACGGCGGCTTTCATATCAAGGCCGGCGTGCTGCAACTTGACCGTCCATACTTCGCAGCCAAGATCAATGCGAACTTCCCTCAAAATCCCAAGAGACTTGGCCTGCCAACGATTCAGGGAGTCATTGTGCTCTCGGATGCCGGTAACGGATATCCCCTTGCCGTCATGGATTCAACTGAGATCACCTGCCAGCGCACGGCCGCAGCTACGGCGGTGGCCGCCAGATACCTCGCTCGTCCTGAATCCAAAACGCTCACGATCTGTGGTTGCGGCATTCAAGGTCGCGCTTCACTGCGCGCGCTCATGCGTTTGTTCCCACTTGAGCAAGTCTTTGCTTACGACGTCGACTCAATGCGATCTGAGAAGTTTGCTCATGATTTATCGACGGAACTGGCAATCGCGATCAAAGCCGTGGACCAACTCGAGGGCGCTGCGCTTCAGAGTGACATCTGCGTGACCTGCACCCCATCAAGACAGTTCTACTTAAGGCGAGAACATATCGCTCCTGGGACGTTTATCGCCGCGGTGGGAGCGGATAACGAAGACAAGCAGGAGCTTGATCCAACCTTGCTTGCAGAGAGCAAAGTCGTCGCCGACGTTGCGGAACAGTGCGCAACCATTGGCGAACTTCATCACGCTCTTGATCAAAAGGTAATGACGAAAGATCAGGTGCATGCAGAACTCGGCGAAGTAGTCGCCGGCACCAAACCCGGACGCACATCGAACGACGAAATCATTGTTTTCGATTCTACGGGGATGGCGCTACAGGACGTGGTTACCGCGGCTCTAGTCTATGAAAAAGCAAGACAGCAAGGCGCCGGTACCACAATAGATCTGATCGGCTAATGCCCGGAGGAGGTCATGATTATGGAAGGCTTGCTTAGAGACATTCGCTACTCTGTTCGTTCACTACGCAAACGGCCCGCATTTTCACTACTCGTGGTGTTGGTGTTGGCCGTAGCGATCGCTGCTAACAGCTCGATATTCAGCATCGTAAACGCTGTGATTTTGAAGCCCTTGTCTTTCAAGGAGCCAGATCAGTTGGTATGGATTTGGGCACAACGCAAAACCGTCAGTCGCGCGTTTTTCTCGATTCCGAATTTCATCGATACACGCGACCAAAACCAGACCCTTGCCGAAGTTGCACCATTCGGGATTTGGCCCGCGAACCTGACCGGACAAGGCGACGCTGAACGTTTGCAGGGAGTGCGAATGGCTGCTAACGCAATGCAGATGTTGGGAGTCGAAGCCGCCGCAGGGCGCACACTAGTGCCTGACGATGACAATCCAAACAACACTCGCGTTGTCATGCTGAGCTATGCGTTATGGCAAAGACGGTTCGGCGGAACAAGCGACGTGCTTGGGCAAACGCTTACGCTCAATAATGACTCGTACACAATAGTCGGAGTCTTGCCCCAGCGCTTCGTCATTCCCAATGCCGAGACCGAGATCATGGTCCCCTTGAGGATGGATCAGGATCCACGCCGGACCGAACGCGGCTCAAATTTTCTACGACTAGTAGCACGGCTCAAACCGGCAGTTACTCCAGCTCAGGCTGAAGCCGATCTTGGCGCAATTAGTAATCGTCTGCGTGATCTTTACCCAGATGAGAATGGGAATATCGCATCACCTCGCGTATTGATGTTGCAGGATGAGGTTGTCGGTGGTTATCGCGAAGGACTTTGGTTGATTCTTGCTGCAGTGATTGTGGTGTTGCTGATTGCCTGCGCCAATCTTGCGAGCTTTCAGTTGGCCCGGGCGGCATTACGACATAAAGAGATGGCGATCCGTTCCGCATTGGGAGCCAAGCGCAAAGCGTTGATTCGTCAGGTCCTAACCGAGAGCATGTTGCTCGCAGTTTTGGGGGGCGGCTTAGGGTTGCTGCTCTCCTTCTGGGCCAAGGATCTATTGTTGGCAGTGAGTCCTGCGGATTTCCCGCGCGCCTCGGCCGTGAGTATCGACGGTCGTGTACTTCTCTTTTCGCTGCTTGTCACCTTGTTTGCAGGACTCGCTTTGGGCCTCGCACCAGCTATTCAGCACACGCGAAGCGATCTCAACTCTGATCTGAAGGAAGGTGGTCGCGATGCAATAGGCCAAACCCGAAATCGTATTCGCAGCGTCCTCATTGTGAGCGAGATTGCCCTTTCATTGATGTTGCTGGTCGCAGCCGGCTTGCTGTTAAAAAGTTTCGGGCGGCTTCGCGGAGTTAATCCGGGCTTCGACGCTAACAATGTTCTGGCCGTGCGTTTGTCTTTACCCGCCGCGCGATACTCAAACGCCGCGTCGGTCAAGACTTTTTACGACAAGATTGAGACGCGCATTGTTGGGATGCCTGGAGTAGAAGGGGTTAGCGCAGCCAGTGCACTGCCGCTCAGTGGACTGATCGCGCGGACCACATTCACGATAGCCGGTCGCGCTCCAGTCGACCCAACTGAAACACCATTCGCGCAGCATCGCTGGGTTGGACCAGGCTATTTTGAAACAATGAAGATCCCGATTGTGCGTGGACGCGACATTACTGGTAGTGACAACGAGCACGTGGCGGGCGTCATCATCATCGATCAAGCGCTGCAGCGTCAATACTTCGGCGCTGATGATCCTTTGGGTGCGCATGTACTTATAAACATGGGTGACGGAAATCCCGCGCGAGACTACGAAGTCGTCGGCGTCGTCGCAGACGTCAAGCACATGGGCTTGATTGACGAACCGATGCCGACACTCTACGGACCCATTCCACAAGCTCCAAAATCTGCGGTGCCGTTCATGGCAAATAATCTTAGCCTGGTCGTCCGCACCGGAATAGAACCTGAGGCACTTGCGTCAACGGTGCGTGGAGAACTTCGCAACGTGGACGTGGATGTCGCGACAGCCGGGGTCAGGCCAATGCGGCAACTGTTCGCCGCGTCTGTGGCCGCGCGCAGATTCAATATGGAGTTGCTAGGAATCTTTGCGGCAACGGCATTGCTGCTGGCTGCCGCGGGTCTATATGCGGTGATCGCCTATTTAGTCTCGCAACGAACGAGAGAAATTGGGATTCGTCTCGCGCTCGGCGCAACACCTCGACACATCCTGCGTTTGATGATGGGTCAAGGAATGAAATTGACGCTGGTAGGTGTAGCGATCGGGTTTGTTGGAGCGATCGCGGTCACACGTTTAATGAGGAGCCTCTTGTTTGCGGTAGCGCCCAACGATCTAATGACCTTTGGCATTTCCGCTGTCGTTTTGATCGTCGTCGCATTGTTGGCTTGCTTTCTTCCGGCACGACGTGCCACGAAAGTCGATCCACTGGTGGCACTTCGATACGAATAACTTGTTATAGACCAGAGAGGCAGATTGAAAAAATGAAAGCAGTATCACGCCGAAAATTGATTTCGACGCTGGCAACCGGCAGCGCGAGTTTGGCGGTCGCAGGGTTCTTAAGTGCGGACGGAGCTAGCGGACAATCCACTGGTCCTGTGCCGAAAGCTTTCCAGGGGCAACACACACCGAAACCGCTACCCTTTGATCCGGCGAAGCTCAAAGGTCTGTCTGAAAAGCTGATCCGCTCACACTGGGAAAACAACTATGGCGGTGCGGTGAAAGCACTGAACACGATCGAGCAACGACTTGCCGCGATGCTGCCGGACAAGGATCTGCCGCCTTATATCTATGGCGATCTGAAACGTGAAGAGCTGGTCCGCACAGGTTCAGTTGTGCTGCACGAAAACTATTTCGCCAACCTTGGCGGTGATGGCAAAGCGAGTGGCAAGGCGCTTGATCTGATCAAGCAGTGGTTTGGAAGTTATGAGCAGTGGGAAGCAGAGTTTAAGAAGACCGCTAACGCGCTCGGCGGCGGTTCGGGCTGGACAATTCTTTCTTACAACCTGCACACCGGCGAAGTTCACAACTACTGGGCTTGGGACCACATGCATAACGCTCCGCTGGGCTATCCCTTGTTGGTGCTCGACATGTACGAACACGCTTACCACATGGACTACGGAGCGGCTGCCGCGAAATATGTCGATGCTTTCATGCAAAACGTGAATTGGGATGAAGTGAATCGAAGAGTGGAAGCAGCCGGTAGTGGAAAGTAGCGGAAACACGCCCAATAAAATTGGAGTTGAGAGTCATGCAAGTTGTACTGACAGACGAAGCGCGATTAGCAATGCTGATTGCATTGTGTGGAATCCTTTGGGCGTTGGAGTCGATCATTCCACTTTACAAGTTTCGCAACAGTCGAGTGCGACATGCGATGCCGAACGTAGCCTTGATGCTGATGCTTGTGATCACCAATCTGAGCCTCTCTTTTTCTTCAGCCTATCTGGCTGACTTTTCCGTTCGAAATGGAATCGGGCTATTCCCCTTCCTGAGTGTGTCGTCCTGGGCCCAGATCATCTTTGGTGTGCTGGCGCTGGATCTCTTCGCTTACTTCGCGCACGTTCTGTTGCACAAATCATGGCTTGGTTGGCAGTTTCATCGCGTCCATCACTCTGAGAACGCAGTTGATGTAACCACAGCCTTTCGTCAACACCCAGGCGAAACTGTTTGGCGAATACTCTGGCAGTTAGCAGTAATAATCGTGTTTGGAATCCCGCTCTGGATCGTCATCGTGTACTTAATCGTCTCTGGCCTCAACGCAGAACTGGAACACGCCAATATCAGACTGAACCTTCGAGTCGATTGGTTCTTGCGTCTCTTGATAGTCACTCCAAATATGCACAAGGTGCATCACTCACGCGACCAGAGAGAAACTGATTCAAACTATTCCAACATCTTTTCTCTCTGGGACAGACTCTTCTGCACTTACACGAGCGCCACAGACCTTCGCAGACTCAACTATGGGCTTGACGGGTTCGATGTTAAGGAAAGGCAGACGTTAAGGGGTCTATTGAAGATGCCGTTCATCACTTACAGCGCGCGTGCGGACTCTGTGGTTGACACCAAATAGTCGGTATTCATAACCTAAACGCCGTATAAGAATGACGTCACGCGGCTTACCGAGGGACTTTGTTATGGAAGATATTCCCCATCATGCGCTTGCGCTAGGTGGCTTCACGCTCGCTCATGCCACTTGGAGCGTTTCGGATCTGCTGGAATCCGAGCTTCTATGCCCGTTGGCTGTTGTCGAGCGCAAGGGACAGCGCGAGTTGCTGCGGTTTGAGGCTGAGACCCAAGAGGAAGCCATCAGCGAAGGCAAGCGCGTGATGGCTGAGGAAAAAGATGCTGAGGCTTGGGCCTTCGCTCGTGAAGGTGCGCTTCGTAGTGAGGAGGGCGGGGAGGCGCCAGACGTGCTCGTCGTCGATTTCTGGGCCGAAGGCCTGCTGAATCCGTTGACGGTTATCCAGCCTTTCGAGCGTTATACAAAGAGTGGGCGATTCCGCGTTGTCGGAGATATGATTATTGCGTCTAACGGACAGATACTTGATTCAGCGTCGTCCGGTAAAATTATTGAAGGTATCAAAGCTGGGATTCAGGAACATTCAAAGGTTGCTGAACTGTGGCACACATGGCTGTAAGGTTGTCGCTTGCACCAGCCGCCTAACGAATGGCATGCAGCGGACGCGCAATTAGCAAGCCTTTTTTTCATTAGCGTTATGTGCGCGCCGCTGATGCCGAACGTTAGAGGTCAATTGATAGTTCCCCATTCGCCAGGATGCCGCAGCCCGCCCTGTCGTATACGCGGCATCCTTATGCTTTACGCTTTGTTCCCACCGGTTACTTCCTGAAGCATCTCCACTGATAGAACCGGCGTTCTCGAGTTGGGTAGTCGCCGTTGCGATTCAGCCAGTTATCCTTCATACGCTGTTTTTTGTTGTAATCTGAGTCGTTAACCTTAGCCTCCACAGCACTCCTGTTGCCATCCTTCGAAAGTTCGATGTCTACCTTCCGCTCACCGTAAGGAGTGTCATAGGGAACCTCAATTCCGACGGCATTCCCCAGGATCTCGTAGAGAATTGCCAGGAAGTCCCTGAAGTCATTACCTGTCGGCTTGCTATCACGATTAATTTGCGGTGGTTGATAACCTCTGGTTGCCTTTGTAAGCCTGCAAACGCAGAAGGAGAGGCGAAACCTACGAGCCCATGAGCGCACAGTCGCCCACGCTCGATATCCGGCGATGCTTGCGATCCAGGAACATGTATAAATCATGAGACAGAGAATCGCTCGGCCCAGGGCGCGTATGAACGCGATAGTGCGGGCGACAATCTGCTTCCATATCGTGGGAGTCTCCACGGTTGAGGCCAGCCCTAAAGGATCAATGAAGTTGACTGGGTCAGCGTTGACGTACAGGTATTTATGTAGTGAGACAGGCTCTTCGATGTATCCCGGGAATGGGTCAACTGACATGAACCTGCCTCGATCCATGTTGTAGTATCTGGCCCTCAGGTGATAAAGGCCGAGGTCGGCGTCAAACCTTTCCGCTGAGTAGAGATGCACGTTGGGAGTCGTGCCTGTGCCCGAAATCAATTTGCCGAATGCATCATACGTATAGGTATCAGTTACCACTCCCGTCTCATTGGTCAACTGCCGCACACTCCCGTGACCGTCGAACGAGTAGAAACTGCTTTTCCAGGTTCCACCGATAAGCTGTCGCTGACCGATGATCATATTGCCGTAGGTGTATTGGCGTTCGACCAACCCGTTATGCAGTTCCTCGACTACTTGAGGTAGACCGGTTGGGTTCATGTCGTCGACCAGATACGTCGTTCTCACACCACCGACAGTCTTGGACGCAAGATTGCCGTCCCCGTCGTAAGTAATACGCACGGCGCTGCCATTCACGCTCGTGATGCGGTCCTCGAAGTCGTAGTTATAGGTTAGACCGTTGGCACTGCGCGTGTTGCCGTTCGCGTCGTAACTATCGGACGTCAGCCGATCATTAGCGTCGTAGTTCGAAGTGGCGGACAGCACACCTGGCAAACTCGAGACGCGCGATAAGCGGTTGCTCACCGCATCGTAGGAATAATCGACAATTCCATTTTTCGATGGATCAGGCGAGCCGGTCACTGCTTCTCGCGTCAATCGATAAAGGTCGTCGTAAGTGTAATTTATGGTGCGACCACCGTGTTCTGTAACAGAAAGGCGGCGGCCGGTACGGTCGTGAGTAAACGCATATGAGGCCTGCGTTGCTCCGCCTTTCGTAACGAGCATATTCGTTGTTCGATTTGTCGCATTGTAAGTGTAGTCCGAGCGGACCCCATTGGGTCGTGCATCGCTCTTCAAATTTCCGACGGCATCGTAAGTGTAAGTGTTGTCGCCGGCAGGAAAATTGTTGTCAAGTACGGTCGCCAGGCGGTTGAGATCATCATACCCGTAATCCACTGACACACCGCCGGGATTCAATGACCGCATCGTCAAGAGATTGCCCGCGAAATCGTGGGTGTACGTTAACGTACCTTGTGGAGTCTGCTTCATTACCAGCCGATCACGCACATCGTACGTGTATGTCGTAATGCCCGAAGCGTCCGTCATCGTTTTGCGACGTCCGGTCTCCGTGTAGGTGAATGTTGTACCCGGCTCGCCCAGACTGGGGTCTGGAGTCTTGGTCGTCATTCGGTCCATCGGATCGTAGGCATAGCTGGTTTGCTTTCCTCTGAAGTCCCGCTTTGTTGCGAGATTACCAACCTCATCGTAGGTATACAGCTCGGACATCCCCAGTGGGAGCACCTTCTTGATCAAGCGACTCAGCGCGTCGTATTCATACCGCGTAACGCGACCGAGCTTGTCTGTGGATGACAGCAGGTTGTTTTGTCCGTCCCAACTGAACTCGGTTATCTTGTTGGTTGGCTCGATGACTGACGCCATGTTGCCAATGTCATTGTAGGTGAATCTGGTGATTCTCCCTTCCTGATCGGTGGTTGAACTGCGCCGTCCCATCCCGTCATAGGTGTGTAGGACGGTTGTGTTGTCCGGGTTCGTCGTCTTCACTAAGTGGTCGCGAGCGTCGTATTCGTACTTCGTTTCGCGATTGTTGCCATCGATAAACGAGATAACACGCCCTGCGGCATCGTAGGCGAAAAGTGAGAAAGCGCCGGACGGATCGATGTTCTTTGTCATACGGTTCGAGCACCCGCAGTTTGGATCGTACTCGTACCTGTAGACCTTGCTTCGCTCGTCGCTCGCCGTCTCGACGCGCCCGAGTACGTCATAAGTAAAGTTGACCTCACTGGTGTCCGGGAAGGTCACTTTAACCAACTGTCCCGCGTCGTCGTAGAAGTACGAGGTCGTTCGACTGCTCTCAGCGGTGAGTAAATCCATCGTGTGGAAATTCCCGGACGGGCCCTCCTGCGGTGGGGGTTCGAATTCGCCAAGCCCACCTGCCGCGGGCGGGGAGATCGTCTCCGCCGTCTTCTGATCGCGGAAGTTATATGTATATGTGACTATCGTGCCGTCAGGTCTTGTAGTCTTTACGAGGCGGTTCTTGGGGTCGTATTCATGTAGCGTAATTTGTTGCCGAGCATTGATTTCCTCGATTTGATTCCCATTTTCATCGTACCGGTACGTCGTCTCATTCTCCAACGCATCCTTCACCGAGAGCAGTCGCCCGAGCGGATCGTAGACGAACCGGTTAATGCCCCGTGCATCCGTCATCGTTACCGCGCGCCCCAACTCATCATAGGTGTAGCTGGTGGTGTGCCCGAGCGGATCGGTCCTGGAGAGGAGGTTGCCGAAAGCATCGTAGGTGAAGCGCGTCACCTTCCCATTGCCATCGGTCATAGTCAGCGGATTGCCATGGTCATCCCACAAGAGAGTGAACTGCGTGCCTATTTCGTCCGAACTGCTGGAAAGGTTAAAGCTCTGGTCATAGGTAAGAGTTCCGATCTTGCCCAGTTGATTGGTCATCGTCAGCGGCATGCCGTGCTGATTATTGACATAGCTGATCGTCTTATTGAGTGGATCGGTAACCGATTTGAGGAAACCGTTCGTATCATAGTCATAGATGGTCGTTTTGTTAGACGCATCGGTTTCCGTCCGCTTGTTGCGGTTGGCATCGTAGGTGTAGCTCGTCGTGCGATTTAGTGGATCGGTCTCGCTCAGCAACAGTCCGTTCGCGTCGAACCGTTGGATCGTAGTGCCCGAGTTTTCGGGATGAATGGTCGTCGTAATATTGTTGACGAGATCGTACGTGTAACTGGTGACGTGACCGATCGCATCGGTAGTGCTTTCGAGGCGACCATTCGGGAAATACGTGTTGGTCATCTCGGGATTACCACGTGCGTCTGTACCCATCATGAAGAAGTGGCCTGGGAAGTACTGATACTGGAGCGGCGTCTGGACATCCGGTGTCGTGACACTCGTTAGGTCCCCCAGTTCGTCGTAAAAGTAGTGAAATTCCTTATTCGCAGGATCCGTAATCTGTGTTATGCGGCCTTGCGCGTCGCGCACAAACGGAACCGTGAGATTGCCCGCGCTGCTCGTAATTCCATTCGGACCGAAGGTCAAAACGTTGCCGTCAAGGTTCTTGATCGAGTGCATCTTGCCTGCGGCAGTCATCGTGTACACACGTCCATAACGATCTGTGTAAGCGAAGGCGGTCGGGTTGTAAGAAGGATCAAGCGGCGACAGGAAACATGAGAAACTGGTGCCTGACCTGATAAGCGCACTGCATCCGTTCGACGCCAGTTTGCCGAAGACACCTGGTTCGGGTGTGTATGCAGGCACGTACAGGAAGCTGAACGGGAACGGCAATGCCGCGGGCGTGAATTGGAAGGTCACGCGCCGGCCGGTTCCCGGTTCAGTGATCGTGACGTCGTGGTCGGGATTGATTTCAAGCCGTGGTCCGGCAACTTCCAACGACCAGCCATAACCAAAGTCACCAATCACGTTGCGTTCCAGACTGTCGTACTGTCTTTCAATTGTAATAGGAAGACCCGATAGCGGAACTGTTAAGTCAGTGACCGACAAAGTCACGCGACCGGGTTTGAGCTCACCGGTGACGGTGATCGTCACCTGGCTGATCTGTTCCTGACCGTTGTTGGTTGCCGTGAGACGAATGATGTAATTGCCATTGGCCAGGACCGTCGTATCGAGACTGGCCAGTGTCGTACCTGGACCACCTCCAGCGTTTTGGACGAGGGTTGTTACAGCCGCAGGGTTCGTAGCCGGCCAGTACTCAACCTTCGCATTGGTTAACGTCACGCCCGCGCCGACCGTGATAGGCACACTTCCGGTTACTGAAGCATTGTTCAGCGGCCCGCCGATGTGGCCTTGCGTTACAGGTGATTGCGGTGTGAGGGTCCACACCATAGGCACTGCTGGTGTACCGTTGATGTTCGCTGTAGCAGTGCTACGCACCAGCGCAGTGACAGTGTCAGTGCCTGGATTTGTGCCTGTATAACTGAACGTCGCAATACCTGAAGTGTTGGTCACCGCGCTGCCGGTTGTTGCGTTTGGTCCACTAACTGTCCACTCCACACCGAAGTTAGCCAACGGGGTGCCGGCAGAATTGCGCAACGTAGCGCGCACTGATTGCAGCGTGCCGGTCACGTATGGACCAGGCGTCACAGCCACCAGTTGCAAGGTTGCACCCGCAAGCGCCGGCTGGGCGTTCACAATGATCTGAACGTCGTCGCTCCCGAGGCGATGCGTATCGTTAGCCGAGAGACGCAAGATGTAAGTACCCGGCGCCGAGAAGACTGCTCTCGTTACAGGGTTGTTTATTTCGTTGAAAGTGACAGAACCTGGCCCACTCACCTGGGTCCAGAACTTGTTCACGATGGCGCCCGCCGGGAGACCGTCGTCGGCTACTGTGCCAGTCAAGCTGGCAGTATTCGGAAGCGTGATCGTCTGGTCGGCTCCGGCATTGACGATAGGCGCGGAATTCGCCGGCAGTGCCGTGACCGTCACGTCATCGCTCACCGTATGTTGTGAATCGCTTGCCGTCAGACGCAACACGTAATCACCGGCAACCGTGAAGGTGGCATTGGTCACTGGCGAGTCGGGTTTCGTAAAGGCAACATCACCCGGTCCACTTACCTTGGACCAGGTGAGTGCCAGTGAGGATCCGCGTGGGAATCCGTCGTCGCAGGAGTTGCCGCTGAGTTTCGCTACATCCGGCAGAGTTACGGTTTGATCGCCGCCTGCGAAGACGGTAGGACTCTCGTTTGACACTACGGGCAGGTTGAAGCCGCTGGTGCCGACACTGAGGTCGTGGAGTACCGGCGACTCACCACTGGCCGAACGCTTGAAGTTGACGGTGATGCGCAGGAAGCGGCCGTTGGCCACACTCGGATCCGCTCCGTTCGTAACGGCTTCAGCCGCTCCGAACGTGGTGCCGTTCGTACTGCTCGCTACTGTGACCGTCAGCGATGCATCACCACACACTCGTGCCGTCCAACCTATGCGACCCCATTCAGCACCGACAATCTGGCTGTCAAAGACGGTGGACCATGTTCCGGTATTTGGAATACCAGACAGAGTACTCCCGGTCATATCGCTGTAGTTGTAAAGATTTCCACCCAGATTCGGAGTCGTAAAGTCGACTGCCCCGACGCGAGTCACACCGTCAGGTCCGAGTGGACCCAGATTTGGATCGATACGCGAAACGGTGCGGCTGTTGTGATTTGTGGACCAGATCTTTCCGGAACCATCAACTGCAACGCCCGTTGGACCACTACCTACGGTTATCACACCGACGAGCGAGCCATCATTTTTCAAATGACCCACTGTGTTGGTATTGAGCGAGTGTGCTATCCAGACATGATCGTTTTTATCAACCACACAGCCCTGAGCTAACGCACTGCCCATGAAGAAGGTGCCCAGCAATGTGCCGTCTGGTGCAAACTTTCTGACTCCACCACCATTAAACGACGTATTCCAAACGTTGCCGTGGCTGTCGATACAAAGGCCATAGCTTCCATGGTTGTACCCTCTCCAGTTTGTTCCGTTTGGTCCTGTCAACGGTTTGCTGGTATCCCACCGCAGCAGCGGGTTTGACGACCAGATCACGCCATTCGGATCGATCAAGCCACCATAACCGCCGAAGCCAACAGTCGGCTCGACGCGTTTGATCTGGCCTGTAACCCCATCCAGCAGATCAAAGCGCCGGCCGCTGGTGCCACTCACCCAGATGTCGTTGTCCTTGTTAACTGACACATGGCGAGTGCCGAATGAATTAACCCTCGTGTAATGAATGATGCACTCGTCCGCCGCCGTCGTGACGCCGCCAGGCGTGTCCACGCCACCCGTGTTGGGCCACGGCTTGATGTCGTTGAAGCCAGTCGAAGTCTCAATCAGACCATTACCGTTGCGATCCTTACACTGGCCGTTCTCCACCAGACCGATATGGACCACGCTGTTGCCATCGCGGTTTGTCGCCCACACGTTGCCGTTGAGGTCGACGGTTGTGCGAGATGGATTTTTTGGCTGGTTCGCAGGCGAGGTGAAGTATTCGCCAAGGACCTGTCCGGTCTTGGTATCGATCTTCACGATAGTGCCCTTGGAAGATACTGCTACCCAGAGGAAGTCAAACTCGCGCGCCGTGTTGTCCAGTTGTAACTGATTCGACAGTTCGTGATTCACGTTGAACAGAGTTCCCTCATCGAAGTCGGGATCCAACGTGTAGGTGCGCTCCGCGAATGGCTTCGGCTGCACTACGACGGTCATTTCATCGCTGGCGCTCAGCTTTCCGTCAGAGGCAGTCAATCGCAGCACGTATGTGCCAGGCACATTGAAGATCGCGATTGCATTCACAACTGTTGCATCCGGGAAGACCACGGCACCCGGCCCGCTCACCTGGCTCCAGAGAGTTGTTAACGTCGAACCAAGTGGCAGACCGTCGTCTGTCGCTATGCCGTTAAGCTGCGCGGCACCAGGGAGCGTAATATTTTGATCTGGACCGGCATTCGCCGTCGGTCCCTGGTTCAGCAGCACGTTCACTTGGAGATCATCCGAGGCGGAAAGCTGAGTGTCATTGGCTGTCAGTCGTAAAACGTAGGGTCCCGGGTTCGTAAATGAAGCCGTCGTCACCCGCGCATTGGGATTGCCAAAGACCACCGGCCCCGGGCCGCTCACAACGCTCCAGGTGGACGTTACGGTCGCGCCCTGCGGCCTCCCGTCGTCTGTGATTACACCATTGAGCTGTGCCAGATTAGGAAGCTCGATTGTTTGATCTGGTCCAGCATTAACCGTCGGCGGGCTGTTGCCTGGTTTCACCGTCACCGTCAACGTATCGTTGGCGCTCAACTGCCCATCTGACGCCGTCAGTTTCAACACATACGTGCCCGCCGTCGAGAATGTCGCCGTGCCGATCGCTTGCGTCGGCGCGCTAAACGTCACCGTCCCTGGTCCACTCACCTTCGACCATGCCAGTGTCAGCACACTGCCCTGCGGCAAACCGTCATCAGTGGCGGTGCCGTTAAGACTCACCTGATTTGTGGGCAGAGTTATGGATTGATCGCCGCCCGCGTCTACTATTGGCGGGCGATTCACCGGCGGTGGCGTCAGATCCGACTCTGTGATCTGAAGCACACCGTTGCCGCTTACTATCAGGTAGTCGCAGGAAACGGTGCCACGCACTCGGCCCGAGCCCTCGATCTTGATAGCGCCGTTCGGCGCTCGCACGATGCCGTACAGCACGGCTCTACCGGTCACCTTCAGCGCCGGTTCCGGATCCCAGTTAGGCGTCGCGATCTTCAGCAGCAAGCGTTTCGGGTTGTCCGCTGCGCCCAACGTCGAGCCACTCAGCGTCACCCGGTTCTTAACCGTCAATACGATTGGCCCAACCACGCGCAACTCACTGCTGCCAGTTAGCGTCAACTCCTCAAGGTTGTAGACCGTCGGTGTTGTTGAATTAGCAACGCCGAAAGCAAGTACATTCCGGCCCGACACACTGAACGTGCCGTACGTCCCAGGAGGTACAGCTATCGTCCCCGCATGGCCCGAGATACTCAGGTTCCGCAGCGTCGCAGGATCACCGATCGTTCCGCCGGTGTTAGTGATCGAGACATCATGCGTACCGGCCGGCGCTGGTGGTGGACTAACATTCTCCAGCGTAATTGGATTGGTGCGCGTAACTACGTGCCGCAACTGCGAGCTGCCTTTGATCTCGATCGAGTAGTTCGACGGCTCCGTGTTCTGTGTGCCGGCCAGCGTCCCACCATATGAAGCCGGTGGACTGTGCAGCACGAGGGGTGTGCCCGGCACCAGCAGGTCCGTCGTGATCGTGTCTGTGCCATCCAGCACTACGTCTTCCCCCAACAACTGCCACAGCGAACCTTCCACACGCCCGCTATTCAACAGTGTCGCACCGTGTCGCACCACCGCTAGCTTTTCGTTCAACTGCTTTACTGCCGGAATCGGATTGATCCCGGCCGGCGCAAACGCCACCTGCTTGAACTGCGTCGCGGTCGCCAACTGTGACGCCACAAACTGCACGCCATCCCAGGTCAAACGCTTGATCACTCCCGGCGACTGCTGCGTTACCAGGATGTCGCCGATGATCCCCGCAAACGCGCCATCACTCGCCCCCCAAACTTTTCGGCTAACTGTGTCCACCGCATAGAAGTTCTCCTGCGCCGCAACCAAATCGACGTCCTGCGGTTGCACGTCCAATGGCAACGAAGTCGCCACCCCGTTTAAGTCGATCGCATAGATCTGCGACAGGTTTTTCGCACCCACCAGTATCTTTCCAGACCATGGTCCATAACGATCGGGATCCTCGGGCACACTCGTCACACCTGCTAATGGCGTGCTGAGCCCCGCCACCTTCGTCGATTGCGCCGTGGACTTAACGCGCCATACATTGCCGGTCGTCGTTACTGCCAGCAGATCGCCTCCGTACACGCCGGTTCGATCCAGGTACAAGCCACCAATCGCGCCTGTTTCACCCGGCAACGTCACCCACGGGTTCTGCACTGTAGCGCCCGATGCACTCACACGCGCGATCACACCCGCCGCCGGGGTGCTCGTGAACAACTCTCCTGCCGGAAAACCGCCGCGACTCATTCCCTGTCCTTCATCACGGCTGGTCGCAATCAACAACTCTCCGGTTAACCCAGCCACATTCGAGAACGTCGCTCGAGTCCCGTTCGCCGCTACTGTTTCGAAATTGTTCGGCTGACCAGCGGGCGAATTCGCTGACAGCAACATCTTCCGACTCGAGTGGTGATAGTCGAGTCCCACGTAGTCTTTAAACTCCCCGGTGACCTGAGTCAGCACAACGATGTAGGGATCCTGCGGCGTAAACATCGCGCGCAGAATTGACATCACGCTCTGCTCCACCAGCGCCAGGTTCGCTAATATTCCGCGGGCGCCACCAGACGCTTTGGTCATCATGTTCGCGAGCGGCGATGGTCCAGCCGGGGCTGCCATCACTGGCGGTGTAACAACTTGCAGCCACAGGCTGAACACCAACAACATTGCGATAGCTCGTTGCCGAATAGAGTAGTAACTACCGGTGGTACTTCTTCCTAACATGATGGTGTCCTTTCCTGGTCTGTAAGCTGTGGTTTAGAGACGCTTAACTTTGTGCCAGCGCATGGGATCGGTAATGCCCAGCGAATAATCATCAAAACAGGGGTGCACGCGCGCTTCCGTGGGAATGGCGCGTGTGGGCGTGATTCGGTATTTCACCAGCGAGCCGCAGTCCTCAGTACCTCGACCGTGGGTGTGAAAAATAAGTTGTTTCTTTGCCGCATCAAACGTTGGAATGCCTTCAACCTCGACTAACAGCTTCGTCGAGACCTTGTTCACATCGCCTTCGTAAGTCGTGAGCTTCAGCAGGCGGGGTTGTGTTTTACCTGACTCGGAGTAGTGCATGAAGAGAGAGCGTGGCTGGTAATAACTTTCATGCACCTCGATCACAACAAGAAAATTTCCCTGGCCCAGGTTGTGAAACGCGAGGCCACTTTGCCTGAGATCGTTGTTGGTTCGTGAGCGTCGCCACTGGTTTTCAAACTCGATGGGCCAGCGCAAGACCTTGTGCCACGCTTCGCGATCTCCGACAGTCAGTTCAGTTTTCTTCGCAGGCACTTGTGCGGAACAAATGGGAGCGCAGAGCACAAACGCGCCGACGAGTAGTAGTTTGGGCTTCATAATTGTGTAACTCAGAAGTTCAGTACGAGCGTGCCATTTAGCTGCGAAGGCGTTTCTGCGTCTGCTGTGATCGTGATGGTTGCGGTGCCGGAGGTTACCGCGGCAAATTCACCGGTGCCGCTTTGGATCGTTACCTGTACACCTGAGGCTGATGCCACGTTGCCTTCCGCTGTAAGCGTCAGCGTGCCATTGCTGATCGTTCCCACCAGTTCCCCACGTTCATTCGACGACGCGCCGGCGTTCTGCGGAAGCACCTTCAAACGCCAACTGCCACCGGTCACATTCAAACCATTTCGTTGCAACGTGATCGTGTTCATGCCTGGCAGGTCGCCGGTTGCGTTGAGATTGAGTGCGATGTCGTTCGCTTCCGGTGTGGCCGTTTGTGATCCGCTGACAGCGTTGTTGTAAGTAGTCATTGAGATCGTGGCAGCGAGGAATAACGGCAAAAATGTCGTCAATAAATATTTCATCTCTAACTCCTCAGGGATTCTAGAAACTGAAGGAATACCGCACCGCCGCGTTGATTCCTGGGCCATCGACACCAGAGCCCATCGTGCGGTAGTTCCGGTCGAAAATATTTTCGAGGATTAATGTGACTGCCGAACGCTCGCCGATCCTGAATCCGCCGCGCAGATTCAACAGCGCAAATCCCGGATTCTTATTGAACAGCGCGTTAGGTTGCAGGCCTGGCCCAAGAACGCGCAACTGTACCTGGGCCAGGGTTTCGCCGGTCGGAACAAGAATGCCGTTGCGCACTAACCCGCGCGCAACGGCGCCACCATTGAAAAATCCAGCGATCTCTTCGCGCGTCCGCAGCCCACCGATGCGAGCCTGTGAGATGTCGTTATCAGAGAAACGACGCTGCGGCGCTGCGAAGTTTGAATAGAGTTCAAGCCATAATGGCGAGCCCGCACGTTCCCACTTAACACCGACAAAACCTGTCGCCGGTGGAATACCATTTTCAAGGCTGGGCGGCAGGCCACTGCGTAAATCTTTGCCGCGCACGTAAAAAGCATTTGCGTTCAGCGCAAGGTCGCCGCGGAGTTTCACCGCCATGCTGCCTTCAACGCCGCGCAAGCGAACTTTCGTGGCGTTAGTGCGAACGAAAACCGCTGAATTCGACAAAGACGTAAAGACGGCGCCGGTAGCCTCTTGCCTGATGATCGGCTGGCCACCCACGAGTTGGCCCACCGACCCTGCGGGCAACAACAGTGTGCGCCGTTCAATCAGGTTTGAGACTTCGGAATCAAATGCGGCAACGCTGCCACTGAATCGCGAGCCGACGAACCGAACTGACAGTTCATAACTGTAAAGTTGCTCCGCTTTGATCGGCTCGAGCGGACGCACATCAGTCAATCGTCTGGAACTATCAAGCGCGCCCGTCGAGCCGCTCAACCGCACGCCCTCATCCGGCGAAACTTCAAAGCCCAAACCAGAAAGACCAGTGGAAGCAAAATCGTTTACGTTAGGAGCGCGGAAACCGCGACTGACATTACCCGTGAGAATCAGGTGACGGTTGATGGTGAACGTGAGTCCGGTGTTGAAGGTTACGTCGTCAAACTGTTCCGTGGCATCCGGCACGGTGGGTCTGCCGGCGGCATCCAGTGGATTATCGACAGACGATTGATTGTAATTATAGAGGCTGTAGCGAAGCCCAACATGGGCAGTCAAACGCTGCGGCACGAGCGAGGCAATATCCTGCGCGAAAATTCCAAGTGTTCGGTAGGTGGATCCATTCGGAAAGCGCGCGCGAACATCGGCGACGTTAGTGAAACCGAGCGTTGCGTTGCTGAAACTGAAATCCTGTTTACGCGAGCGCGTCCGTTCGTCGTAAAACTCTGCGCCAAACGTCAGCGAATGACTACGCTTCACGCGCGTGCTGGCCTGCGCCTGATAACCAAACGACCGCGTCAGATTAAACTCGTCACTAATGCGCGAGCGCAGTCCCTGGGCGTTGTTGATGCTTTGCGAGCGACGATCGTCGCGTTGGCCGTTGTAGGAAAAGATTGTCGAGATCGACTCGAATGGACCAGCGCCGATCCGATCGTAACGGGCGGTGAAGAAGTCGAGCACCTGCGGATCGAAACTGTTGAGCAGGTTGCCGATGCCGCCATTGAGCTGATCGTAACGACGCAAACCGAGTTGCGTGCCTCTCAGATATTCGAACGAGACTACGTCGGCGTCTGAAGCCCTGAATTGAACCTTCGCATTCGCGTTGTATTGACTGTAAGCAGTGTCCTGTAACCTGTCGCCCAGGAACTTCGAGGAGATACCAAGCAGACGTGTGACCACCGAGTGGGAATCGAGGCCGTCGCCAGTCCGCAAATCCTGAGTGCGCCGGCCGGAAGCGCCGAACAGAAAACCCCAATTGTCAGAGCTGCCGGTGATTGTCGTTGACAAGCCCGCGGACAGATCGGCGGTCGCGAAGTAGGTGTTAACGTGACCATGAAGACTGAAACTTCCGGCACCCTGCGGTGAACGAGTCAGAAAATTGATCGTGCCACCCAGCGAGTCTGAGCCGTACTGCGTTGAACCTGGTCCATGAATAACTTCAACACGATCGGCGAAGTCATGATCGAGCAGAGCTGTGTACTGGTTGGCGCCGGGACGGAAGGTCGCGTTGTTGAAGCGCACTCCGTTTACCAGATGAAGTACTTGTTGGCCGGTTAACCCTCGAACGAATGGTGAGCCCTGCCCTGAAGTCGTTTGCTGAATATGTACGCCGGTAACATCGCGCAGAGCTTGCGGCAGGATGTTGGCGTAGCGGTGTGATAATTCATCTTGTGTAACTATGACGGGCGATTGCGGTACTTCAAAGACTGACTGCGGCTGGCCGCGCGCCGGGGTGACTGTGACTGTCTCGAAAATCGAGGCTACGTTCAGTTGAAACTTTAACTGCACAGTCTCGCCAGGCATCAGATGAAGCACGCGTCGTACTTCGCGAAAGCCTTTCTTTTGAGCCGAAACCACGTAATCGGCAGCAATCACTTTTTCGAGAGTGAAATGACCACGCTGATCGGTGAACGAACGTTGTGCTTCCAGTCCCGCGGCGCCGAAGAGAACCACCGATGCCCCACCGATACTCGCGCCATTCTGGTCCAGGACAGTTCCCGTGATTTGTCCGGAAGGGGTTGATTTGAACTCCTTCGCATCGACAAGCAGAGCTGGCCAAAAGGTGAGAGCCACTAACAACGCGAGTCGGGAGACGGGAGGTACGGTGCGGTTCAGGCGGGGGCGCATAATGCTTCTCCTGTAATGCAACAACGAACTGGTCAAGGGCCGGTGGGGGTTCCGGCGAGTCGGGAGTGTGTTTGTCCTCTACCTGGTGAAGATGAAAAGCGAGCAGGCGTATTACCACGATGAGAAAGAAATTTTTAGTTGAAGGCGTAACGTTCAGAGTTCAACCTTTAGGTTGCTCCTTCTGAACACACAAGTTGTATTGTCTCGAAAGTCATCTTGGAAGCGGTCAGTACAGGGAGCGATAGCGAACTGGTCAAATCACACGAATCAAGAATCGTTAGGAATATTGCATGCTGATCAGTGACCGGGTCGCTACCGCTCGTTGTACTGACCTCTTTCGAGAATGAGTCAGCTCAAAACGCAGGATTCACTGAAAAAAGATCTTGCCATCTGAACTTTATTCACTAAAATAAGCGCGCCTTTTACCAACCTCCCCCTTCGCGTTCGCTCCGACCTTCTGCTCCCTAATGCACAGAAAGTAGTTTTTTATGTCTTATTACAAACACTCCCACCTATCGATTCTCGCTTTAGTGTTCGGTCTCGTGTTCCTCGTAAACAGCGGCTTGGCCCAGGCGCCTGATGACGCAGCGGCGGTTCGCAGTGTTGCGAGAAACTTTCTCGAGGCTTATCAACGAAAGGATGTTGATGGTCTAATTGCGCTTTGGAGTTCGAAGGCGGCAGAACGTGAGAAGTTCATCGCAGATTTTCGACAGATGGTCTCACTCGTCGGCAGTATTGAAACGAAGAGTGCAGAGTTCAGTCGGATAAGCGTGGAAGGCACGTCGGCGATTATCAGAATCAGGATCGATATGCAGGCGACTGACTTGAAGTCAGGACAGCCCGCCACTGGTTTCGGTCCACAAAACCGAACTCTCCGACTGGTTAAGGAAGATGGACAGTGGAAAGTATCGCAATACGAAGTTAGCGAACACGAACTGATTGCCAAACTTCTTTCAGCTAAGACAGAGAGCGATCAGAAAGCTTTGTTGGAAGCTGAACCTGACTTAATCACAGTTGGGTTGGTTCAGGCGTTGCGGAAACATTCGGAAACCCTCACCCAACGTCGCGAACTGGCGCAAGCGTTGATCGCGCTGCGACTCATGCGGTCAATTGCTGAACGGCTTGGCGACGAAAAGAACGTCGCCTTTGCAGTCAACCTCCTGGGAATGAATTTTTACGCGCGCGGCGAATATCAGCAGGCTTTAGAGTTGTTCGAGCAGAGTTTGTCGATGGAACCGGTTAAGCGTGATGGCGTAACGATGGCCCGCACCCTTAATAACATCGGCATGATTAAGCGTTTTTACGGAGACAATGTCGCCGCGCTCGAATACGTGCAGCGAAGTCAGCGGCTGGCAGAGCAAGGGGGTGACAAAAAGGGCCTCAGCAACGCACTCAACAACATCGGCATCATCTACAGAGATCAGGGCAACTACGCACGCGCGCTCGAATATCTCGAAAAAAGTTTGGCGGTGAGTGAAGCCCTGGGTGAAAAAGGTATAACCAGCCTGGCGCTTAACAATATCGGGACAATACACGGTTCGCAGGGAAATAATTCGCAGGCGTTGGAGTATTTCCAACGCGCTCTAAAGCTCGGTCAAGCTGCCGATGATAAGATCACAATTGTTAACGCCCTCAACAATATCGGGCTTACTTACCACAGACATCGAGACTATCCGCGCGCGCTCGAGTATTACCAACAGAGCCTGGCATTGCGCGAGCAGTTAAACGATAAGCGCGGGGCCGCCCTCACGCTAAACAACCTCGGCCTTTTTCACCGCGAACGGGGCGACCGCAAACGCGCTCTGGATTACTACCAGCAAAGCTTAGCAATCCGTGAAAAGTTAGACGATCTTCCAGGCATGGCGCACGTTTTGAACCACATCGGCTACGTTCATTACCTGCAAGGCGACTATCAGCAGGCACTCCAATTCGCGAGTCGAGCCATCGATATTGCAACTCGTATTGTGACCCCCGAAACCCTTTGGAGAGGCTACGAACTTGCCGGGCGAGCACATACTTCGTTAAAGCAATTCGACGAGGCCCAGAAAGCCCTTACTGCCGCCATCAACACAATCGAAAAGATGCGTTATCTTGTTGGTGGCGGAGAGTTAGCGCGCCAGAGATTTTTCGAAGATAAATTGTCGCCCTATACGGCAATGGTGGAGTTAGCATTTAGTCGCAACAGACCGGTTGATGCTTTAACTTACAGCGAGTTCGCCAAGGCGAGGACCTTGCTTGATGTGCTTCGTAACGGACGCATTCCGATCAACAAAGCGATGTCTCTCGAGGAACAGGAGAGAGAGCGCACTTTAAACGGTGAACTCACCGCGCTTAACATGCAAATCTACGAACAGAGACAGCGTCCTAAACCAAACCTCGATCGCGTAGCTGAGTTGGAGCCGCGTCGCGAGCAGGCACGCATGTCCTATGAGGCTTTCTTAACCGGTCTCTATGTCAAACATCCTGAATTAAAGGTGCAACGAGGCGAGGCCACTCCGATCACAGCCGCAGAGGCCGCGGCACTGATACCAGATGCTTCGACGGCAATCGTCGAGTTTGTTGTCGGTGAAGACAAGTCTTTTCTGATCGTGCTGACCGGTGATCATAAAAAGACGAGTGGCCCACTGAAGATTACACTGTACCCACTCGACATCACCTCAAATCAACTGTCTGAACAAGTGGACGAGTTTCGCCGCATGCTGGCAGAACGTGATTTGCGTTATCCGGACTTAGCGCGGCAACTCTACGATCTGCTCCTCAAACCTGCCGAAGAACAATTGCGCGGCAGGAAAACACTTTGCGTCGTTCCTGATCGCTCACTCTGGGAATTGCCGTTTCAGGCGTTGCAGCCAAGAACAGGTGTCCACTTGATCGAAGACCACGCGATCTTCTACGCGCCATCATTGAGCGTGATGCGAGAGGTAACGAAGCAGCGGAGTGCTGCAAGCCAGAACGGCCCACCGGTAGCAAGGGTGTCAGACCGGCGAGGGTCATCGTCACCATCGATTAAAACGCTGCTGGCTCTTGGCAATCCGTACTTAAGTGGTGAGCATCGTGAAGCAACACTTAGAGGAGTTAATTCCCAAATGGGGTTTGGTCCTCTCCCTGAAACGGAGAAAGAAGTCAAGACTCTCGCCCGACTCTATGGTGCTGCTAATAGTCACATTTTCATTGGCGCCGATGCGCGCGAGGCAGCTGTAAAAACTGAATCGCCGCAATATGAAGTGCTTCACTTCGCAACCCATGGCTTGCTGGACAATCGCAACCCAATGTTCTCGTTTCTGATTCTCTCTCAAACAGCAGAGGATCCGAATGAGGATGGTCTATTGGAAGCGCGTGAAATCATCAACATGGATCTACGCGCGAAGTTGGCCGTACTTTCGGCCTGTCAGACCGCCCGTGGACGGGTGGGAGCAGGCGAAGGCGTGATCGGTATGTCATGGGCTTTATTCGTTGCCGGTGTTCCGACAACAGTGGCGACCCAATGGAAAGTGGATTCGGCGAGCACCACGAACTTGATGATCGACTTCCATCGCCGGCTGACGATGCGACGCGCAAACCCCAGGTTAAAGGAATCGAAAGCGGAGGCCCTACGACAGGCAGCATTGGTAATGCTGCGAAGTGAACGCTACCAGCATCCGTTCTATTGGGCCGGATTCGTCATGATAGGTGATGGCTGGTCAGCGGCGGAGGATAGAACGAATGCTCGCTAACAAGTCTGCGACAGCAGTGGAATTCGGATTTGCCTGTGCCAGCGCCTGAAATTCACGCTCAGATTCCTCGATCAACCCGTGTTTCCAATAGAAAACTCCCATTACAAGATGTGAGCTTCCCGCTGATTCTTTCAGCTTTGCCAGTGCGACCACGGCACGCTGGTCTAAAATTCGAAAGCGTGCCTCACGCAACGGAGGCTTTGGTGAAACAATTGTATTACCATCTTTCAAAGCGCTGATTTGCCATGAATAGGTAACACCGCGCTCCAGCGAGTTTGGTGTGGTCCACTCCGTACCAACGATTGGACCACTGCTGCCAACCTCACGAAACTTGGCGTCGTGTATGGTCACAATATAATGGCGTGCACCCTCTAAAGCGAGCCATCGAAAGGTCGGTCGATCACTTTCGATCACAACATCCATTGGTTCCGACGGTGCAAACAGATTTTGCTTCTCTGGGTCACTTCGCAAACTTCCTGCGCCCGTGGACCATCCTGCTAAGGCCGGCGAATCACGAAGCCGGCGATTAGCCAGGGCTCGCTCGACACTCTCTTTCAAATCCGGCGGCAGCTCATCGAATCCCTCCAACTGCCCGCGCTGGTTTACTAAAATCTGCCTGCCTGCGTCATTGAGAGTGATGAGAGATTCCTCGCTGGGCAGCTTCGGTGGATCATGCGAGGGATTGGAGGGTGAGGTCTGTGGATTAGTATTGCCCGTCGATGGCGGCGGCGGCTGTTTTTCAGCTTCTCTTTGCTTTTCAGATTCTTGCGAGCCGGTTGCCGCCCGCTCAACCCGAGACGTGCGATATGTGGTCCACAATATGACTGCGAGAATGACGACCACTATAACTGCGGCTGTAGCCAATGCGGGATTCGACACCAATCGCCATTCGGGCAACCATTGCTTCCACTGCGATGATGTCTCGTCGTCAGCGATCGCAACGGGCTGCTGCTTAAACGCAAGCAGATCTCTTAACTCGTCAGCACATCTGGAACACTGTGCGATGTGAGTATCGACAATCTCGCGATCAATATCGTTCGCCTTGCCATCAACGTATGGCTCCAGGTGTTGATCATAATCGAGATGAAACGACGCTTCACCAAGCTGGAACAATGGACTGACAGCGAGCTTTACAGCATCAGGCAGAAGACCCCTCAGACGTTCGTGGCACACATCGCACGACGCCAGGTGTCGATCGACCGCAAGTAATTCCTCGGTGCCCAGTGTGCGCCCACTGTAGCCTGCAAGCTGATTCTGTGAAAGATGTTCCGACATCATCCGACTTTGGCTCTAATTCATCCTCCTATTGGTTAGAGTTTGAAAAGCGTCAGATATTACTTAGCGACCGATCTTTTCGCTATAACGGGCGCGCATCCGCCGTTCCAGGCGTTCTCGCGCACATTTTCGTAAGTTAATTACTTGCTGCCGCGTGGCGCCGAGCAACCCGGCAATCGTTGCATCATCCAGCGGTAGCTTGTTCCAGAGTTTGAGAAACTCTACCAGCGGTAACCCTATTGCCTCCGCAATCTGTTCAATCGTCGCCGTGCGAGTGTAAGGCAGAAGGCTAACCAGGTTCTGTCCCCGGGCATCTTTGAAGTTAAGCAATAACGCAAGGCGTTGGCGAGATTGCAGTTGGCAAACTTCCTGCCAGAGTAACCCCAGCATCTCTTGCTGTTCGAGCATAATCTCGAAATCGAGAGTGGGGGCGGCGAGTTGCTTCATTGTTTCAAGTGGCTCATCAGGCTGATCTTTCTCATGGCAGATGTCTGCAACGATGTTCACCAAATCATCGAGTTTAAGGGGACTCTCACACGACTGAAAGAGCGCATTCAAGAGGTTGGAGAGTTGCGCGCGATCGATGCCAACGCTTACTAGTCCGACGGTTTGAATCCACTCGACAGGGTCTTGCCGTATCTTTTCGAAAAGTTTTTGAGCCGAAGCCGCACCTTTGTTTCGCCATTCTGCGAACCCGCAGATCAATCCGGATGCCTCGTTCGTCCAGAGCGCGAAAGTTGCATCGTGCGACAGGAGATAGCGCAACCTGTTTTTAAGCCGAGCACGGCGGGGATATTTCTGGCGCAGATAAAGATTGCAGGCGTTATAAGCCGTAGCGGCTATGTAACCACGAAAATCTGTGACGGCTCGCTGCGAGGGGTCGCTTCTGATGTTACGCAGTCGCGAAAGCAGGTTGATAATGATGTCGTTGAAGAGATCGTTGGCGTCCTGAGTTGAGGCTGCGCTGTTGTTGTTAAGGTGAAAACGCAGGCTGGAACCGAGAATTTCTTTAACGATCGGCACTGCGTGCTCATCGATTAGAGTACCGAGCCAGAGGTCTGCCTGCTCTTCGCCTTTTGCCTCGATAAACTGGAGTAAGAGATGGTCCATCGAGGCGCTCCGCGTTTGGGAGTTGCGTTGCGAGGCATCTTTTGAGGTGATAGCGGCGCTCGTGATGAACCTCCTAGCGGGGGAGCGGTGAAACGAGGTCCAAGGTTCGTTTCTCCGTAGATGAGTTTGAAGATATACAGCAGAACGAAGTTTCTGTGCAACGTCGGGCATCCGATCGCTTCGACGGGAGCGATCGCAGGTTGAGGTTCTAATTTCTCACGAAAAGTGGTGCCCCGGCGCGACACGCTCATCTTCAGTCACTTGCATTATTCTTGTCTTTGCCGTTGGTTATAAATCTTAGGTGACAGCTGCTCGAAATCAGGATTGCTCAAATCCTTAGAGACTTGTTCTGTCTGTGCCGCAGTTCCTAAGACAAATACTATTGTGTAGGACCTATCAGCAGTTGAGTATTGGCCAGCGCTCCTCAAGGCCACGACGTCGTCAGAGACTTGGCTTGTAGGAATCACTATTTCCTTGCCACTGCGATATGCCGCAGTTTCATCATGCATTTGACGCAGTGGCGCAAGACTCTTGACTTTCAGAATTCCATCCTCTGCGATTTCGTAAGTGTACCGTCCGTCTTTCAGCGGTACATCTCTGCCGTTCTTCTCATCCAGAATGATCTTGAACATCCCAAGGTAACCGTCTGGCACTATATAGTGTACCGGCGGATGCGAAGAGCCGAATTTACAGCCGAGCAAAGGTAAGACCACAAGCAATCCGATTGAGAGGTGAACAAGATTTTGGCTCCTGTACGCTTGCCGCATATTACCAGCCTTGATTTAAGTTAAAACGTTCGCTCCTCGTGCCACTTCTGATAGTTATACTGTCCCGCAAGCGCCAGGCCGCCCTTCGTCGCTGTTGCAATGGTTGGATACGCTGTCGTTCCTGGGCCGTATCCTTCAGATGCAAACCAGGTGGGTACGTAATTACGAGAAAATTTAACGTTTCCACCTGATTCGATGAACACTTCGTGCGCTGGAAAACCATCATGGTTGGCAGTGACATTTGCCACAACATTCCCTTTCGCCGTCTGTCGAAGAAGGATGAAGTACTCATAATCGATATTTCTTTGCGGTCCAGCAACTGTCGTAGGAACGTTGCCACTCATATTGATTCTAACCTCCACAAGACAATACGCCAGTCGTTTTACTTTTACCGCTTCGGACACATGAGTATGCTCTCCAAAACCACGCTGTCTTTTAATTACATGACCCGTTATTGCACGCAGTTCGCTCACTGACTCTTGATTTTTCGCAATAGGTCGTCCAATCACCGGATATTTCGCTATCTCTTCTAAGAGTTCCACTTCGACTGAAGTTGTCATCCTGGCGCTTCCGCCAGGTCGTTGACCTGGTCCTCGGCCATCGCCATGTACAAAGAAATCTAAGGCAAACGATGCGATGCCGGAAGCAGCGTCTATTGGCGGCGGCTCCGGAAACTTCACCCATGCCCAGGGAATGAATGCATCCGCTGTTACCTTGACTCTCGTTAGCCCTAAAGCGTCGACATGATTCGCACCGTCATTTCCGACAAATGCATAAAGATTGGGACCGCCTTGTTGTTCGATTGGGTCTTTTGAAATCCATCTACCCATCGCCGGGTTGTAGAATCTATACCCGTAATACACCAGCCCGGTTTCCTGATCGACATACTTCGAACTGTACCGAAAAGGATTTGTAGTCGCGTATTGACCGGTCGCTTTAATAGTCTCACCAAATGGACCATAATCGTATGACGCCTCAGTCAGACCGCTGCTGGAATTGATAAGCAAGCTTACATTACCCAGTGCGTCGCAACTTACTTGATAATGATTACTACCTTCACTGATAGAGAGTAATCCCGACGCGGACCAGGCAAAGCTCCTCGTGAGAGCGTTATTGCCGTCGAGTTCGGCGACCAAATTCCACTGGTCATAGACAAACTTTTTAGTTGATTGAAGTTGATAATTGCCGGTGCCGGTGTTCCAGTTGTAGACCTTCTTCTGAATGCGGCGCCCCATTCCATCGTACGCAAATTCCAGCCGCAGCCTGGCAGCAACCGGCGCAGCTGATATTGCCTCCATACTGCTCAAACGATTCTCGGCGTCCCACGTGTAAGTCCACCGGCCATCGCTCTTCAAGTTGCCATCGAAATCGTAGGTGAAGGTTTCGAGGCTCCGCGGCAAATACATGTGCCCGTTAATCTCCGAAACAGCGTCTTCGCCGCCGCCCCCCACGCCAATCCTCGCTCCTACAGCTTTGACTTGCTGATAAGCGGGACCGGCACTGTTATCTACCGCCAACTCCTTGTAGAAATAATCACCGCGGCGATATGTCGTCTGGTCATTAACGGTCACTGTTGCAGCGGCATTCGCCGTACCGAGCACATCGAGCCCCCCGGGAACTGTCCGTTGCTGATACTGACTGAGTGAATTTGGCGTGTAGCTGGCCTGACGAAGATTCAGGCCCTGCGAATCACCACCGGCCTTCGTTGCTGTGCGATTGCCGATGCTGTCGAAAGAATATTCCATCTGCTGACCGGCAACCGGACTGTTGTCTGACCAGTATTTCTTGCCACTCGTGAGCTCGCCGCGATCGTTATAAACATACGACCAGTAAGAGTTGTCTTCACGAGTCACGCGTGTGCGCTGATCCAGATCGTTGTAGGTGTATACGTAGCTGGCGACTGTTCCCTGTGTAGGTGTGGCCGTCGCAATGGTTTGCAATCTTCCCAACGAATCATAACTTCGCGAAATCTGAGCACCACCGGTGAAGGTGGTCGTGTTCAGTTGTCCAGTCGTTGGATAGTAAGCAGACGTTGCCGTCTGACCTCCACCCGTCACCGTTTCGAGGCGCGAGGAAGCATCATACCCGTAAGTTTGACTGGCAAGAGTAACGGCATTGCGCGTTGCCTGGAAGGATTGGCGACGCAGAAAACTGTCATAGCCCACCGTCACGTTTACGCCGTCAAGCAGACCGCCGGCAACTGTGTCCGACTGCAACTGTCCCGCAGCATTGTGTGTCAACGTATGATTGCCCGCAGCATCCGTGACCGAACTCCGGCGCCCAGCGCGGTCGTAGTTGAAGCCAACGGCTTGAGTTCCGTCAGAGTACGTAATGCCGCTTAACTGACCTGACTGAGGATCGTAACCGTAAGTCGTGATCACGGGATTGCCGCCGCCGTCAACTCGCGCCCACCTGCGAGTCGCAACTCTACCAAGCGTGTCGTAGGTGTAGACTACTTCCTTCATGACAGCGTCTTGTTTCGATGTAACCAGACCGGTACCTTCGTGATAGTTCCAACGAATCACATCGATGGTCCCCAGCGTAGCAACCGGCCATAAACTTCCCTGCCAGTTTGAGCCGCCGCGAAATGTGTGCATTTGGGTGCGCTGGCCGTAGGCATCGAAAACGTATTCAAGCGGATAGGTTGCGTCGCCCCACGTTTGGACCACCTCTCCACGACTGCTGTAGTTGAAGTAAGTTTTCTTTCCCGCTGCATCCGTGCGCGACTTTACCTTGCCTGCACTACTATGCGATGACGGATAGTATTCGTAGGTCGTGGTTTGGGAACCGTGGCTCTCAGTCAGTAGTTGTCCACTCGCAGGATCGTATGTTTTGGTGTTGCCACCCGTTGACGGGTCGTTCTCACCAAGCGGTCGAGCCAACGCGTCATAAGTGTACGTCGTAGCTGACGACGGGATCGAAGGAGAGGCCGACTGCAAGAGCCCGTTGTACGTAATGGTAACGGCGTCAGTAGCAGAATCAGGCGTATCAGTCCGATTGGTCACCTTCTTCGCCACACGATCCACCACGGTCGATATGTGCGTCTGATTTCCTGCCACATCAGTGAAAGTTGAATCAGCGACCGTATTCTCCGAACCATTGACCGCAAGATTATTTAGTCGCTCGCGTCGAATCCCGGTAGTAGTGGACGTCGAGCTCCCATCAACCAGATATGTCTTTTCTGTCGTAACTCGATGCCAGTCGCTGCCGGATTGCTGGAATATTTCTTCCCTCTCCTGAATGCGATCTGACGAGGCAAGAACGAGAGTGCCGTTATTATCGATATCTACACCGGATCGGATCTCATTTCCCAGTGCGTCGTATTCGTAAAGCTTATCGGCAACGAGTTTGTTTACACCGGCCGTGGCCGATTCGGATTGAAGTTGTCCTAACGAGTTATAGTTGGACGAATGGACCACGTTGGTGCCGGAGATGAAGCTGGGTTGCTCCACCATTGTTCTTCGTGCCAACCAGTCGATAGTAGTTTTCTTCCAGCGGGCCGAACTTGAACCCGCACTGCCCGTGTATTCCTGTGTGAAGCGCGTACCGTCAGCGTTCACGCCGTAGTCAAAGAATTGTCCGACGACGGCTGAACCGAGGATGGTCTTTATTTGGTTGTCCAAATACTTATGGCTGATTCGTGTTGCTCCGCCGGGAAACGTAACTGTCTCGGTGCGACCACCGTTAGTGTAGAGGTGAGTGGTCACTAAACCTGCGCTGTCGGTTTCCGTCTTGACACGGCCGGCCACGTCATAAGATCTGGAACGGCTAATCGTAAGTCCAGCGGCTGAAGTGCTTTCATTCTTGATGCGTCCCTGGGCATCGTAGGTGAAAGTTGTGACGATATCTGCCTGGGCCGGAAATCCACCTGCCGCGGCCACACCTTTTCTGGTTTGGGTCGCAACCCGGTTAAGCGCGTCATAAGTGTAGGTAGTCTCAATGCCGTTTTCATTAACGTCAGCGGTCTTCAGATCTCCATCCCACGTGGCAGTAGTAACAGTTCCGTTGCTGCGCCGCGTTTGCGTCAGATGACCCCGGTCGTCAAAGTCCATTGCCGCCCACGAAACACGGTCGTAATTACTTCCGGTGTAAACATACGACTCCTGTAGCGCTTCACGACCAAAGTGATCGCGAATAATCGTCTCCCTGGTCGTCCTGAAAGCAATTCCATCCGGAGCGATAATCGTGCCATGAACGATAGTGTCTCGTTCGGCAGTGCCGTTGACGTCCGGTGTGAATGTATTCAAGGCAGGATTAGGATCAGTGACGTAGTTACCTTTCTCGTAAACGTAGGTGTCTTTACGACCGTCAGGGTATTGAATTGAGGCGATACGGTTGGCGAAAGAGTTTGCCGCTGATGAATGGTACCTGGTCGTGATTGTCGCCAAGCCTAAACCGCTTGCCCAATAGTTTGTTTCAGTTTCGATTACGGCGGGTTGGTCATTGACTGTCGTTCCGGCGCGGCTGTAAGTCGTCTTGCGCACTGTAACGCCTTGAATTTTCTCTTCAACCATGGAAATAAGTTTTGCGTCCAGCGCCAATTCGATGCCATCGTAATTTGAATAGGTAGTCCTGACGGCGTAACTGTTGGCCTCCGTAGCACCGGCTAAAGGTTGATCTTTCCAGGGTTTTAGCACAAGGGTTGTGTTGCCGATACTGTCGTAGTCGTACTGCTCCCATGATCCATCCGGGTAAGTGATGGACTTAAGCCGCCGGAATTTGCCGACTTCAGATGAGACCTGATAGTAAGAATAGGTTGTTGTGAGAGAAGCACCGCCAGGATCGACGACTTCTTTAATCAATTCAAAATTCCAGGGAAACGCATGATAGGTTCGAGCGATCCTTGATACTACCTCTGCGCTTGCATTTGTAACCGTGAATGTTTCTGTCCGGTCGCCTGTACCCGGATCGATTGTGATCGCTTTGGACTCGACGCGATCACCGCCGCCAGTCGTCAGCGTCCAAACTTTGCTACTCGCATTCCAAGTGTAAAGATTTGACTGTGTTGCACCACTCTGTATCTTCGAGATGCCTAGTTGATCTATAAAACCCGGGTGGGGGTTCTCAACTCGCCAGGTAACGAATGGTTGGTTTGAAAACGTATACAGCCCATCTTGTTTTGGACCAACGTCTGCATCCCGATAAAAGCGAATCTCATACTTATCGCCGGTAATGACGACCACATCGGCGAGTGTTTCGGGAGACTTGATCTGCCTAAGGCTGCCATCAGGATTTCGTATTACATCGATCTCGTTGGTGTAGCCCGGCGGGGTGTAGATCAGGGTGGAAGGTGTGTAGTGAAACGCCGACATGCTTTCTCCGTGAATACTTAAGCTGCCGGCGGCTCGACCATCTGACAGTTTGCCCAAGCCAACGTCCCACATGATGCTACCCAGTTTTGGACCGTCCGATTCCCCTGCGTTCCCGTTACCACACGCGCATCTCCTTCTAACCGTGACGTTCCAAATGCCGTCACCCTCGCCTAAGGCGTTTCCCGATTTGTCGATCGTTCTCTTTTCTTTCCCATCGATCTCGATGTAGTAGTCGTCAGGAACATCGTAGAATTGGATATGAGTGGAGCAAGCACCAACTACCTGAATCGGGTAAGTGACATCGACGATCAGTCCCGCTATCACATCGCCTGATCGAACATAGGACGCCGCATTGCAGGCGGCTGTACCGGACAGCACCTGTATACCCGAAACATACATCTTGATATTACCGCTCGAACAAAAAGCACCGTTGAATCCGACAAAGACTCTCGGCTTGCAATATGAGCATGACTCGGGTTGGGCCGACGTCACTCCGGCAACATAGAAGATGAGGACCGCCAACATCATTGAACGCGCAGCAACTTTCAGATAACGACGCGTTCTAACTGTTCGTTCGGCCAGGGCTTGCGTTTTAAGAGCTTGGAGGATCATAGCGTTTGCTGTCCTTCGATAACGGTTCAAGACGACGAGGTTGAAATCAAACGATACGGAGTTTCAGTGGTTAAGAATTACGGGTCGATCGGCGGAAAAAATCTCAGGTTTATCCACGAGTTGATGTCGGTGATGCTTCCTACCGTGGGGTTCCTACCCTGAACAAACTCCTGCAGATTCGTGGCGCCATCGCCGTCGAAATCACCGTTTGGTCCCTGCGAGAGATTGCCGAAATACTGTAGCTCCCACGCGTCAGCTAATCCGTCTGCATCACTGTCAAGAAGTCCAATCGTGAACGTGACACCGTTACTTGCCGCACCTTTAACGGTCACCACAGTTGGACCAGTCAAGGCCATCGCCGGAACCGTCGCGACTATGCTGTTTGCACTCCAACTGCTTACCGTGGCTGAGACGCTGTTGAACTTAACGGTGCTGAGTCCTTGCATGGAACCAAAGTTAGTGCCGGCGATGGTGACTACGGATCCGTTTGGTCCGATATTTGGAGTCAGCTGATATATCGTTGGGACGAGCGGAAGAAGGGTCGTGATTTGAGAATCGAAATTGCCGTTCAGCACGCCTTCGAGACTTAGCTCGCCACTAAAGTTTTTCGATGATGAACCGGCGGTAAGATTGACTCCGATCCAGAGATAAAAACGGTCAGAGGCGTTAACCGTGATGTCGGAGCTGGTAGCGCAACTCAAAACGTATTTTGTGGTCGTACCCGTTAAAGCACTGCCGCCAGTTACGGTACATAACTGTGCGCCGGTGTCGCTGTTTAGGAAGAGCTTGGCCCTCGGGAACATTGTTCCTGCCGTGCCTGTGTTTCTCATCCAAAGCGTGAACGTCGTAGTCGCACCTGCCGGAATATATCCAGCCGATCCAAGGATTGGAACCTGGGTGGAGAACGACATGAGGAATTTTTCACCGAGGGCAGCGCCTTTGAGATTATTTGTCTGGGTACCTGTGGCGCTCCTGTCCGGACCAGACTTGCTCAGATTCATCAGACCAGGGCCTATTGATCCTTCGGCGTGCAGGTGATACGTGACGTCGGTTGGTGCGGTCTTTGAAACGTATTTGAAATCCAGAGGAACAAAAGAATTGTTGGTTGAGCCAGCTGATTGCCAATTGTTATTTGGTTTCTGAACCGCGTTGTTGACAACCGCGATGTTCTTGCTCGTTAGAACGGTGTTTGAGTCGTACCATTGATCGCCACCGTTGGTTTCCTGGCTGGCGAGGTAATAAGCCGTATTCGCAGCAAGCGCGATCGGCGCCGGTAAGGCGGCGTACTTGAAACCATTCGACGCTACTCCGGCAGCCATGTTGATCGACACAGAGGAGCCCGGCACGTCGGCGCCTGAAGAAGCGTTTACGAACTTCAGCGTGTGAGTGCCGGTGTTTCCGTTAACAAAGATCCGGCCCAGCGCCGTGACGACAATCGGCGATGGTCCAACCGTGAGTTTCATCCCCACCCAGGCAGAAAGATTGTTCCGCAGTGTGCCCAGAGTTTTGTCGGTGACGAACGTCGACTCTGTAGTAACGATGGACAGCTCGGGCTTATTGCTCGCAGCTTCTTTGGAGTTGATCCTGACAAACTGTGTCGACGTCGATTGATTGTGAAGACCCAAAGTCACCGTGTTGCGGCCCGCACTCTTTTCAGCGATCAAGTAATTGGTAACGTCGAGCTCGTACCAACTAGCCGTCGTTCCGTTGATTGTGACGGTGCTTAAGACCGGTGTTCCCAATGGTGATTTGTTATTCCAGTTTATCGCCGCTTCGGTCCATGAGGTATTTGCGACCGGATAAACGGAAGTCGCTACCGAACCAGCAGCGGACAAGGATGCGTTGAGTCGTAGTTTCGCGTTCGAAATGTCGCCGACATTTGTCAGATCGAACTTGAAATATGCGTCGCGATTCTCCCCGGTGTTTCCTGTCTGGACTTCGATTAACGTCGCAGAACCGAAGTTAGTAGTCGCACTACTACCATCCCGAACATGCGCGTCAGCGAGCGCACTCAGTGACATAGTTACGGTTGAGCGAACACCAACAGAAACGTCACTTGAAGATGATCTTGCGCCATCGCTGGCTGTAAGTCGTAGTACATAGTCGCCTTCAGCAGAAAAGCTCGCGGTGGTCACCACCGAGTTTGCGTTGCCGAAGGAAACCGTTCCTGGACCGCTTACCTTGGACCACGAAGTGGTAATAGTGGACGGCGCTGGGAATCCGTCATCTGAAACCGTGCCGTTGAGCGTGGCGAGAGCCGGCAAAACGATGGTTTGATTGTAACCAGCGCTTACCTCCGGCGCGTTGTCAATAAGAACGTTCGCGACAGCAGAGGTGCTGGGAACTCCTTTCCCATCCGTCGCCACAGCATAGACGGAAAATGGTCCAGCAACATCGCTGGCCCATGTCGTGGTGTAAGGAGGAGCTGTGAACGCTCCGATGCTCATGCCGTTGATGAATAATTCAACCTTGCTGATGCCATCCGGATCAGACGCAGCGGCTGTGACCGTTACGATTTCTCCGGGTGCATAAATTGCGCCATTAACGGGGCTGGTGAGATTGACGCTGGGAGGAGTGCCCGTGGAGAGTGTAACTGCTGCCAGTCTGATGTTTCCGAATGGTGGAATGTAATCTGTGAGTATCGTGTATCTCAGTCGTAACGTTTGGCCCGCCGACGCAGCTCTATAACTGATCGCATAGATTCCATCTTGTAAGTTTGTTCCGCCGAATGATGTGTTCACGAAAGCCGGTGCACTGCCATCACTCAAAGCGGCCTCAAGCTTTGTTTGGGAATTCCAGAACCCGGTAAAGAGTCTGACAGTTCTATAAGTCGTATCCGCCGGGACAGTTATCTCAAAGCCATTGCCTATGCTGCTTACAAAAATGCCTGTCTTGTTGTTCGTGCCGGTGGCATTTGGTGTGCCGTCAGTCCAGTTAAACAAAGTGGCATAATCGGCGAACCAGCTAGCTGCCGAAGTACCGATAAGGGTTGCATCGCTGATTTGTTGTGTAACTCCGGTCTTATGATCGAAGACTTTTGCGCCGCCATTTCCCCAGTGGGCCCAGTCGAGCGTGCCTTCAGTTGTCAGGTTAATGGAACCGGGCGGATTGGGTACGAGCAAGCCACCGGCGATCGCTCCGCCATCGACAGGCAATGCCGTGATGTTGATTGGACTCGAGGTGGATTTAGCCCCTTCGTTATCTGTTGCAACGGCCGTTACCACATGATTGCCTGCAAAGACTTTGTCCCATGTGAAGCTATACTCATTTGAGCCGCTTGCGGTGCCGTTCCCTAACAGAAAGCCGTCGGAATAAAACTGAACAGCGGCAATGCTGCCGTCAGTATCAAATGCGTTGGCGGTGATAGTTATCGTATCGTTTGAATTGTACGTCGCTTCATTTTCCGGACTGGTGATATTAACGATCGGCGGAACGTCAGGATCACCACCATTGACCAGCGTGGCTCCTTCGAGCGTCACGTTGCCCGATCCACCCGCAAAGCTCGTTTCGACCGTATATTTGATCGTCAGAGTCTGTCCCGCTGATGCAGCGGCGAAGGAAATTGTATAGACGCCATTGCTCGTGGCGTTTTGGTTGAGAAGTGTCTTGTCCAAATAGATTGGCGCACTTCCATCGCTTAGGCTTGCTTCGAATCTTCCTCGTGCACTCCACAACCCAAGATAAACTCTGAGAGTTTTAATATTCGTGTCAGCGGGAACCGTAAACTGAAATCCATTACCCAGAGCAAGCGCGAACACACCAGTCCTGACGTTGTTTGCGCTGGCATTCGGAGTGCCATCATTCCAACTAAAAGTCGTTGGATTGTCCCCTAACCAGAATATTTGACTCGTGCCAATGACTGAGTAAGTGCTGATCTGTTGGGCCACGTTCGCTTTATGATTGAAAACCTGCGGGCCGCCGTTACCCCAGTGGGCCCAGTCAACGGTTCCTTCATTGGTGAGATTGACGCTGGCCGGAGGCACAGTAGTGACCATACGAGCCGTCAAAATCCCACCTTCAGAGCTTAGGACCCGCGGTTGAGTGGTAGTGCTTGCCGCTGAAATTTGCGGCGCCTTTGTTTTTGCTGGCGCCGGCGTGGGGGAGGAGGCGGGGAGCGCATTGTTGAATGGCGTCGGCGTAGGTAACGGATCCTGATGCCGCATGAATCTCGCATATTTATTCATGGCGTTGGACCAAGCTGAATCTGGTCCAGAACCAGAGCGAGCCAACTCACCGGAGAAACCTAATACTGCTACCAAACACAGTGGCAGCAAAATCAGTTGATGCTTTTTGATTCTTCTCATTTCGAATCCTTCGGTTGCGAGTCGGCTCTTACGCCAGTCAGGGCACGATTGGAATGGTTGGGCACGCACAATTCTCCACGTGAAACTCAAAGAAGTTGTCGGCCCAGGGGCTGTGCATGTGCATTAAGGTAGTTCCGACTGTCAAACCCTTAATGTAAAAAGGTTCGCTCTCTCCATTTCCGGAGAAGTCAATCTGTGCCGTGAGTGAGAGAGTGTCAGTCCAGGGTCCGTTAGGAAATTTCGAGAAGCCCAGGATTCCTGATGGGTTTTGGCTAAGTTGATTCGGAATCGTGCAACCCAGACATGGCACACCTGAGTTGACCAGAACAGCGGGAAAAACTTCATTGACAGTTAGCAGACTGATGTTACACGGCGGCGCGGGCAAGGGTGCTTCGGCAACGCTTTGAGTAGCATTTTGATTCGCCGCCTGTGGCGAGTCAGTTACAGAAGTACCGATCTGAACATCGGGTGAAACCAGCGCGGGAGCATTGGGATCATTTGTTTGTGCAGGATTTGAAGCTTTGGAGGTGGTACTTTCAGTTTGCCCCGTTTTCTTATTGCGGGCTCTTTCCAGCGAGATCTTGGTTTGTCCCGCGGTGACAGTAAGCGCGAAGAGAAGACTGATGCCCAGCGAGAGACACGCCACCACAAGCTTGAGATGTTTAATCATTATTAACCTCGGTGCACGTAGAGGCAGACGAAAGACGGGTAGGCGTCTTGCCAGCTCTGCGATTGCCGGCACGACTTTCGATATTCCGAGAGGGACGTTTTGAGAGAAGGACTTGTGTGGCACTTTGCTCTCCTCTTTGTTGGAGAATAGGTATCTTCCAGAGATTGATTTCGCTTTGCTCATGACGAGTTTCAGACTACAATGCAGCCTATTCTTATTCCCGGCGTGCTCGTAGAAATCTAAATCTTCACCAAATCTATTGAGGACAATACCTCTAGGGATCAAAGAAAATCCTTAGAAAATCCCAAAAGATTTCCAAAAGAAATCCAAAGACTTGAACACCAAAAGCACATCGAAAACAGGCGGTCGCGTCTACAGATTTGGTGCTTTCCTTCTCGATCAGGGTGAACGGGTTCTGATGAACGGTGAGGATCACGTGTCGCTGACGCCGAAGGTGTTTGACACTCTCGTGGTCCTGGTCGAAAACGCAGGGCACTTGGTCACCAAAGAAAGGTTGTTGGAAGAAGTTTGGCCGGAGACGTTTGTGGAAGAAGCCAATCTTAGTGTCAACATTGCCACTCTAAGAAAAGCTTTGGGTCACGATTGCGGAAAGCAACAATACATAGAAACAATTTCGAAGCGAGGGTATCGCTTCGCGGTCGATGTAGTGAGAGTAGAACCGGAAGGTGCGGGGAGTGCTGTGACGCCTGAACCTGCTGCGATGCCGACTCTCTCACCGGAGAATATCGTTGCGCCTCCAGATGTAAACTCTCTAGCGGTACTACCTTTCGAAAATACGAGCGCGGATCCAAACTTCGAATATCTTTCCGATGGTCTAACTGAGAGCATTATCAATGGACTTTCGCATCTTCAAAACCTGAGAGTGTTGTCTCGCAATAGCGTATTCCGATACAAGGCCGTCAAGGGAATGGATCCGCAGGAGATTGGACAGAAGCTCGGTGTGTGCTCAGTTGTGCTTGGAAGGATTCTACAATTAGATGACCGATTGATTATCAGCACGGAGTTAGTTGACGTAACCAACGGATGGCAGATGTGGGGTGAGCAATATCATCGCGGCCGGTCCGACATTCTCACGATACAGGAAGAGATTTCGGCAGCAATATGCTCGAAGCTAAAGGCACGCCTGACTCGAGAAGAGAGACAACGGTTAGGTAAGTACTACACCGAGGATCCGGAAGCCTACCATCTTTATCTGAAAGGTCGTTTTCACTGGAACAAATACGCCCAAAAGGGCTTGAGGAAAGCGATCGATTATTTTTCGCAGGCCATTGAGATTGATCCCACCTACGCACTCGCCTATGCCGGGCTTGCTGACAGTTACTACCGTTTATCAAGTGTATACGAACCCATAGCAGAGGCGATGCCAAAAGCAAAAGCTGCAGCATTGAAGGCTTTGGAAATTGATGAAACGTTAGCCGAAGCTCACGCTGCGCTTGGATTGGTCTATATGTCCTATGAATGGAATTGGCCGGCGGCTGAAATAGAGTTTACGACTGCCGTTGAGCTCAAACCTAACTATGCAATAGCCCACCAAAGACTCGGATTGTTCTTTAACTTACAAGCACGGTTTGACAGAGCTCTTCGCGAAATGCAGACCGCGTTTGAGCTTGATCCCCTATCACCGCAGATGTGTCAAAGTGTTGCGGCAATCTACTTTGTAATGCGCGATTACGATCAGGCAGTGAAGGAAGTCCAAAAGGCCCTTGAGATGGATAGCAACCACCAGCCTGCGCTTTATCTGCTGGGACGCGTCTATATCCAGCAAGGTAAATTCTCCGATGCCATTGCGATTTTCCAAAAGCTACTGGCTGTGGACGACGCGCCAATATTCAACGCTGCGCTTGGAAGTGCCCAGGCGTTAGCAGGTCAACGAAGCAGTGCGCACAGTGCGCTCGAAAGACTGGAGCAACAGTCAAAGGACCATTATGTTTCGGGAACCCACAAGGCGGTCGTCCATTTGGCATTGGGCGACAAAAGCCAAGCCCTCGCGTGCCTTGAGGAAGCCTTAAGCAATCGTTGCGAGATGATGACGTGGCTCAAGGTCGATCCCGCGTTTGATAGCATTCGTAGAAATCTAAGATTTACAAAACTTTTGCGGCGAGTCGGTCTAGATCGAGAATATCGATTGCAGCAGTCTGCTGCTTCCTAAGCCTTCCAGAGCGATAATGGAATCTAATTATGTGTTGTCGCGAACAGTTCAAGTGACGGCGCGTGGCCTCCGTCGTGTAGGATCAGAAGTTTGGGTATGTGCTGCCGATCGAAAATACCCTTCGCGGTTAGAAACCATTTCATCGACTCCCGCCATATAAATCGAAGCCCAGTCCGAACGCAGGTAACCGAAAACTCGCTTTAACGGTTGCCGCTTAAAGGACCTCAGCAGGAGATTGTCTGGCCGACGAAGCGAGGCCGATTTAAAGCCATGAGAAGAGCATTAGAGTCGTACCAACTTGCCAACCTAGCGCGAGCTTCAGCTCTGGCGAACTACCGGCTACGAGGCTCTCCCTCACTCACTGTCCGCATGGACGGCGGTGCGGAATGGTGATAGTCTCTAGAGACATGAGTAACACCACATTAATCATTCTGATCATCGTTTTGATCCTACTCTTCGGTGGCGGCGGTTACTTTTACCGCCGGCGATGAGCAAAACGATTCGAGCACGAACTTTTCGATGGAAGTCTTCTTCCATCCAGCTTTTCAGCGAAGTTGGTGCCTCTACAACGATGGTATCTCCGTCAATTGCTCTAATAAAGGAGTAATAATCATCGTGAAAATCCAGTCTCGCTAAAGCGTGATAGATTTGTTCCGGCTTCTCTAACTGCTCAACAAACTCTTCGAGTTCGGAAAGTCTTCGAGAGGCCGCCGCCTTATTATTTAATCACCCGAAAATATTTGCGCCGATCTCGAATTCATGCACCCGTAGGTCTTTGAAGCAGCAACGTTAGACTAGTCACCCTTTATGTTGACGATTTGTCTTAACGTATGATCGACCTTCACTAATTCCTTGCTGTTCTCTATGACCTCATCGATGTCTTTATAAGCCATCGGAATCTCATCTATCAGCGATTTGGAATGTCTAAAGGAAATGTCACCCATAGCTGCTTCAAGATCAGTCATTGTAAATCTGCGCTTAGCTTCTGAGCGAGAAAAGCGGCGGCCTGCGCCATGTGGCGCAGAGTTGAAGCTAAGCGGATTCTCCAAACCGGAAACGATGTAGCTCTGTGTTCCCATGGAACCAGGGATGATACCTTTTTGCTCCTTCTTCATTTGGATCGCGCCTTTGCGCGTAATCCAGACCTTCTTACCAAAGTGCTGTTCCTGCTGAGTAAAATTGTGGTGGCAATTGATACGCTCGATCTCTATTTCCGATTGATGTCCGTCTTCGCCGTAAAGAGTGTATGAGAGTTCTGTCATTACACGGTCCATCATCTCATCGCGGTTGAGCCGCGCGAAGTCCTGGGCCCAGAGGAGATCCCTGATGTATGCGTCGAATTCCGGAGTGGCTTCCGTGAGGTAGGCCAGATCGCGGTCCTTGAGCGGAACGGCCTCTTCGTCCATGAGTTTTTGAGCAATCCTGATGTGTTTCGTTGCCAACCTGTTACCAATGCCACGAGAACCTGAATGCAGTGCTACCCACACTTGATCATTTTCGTCGAGGCAAATTTCAATGAAATGATTACCCGACCCGAGCGTCCCGAGTGCAGTGGTCCAATGGCTGTCTACTTTGTCGTAGTCTTGCGTGGCAATCGCCTTGAGTTCACTGACGCGCTCGACTGCGGTATCGGTCAGCTTTTTATTTCCGGCGCCCGCGCCGAGTGGGATTCGCCGCTCAATTCCCTGTCGTAACCTGTTTAGATTGTCAGGCAGATCCTTTGCGAAGAACTTTGTCTTTACGGCCACCATGCCGCAGCCGACATCTACGCCCACAGCCGCAGGAATGATCGCTCCTTTCGTGGCGATTACCGAACCAACCGTCGCGCCTTTTCCAAGATGGCAATCGGGCATCACGGCCACGTGATGAAATACAAACGGCATCTCAGCAATATTGATAAGTTGCTGTTTGGCCTCAGGCTCGATCGATTCAGGCGGAAGGAAGGTTACAATTTTCGTGTTTAGATTATACATAGGCATCTTTGCAGGTAAGAGAATGCGGATGCTCGCACAGCAGGCACACACTACGAAAGATTTGCTGCCGGGCTCTGAGCTATCTTCCTGCTTTAGGTCGCTTCGGATTTAAGGATTGAGATCCTAAGGCCTCCTCTTCTTCCGCACTGCCGATGTTTTGTTCGTCCTGACTGGCTTGCAATACCTCGGCGCGCTTATGCAGCTTATCCGCCTCGCCTGAACGCGGGCTTTGTTTCTTGCCTTCTCCTGTGGGCGGCTGGTTGAGCCGATTACGATTCTTATTGCCCATATAGCCCTCCGAAAAGTAAATAAGAGTGGTTCAGTATCCTGCACCCTGCGTACACATAACATACAGGTGCTCAAAGTCTTCCTGACGACAACCCACTTGGGAGTCGCAGAATGCTCGTCAAACAAAATTTACGTGACGATCAGCGGGCAATAGTAATGCCGAACGATCTGAGGAGCCGCGGTTGAACAAAGACGTGGTCCATCCCTGCTTTCACCAGCCCTCAAATACTGGCCTTCCACTTGCTAGCTCGTTGACCCTGAGAAAAAGCCTGAGTAAAGGAGAGCGAAAAATATGAACCAGGGAGGCGACAGAGGTAAAAGCCCGAACACAACCGGCACCCAACCTAAACGAGGCAAAGCACAGACGTTCCAGCAAGCAGCGAAACCGGACCAGGGTCGCAAGGGCCAGGGGTCCGCGAAATCAGGTACGCCCAGTCCAAAGAAAGTGACGGCCCGAACAACAAAGAAGTCGAGAGACAAGTAAATACAGTTCCACAACCTGCATCATCCATGTGAGGACAAAATCTTTTGCTAGCGATCGATGGTTCACATGGCGAAGGTGGCGGCCAAATTATTCGCACGTCACTGGCGCTCTCTCTCGTTACCGGCAAACCATTTCATGTCAAAAATGCTCGCGCCAATCGAGCAAAGCCTGGTCTTCGCCAGCAACATCTCACCGCAGTGAGAGCAGCGGCAGCAATCGGGAATGCTAGGGTTGAAGGAGCGGCCGTTGGCGCAACTGAATTTACGTTTCATCCCGGCACCGTGACCCCGGGCGACTATACTTTCGATGTAGGCACAGCCGGCAGCACCACCCTTGTACTTCAAACTGTGTTGCCTCCTCTCATGATAGCTTCAGATCCGAGTGTGCTGCGGTTCGAGGGTGGTACTCATAACGTGCATGCACCTCCTTATGATTTTCTTGAACGCACATTTCTACCTCTCGTTAGCCGCATGGGTCCGCAGATCCTGATCGAGCTCGGTCGCTACGGCTTTTATCCGCCGGGTGGTGGACGCTTTGACGTCTTCATTGAACCCGCCACGCACCGATTTCAATTGGAACTCACTGAACGTGGAAGGATACTTGCGATACGTGCTCGTGCGTTGGTCGTCAACCTTCCTGCCAGCATGGCTGAAAGAGAGCTCACAGTTGTGAAAGAGAAAATGGGGTTAAGCGATGAACAACTTCAGCCTGAAATTTCGGACAATGCCATAAGCCGAGGAACCGCTGTGATGATAGAGATCCAAAGCGAACATCTGACGGAAGTATTCACCAGCATCGGCGAGCGAGGTGTAAGGGCCGAGGTAATTGCCGAGCAAGCGGCAGACGAAGCACTCGATTACCTTAGAGTACAAGCACCCGTTGGAGAGCATCTAGCAGATCAACTACTAATTCCACTGGCGCTCTGTTCCGGCGGTACTTTCGCCACAACGAGAGTTTCACTGCATACGCAAACAAATATTGAGGTCGTTAAAAACTTTCTTGATGTCGACATCATAGTAGCTGAATCGACTCATGGAACTACGATTGAAGTCCGTCCTTAAACTTCAGCCGTTCTTCTGTTCGCCATGCTTTCGGCCCGGCCGGAACCGACAAGCGCCTGAAGATTTGGATGTCGTATTCAGGGTTGATCTGAAACGTAATTCTCGCGCGCTCCTGTTTTTGCGGCATTTGGATTCCCGCGATATTGGCGTAATCCGACAAATCAATCGTCAACCTGGGTTTGTCATTGGTGCCGGCGAACAGTGCGACGCGTAACGGCAGATGCGTCTTCCTGTCCAACCAATAGCTAACCCGTTTATCTCTAAAACGTGTGTGAACAACGTCTACTTTTTTGAATCCGATTCTTTCAACGGAAGCATCAAACGGAATAGGCTTTACCCATTTCGTTTCCATCAAATACAGATATTGAATTTGCGTTAAGCCTTCATCAATTTCCGAACGAGAATCTGCTGCACGATTACACGTAGGTGCGTTAGCGCCTTCATATAAGTAACAACGCATGTCATGTTGAATATCCAAACTACGGATAGTGAGTCGAAATGGAGGCGGAAGCCCGTCGTCCCATTCCCACGACTTGTCCGGAAACACATAAAGGCGTTCAACATGTCCACGGTGAACGACGATCCCGAGAAAATTTCGCACTGTCTCGTCGTATGACATTGCCAAAGTGCGTACATCATGTAGCTGAACGCGGCCACCTTTGGCGGTAATAGCCTGCTCCCAGAGCAAAGTTGCTTTGGTGTGATCTTTCGACCGATCGAGGTCGCGTCCGAACGTACTAACCGCCACCGCCAATATAAACAAAAACAGAAATGCACTGCTTATAACTGACTTCATAAAGCAAACCTATCGTTGAGCAGAACGTTGTTAGGTCGAGTTGCGTTCCTGGCAATGTCTATGCCTCTAAAATACTCTTATTTTCGGCGTTGAATTTGACGGGTCGAATGCGGGACGCAGTGTAGGGCGGACAGATGGATAACGAGAACACAAACGTCAGTGATGGCGATCTGCGTTCGGATCCAGGCTTCAGAGACCTACTGCGGCGCGTCAACTTCCCAATGTGACGCATTAGTTGCTCGAGCGGGTGTAATAAGGATCCTTCGGTTTTTTCCGACATATCCTAAGGCCACTGAATCACTTTTGCTTTGGGATTTCTGCCCGATGTGGCTGCAGGCACTAATTGATCGTTCCTCCCACTGACACGTCTGGGACGTTGCGTTTTAGTGATCTCCGATTTCTTCGCGAACCTGCTGGGCGACCCTTTTGCACCAGCGGCGACAACGATATTTGTTGACGGAATACTTTTAGGTGATACCCAAGCGCTCGGGGCAGAGCGTGCACCTCCTTGAGTTTCTTGATTGCTGGTCATGGCTGCTTTTGCATGCAGCCCGTCAACTCTTTCAGATGAATTTGGCAAGGGCTCGACATTAGGTAAACGGCTCGAGTGTTCAGTGTTATCTACTTTCGGACCACCTCGATCCTCGCTCTTCTTCTCAGCGAGGATAGGCTGTTCGGCGGAAGCATCGCTTATCCGGGACGTAGTGCCAATCGGCTGAGCAAGTGTGCTGGACTGGAGATCATTCTGAGGATTCAAAGAGGAATTATCAGGCGCCGAGGCCGCACTGATAGTCACCGGTGTGTCCGCTTGAGAAAGATTGCTCGAGCCGAATAAGTGGAGTATGGCGACAACGCCCAGACCACAAGCGAACATTACGATTAAGGTTAAGCCTGTTAATCTGCGCGAATCGGACGTGATGTAGGCTAAACACCTAACCAGCTTTTGAAATTTTCCTTTGTTGCGGTAGCGCGGCTTGGCTACGTAAGTACTTTCGATATAAGAGCTCTCGACAACAGACCGCGACGAGCCAGACAAAATGGAGGCCAACCTTGTAGTTAGCTTTCGGGATCTGCGTTTGAGGTTGTAGCGCGGTTTGGGAACATACGCATTGCCAACAGAGGAGGGTTGTTTCTGGACTTCCAAAGCTTTCGGCACGCTACTTCGTTCATTTTGGTGCATCACCGGCGAACCAATTGTTTGGCCGGCAGTTAATACCTGGGCGATGTCATGGAACCCGCGAATAGTCGCCCACGTGTCTATCGAGGTTCCAAGGCGCTCGTTCGTTTTCAGGTTCGCGCCCCTGGCGAGCAACTCGCGGACGATATCCAGATGACCATAGAAAACGGCCAGAGCCAGGGCATCGAAAGCGTCCAATCGCTTGGCCTTAAAATCGGCCCCACTTTCAAGCAACAACGAAACGACGGCGAGATGGCCATGGGCAGCGGCGGCCATCAGTGCCGTCGTACCGTGCTCGTTCGCGCTGTTAACATCCACTCCTGCCGCGATCAAAGCGTATACAAGAGCGAAGTCTCCTGCTTCAGCCGCTTGTACAAACATGATCGTCTGAGGCTGATTCTGTCGTGCTGTTGCTGACGCTGACACCCAAACCCCTCCATACGTTCAATGCTTCACTGTAATTCGATCACCTGGGAGGATTTGAGGATCGGCGACGTTGCCAGCATATATGTCCTTAAGCTTGTATTTTGCCGACACCAAGAGGGCCTCCGAATCTTCCCGCGCCAACTCGGCTTCTCTGTCCTTTTCGTCGCCGCCGGCAGAGAGAATGGCTTGCGTCAGTGTCATGCCGGGACGGAATAACTTTTCTCCAGGCGCTTTCACATCACCGCCTACATAAAAGAACTGCTCACGGGCAGGTTGAACAGAAATCACATCTCCTGAGCGAATCAGCAACTCCATCGCGCTCGGGTCTGAGAGTTCAACATCGATGGTTGTGCCTGTTTGTTGGGATTTGACAGTGGCTCGGCCGGCTTCGGGCAGCGTTTGCGCATCGGCAAGTACGACGTAGAGTGGTATTGCTTCTCGTCGCAATACCTTTGTTCCGGGATCCTTTACCAGCCCGCTTACAAGAACCATATGACTGCCGTATTCTCGCACTCCCACCAGGACTTCCGGATGTTCACTAACCCCACGACTCTTCAGATCCGACTCAATCAAACGGCTGATTTCTTCGCTGGTTAAACCACTCACCTTGAGCGGTTTTGAAAGTATCGGGTGGTCTAGCAAACCCGTTGCGCTGACGGTGTAAAGCGTTTGCTGGTCGGTGGCCACGTTCTGAAGCCTCACATCGAGTACATCACTAGCACCAACGCGATAGATTGTTGTGAGTATTCGTTCATTCGATTCTGCGGGTGAAGCTTGTGAAGGCTTGGCGACAGCAGAGACGGTACCTGATACCCTTGCACGTTGTGGCGCGTAATCGCTCGCCCGATCGCTCGCATTTCTATCGCGGCGCAGGTTCGAATATGCCTGGCCCATCATCGCATACGCTTCCACATCCTTTGGATCGATCTCGACTGCACGTTCCAGAGCGTTGATCGACTCCTGCCACCGCTTTAAATCAAAATATGCGTGGCCAAGACCATAGTACGCATCCCCAAAGTCTGGTTTAAGGCGAATGGCCTGAAGGAAACTGGCGGCGGCTTGCTCAAGTGATCCTGCGCGTCCGAACTTCACTCCACTCTTGTAATAACGCTTCGCCTCCTTCATCGCCTGTGCTGAGTTGACCTTGCGTTGATCATTGCTATCGTCGGCGGGAATTTTGGAACCCACGGTCGCGGTGGACGAGGCGTTGTCACTACGTGCCTGGGCACGCGATTCCTGCATTACCGACGTTAGAAATGCTAGAAGAACGACGGAGTGAATGATTGTTTTAAACACAGCGACCTCCTTAAGCAGGACCTCTTGGACTGAAAATTTGACGAAAAAAAAACGGTGAGCTGTAAACGCTATTCAGCGTACAACAAACTTCTGCAAGCTTCTTGCAGGACAAGGGAGAGGATTGAAAGTCGTAAAGCGTTGCCCCGGTCGGCAGGTCCGCACATTATTATTCCGACTAAGGTACTACTTCGCCAATCGTTAATGGGTAGCGCTTATAGAGGAGAGATCGAGACCCGTGTGTTGCGATACGTTCGCCATACTACATCGTAAGTTTACCTTCAGCAACTCGGAAGCGCGATTACGAGCCTCCAAAGCAATTCCGAGGTCATGTGCTAGGAAAATGGTGCCCCCGGCGCGATTCCAACGCGCGACCTTCCGCTTAGGAGGCGGACGCTCTATGCAGCTGAGCTACGGGAGCACATGTGGGTAATCTTGTGAGTCCTGCTTAATCATGTCAACCTGTACGACACGATACGACATGCTCAAGATTGGTACTTGATCAACGAACGCACGTCGTAACCCGTCAACTTCTCACGGCCGGGTAGGAATTCCAACTCGACAACGAACACTAATCCAACCACTGTCCCTCCGAGTTGTTCCACCAGGTCCACGACCGCGCGCGCGGTGCCGCCGGTCGCAAGGAGATCATCGGCGATGATGACACGATGACCGTCGCCGACTGCGTCGCGATGGATCTGTAAAGTGTCCTGGCCATACTCGAGATCGTAAGAGATAGAAGCGCACTCCGCCGGTAGTTTCCGTGGCTTACGCACGGGAACGAACCCCGCGCCAAGGTGATACGCGAGCGCGGGCGCAAAAATAAAACCGCGCGCCTCAACACCAATCACCGAATCAAGCTTCTCGCCTTCAAACTCAGACGCCAATGCGTCGACCGTGTTGCGCAGCCCTTCGGGGTGCTTTAACAAAGTCGTGATGTCGTAAAAATTGATGCCGGGCTTTGGAAAGTCCGGCACTTCGCGGATTAAGGATTTTAGATGGTCCATCTCGTCAGTTATCTCTCAATTCGAAACGCCGAGTAACGCCCTGTCGGCTCCAGAACTAATTCTTCAACTTGATTCACGACCGCCCATTGTGGACCAGTCGCCAGATCGTTTCTGAACGCTTCAACGCTGCTCGCAGGTCCTTCAGCAAACGCTTCAACCGTTCCATCGGGACAATTGCGCACGTAACCAACTACCTGATGTCGTGCCGCCGCCCGCTGCGCAAAAAACCGGTAACCAACTCCCTGGACTTCCCCTCGTATGAAAAACTTTCGCGCCTGCATCTGATCCCCTACTTACACTTCACCAGTTCGCCTTCTTTTCCCTTCTCCAACGTGAAAGTTTCTGCCTGCGCATCGCCCACTTTCAATGTCAGCGTCATCGTGTTGCCCTTGATCGATCCGGTGTAAGTCGCGGGCTGTCCCTTCGTATCATCGCCGGCTCTTACCGGGCCGCCGCGTTCAACTCTATGAGTACCGCGCAATTTAAAACTGCCGTGGCTGTCGACGACTAGCGGCCCCTCGATCACACCACTCGCGCAGTCGTATTCAATGCTGGCCGACTTGTCGCCGACGTCAATATTTATATGCTGGCCGCCCCACACGCCTGTCGGAATACGTTGCATATTCTGCGTCTTCGCCGTAACTGAAATGAACAACACGAAGAAAACGAGAAGAACACGAGCACTCTTCTCCCAATACATAGTTCAAACTCCTTCCGGATAGCGTGCCATTGTAGAGATTTTTGGCGCAAAGGCGCAAAGACGCGAGAAACTTTCGTCCGAGTCGTCACGTAATAGGCCCCACTGCGGGTGAGAACGAACCTTTCATCCCAATCTGCGTAGCTCAAACCAGTTTTTCGTGGAAACTTTATACAGTCTCCTTCTCAACGCTTTCAAAGTGAGGACTCCGAAACTATGCGACGTCTACTCGTGACCTGCCTATTGCTGCTAATCGTGATAGCCAACGTCTCTTTCATCCAGGCTAAGCCACTCAACATTCCGGTTGTCTATTACAAACTTCCGAATGGACTCAAGGTTGTGATCTCAGAAGATCGCAACGCACCAGTCGTGACAGTTGCCGTTTATTACAACGTCGGCTTCCGGCTCGAGCCCAAAGGCCGCACCGGTTTTGCGCATCTGTTCGAACACATGATGTTCCAGGGCTCGGCAAACGTGAAGAAGTTTGAGCACGCAAAGTTCGTCGAGGCTAACGGCGGAAGTCTCAACGGCCATACTGACTTCGATTACACAAATTATTACCAGACGTTGCCCAGCAACCGCGTGGAACTCGCACTCTGGCTCGAGTCAGATCGCATGCGTTCACTCGACGTCAGCGCGGAGAATCTCAAGAACCAGCAGGCGGTGGTGAGCGAGGAGGTTCGCGTCAACGTTCTGAATCAACCTTATCAATTTTTTGAGTGGATCAGCCTCTGGGAGAACGCGTTTACAAACTGGCACAACTCACACAACGGTTATGGCGAGTTGGCGGAGATCAACGCGGCGACGATCGAAGACGTTCGCAGTTTCTTCAAGACCTATTACGCACCGAACAATGCTGTGTTGACTGTCGTGGGCGACGTCGACGTGAACGAAGTTAAAAAGATGGTCGAAAAACATTTTGCGGGAGTGCCATCACAGCCGATGCCGGCGCGCGCTGATCTATCGGAGCCGCCGCAAACAAAAGAGAAGCGAATCTCGCAAACGGACAAGCTCGCGAAGCTGCCGGCACTCGCGACCGGTTATCACCTGCCGCCGCAGAATTCTCCTGACTTTCCCGCGATGGCGCTGTTGGTCCAAATTCTTCAGGGCGACGACAGCTCGCGCTGGTACCAGCGGCTCGTAAAAGAAAAAGAGCTGACTCTCGATCTCACGGGCGCCTTGAACTACTTCGGAAATGAGTTTGACTACACTGGTCCAATGATCATGACCACTCGCACGACTTACAAGCCCGGTCACACGGCCGATGAAGTGTTGCGTGAAATGGATGCGGTGCTCGCGGAGATCACATCGAAGGGTGTGACAGAGAAAGAACTCGCGGATGCGAAGGTGCGTTACCGGTCAAACTTCTACGGTCAACTCGAGTCGAGTTTTGGCAAAACGCACTTGCTGTCGGCACTCGCGCTCTTCCGCGACAATCCGCAACAGATCAATTCGCTGTTGACGCCGTTTGAGAGTGTCACTGCGGCGCAGGTGAAAGCTGCGGCGGCGAAATACCTCGTGGCCACGAACCGCACGGTGATCGATCGTGTTCCGGAAACGAAGCCACAAACCAAAACCGAACAGTAACCACGAAGGCACAAAATGCACATATTGAAAGGCATTCATATGAAGATCCTGCTCTCGGTGTTCACCCTCGCGTTGTTGATTACAACTGCCATCGCGCAACAGAAGACCGCGCCAGCCCCTGGCCCTGCGCGGCCTTTGAACCTTCCGAAGATTACTGAAAAGAAATTACCGAATGGACTGACGGTGGTGGTTGCGCCGCTGCCCAACGTTCCGAAGGTCTCTTCGATCTTAAGCTTTCGATCGGCAACTACTGCGAGCGATCGTGTGGCGCATCCCGGGATCGCGCAGATCGCAGCGTCGGTTGCGAACGAAGGAACCGACACGCGCACCAGCAAACAGCTCAAAGAAGAACTGCGCTCCATCGGCGGCACGTTGTCACTCGGCAGTGATGCCGATTCAACCACAATGACTGCTACTTCGCTCTCAGAGTTTTCAGCAAAAATGTTCGAGCTGATGAGCGACGTGGCCCAACATCCGTCGTTTCCGGAAACCGAGGTGAAGCTGGCCCAGGAAAACACGATCCAGCAGATTCGCGCGGCTCGCGCCGATCCGGGTTTTTTAGTTAACGAGCGTTTCCAAAAAGCAGTCTTCGGAGTTCATCCATACGGATTCGTCCTACCCGATGAAAAATCCATCAACGCACTCACGCGCGCAGACCTCAGGGCGTTTGTAACCAGGTTCTACATCCCGAATGCCTCTCACTTGATCGTGGTCGGCGACATTGATGTCGATAAGACATTCGCGGAGATTGAGAAGGCGTTTGGGAGTTGGAAGAGCGGCACAGTGCCGCCCGAAGAAAATCCGCCAGTGCCCACGCGAGATAAACGTCACATCTATTTCGTGAACCGGCCCGGTTCAATTCAGTCGGCGATTTACATCGGCAACGTAAGCATTCCGCGTAAAGACAAGGATTACTTCGCGATTCGCACCGCTGACACGATCTACGGCGGCTCGTTCTACTCACGACTCACGCGTAACATACGCGAAACGAAGGGCTACACTTACTCGCCGTTCAGCTCTTCCAACACGCGCGCGAAGACCGGGTCGTTTCTCGCCGGAGCTTTTGTCCGCAACGAAGTGACTGGTCCAACACTGCTCGAGATCTTTTACGAACTCGATCGCATGCGCGTGCTGCCGGTTGAGGATGAGGAGTTGAAGGCCGCGAAGGAATACAGCACCGGTAACTTCTCAGTCGAGCTTGCCAGCCAGATTGGTCTTGCAGGACGCATCAACACGATTTACACATTCGATCTCGACAAGAACTTCATCAACGACTTTCGACCGAAGATCGAGTCGCTCACGGCCGCTGACATTCAACGAGCGGCAGCGAAGTATTTCGACACGTATCGCGCCGCGATCGTCATCGTCGGCGACTGGGAGAAAGTTAAGGACCAGGTTACACCTTTTGGCGACGTCACGATGTACGACGCTGAAGGGAATGTCATATCCAAATAGGACAATCGTCCACAGATTACACAGACAAATTCGTAAAATCTGTGTAATCTGTGGACCCGATGTTTGACGACGAAACACGGAAGCTCGCCACTCCTCCACGATCGACCTCCTTCGACTCGATCGACGACGCGCGCTTCGTCCCCGGAACAATCCTCGCCGACCGTTACCGAATCGTTGGCTTGCTTGGCAAAGGCGGAATGGGCGAAGTCTATCGCGCAGACGATCTAAAGCTGAGCCAACCAGTAGCTCTCAAATTCCTGCCGGATCGATATATGAGCGACGGCGCGGCACTCGCACGCTTTCATCGCGAGGTGCGCGTCGCGCGCCAGGTGTCGCATCGCAACGTCTGTCGCGTTTACGACATCGGCGAGATCGATGGAAAGCATTACCTGTCGATGGAGTTCATCAAGGGCGAGGAGCTCAGTTCCCTGCTACGTCGCATCGGGCGGCTTCCCGCGGATAAGGCCCTGCAAATCGCTCGACAGATTTGCGCCGGTTTGGCCGCGGCACATGAGACTGGAATCCTGCATCGCGATCTGAAACCGGCCAACGTAATGATCGACAGCGATGGCAATGCGCGCATCACGGACTTCGGTCTCGCGGGATTGGCCGAAGAGTTTCGCGACGACGAAATCAGCGCCGGCACGCCCGCCTACATGGCTCCGGAACAACTCGACGGAAAAACGTTAACCGTTCGCACCGACATCTACTCTCTCGGTCTCGTCCTTTACGAGCTCTTCACTGGAAAGCGCGCGTTCGATGCAGCAACCCTCGGCGAGCTAATCAAACTTCGCCGCAGCGATACGACACCGACAATGCCAACGTCGATAGTCAAAGATCTCGATCCCGTAATCGAAAGCGTTATCGATCGTTGCATTCAAAAAGATCCTGCCCGGCGCCCGTCATCTGCATTGCAGGTTGCCGCAGCGCTTCCGGGTGGTGATCCGATCGCGGCGGCACTCGCCGCCGGAGAAACTCCGTCGCCCGAGATGGTCGCAGCCGCGCCAAAGGAGGGCGCACTTCAACCCGCGGTAGCCATCAGTGCTCTTGCAGGAACAGTTGCGGTTCTACTCTTTCTGGTTTTCTCTTCGAGCGCGACAAGAGCTGAGCGGAACCTGCCGCTCGACAAACCACCGGAAGTGCTGGCCGAGCGAGCGAGAGACATCATCGCGAGCCTGGGTTATCCGAGCTCGCCCGTCGATCAGGCACACGGCTTTTTCGTTGATCACAACTTCCCGCGCCATCTTGGAAAGCAGGATTTTAAAGGCTGGGAGATCATGCGGTCGGGCCAGCCGCTCACGTTCTACTACTGGTATAAACAAGCTCCGAGGTATTTGATCGCCGACGGCGCCGTGATAATCCTCCCGTGGAATCCGGCTTCAGATATCACCGGTATGACTGACATCCGGCTTGATCCTCGCGGGCGTTTAGTGACATTCAAGCGTGTACCACCGCAGATTGAAGAGTCGGCTGGGCCAGCAGGGACAACTGACTGGTCCAGGTTGTTTGCAGCCGCAGGCCTCGACCAGACAAAGTTCACGCCAACCCAGCCAAAGTGGGTACCCCTTTTGTACGCGGACGAGCGCGCCGCGTGGGAAGGTCCTCACGTGGACCATCCGCAGATTCCCGTTCGAATTGAAGCGGCAGCATTCAGGAACCGTCCGGTTAACTTCGAGATTATCTTTCCGTGGGATCCGCCGTTGCGACAGGAGGAGCAAAGCATCACCCGCGGCGAACGCGTGGCCACGTTCATGCTGTTTATGGTGTTTCTCGGAGTTGCTATCGGTGCGGCGCTGCTGGGTCGACGCAATCTCAAACTAGGTCGAGGTGATAAGCGTAGTGCCTTCAGGCTGGCGATCTTTATCTTTCTCGTTTCCGTGACTGGCGGTTTGCTTGGCGCTCATCACGTTCCGAATCTCGGTGAAGAGTTGGGGCTGATTACCCTGATTGTTGCTTTTTCACTCGCACCCGCTGCCTTAATCTGGCTGCTCTACATCGCGCTCGAGCCGCATGTTCGGCGGCGATGGCCGCGGCTGATAATTTCGTGGAGCAGGTTGATGGCTGGTAACTATCGCGATCCGATGGTGGGCCGCGATCTGTTAATGGGAGGATTATTCGGTCTGATACACGGCGCCTGCATTCCACTGGGTGTTTTAATAACGCGGGGGTTTGGTTTTGAAGCGCCGCCCATCATAACCATGAACGTGCTTACGCTGGGTTCCTCGCGAAGGCTTCTGGCAGTGTTCTTAAACTCGAACCTGGTAGTGAGTGTGTTTGTTGGGTTTGCGTTTCTCTTTTTTCTCTTACTGCTTTACATCATCCTGCGGAAGGAGTGGCTGGCAACCCTCGCGCTTTTCCTGATCGCGCTTGCCATCGAGATATCTGCCTTCGCCTTTGGAGGGCCGCGTCTTTTCTGGATTACGTCGTTTCTAATCGCAACAACACTTACGATCCTTGTCTCTCGCTTTGGCCTGTTAGCCACTATGGCGGCTCAACTCACGTTCTTTCTAAGCGTCACATATCCCATGACAACAGACTTTTCCGCGTGGTATGCGCCGTCTACGATCTTCGCTTTGTTAGTCGCCCTTGGATTGGCAATCTACGGTTTTTATATCTCACTTGGCGGCAGGACGGGATGGACGCGTTTTACAGAAGTGTCGTAGTTACGAGACCAGCCAACTAACGTAGTTGTGAAACTGATCGATCATCACACTACCCTCTTTCATCAAGCCATCGACCACCGGGATCAGCTGGTCGCCAAGCACTAAAGGCATGAAGGCGAGTGAGATTGATCCAACAATCAACAGGTTGGAAAGTAGCTCGGAGAATTCATTCTTCTTCATAGTTATTTGTCTCCAGGTTTAATGCTCGGGGAGAGCACGCGAGAGGCGGGCGTTGAATGGGAGAGCAAGTGGTATGCCCTATGGGACATGAGGCGCAACTTGTTGAGTTACGGCTGTTTACTGGATCGGATGGACCAATTAATGGCGGTCATCCATCGGTCAGCATGATGAAGGTAAAGCAAATTAACAGAACCGAGCGCGGTAGCGCCGGGTAGATCTCACGCTTGTTGTCGTCCAGGAGTTACCCGGCGCTACCGCGCTCGGTTCTGTTTTACGCGACGGCGTCATCTTATCAATCTGACCACCCCATAACCGAATTTAAACCAATCTGATTAATCTCCGGTCAACTCAACTGATCGCAATATGGAAATTTGTCTAAAGAACTTTTGTGGCACCGCTATTGCTCAATGGGCCAACCGTGGTCATCCACATGGACCACAAATTTTCTTTTGGACTATAACGATGGGTATTCGAAACAACAAAGCTAACTCAAACAAACGCACGGGTGGCGGATTCTCCTCCATCGAACTAATTATCACCGCGACAATCCTTTCGATCGTCACCGGAGTAGGGGTGATGGGGATCACACGCGCTCGCGCGAGCGTTAATCTCTCGGGTGCGGCCCGCGAGTACGCCAGCTACATTGAGAAAGCTCGACTCCACTCGATCCGTAGCCATGCTGACGATGAGAATGAAAGAGCCAGGATCACGATCAGCGACGACAGGACCAGCTACACAGTGACCCTTGACCTCGATGGCGACGGTACGATGGAAACCAGGACCGTCACGCTGCCCGATGGCGTTACCTTCAGCACTGCTGAAACGATCGCATTTGATTGGCGCGGTCGCACCTGGAACACGGTGGGCGTCAGCACAGAGTCAAACGCTCAGGTTTCTATCCGGCTCGTGGGCACCTACGATTCAGTGTCAATCGATGTCACTGGCTCTGGCGACATTACAGTCAATAGCGAAGTCTTCGACGACGAAGTACCAAACGTGAATCTTCACGTTGGTGATCTCGCCTCGAGTTCGACGTCATCGACCGGGACTACATCACCAACAACACCGACCACGGAGCCGACACCGCTCGCAACTCCGGATAACACTGCGAACCCGAATCCGACGCCAACACCAGGTGGAGGAGACACACTTCCTGCACCGACCCCAACACCTTCAGCGACTGCGACGCCGGTCCCGACTCCAACCGCAACGCCGACCGCGAGTCCAACCGCAACGCCAAGACCGAGTCCAGCGGCTACACCGGTTTCGACACCCATGCCGACAAGCTGTGCTCTTTCGATCAGCTTGCCTCAGTTAGTACTGACCAAAGACGGTACGGGCGTAATCAAGGTTGGTCATGACGCCGGAGTGAACCTGACGATTACCGGAATTTCCAGCAAGTCGTCGGACGTTCAAGTTTCTCCCGGCGCGTTAACGGTGGCCAGCGGAGGCGTCGGATCATTCACGATCAAGTCGAAGAAAACAATCGGCACTTATTCAGTGACGTTCAGTACGGTCTGCGGCACGAAGACCGTATCAGTGCTCGTCATTTCACTCCTGTAAGAACAAACCCCAGCGCCTAGAGAACATGAAAGCCATGAAAACAATGCCCCGCAAAACACAAGCAACGACGAGCCAGGGTGGTTTCACCCTGATCGAAACCACCATCGCGTCGCTCGTCATGTTGGTTGGCGCACTCGCCGTCTCCTCTCTCTTCGTCTTCTCGACCCAGAACAACGTTGGCGGTGGAGAGCGAGCCCTGGCGATGGCCGTAGCCCAGCAACAATTAGAGCAACTCAGAAGTGTCAGTTACGAAGACACGACTCTGAACGCAGGCACCACCACCTCAACAGTGCAAACCGCTAATCGTAATTACACAGTCGAGAAAGTGGTTGCTGTCGAAACGAATGACGACAACTCGTCGAAGCAGTTAAAGAGAATCACTGTTACGGTTACGCCGATAGTTGCCGGCGCAGACTGGACTCGCACGCCCGTCGTGCTCGTCTCCTTCCGTTCGACACTCGCTGCCGGCAATTACGCCGTAACAAACTAATCCTCGACTCGAGTAATGAGGCATACACCGATGCAGAATCGACCTTCAACAAATCAAGCCGGCTTCTCGCTAATCGAACTGATCTTAGGGATGGCCATCACGATCACCGTCATGGGCCTGGCGAGCAGCATTCTCGCGGGTGCATTCAACGTTCGCTCGCGCGAGGATCGCAAGTCAGACGCGATCGCCGACGTGCAGCGAGCGCTGAATATCATGACCCGCGAGATCAGCAACTCCGGTTTAAAACTTCCGACCGGACTCGGCGCTGTCTCGACCAACGGAGTAGTAGCCGGCGATAGTGATAATGCGTCGATTCGAATCGTGTCGAATCTCAACGGCATGCCTGATTCAGCAAATGGTTACTTCGAAGACGCTGATCTTGCCGACGCCGATGAAGACATTAAGTTCCTGATGTATGTCGACGCAGGGACCAGCCAGCAATACATCGTGCGTTATGAAAAGAACGGTACCAACCAGACGACTGTGCTTGCCAACCGCATCGACTCGCTCGTCTTTCGTTATTACGACGAGAAAGTGACTTATGACACGACTGTTGATGCCGCTGGTGTTTGCGACATCACTAATGTGAAGAACGCAGCGGGCACTGACGAAACTGAAGTCTCTCCTGGTTCTGCCAAGTTCATCGTAATCGCCGTCGGCGTAACGCTGCCTTCGATTGGCACCGTCGGCGCTGAAGGTTATCAGCCCCCCTCTCAAGTACAACTCACCTCTAACGTAGTTTTGCGCAACTCGATCGTTTACTGAAGGAGCTGATTACCCGTTATGAAACTCGAATCGACCAAAAACCTGTACAGCCATCGCGCCGGAGAGCGCGGGGCAGCGCTGATAACGATGTTGCTGGTGTCAATACTCCTTCTGGGTGCGGGTGGCGCACTGATCGCGACGACGACGATGTCAGCGACTAACTCCATCGGCTCGACTCCCGAAATGCAGGCGTACTACGTAGCCGAGTCGGGAATGCAGTCGGCGCTCAACGTTCTGCGCGGAAATGTTAAGCCACTCGTGACCGCAACTGACCGCATGAGCTTTCGCACCGCGATTATTCCCGACATCTCCAACGGTCCCGATAACACAGGAGCGTTGCGTTTCGCCGGTTGGCTTCCATACAACGATCGTGAAGATCCGGCGAGCTTAGTGCCGGTTGCCATCGGCGCGATCACGGGCGGTTACAGAGTAACTGTCGAGAACATGGACCCCAACAGTCACATCGTTGAGTTTCAGACTTCGGGAACCATCACCGGAAACGATGCCGGAATAGTTAATCAAAAGACGTTCGGAACGGTAGGCGGAGCGGATGAAGTAACGATTCGCTATACAGGTCAATCATTAACCAATCTGACCCCGGACCCAAATAACTTTCCCCTGACACTCGACTCCGCGCTTGGTAGTTTCATCATTGAACGACCGCTTACCAGCACAGCCGATGACGTGGTGATTCCGAAGACGGGTTTCGAAATAACCATCACGCAAAACTTGCCGTGGGCCGCAACCACAACGCTCGAAGGGACATTCGAAGGTGATGTTGACGTTGCTTCCACTACGTTGAAAGTGACGTTCGACAAAGCTTCAGTTAAAGCTGACGGCACGACATACGCGCTCAACGTTGGCGGCGACACGATTTTGGATCTTTCGTACACGGCATCACCGAGCACGACCGCGATTCCCGCGAGAGTAACTTCTCCTGATCCGAAGCGTTTGCTGCTTAAATCATATGGCTTTGGACCACAAGGCGCTGAAAAGCGTCTGGAACTGATGATTACCAAAGCTTACTTCGAGTTTGAAACTCCGGCAGGCGTGACGCTGCGAGGCGCTGACGACTGCTCACCGCTGTCCCTCGACACCGGAAGCAGCGGCGCAAAGTGGTATTCAGGCGTTGATGCTGCAGGCGCAGAACCGCAGCGCCCGGCTTTCGCTGTTACACCGTGTGACGAGACAGAGGCGAATGCAGGAATTATCAAACCAGACACAGTTGTCGATCCTGAGGTGGGCCTTCTCGGCGACGATGACACAACTCCCGGAACTGTCGAAACACCTTCGTTCCTCGATTCAGCCGACAAGGCTCGCGCTTATCTCAACGGCATGCAAGCAAAGGCGCAATCGCTTGGACGTTACTTCAACCCTGGAAGCTCGGCGACCACGGTCAATGATTCGGTCAACGCTGCGATGTTCACGTTTGTCGACGGCGACTGCGATCTATTGAATGGTTCGGGCTTTCTCGTTGTTACCGGCACTTTGACGATGCGAGGAAACACGAACTTTAAAGGAGTGATACTCGTGCTTGGTGAAGGAGTGCTTGTCCGCAACGGCGGTGGTAACGGCGACATCCTTGGAGGAATCACCATCGCGGCTTTTGACCGGACGGCGGGAGGTTTTACCGCACCGACGTTCCAGACAAACGGCGGCGGCAATTCAACCGTGCAATACGACTCCTCGGCTCTTACCACCGCTATCGGCTCAGGTTCAAACGTCTCCGGTATTCGAGAGTTCTAATAAAAACCAAAACACGGATAACGCGGATGACACGGATTATTTTTTCTGATCCGTGTCATACGCGTTTATCTGTGTTACAAAATCCGCGCAATGCTGACAACGCTCGCCATCGCAAATTACCGTTCACTCCGCAACCTGATCGTGCCGCTGCAGCGCTTGAATCTGATTACAGGTCCGAACGGAAGCGGTAAATCTAACGTGTATCGCGCCCTGCGTTTGTTGGCCGATACGGCACAGGGCGGCGTGATTCCGTCGCTAGCTCGCGAAGGCGGTCTGCAGTCAACACTCTGGGCGGGTCCTGAAAACCTCGGTCGCTCCGTTAAGCGCGGTGACCACAAAGTCGAAGGCACTGTGCGCAAGGAACGCACAAACCTGCGACTCGGTTTTGCGGGTGATGAATTCGGATATGCGATCGATCTCGGACTTCCGAGTCCGAGTCGCTCGGCGTTTGCTCTCGATCCGGAGATCAAAACCGAAACCATTTGGGCTGGTCCAATTCTTCGTCCTGCGGCGTTGCTGGTTGAAAGGCACGCCGCGGTGGTGCGATCACGTGACGGCGACGGCGAATGGAGTGTACTCGCTTACGAGCTCTCGAGTTTCGACAGCATGATGACGCAGTTTGCCGACCCGCGGAACGCGCCCGAGATGTTGAAGCTGCGTGAACAAATCCGATCCTGGCGTTTTTACGATCACTTTCGAACGGACGTTGATGCTCCCGCGCGTTTGCCGCAGATCGGGACGCACACTCCCGTGCTCAGTAACGATGGTTCTGACATGGCCGCAGCGTTGCAGACGATCCAGGAAATTGGAGAACCCGACGCTATGTCGGAAGCAGTCGCCGACGCCTTCCCAGGATCTTCGATATCGGTATTAAATATCGAAGGACGTTTCGAAATCGCGATGCACCAGCACGGTCTGTTGCGGCCGTTGCGTGCGACCGAGCTTTCTGACGGCACGTTGCGTTACCTGCTCTGGATCGCGGCGCTACTGACGCCGCGGCCGCCGGGTTTGCTGGTCTTGAATGAGCCGGAGACGAGTCTGCATCCGGATCTGCTGCCTGCGTTGGGCCGGCTGATCGCAAACGCAGCGGAACGATCGCAAGTGTTGGTCGTGACTCATGCGCCAAAGCTGATCGCCGCACTTGAAGAGCACGACGACTGCAACTCGATCAGGTTAGAAAAAGAGTTTGGGGAAACGAAGATCGTCGATGCGGACGCGCTCGACATTCCCTTGTGGCGCTGGGCCACGCGGTGAAGTTATCCCGCCTTTGCGCCTTTGCGGGAAATATTTCTGATTGCCTTGAGAAACGAAATGATTAACACGCTTCGCTTTGTTGTAGTTGCAATCCTCGTCAGTCTTCAAACATCCAGTGCCATAAAGCAAAGCCCCCAAAAAACGATTGCATTAACTGACTGCGTGGTCCAGGGCATTCAAGGAAAGCAAAAGTGCGGCACGCTCGAAGTTTACGAAAATCGCGCCACTAAAAGCGGCCGGAAGATCAGCCTTAACATAGTCGTCTATCCGGCAACCGGTGAAAAGCGTCAGCCCGATCCGGTTTTTTACTTCGCGGGTGGTCCAGGTTCAGCCGCTACCGACGACGCGCGCGGCTTTGTCCCCGAATTCAGGAAGCTCCGCGAACATCGTGATCTGGTGTTTGTCGATCAGCGCGGTAGCGGCAGTTCGCATCCACTGGATTGCACATTTTTCAACAAGGCCGATCCGCAGAGCTATCTTGGCTACTTCTTTCCTCTCGAAGAGGTTCGCAAATGTCGTGCTGAACTCGAACCCAAAGCAGATTTGAAGCTGTACACAACCAGCATCGCGATGGACGATATCGATGAAGTGCGAGCGGCGCTCGGCTACGAACGAATAAACTTGTTCGGTGGATCTTACGGAACACGAGCCGCACTCACGTATCTCAAGCGCTACCCGCAGCGCGTTCGAACGGCGACGCTGCAAGGTGTTGCTCCAGCAGATCAATACCTGCCCGGAGATTTTCCAGTCTCGAACGAACGAGCCCTCGAAGGCGTTCTCGCGGAATGCGCGGCGGACGAAGCGTGCAATACCGCATTTCCAAATCTGAAAGACGAAGCGAAACAAGTGCTGGCCCAACTTATCAAAGGGCCCATCGAAGTGGAGGCTGAAAAACCAAACTCGACGGAACGAGTGAAAGTCAAACTCTCTCGCGATCTCGCGGCAGAAGCGATTCGCTACATGCTTTACAACCCTGGGGCCGCGAGCCGGGTTCCTGTCGTTCTGCACCTCGCTGCGCAAGGCAACTTCCAGCCGTTGTTGAACCAGGCACTGTTCTATCGACGGGTCATGGTCGCCAGTGGCAGTAATGGTATGTATCTTTCCATCACGTGCGCCGAAGACTTACCGTGGATCAAACCGGGCGAAGGAGAACGACTCGCGGCCAATACTTTTCTCGGCGATTATCGCCTGCGCCAGCAACGAGAAGCTTGCGCCCTTTGGCCACGCGCGGATGTTGAGCGCGACTACGCTGCTCCAGTGCGCGCAGATGTGCCTGTGTTGATCCTGACGGGCGAGTGGGACCCCGTAACACCACCGTCAAACGGCGATCGGGTGGCAAAACATTTACCCAACAGTCTTCACGTTGTCGTACCTCATGGAGCACATGGGCTCGGCGGACTTCGGGGAACTGAATGCGTTACTGATTTGATGACGGAGTTCATCGCGCGCGGATCGACTAAAGGCATCGACACCGCATGTGTTAAAAACATCCGTAGACAGGGATTTGTCTTAAAGATGTAATGCGCGAAACTGACCCGAGTGAAGCCTCGACCCAGATCGATGAACTTCGATCTACCGCCGAACAGTACGCGCAGCAACAGGATCCCCGCGTCGGACTAATCCTCGATTCCAAATACAAACTGATTGAGAGTCTCGGCCAGGGCGGCATGGGCTCCGTCTTTCGCGCGCAGCGTTTGCACATCGGAGACGAAGTCGCGGTCAAGCTGCTACATCACGATCTGGTGCGCGAGCAAAAAGCGCTGGAGCGTTTTCGCCGCGAAGCCCGCGCTGCGGCGATGATCAGGCATCCGAACGTCGTCAGTATTCACGATTTCAACGACGGCAGCACCGTTGAGACACAACCGTACATCGTGATGGAGTTAGTCAGTGGTGTTTCTTTGGGTGATCTGCTTCGTCGTGAAGGACGGATGACGGCGGAACGCACTGTGCGGTTGATGCACGACGTCTGCACCGGCGTCGGTGTGGCTCATCGTCAGGGACTGCTGCACCGCGATCTAAAGCCCGACAACGTGATCGTTGTGCCGCCAAGTCATGAAGGCGATGAGGAGACTGCGAAGGTAGTCGACTTTGGACTCGCGAAAGTGCGCGATGTTACAGCGTCTACCGCGCTAACTCACACGGGCGCGATTATCGGCACGCTGTATTACATGTCGCCCGAACAATGCAGCGGTGAGGAGCTTGACGCGCGCGCTGATGTGTACAGTCTCGGAGCGATGCTTTACGAGATGTTGACGGGTTACCCGCCGTTTCGTTCACGGAATCTCGCCGGGTTGATCTCGAAGCACCTGCACGAGCCACCCGCGCCCTTTCCCGAATCGCTCGGAATATCTCGCGCACTTGAATCGGTGTGCTTGCGCGCCCTCGCGAAGGATCGCAATCAACGGCAGCCCGATGCGATTGCGTTTGGCCGTGAACTACAGAATGCACTGATGGCGCCGTCTGTTTCGTATCAGCCGAGCACGTTTGCAGTTCCGGCAAAGCGCAGTCCGTTGAAGTGGGTGCTAGTCGCGTCCGGGCTGTTCCTCGCTCTCATCGTTATCATCGTAGGTGGCATCGCGATCAAGTTTGGAGTGGACCAACTGAAGTCACCGCCGGCTGAATCGCCGCCCGCTGAGTCGCCGCCAGCGACAACGGCGCCGGCTTCAGACGTGGATCTGCGCGGCACCTGGAGCGGAACGTATGGTCCGTTAAGTAATGCGTCCAGCTTAGTCATTAAGAACCATAAAGGCGACAAGATTGATGGCATTCTGGAGCAAGGCGCATATCGAATCGCATTCAAGGAACGTATGACTCGGAATCGAAGGCGATCACGATGAAGCAAACGAAGGTTCTGAGCGGCGAAGGATGGGACCTTGGCGAAGATACCGGCAAGCTTTCGGACGATGGCAAGAAGATTAGCGGAACCGGAAAAGATGCATTGGGTGGATCGCTCGGAATCGAATATCAGTGGAGCTTCACGAAGAAGTGAACGCGGATGACACGGATTAAATCCGGATTCAATCCGCGTTCATCCGCGTCCTATCTTAGTTGAGTAACTGCAATCCAAGAATTTGTTCGAGGATTGTGCCGAGAATGCTGTAGCCTCCGTTGTCGTAGCGGCCGTAGCGTGAGCGGCTGTGGTAACCGTCCTCATAACCACGCCTGAAACCTTCACGGAAGTAATGCTGGTACTCGTTCAGGTCAACGTAGTAAGCATCGTAACCGTAGCTCGCGTCCTGATAACCGTAAGCCTCTTCAGGACTGTAACCATAGCCGTCCTGACGGTCGGCCTGACCCGCTTCGAAGCCTTCTCGATAACCATCATTGATGGCGCGCTGTAACATCTCGGCGCCGTACCTCGTGGTTTCGTAGTAACTGCCACCGCGGTTATAGCGATAGTTGTATGGACCATAGTCCTGGTAGCGCCATTGCTCCAGACGCGACTGATCGCGTCGCAGTCGCTCAAGGTATCGTTGCTGGTAACGCAACTGGTTCAGTCGTCGCTGCTGCTCGAGCAATCGCTGTCGCTGGTGCAGGAAGTTTTGGCGTCGCTGCCAATCCTGGCGATAGGAGGTTGCCCGGCGTTGTTGCTCAGATCGCCAGTCACGCTGGCGCCAGTTATTGTTGTTGTTGTTGTTCCGATCCCAATCTCGGTTACGGGAATCGCGGTTATTGCGATCGCGGTCCCAATCGCGGTTGTTGTTGCGATCGCGGTTCGATTGCTCGCGACGCAGTTGCTCTTGTTGTTGTTGCTGCTGGCGCTGCCGGTCCCAATCGCGATTCTGGCCCTGACTGCGATTCTGCTCCTGACGTCGTCGCTCCCAATCACGATTCTGGTCCTGCGAGCGGCGAATCTGTTCCTGGCGCTGTTGCTGCCAACGTTGTTCGCGTTCCTGCGACTGACGAATTTGTTCCTGCCGTTGCTGGTCGTTGCGCTGGCTGTCTCCCTGCTCGCGGCGCCGCTGTTCCCAACGCTGTTGTCGCTCCTGGCTGTTGTTCTGTTGTTCCTGACGGCGCTGTTCATAGCGCTGTTGGCGTTCCTGACTGCTGTTCTGTTGCTCCTGACGGCGCTGTTCCCAACGCTGTTGGCGCTCCTGACTGTTGCTCTGCTGTTCCTGGCGGCGCTGTTCCACGCGCTGTTGCTGTTCCTGTTGTCGTTGTTGCTGGCGCTGCTCGCGCTCGGCCTGGTTTTCCTGCCTCCGCTCTTCGCCACGCCCTCGCCGTCCCTGCGCGCTGGCGGCGCTGCTCACTCCGAGAAGCGCGGCCGATACCGCCAGAGACAATCCAATCTTTTTGAAGTTCTTCACGTTCTTTGCTTTCCTTTCAGTACTGACAAGCGGAGAGAGGTCGACAAATCGCAGATTTGGCAAGTGCTATTCCACTTCGTAAATAGGCCTAAATGCCACTTCTGTGTAGGTTTAGAGAACGATTTGGATTCACACATAAACGATTTGGGTTAGGCCAGATGGACGCGGATAAAGAAGGATGAACGCGAATCTGCGTCTATCCACGTCAATCTGCGTTAATCAGGGTCCGAATTACTGCGATTAGCTAGCAATTTCGTCGCGAAACGGATCCTCTGCAAAAAGGGCATGGTCCTTGCCAAAACTGTCTGTGAAAACAAACTTGAGGGGGCTTTTATGAATAATCTGAAAGTGTGGCCGCACCTCACGATTGTCGCGGTGGTAGTCGCCGTTCTGGCAGGCGTGGGAGTGGCGTTGTGGATGAGAAATGATCGCGTGGCGTCGGCTGAAGCAGTGCCGAATGCTGCTCGAATTCAGCGAGTCGACGGTGACGTCGCACTCAACAATGGCGACGCTGCAAATGCACAAAGCGATCAATGGATTGAGGCAACGGCGAACCAGCCGTTTTCAGTTGGTGACCGCATTTACACGCGTGAGAACTCGCGCGCGAGTCTCGCTTTTACCGGTCGCAACTTCGCGCGGCTAAATCCAAACACATCGCTTGACGTCCTTTCACTCGGGGATCGGCGCACGCAGTTGGCTCTGCGTGACGGTTCCGCGGTGTTCGACGTCGGTCATCTCGACAATGGTGATCTGTTTGAAGTAGCGACTCCGTATGGCGCTGTAGATTTTCAGCAACCGGGTCTCTACAACGTTGGAATCGACAACGGTCAGGTGCTGATTTCAGTGTTGAGCGGTCTCGCGCAAGTCGTCGGACTCGGCGGTAGCGGACAGATCAGCAAAGGCGAGCTGCTGACACTTGCCGGCACAACCGCCGCTGATGTGCTCCTTTCACAAATCGATGGACGCGATGCGGGCTATTTAGTCGACGACTATTACGGTTATCAGTATCCGCAGTACTACGATGGCCGCTATCGCGACTACAGCGTTTATCAAAACGATCCATACTATTTTGATCCTTATCGTCGGAACGCCAGTTATCAGTATGTGAATTCGTACATCCCCGGTCTCTACGATCTCGACTATTACGGCGACTGGCGAAACATGAACGACTACGGCTACGTTTGGGCGCCACGTGTGGACACCGGATGGATGCCGTACCAATCGGGTTACTGGTACTCAGATTACCCGTATGGTCCAACGTGGGTTTCGTCTGAACCGTGGGGCTATGCGCCGTATCACTACGGTCGCTGGGCGTTCCTTGGTGATCGATGGTACTGGGTGCCTGACAGATCCAACGTCACACCGGTTTACTCACCGGCGCTTGTTTCGTTTGTGCCTTTCGGACAAAACGAGATTGGTTGGGTGCCGCTTGGTCCAGGCGACGTCTACGTGCCGCATTACTACGACGCCAGTTGGCAGCCGCACTACCTGACACGCGACGATCTGTATTACCGCAGTGTGAATCTCGACGTGCCGGGAGCAGTCACGGTTGTGTCATTCGATGAATTCACGAATGGCTTTGATTGGAGGCGAGCACGCAAGGCTGACAGGAACATGCTTGCATCGGTGAATCCGGTGCTGGATCCACTGCTGCTAACGCCTTTGCGAAATGCTGCGGTCAACTCAGCGTGGGGTCGTGGCAAGAAGGACATACCTCCCGGAATCGCGAGGAAGCTCGATGACACGACTGTGATAACGAGCAGAGCGCCGATCGAAACGCAGTTCCGTCGTGACATCGCGAAGTCGATGCGCGTGGAAACAGTTTCTGACCGCGCGAAGGGACAGAAATTCAAGGTGCGCGACGAGCGACCGGGCAAAGGTGCTGCACAGCAAACATCGCAAGCGCCCGTCCAGGCACCTGTTCAAGCCCCGCAGCAGCCTGGGGCAGATCGAAAGCAACAGGCTGACACGCGACGCGAGCAGCGGCGTGTTGAGCAGGAACAGCGGCGGCCGCAACAAGCGCAGCAGCAGCAGCGCATAGAGCGCCGTCCAAGTGCGCCGCAGGCTGAACGCGCAGCGAGACCGGCGCGACAGCAAGCGCAGGGTGAACGCGTCGCGGCACCGCAACAGCGGCAACAGGAACGCCGTCAGGTGACTCCGCAACAACGGCCACAAGTTCGCAAAGATCCTGGCCCTGTGAAGAGTACACAACCGGCGCGTGCGCAACCACAGCCGCAACCTAAGCAGGAGCGTCCTGCGGAGCGGCAGCAACCGCAAAAACAGGAGCGACCAGCTAAAGCTCAGCCGCCTAAAGGCGGTGGAAAGGGCCCAGGCAAGAAGCCGTAAACTTGACCACAAAGGCCACAAAGCAAGCCATAAAAGGCACAAAGAAAGCACGAATGGTTCTATGAGCATTCGTGCTTTTCTGGCTTAATTTCTGTGCCTTTTGTGGATTTCCTTTCGTGCCTTTTGTGTACTATCTCTCTCTGTCTTTTGTGGCTAACGGAGTTCGACGATAGCAACGCCTCCAGGCGCGATTCGAACGGAAACAATTCCGCCCTCAACTTTCAACGGCGTGTCACTGGTCCACTCGGTAGCGCTTTTAACGCCAGGAATCGCAATCGTCACATTCACATATGCGTTACGATCGACCTGCGCCATTCCCTGCTGCGTCTTCAACACGCCGTTGCTATTCAACATCGTCACGATCCAGCCATTCGCAGTGCGATTAATAAGATACTCAACATCACCAGTAACTTTCACCGGCACAGCATCCGCAAAAACGTGAGCCAACATATGCGCGGCGAACGGTGTCATACGTTCATCTTCACCGAGTAGGTCCGTAACCATGGCGAGGACGACGCTTCCCTTCCCAAATTTATTCACAGTGACAAGCGGCTCGCCGCTCAACGTAGTAATGAACGGGGCCGCGCCTTTCAGTTCGATCTTTTCATATCGAAAAATCTGCCCCTTCAGATCCTGAGTCTCTTCAGCAGGCGAGAGACAGCGAGCGTTGTGAGCTTCACCAGTGGTGTTGAGCAATCGCGCGCCGGCAAATTGTTCAGACAGTTTCTTGAACTGCCCGGCATTGATCACGACGGTACCACCGTTGCGAACATAATCCTCGAGTCTCTTCATCCACTCAGCGGACAATTCAGGTCGCCCACCAACAACCACCGCACGGTACCCCGAAAGAGATGGGGAGAGTGGGCGACGGGGAGAAGCGGAGATATTTCTCCCCGTCTCCCCCTCGCCCCGTCTCCCCGTCTCTTCCGCCGCCGTCAACACATCAAATATGTCGCCAAATACGCCCGAAACAAACGGCTGCCTATCCGCAATAGCCGGTTCACCTTCAACAACCAACCCCGGATAGTACGCAACCCCGAACAACTCTCTCAGCGCACGATCGCTCCGATCGATCTGCGACACTTCAAACGGCCAGTGCGGATAATCCGTCATTTCAAAACCATGCGCCGGATCAAGCAGGAAGGCCACTGGCGTGTACGGCGTGCCACGATCCGGATGTCTTTCTACGAAGCGCACAAACTCATCCGTGATCCTGCCAAGCGGATTGAGTTGGTAAGGATGCTCGCCTGGTCCAGGTTTGAAAAACTGATCGTAGCCCTGCTCGAGATAAATCGCCGACGCTCCCGACATGTAGTACAGGTAATAATTCTTTCGATACCACGAAAGCGAGGGGCCCATGCTTGGACCATAGCGTGAGTGGTAAAAGTGATCGGGTCCCGCGAAATTCTGCGTCTTCGTGAACGTCGTGGCGGTGTCGCCGAAGTTAGGCGCGTGATAGTAAAGAAACGAGCCGCCAAATTGCCTCACAGCGCCGCGCGTGAATGCGATGCGCATCCCCGTCATCGGCATCACCGCAGCGGTTTCCATACCAAGCAAATTCACGCCCCACTGGCTCAACGCATGCGCAAACGAAATGCTCGACGTCGATTGCGCCGGGATCATCTTGTCCCACATCGGTCCCGTTTCAGTCTTGAACGTCTCGCGCCACTTGCGCGCCAATGCATTCGAATAGAATTGACGGTGCGCTTCCAGCAACTCTCTTCGCGACATCGACGGCGAAATCTTCAACTCGGCCGGCGCGTTATCCCACACGTACCCGACGCTCTCGCCCGAAACCCAACCGAGGAATTGATCTTTGAACTCGCCGTTGAGCAGTCGCCATGCAGCTTGCGCATCGGCTTCACTGAACTGTGCCGCGCCGTAGTTAATTAGTATGGCGAATGGCACCTTCGTCTCGCGAAGATACCGGAGAAACGGACTGCCTTCCTTCATCAGTTCGTGAAGATGACTGATGTAGACGACGGGCACAACCAGCTTTGATTGAAATAGCGGTACATCGCGAACGCCTTTGTAAGTAGCAACAAACTGGTCGATCGATTCGGCATGGAACGGATACAACGGCCGCTCTTCCGCGGGTTTGTCGTAAAGCGGCCAGAACTCCTTCGCGATATTCCAGGGCATGAGGAAGTCGCGGCCAGCGATTTTCGACGCTCTCCACGATTCCGGAACGCGTACGGCGACTTCGTTTCCGAGCAACGACAAAAGCGGCTTGCGAGACGTGGACCACGTTCGCAAGTAATGCATCGCGGCGAAGTCAGGCTTTTGTCTCGCTGTTGGTTTGAAGGCGAGGTCGTTTGTGAGTAAGAAACAATCGACGTGACGACGCGCGTCAGCAGCTTTGTCGATCAGAATTGATAATCGCGCCGGTCCTTTTTTTACTGTGACTGCCGCACTGTCCCAGGTAAAAGCCCAGCCCCAGTACATGCTCACTTCGTCGTGAGCATCGACGATGTCCTTCGCGCCGAATTCTCGACGAAAGATCTCAGCGCCGTCCTGCGCGATGGTGACAGTAAAGTTTTCACCTTTCCTGGCCCAATCGGCGTAACGAATCCATAGCGTGTACTCACCGCCGCGCGGTATCTCAAAATCCTGGTACAGCGTCGCACGCGTTTCATCAGCACTCGAAGCCGCTGAGTTCCACTCACTCTCACCACCCTGCGTCCATTCGGCGGAAACTCCCGGCCCATTCATCCCCCAACCCGGAGCCTTAGCGCGCGAAAGATTTGAATCAGGAAGGATTAAGAAGAGGTTCACCGAGCTTCCCTGTGCTGAACCCGCGCATGTTTTCGGCTTCATACCAGAGGTACTCCTGTGACGGAGCGACAGGGGGAGCGGGTGATGGGGAGACGGGGGGACGGGGTGAGGGGGAGAAGTGGTTCGCAGAGTTCGCATGATTGGACGCCAATAAAAAGGCGGCTCCAGCCAGCAAAAGCAGGCCTCCCATATAGAATAGCCGGACGTCTGCCAGACGTGGTGTAGTCTTTCTCAATTGATTGTTCGTCGTTTGACCAGCCACTGCTCAGGGCGGTCAATCATCGTAACCAGCTGCGCTAATATTCTGTCGTAAATACCAGCGAGGTCATCCGCTTCCGACTCTGAAATGTAACCACATCTCAATGAGATTTCCAGCCATACCCGCGTTTCTTCCGCTTCAGTTTCGCTGTCGCTCAGCTTACTAATAAACGCTGCTCGATAACGTCGTTTACGCCAACACTCACCGATATTCGAACATACTGACCGAGATGCTCGCCGTATTTGATCCGTCAAAGAGTAGCGCTCTTCTACCGGAAACCCTTTAGAGATTTCAAAGATGCGCATTGCCGCATCCATCGCAGCCTTGTATACGCGCAGTTCTTTGTAACTTTGAATGTGAGCCATGAGGTGTGAGGCCCTCCTGTAGTAGTGATAATAAAGCCGACTTCTCTCCCCGTCTCCGCTTCTCCCCGTCTCCCCTCGTCCCTGTCTCACCCCAGCGCTTCCAGACACTCTGCGAGGGTGCGCTGGCGGCACGTGAACATGGGAGTGTCGCGGAGGGTGTAGGAGCTGGCTTTTGTTTCGCGAAGCTCCTGGACCAGGTCGAGGAAGTCGGCCGGATGGTCCGTTTCGAATGCGACCACAAACTCCTGATCGTCCAGTCCGAAGGAATAGGTAGTGTGAAGCTTTACTGATCGATACTTCGAACCGATGCGGATGTGCTCGTCCATCATTTCCTGTCGCTGCTCAGCGGTCCGCGAGTACCACTCGCGAGTTTTCACAAACGGGTAAACAAAGAGATACTGCGACTTGCCCGGTACGATGTGGAGCCGATCCTCGACGTGCTCGGGGTTGTCTTTGTCAATGTACATCGATCGCTTGGTCATCGATAAAAACGATTGCGACGGTTCGATGTACTTGGCGATATGCGTCCGATTCAGACGCGAAGTCATCTCCTGGATTGGTTCGAGCTCGTAACCGATGCGCCAGATCATGAAGTCAACATTCGTGCGCAATCCAACAGTAGAGTAAGAATGAATCAGTAATGAAGAGCGAAAGTCGTCGACGGTCTTAACAAATTCATCGCGGTATTGCTGTTTATCGCCATCTGAAAGCAACCGCCAATCGGGCCGCGCGTGATAGAAGGTGAAATTGACGAACTGTCGAGGAAGCTTGGCCTTTTCTATTTCGTCCTCTGAGTGAGAGGGCGCGAGACGAAGGGAACCGCGTGCGGCATTACCTGGATCCTTGTCGCTACTCATTCTTGTTTACCTCTGGTCGGACTAAAAGAGTGACTGACCCTGGAAGATTCAGCGATGCGAAGTTATTCTGCCCAGTCTCAGGTCTGAATGCAACCGGGGAAGAAAGGATGGCGCTTCTGCGTCAAACGATTCGATATGGAAGAAGCAAACAATTCGCGCCGCGCTTTTTTGAAGATCCTGCCGCTGGGCGTCGTCGCCGGCGTCCTCGCCTCGATCGGCAGTGCTGCCTTTCGTTTTCTGCGGCCACGACTCTCAGCGGCGAGTGATCGTTGGCTCGACGTTGCGAATGTTTCAGAACTGAGCGGCCCACTTCCAGTTACCAGGAAGATCGTCACTGAAAACATTACTGGTTGGGCCGTCACGACTGAGGAGCGCAATGTTTTTGTATTGCCTGCGAAGGGTAACCAGGTGCTGTCCGCCGTCTGTCCACATGAGGGCTGCGAGGTCACGTGGGAGCAAAGCAGAAATCGATTCTCTTGTCCGTGTCACGAAAGCTACTTCGCCGACTGACGGCTCACGCATGAGTGGTCCATCTCCAAGAGGTCTCGATCCGCTGCCGATGCGCGTCCAGGACGGAACGATACAGGTGCAATACACGTCGCAGGAGGTATGAAATCATCCTGAGGTCATTTCAAAATTGGGCCCAAACGACAGGCGCCATCATTGGTGTCTTGATCCTGGTCCAACTTCTGACTGGAATCCTGCTCGCGTTTTATTATGTGCCGTCGGTGGATCACGCCTATACCACTGTCTCGTACATTGAAAAGGTTGTCGCATCAGGCTCGTGGATTCGCTCGTTGCATCATTACGGATCGCAGTGGCTCAGTCTGTTTGTCTTTCTTCACGTCATTCAACTCTTCGTCAACAACGCATACGTTTTCAATAAAACACAATGGATCGCAGCGGTTCTAATCCTTGGATTCGTGATGGCGGCGGGCGGAACGGGTTACTCCCTTCCCTGGGATGCACGCGCGTTCTTCAGCACGCGCATTGCCGAAGGGCTGATGGCGGGACTTCCATTCGCGGGTCGCAATGCACGTTTCTGGTTGCTCGGTGGGAACGACATCTCAACGCTAACACTCTCGCGTCTCTTCGCTCTTCATGTACTTGTGATTCCGGCTTTTCTCGTAGGCGCAACGGTGTGGATGTTTCGATCTCACATCGCGACATTCGTTAACTGGCACAACGCTGTCGCGGCAGGTCTTGTTTTTCTCGCGCTGGCTTTGTGGGCGTTGAAACAACCTGCGCCGCTTGGGCCGGCAGTGTCGGAAATGAGTGCCGAATACCTGCCTCGTCCCGGCTCGCAGTTTTTATGGCTGTATCAATCGCTCAAGTACATTCCGGGTGGGCTCGGATCGCTCGCAGGTCTCGTGCTCCCCGGAATTGCGCTTTTGGTCCTGCTGTCGCTGCCGTGGCTGAAAGCACAACGAACGATTGGCGGTACGATACTCGCCGTGTGCGTCGTATTGGTTTGCGGCATGACAGCCGCGGCCTATCTGAGTGATCGAGGAGATCAACAGACGCGGACACAACTCTCGAAACAAGCTGCGGCGGAAGAAGCTGCGCGACGCGAGCCGTTCAAGCCCGCATTGATCACCGTCGCGACATCGGCCACCGCAGATGCTAACGCGGGAGAGCCACCAGTCATGTACCGCAAGTGGTGCATGCAGTGTCATGGTGAATCAGGCGAAGGGGGCCGCCAGGGTCCGTTTCGCTTTCCACCTTTGCGAAACGTCTCTTCAAAACCGCGACGTACCGTCGACGACATCGTCGGGTTGTTGAAAGACCCGCTTGCTTACGATCTGCAACCACCGATGACGTCATTCGCCGGCAAAATGTCGGACCAGCACATGCGAGAGATTGCTGAGTGGGTGGTGAAACTGTAGAGGCGGCCCTCCGTGGCCGCCCGTTCTACGGAAAGATGAAAGTTCGACGTGCGGGCGGCCACGGAGTGCCGCCCTTACAAAGATGCTATATTTAGCCAAAACAATCGGAGAACTGTCTGATGAAACTAATCGCGCTTGCTCTAACCTTTGTCGCCATCGCACTGGTCGTCACTGCGTGCACCGAAACGGTAACAAACACCAACACACCGACTGCGACTGCACCGGCCGCGTCTTCGCCAACAGCGCCGCCTGATCCTCTCGCCGCAGCTCGAACGAACTATGCAAAACACTGCGAATCGTGCCATGGTCCAGAAGGAGTTGGCGGACTCGTTAAAGTCGAAGACAAGCAGATCAAGGTAGCCTCGTTAAAGTCGCCGGGTGTGATCAAGCACACAGACGAGGAACTCGCGAAAGTAGTTACCAGCGGTGAAGAAGCGATGCCCGCGTTCAAAGACAAGCTGACCCAGGCAGAGATTCAGGACGTTGTGAAGTTCATAAGGAAGGAATTCCAGGGGAAATAGCCGGGCTGGCTTTACCATTCGTCACAAACAAATTACCATTCCCGCCATGGACTCGTAGCTCAGTTGGATAGAGCGTCTGACTTCGAATCAGAAGGCCGCAGGTTCGAGCCCTGCCGGGTCCACCAGCAATCCCAGACATTCCGAACAAGGTGGTTCCTCAACATGTCTCCCATTGAGATCCGACCTGTCCCCAATTACAGATGGCGAATGGCGTTGATCGCATTCGTGGGCACGCTCGCGCTTTTTCTTTATCTGGGTTACATGCCGGTGATTCTCTGGTTTACCGGGGGACTGTCCCTCGTTCTACTTTTCTACTCTGCTCTGCGCCGCGAAAGCAGCGATCCTTGTGTCATTGTGGATGACGTTGGCGTGTGGGATAAGCGACTCCACGTTGGCGTGATTCGTTGGGAAGATATTCGTCGAGTCACTACTCATGAGGTTCAAGGCGCCGAGTATGTCTCGCTCGAGCTTCACAACCAGGACGTGTACCAGGCTCGTCAACCGCAATGGCTGCGGCTTGCCTCGAAGTCACAACGACTGCTGGGCATGAGTCCACTATCGATTAGCACCAGTGGACTCGACATGGATACGAAAACACTCGCGAACCTGATTCTCGGTGGATGTGAGACAGCGAGCCGGCGAACGGTCGAGATGACATCATGATCGTTTACAGAGGACTCGGCTATCTTGTCTTCGTCTTCTTTATCGCACCGCTGGTGATAGTCGGGAGCGTCCTGTTTTATGGTTTCGGAATTGACTTCCTGCGAAGTCCTTCGTGGTGGCCGATTCATTCAATGATGATTCTCGGAGCTGTATTAACCTCGGGTGTTGGATGGACTGTCAACCGGAGAATGTTCGAAGAAACCATCTTTGCAAAATCAGGACCCGTTACAGTGTTGCGCCCGCGGCATACACTCTATTACATTCGCATGGAGTTCTGGGGCCCGATCGTACTGGCGGTCTATTTCATTCTTGTCGCTTATCATTCGTTCAGAAGTTCTACACCCCCTGATTTTCCTTGAAACATACCGAAGGACTACACATGTCAGCCAACGCTGAAGACCAACGCCCAAAACTTGCAATCATCGGAATTCGTTACGACGAGAACTCTTCATTCACAAAAGGCGCGGCCGACGCGCCACCACAAATTCGCGCGGCACTGCGTTCTGATGCGTGGAACCTGATGACTGAAAACCTAACCGATCTTTCAGGCGATTCAACATTTTTCGACGCCGGCGATATCGAGCCTGTGCCGGGCAGCGAGATGTCCGTGCTGATCGAGAACTCAATACATACGCTGATTGCCGACGGTCTCATGCCCATTTCACTCGGCGGCGATCATTCGATCACTTATCCGATCGTCCGAGCGTTTGCCAGGAAGTATAACAACCTCAGCATCCTGCATTTCGATGCTCATCCGGATCTTTACGACCACTACCAGGGTAACCGAAATTCACACGCGTCGCCGTTCGCGCGCATCATGGAGCACAAACTCGCGAAGCGTCTCGTTCAGGTAGGTATCAGAACGATGACTACACACCAGCGAGAGCAGGTGCAAAAGTTTGGAGTCGAGACGATTGAGATGCGCCATCTAACTGAGAATGTAGAACTCGAGTTTGATTCCCCGGTCTACATTTCTTTTGACATCGATGCGTTGGATCCGGCGTTTGCTCCCGGCGTGTCGCATCGCGAGCCGGGAGGCATGTCTACGCGGCAGGCGATAGATCTAATTCAGAGATTAAAGGGGAGAGTAGTTGGTGCGGATATCGTCGAGTTTAATCCGCGCATGGATCCGCTTCATGTAACGGGCACTGTTTGCGCGAAACTTTTGAAAGAGATCGCTGCGCGGATGCTCGAGTAGAGGCGGGAACGAATCATTGGTCAATTATCATTTGACATTTATCAATTGTTATTTGATAAGGCACGCAAGAAGCCAGAGGTCTTTCAATAATAATTGACAAATGTCAAATGATAATTGACCAATGATTCTGCCTCCTAAACCCGGCTTACCGATTCTTCTTCGCCGCCTTGATCTCGTCGTCCGCCCGCTTGCGAGCGTCTTTTGCCGCTCGTTCATTTAACCCGAGATCTTGCAGCGTCTGGCCCAAACTTCTGCCCGAGTTCAATCCGTTCAGAATCGCGTCACGCGTGACATTCGAAAACCTCGGATTCAGGTTCTGGCCCAAGCGTGTCGCTGACACGTAGTTCCCAAACGTTAAATCTGGATTCGAGGCCAACGCGGCCTGGTAACCTGCTCGGAGATCGTTCGCATTCGTATGTAGGGCTCTCGGGAGTCCCGGGTGATTGCGAAGATCATCATCCGCGCGACGCAAGTTGTTACTGCGCGCACGCTCGATGCCCGCAGCGGAACGTCCCTTGGATTTCGTGGATGCATTGCTCAGGCCGTCGTCCGACCGTCCGCCTGACCGCTCTGAAGCGTTACCCAATCCTCGATCGACACCCCCTCCCGGTGGCGGGCCACCGCGATTGCTGCTGCCACCAGCAGCGCCTTTGCTCCCGCCTCCTCGACCCTTGCCTTGCGCGAAAACTCCCACGCTCACTGCGAACACAACCAGGCACAAAAGCCCTGTTTTAGCCAGGTTTTGAACCAATTTACACATATTGCATGCCTCCTTAAGGGTGATATGAGGGATAGGAACAAGAAGAGGAGAGGCAACCAGCTTAACAGAAATCAGCAGGAGTAGGCCATCGGGTTAGTCGTGCTTATTTAACACCCAGCAATTCGATCTCGAAAATCAGGTTGGAATTCGGTGGAATACCTGGCTTCCCTCTCGGACCATACGCAAGATTACTTGGAATGAACAGTTTGCGTTTGCCGCCAACTTTCATTGTCGATAACCCTTCATTCCATCCTTCGATGACGTCGCCAAGCTTGAATTCGGCCGGTCGTCCCATGTTGTAGGAGTTATTGAATTCCTTTCCGTTTTCCAACTTCCCAATGTAATGGACCGAAACAGTTTGGCCCATCTTCGGAGTCGCTCCGTCTCCGACCCTCAAATCGGTTATCTTCAGTCCCGACGGCGTGGTTACCTCGGCGTTTGCCGGAGTGCCATCGCGTGACATAAGAAACGCTACCACAGAACCGGCAAGCACGATCATCACGATAACTGCACCGATTCTCAGCTTATTAGTGCTTCCTGAAGTAGTAGGAGCACTCAGGGGATTTGGGGTTGCGGTAGAGTGTGGAACTCGCGTTCGCTTTCTTGCTTTTTGTATTTTTCGATTTCTACTGACAGGCATGAGCGCTTTATACAGTATCTCCTCGCAAAGGCGCAAAGGCGCAGAGCTTGATCCTTTTTGCGCCTTTGCGCCTTTGCGCGAGAAAACTCTATTTCTCTCCTAATGCCACTCGTTGCCGTAATCCCAACACCAAACAGCCCGGTCGAAGTGCGCGACATTGCTGAACCCGATCTCGAACCAAACTCAGCACTGCTCGAAGTCGAACTGTCCGAAGTTTGTGGAACTGACGTTTACCTGCAACAGGGTCGACTCCTTGGCGTGCCTTATCCGTTAGTTCCCGGACACGTTTCGGTAGGACGTTTGCAGAAGATCCGCGGCGAACTCTTCGACGTCGAAGGCAAACTCTTCCGTGAAGGTGACCGCGTCACGTTTCTCGACGTTCACCGGACGTGTAACGCGTGCTGGTATTGCCTCGTCGCGAAAGCCGGAACCCGCTGCCCGCAACGGAAAGTTTATGGAATCACTTACGGCCTTGACGATGGACTGTGCGGCGGATGGTCCACGCATATCTATATCAAACCCGGAACGCGTTGCATCAGGCTCGATGCCGTGCCGGAAACTTTTATGGCCGGAGGTTGTGCTCTGCCAACCTCGCTTCACGCTGTCGAACGCGGAGACATCAAGATCGGCGACACAGTTCTCGTGCTCGGATCGGGACCGGTCGGTATCAATGCCGTCGTGATGTCGCTGATGCGCGGCGCATTGCGCGTCCTGTGCATTGGCGCACCGCAGGCCCGGCTTGATGCTGCTCTCGATGCCGGAGCTGCGAACACGCTCAACATCGAAACACATGACGAGGCTGCGCGACTCGATTGGGTTCTACAGGAAACTTCAGGACGTGGCGCGGACGTGACGATCGAAGCGACCGGAGTTCCTGAGGCTGTCGCTCAAGCAATGCGGTTTACTCGCGATGCGGGCACGGTAGTGGTCGTGGGACAGTACACGGATCATGGTCCTACTTCGTTCAATCCTCATTTGGATCTGAATAAGAAACATCTCGATGTTCGTGGTTGCTGGGGATCCGAGTTTACTCACTTTTATCGCAGCGCTCAGATCGTTGCGCACAGGCCGGAAGTGTGGTCGCGAATGAAACTGGATTCGTATGGATTGAAGGAAGCGAATGAAGCGTTGAGTGATGTTGCGTCAGGACGGGTGTTGAAAGCGCTCATCAAACCATAACAATGCCTTATGCGGAGAAGATGTTTCCACGCAAAGGCGCAAAGAGGCAAAGCGCTACGCGTTTCCAAAGGGTTTTCTTTGCCGCCTTGGCGCCTTTGCGAGAAATATTTCCTTGAACTCCAAACGGTCTAATTGCTATGGACGATCGCGTCTTGGACCACCACGGCCACCCCGCCGCTGCCGCATTTCGTCACGGAAGCCTTGAAACTGTTGCCACTGTTCCGGCGTCAAGACAGTCTGCAAACGACCATCCGCATGCCGGCGAATCTCATCCATCTTTGGCTCCGACTCGCGGCGCACAGATCGCAATTGCTCGCGCGTGTCAGAAAAGATCTCCTGCACCCTGGTTTTCTGATCGGCCGTGAGTTGCAGCCGTTCAGCCATCTGCTCAAAGCGATCACGCGAGTCACGCTGCCGCGCAAAGCCCCGGTAGACGTTCAGAGCAAGGATGCCTGCGGCGAATCCAAGCACGAAGATGATCAACGCCGAGATTCGTACTTGCCACCTGTTTTTAGAAGCAGTGTTCATATTTATCGCGCCTCATCCTCTTCGGCGTAAATTGTGCTGAGCACCTGCTCGGTCGATAACTCATCGTTATCCTGATCCATGATCACTGACTCAACCGAATAAGCTGACACCGCTTGATCGTCCACACCTGTTCCCGGTGCTGGATACACGAAACTCAATACCGCAAGTGCTGCGGTGGTGACGGCCATGGAAGAAACGAGTACTTTCGCCGACTTCCACAGCCGAAACATAGCTGGAACGCTATCCACCGCCTGCTGCTCTCTCAACGCAGCCATAACCCTTGTTTGAAAAAATGGCGACGGCTCAATCGTCACCTGCGCTCGGCTTTTTATAATCACAGCCGACAGTTGTGCAGCCTCGTAAGCATCGCGACACGATTCGCAGTTCTTCACGTGAATTCGAATCTCCTTCAGCTCGAACTCCGAAAGATTCGCAATCGACGCATTATCCAAAACTTCAGTGATGTGCTTCTCGTTCATTTGCTCACCTGCTCATTTAGCCAGCGAATCTACTTTCCTGCCTCTATGGTCCAATAATTTCTCCATCGCTTCCCGAAGCTTACGTCGCGCGCGAAACGCTCTCACTTTCACTTTCGACTCCGACCATCCCGTCGCTTCAGCCACTTCCTTGATCGTGGCGTCTTCACCGTCGATCATCAATAACGCCTGTTGATCTTCCGGAGGCAGAACGCCGAGCAATCGATCGGCAAGATCCGCGGCTACGAAACTATCCTCAACTGACGGTTGTTTGTCACCCCCGCCTGCCGCTTGATGTTCGAGCCAGCTCTGCTCATCGTCGGTAAGATCTGAAACGGTAAACTCTGGTCGCCGTTTCGAACTTCTCACCATATTCAAACACGTGTTAGTCGCGATCCGTGTTAACCAGCCTTCAAAGGAGCCACGACCTTCAAAACTCCCAAGCTGTGTATACGCTTTCAAAAAAACTTCCTGCGCCGCTTCTTCAACTAGACTTCGCTGCCTGAAAAACCTGCTCGCGACGCTGAATACTCGCGGGCTATACCGCCTCACGATCTCGGCAAAAGCAGACTCTTCTCCAGCTCGTGCTTGCCGCACAAGGTCCAGGTCCAATGCCTGTTCCAGTCCACTTGCCAGTTGCGATCCCTCATCGTTTTTACGGAGTTGACGGACTTTCTAACACTAAATCCGCCAACTCCGTGGGGGAGACGCTTACTGATTGTCGTTGTGGCGCATTCCACCGCGCATTCCACCGCGTCGGGTTTTGAACTGCGCTTTCGACTGTTCCAGCTGGGCTTTCTGCTCAGCAGTCAGGACGGAAAGCATTTCCTGGTGCAACTTGTTTCGCCCTGCCATGAGTTTCGCTTCAAGCGGAGCGATTTCCGTCAGTTTCTGAGTAGCCAGCGCTTCATTGAACGTACCGCCTTCGCTCGCCTGACGCAACTCCTGCCGCTTGGCACGAAGCTGTTCGCGCAGGGGTTTGTTTGTTTGGGCGAAGCTTTCGCGGATCTGCTTCATCTTGGTTTTCTGGTCCTCAGTTAAATTGAGCTGTCCGAAGAATCCACCGCGGCGCATTCCTCCCCAGCCATGTCCTCGTTTACCTCGATCGCGACCACCGCGCCGTTCGGTGCGTTGATCCTGAGTGTTGCCCTGATCCGGTGTAACCGTCTGTGCAACAACAATCGAGCCAGCCAAAGCAATTGCCGAGAGAGTAGCTATTGCCAGTGTCTTAAAACGTCCCAATTTGTTCATTTCCGTTTTTCTAACTCCTAAGTGTTCCAATTTATTCCGGGGAGCCTCCGAAAGCTCAGACACCTCACCCTCGAAGCTGGTTACATTCCACTTTCCTTTTTTGTGGGTTTTTTGGCTGTAACCAACGTCTGGCGGGGGGTGTCTAGCTGGAAGAGGAAAATTGCATGTCGACACAAATAATTAAGAATCCACCAATTATCACAGGAGTCAACACCCGCTGGTTGCAAAAGTTTTGGACCCGGTTGCTCGCCGGCAAGAAGAAATTAATGATCGGCGGCGGCTTGATGGCGGCTGTTGTGTTTTCAGGCCTTTATTTCTGGGGCGGCGAATCAAGCACTCCGCAATACATGACTGCGCGCATTGACAAGGGAAACTTGCGTAACACTGTTACTGCAACCGGAGCTCTTCAGGCCGTGACGACCGTGCAAGTCGGTAGTCAGGCGTCGGGAACGATTGCCGCGCTCTACGCTGATTTCAATTCAGTTGTTAAAAAAGGACAAGTAGTCGCGCAACTGGATCCGGCTGTCGCAAAAGCGCAGGTTGACCAGGCTCGCGCGAATCTCGAACAGGCTCGCGCAAGTCTTGCGCAGTCTCGAGCTGCTGTAGTGAATGCGCGCGCCGGAATTACGGATGCGCAGGCAAGAAATCTCGCAGCAAAGTCGACAGTGCAAAACAATCAGGCGGGCGTTTCCGGCGCTGAAGCTAACGTAGCTGTGTTGCAAGCACAGCAGGACGACGCTCTTAGTCTTCTGAAACAACAGGAGTCGTTACTTAAAGCAGGCGTGATTGCGCAAAGAGAATACGACGTCGCAGTGACTGCTTACAAAACTGCTGAAGCACGTCACAAACAGGCAGTGGCCCAACTGAACCAGGCGAAGCTGACTGAACAATCAGCGGCGAGCGCCGGCATTGCTCAATCACAAGCGGCGGTTGAACAGTCGCACGCGCAGGTGCAGCAGGCGCAGGCGCAAGTGCAACAGAACACGGCTCAGGTTCAGCAGGCGCAGGCGGCGTTGAGTTTGGCGGAAGTGAACTTGAGTCATACGACGATTACTTCGCCGATCGACGGCGTAGTGGTTTCACGCGACGTGAACGTTGGTCAAACAGTGGCGGCGAGCCTTTCGGCTCCGACGCTGTTCACGATCGCGAACGACCTGACGCAGATGCAGGTAATCGCGAACGTCGACCAGGCTGACATCGGTCTCGTCGAGCAGGCGAAGTCAGTTAAGTTTTCAGTTGACGCGTTTCCGGGCAAAGAGTTTGAGGGAAAGATTGCGGAGATGCGCTTGAATCCAGTGAACGTGCAGAACGTGGTCACTTACAACGTTGTGATCAATGTCGAGAATCCGGAACAGAAACTGAAGCCGGGAATGACTGCGAATCTGACGATCACGATTGATGAGCGGAATAACGTGTTGAAGGTTCCAAACTCTGCGCTTCGATTTACACCGCAGGACGCGACGCGCCAGCGAACCGGTGCAACTGGACAAGGCCAGGGCCAGGGACAAGGACGCAGACGGCAGCAGCAGGCTGATGGCGCCGCTCAGGGCGGCGGTGATGGTGAGAACCGGTTTGCGCCAGCGTCAGCGCCAGTGCTTCCAGGCCAGAGACGTATCGTCTGGGTAGTGGGCCAGGATGGCAAACCCGAGCGCCGCAGAATCACTGTTGGACTGAGTGACGGATCGGCGACGGAAGTGGTAGACGGTGATCTTAAAGAAGGCGCCATGGTGATCACCGGTCAGACCATCACCAGCTCGAGCAGTTCCAATGCGAACACACAAAGACCACCAGGATTCGGCGGTAACACGCCGCGAGTTGGTGGTGGTGGCGGAGGCGGCCGGCGCTAATTTGACGCCTCGACGGTAACTGTAGGGGCGGCTCTCCGTGGCCGCCCGTGCATCGAGATTCAGGAGATAAGATGTCCACAACGTTTGCAGTTGAGCCACAAGTGATTAATCCGGCAGTCGTGCTCGAGGCCACCACGCCTGAAGCGCGCCCGGTAATCCAGTTGGACCACATTCACAAGACCTACACGATGGGCGACGTGGAAGTACACGCCCTTCGTGGCGTGTCGTTAACGATTCGAGAAGGCGAGTTCGTTGCGATCATGGGCGCTTCGGGATCGGGAAAGTCGACGACGATGAACATTATTGGTTGTCTCGATCGTCCGACGCGCGGCTCTTACGTTCTCGACGGAGAAGACGTTTCGCAAATGTCGAAAGACGAGCGCGCCGATATTCGCTGTCAGAAGATCGGGTTTGTGTTTCAGGGTTTCAATTTGCTTTCACGCACCTCAGCGCTGGAAAACGTTGAGTTGCCGATGCTTTATCTCGGCGTTGATTCAGCCCAACGTCATCAACGTGCGTTGGAAGCACTCGCGGCCGTTGGGCTGGCAGGTCGCGAGCAAAATCATCCGAATCAATTGTCGGGCGGACAGCAACAGCGCGTCGCTGTCGCGCGTTCACTCGTGAACAATCCGGCGTTGATTCTCGCGGACGAGCCGACGGGTAACCTCGATTCGCGGACTTCAGTCGAAGTCATGGAAATCTTCCAGCGTCTGAATCGAGAACGAGGAATCACTCTTGTGCTCGTCACGCACGAACCTGACATCGCGCAGTACGCACAGCGCGTAGTGGTTTTCAAAGACGGGAAGATCAAGAGCGACTACCAGATTGAAGAACCCCGCAATGCCGCGGAAGAGTTAAAGAATCTCCCGGTTGTTGATGACGACGAAGACGAGGAATCACAGTGACTCTATTTATGATCATTCGCGTCGCTTTTCGAGCTCTTGTTCGCAACAAGATGCGCGCGGCCTTGACCATGCTCGGCATCATCATCGGCGTGTCGGCCGTAATCGCGATGGTGAGCATCGGCCAGGGTGCGTCAGCGTCTGTTCAAGCACAGATCGAAAGCATCGGAACTAATCTTTTGTTCGTGAGCGCGGGGGCGCAGAACGTCGGCGGTGTGCGTAGCGGTACTGGCGACACCGGTACCAACACGCTCACCGTCGAAGATCTTCAGGCGATCAAACGCGAAGTGCCGAGCGTCTCGATGGTCACGCCCAACGTGAACGCGCGTTCTCAACTCGTCGCTGGCAATATGAACTGGAATACATCTGTAACGGGCGTGAGCGAGGAGTATCCGGAGATTCGTAAGTGGCCGGTTGCGAGTGGCTCGTTCTTCTCCGATTCGGACGTGCGCAGTGCCGCACGTGTGATCGTGATTGGTCAAACACTAGCGGACAATCTGTATCCCGGAGCGGATCCGATTGGCCAGGATATTCGCGTGTTGAATCTGCCGTTTCGAATCGTCGGCGTGATGCAGAGAAAGGGACAGGATCCGCAAGGTCGCGATCAGGACGACGTTGCTTTTGCCCCGTACACGACGGTGCAGAAAAAGATACTCGGCAGAGACCGCGTGCAAATCGCATTCGTGTCCGCGATTTCGCAGGACGCGACTTACACAGCTCAATCGCAAATCTCAGACTTGCTGCGGCAGCGTCACAAATTAACCGCAAACGAGCCTGATGATTTTACGGTTCGAAACATGACTGACGTTGCGGAAGCGGCAAACGAGACGAGCAAGACGATGACGATTCTGCTCGCTTGTATCGCGGGTGTTTCACTGCTCGTCGGTGGTATCGGCATCATGAACATCATGCTCGTCTCGGTCACCGAACGTACACGCGAGATCGGTATTCGTATGGCGATCGGCGCACGCTCATCGGCGGTTCGCAGTCAGTTCCTGATCGAATCGATTGTGTTGAGTCTGACGGGTGGAACGGTGGGAATTATTCTGGGCATCGTTGTCTCACTGGTAATCCCGGCAATGCTGGGTTGGCCCACGCTGGTCTCGATGATGGCGATTATCGGCTCAGTTGTCTTCTCGGCGGCTGTTGGTATCTTCTTCGGTTACTACCCGGCGCGGAAGGCTGCGGCACTGGATCCAATCGAGGCGCTGAGGTACGAGTAAAGTGGCGAGCGGTGCCGCACGGGGCAGGAGCAGGTTCGATTTCGATCGTCCTGCTCCTGCCTTTTTTAGTGCTGACTATTCAACGCTTGATCGCGATTGGCATGACGCCATGCGAAATGCAATCCCACCCAGAATACATAACTCACGAGATAACCAATAATGGCGCCGGCCCAATTAGGGGCCGGACCACCGTTACTGCTGATAAAAGCGATGAGAAGAAGCAGAAGCCCGTCTACCACTGCAAACACTGTAGCCGCAGTTCGCATCGGGTTGAGTTTAGTCGTTTTGTTCAAGAGGAAAACGATGAAGTTGCCGATAACGCCGGATGTTATCAGCGCATCCAGGATGTAACCGGAGTAGAGAATGAAAGGAACGTTGTTCCTGATTCCATACCTGTGTAGCAGAAAAGCGATCACGAGAATGCCGGCGCATCCGAGCATCGCAATCGCGTCTGAGCGTCGATTCATAAACATACCTTTCCTTCCTGATTTGTCAGTGCGTTCCTTTATCGCTGTGATTACCAAATCAAAAAGCGTCCGCAACCAAAAGCCGGGTAATGACCCGCGACCTGCTTCAGAGCGATAGCAATCCCGGAACACCTGAAGCATTTCACCGCCGAAATCATTTCGAAACTCTGGCGGGTACGCGAATAACAACCAGCCATAAAGCTTCGAGGAAATGTTTAGATAACGGCTAGGCATGGTCTAGGCCCCACGTGCGGAAAGCAGCTTCTTGGCTCGTGCGTTCTTCACCAACCGCTCGAGGCGCTCGGCCTCTGCAACTGCGACACGATGACCAAGGTTGGTGAGCCGGTAATAGCGTCGTCGCTCATCATCCAGCTCCGGATCGGGACGTTCATCCAACTCCTCGATGAGCCCGTCACCCAACATTCGTTTGATTGATCCGTAGAGCGTGCCTGGTCCAAGACGCACTTTTCCTTCGCTGCGCTCGTCAACCTCGCGCATGATCTCGTATCCATGCCGCTCTTTATCCGCGAGCGCCAGCAGAATATGAAACATCGCGGGGGTCAGCGGCAACCACGCTTCAGGTTTCTCTTTCACAAACTCTATCGCCTCACACTATATCGAGAGCCGATATAATAAACTTCGAATGCGCGAATGTCAATTGTATTGTTTCACTCGCCTTCGGTTAACATGCGGCGCATGAATCTGCGACCCCGCTTTCGCCGAACACTTGCTCTTTGTCTTTTGCTGGTCGTGGTCGTCGTCGGGTTGGGCCAACGACGACCACAGTCAAATAACGTCCAGCCAAAACGCCCGCGGTTGGTCCTGCTAATCGCAGTCGATCAGTTTCGCTACGACTACCTCGAGCGTTTCGGAGATTTGTTTGTCGCTAATGGTTTAGGACGGCTGTTGCGCGAAGGGGCGTCGTGGACGCAATCGAACTACGATCACATGCCGACTTATACGGCGCCCGGTCATGCGACGATGATGACCGGCTCGTATCCCGCTGAATCCGGAATTATCGGCAACTCATGGCTCGACCGCGCCACTGGATTCACCATAACGAGCGTCGCAGACGACACCACAAAACTCCTCGGCGATAATCCAAACGCAAACGGCGCGAGTCCACACCGCCTGGTGGGTTCGACAGTCGGCGATGAGCTGCGACTCGCAACCAATGGCCGTTCGAAAGTCATCGGCATTTCCATCAAGGATCGCTCAGCGATTCTTCCCGCGGGCCGCAACGCCAACGCCGCATACTGGCTGAGTACAGCGAACGGCCACATGGTGTCGTCAACTTACTACTTCAAAGAACTGCCTGCCTGGGTCACTGCTTTTAATAGCACGAAACCAGCGGATAAATACTTTGGTGCGAAATGGGAACGATTGCTGCCGGAAAACGAATATGTGAAACGCGCTGGACCAGACACTCCTTCATGGGAAACCGTCGTCAATACAACGGGCGATACCAACGCATTTCCCCACACGATCACCGGTGGCGCTAAATTGCCCGACCGCCTTTTCTACGTTCACCTCGATCATTCTCCGTTCGTGAACGAATTGCTCCTGTCGTTTACTCAGCAGGCGATAATAAACGAGCAACTGGGCCAGGACGACGATACAGATGTTCTCACGGTTAGTTTTTCAGGCAACGATTACGTCGGACACCGTTTTGGACCATACAGCCAGGAAGCAATGGACGTAACCCTGCGAACGGATCGACAGATCGCGGCGCTGCTCGACTTTGTGCAGACGCGAGTTGGCCTCTCGAACACACTCATTGCTTTCACCGCCGATCATGGCGTGTCTCCAATTCCGGAACAGGCGAAAGAGCTCGGTTTAGGTGGCGCGCGATTGCGGGTCGCTGACTTGTTCGGGACCATCAACAAGGCCGTCAGCGCGCGATACAATCCGCAAGGGAAATCGCCGGACCCTTCGGCTGATTACCTGTTGAAGCCCAGTGAAACTGGCGCGACTGGCCCGTATTTCATCAACGGCAATCTGTATTTCAACTACGACGCGCTCAGGCGTGATGGAGTGAACATTGAAGAGTTTTCGCAAGTGGTGGTCGCTGCTGCGCTTACTTTTCGAGGGGTGGCGCGCGCCTTCTCGCGGGTTCAACTAATGCGCGGCGCAACGTCGATCAGCGATCCGATTGAACGACGCGTGCTTCACGGGTTTTATCCGGCGCGCAGCGGCGATATCGTGCTCGTTCCCGAGCCTTTCAAGTATTTAGGCGACTCGATCACCGCCACACACGGATCAGCCTATTCATATGACACGCACGTTCCGACGATCATCATGGGAGCAGGTGTCAACGCCGGACGCTACCTCGAACCTGCAACACCAGCGGACATCGCGCCAACGTTGGCGGCATTGCTTCGGATCACACCACCGTCCAATGCAACTGGACGGGTGCTAATTGAGGCGCTGAGGAAATAGCCACAAAAGGCACAAAGCCACATAAGTTAAAAGCAGATAATGCACCTCAACTTTTTACTTTATGTGACTTTTGTGCGTTTTGTGGCTAACTCCGTTTGTAATTGACCGCATACTCGGGAATTTCGATGTCGTCAGGTAAGCGAGGATCCTTAATTGGCTCACCGGCTTCTAGTCTTAACGGAATGACTCCCGCCCAGATCGGCAGCGCATAATCTTCCTCATCGTCGAGCGGTGGACCAGTTCGAATTTTAGCCGACGCTTCAACGATCGGCATCGACAATACAGTAGTCTGGACCAACTCCTCCTCTGTCGGCTCGCGCACGTCCGCCCATCTTCCTCGCACAATGTGCTCTGACAACGCCACGAGCGCTGAACTCTTCTCCTCCCGATCTTCAAGGATTGTTGCGCGCCCAAAGATAACCACCGAACGGTAGTTTATCGAATGATGAAACGCCGAGCGCGCGAGCACCAGTCCGTCAATTAGCGTGACCGTCACACACGCATCGAGCCCACCAGACAACGTCCGCAGCATCCGGCTCGCCTGAGAACCGTGAATGTAAAGCTTGTCGTCAACGCGCGCGTATCCAGTCGGGATCACGAACGGTTGCCCTTGAGGTGCGAAGCCGACGTGGCAAATAAATCCCTCATCCAGAATTCCGTATACAGTTTCGCGATCGAAGTGCCCACGCTTGGGGAGTCGTTTAAGTTTCGTTCGTTCGGTTTCGAGAAGTGTCATGACTGTAAATATGCCATAATCTGCCGGTCAAACCTTAGCCGTCTCAAGGAGAATCTAAAATGCGTTTCCGGCTGCCCCTTGTCGTCATTTGTCTGCTCGCATCAACCGCATTCGCGCAAAACGGAAAAGGTCCAACGAAGTCGCCAATTGAGGAAGCGTTCTCGCGACTCGAATACCGCAGCATTGGCCCAGCCATCATGGGCGGCCGCATCGCCGACGTCGAAGGTGTGCCGGGCGATCCGAATGTGGTCTACGTCGCAAGTGCATCCGGAGGTTTGTGGAAGACGACGAACGGCGGTGTTAAGTGGACACCGATCTTCGAGCGACAGGGAACCCTCTCGATCGGCGACATCGCGCTCGCGCCGAGTAACCATGAGGTTGTGTGGGTGGGAACAGGCGAATCAAACGTTCGCAACAGCGTTTCGTTCGGCGATGGTGTTTACAAATCGACTGACGGCGGCAAGAGCTGGCAGCACATGGGTCTCAAAGACACCGAGCGCATTTCCGCGATTGCCATACATCCTCAGAACCCTGACATCGTTTACATCGGAGCACTCGGACATGCTTTCGGCCCAAACGACGAGCGCGGCGTGTTCATGACTACGGACGGCGGTAAGACATGGACCAAAACACTCTACATCGACAACCAGCACGGCGTCGCAGATCTCGACATCGATCCAACCAACCCCAACATTCTTTACGCAGGCATGTGGAGTTTCGAGCGTAAGCCATGGACACATCGAAGCGGCAGTGAAAAAGGCGGCGTTTATAAATCAGTCGATGGTGGCCGCACCTGGAACAAACTGACCAACGGTTTGCCGAAGCTGATGGGTCGCATCGGAGTTCGCGTAGCGCCGAGTAATCCAAACATCGTATACGTAATCGTCGAGGCCAAGGATGGAACGCTTTATCGCTCGGACGATCGCGGCGAAAACTTTCGCCTCGTTTCGAAGCAGGAGTCGATTGTTTCTCGCGGTTTTTACTACACCACTGTCCGCGTCGATCCGACAAATGAGAACCGCATCTTCGCAGTAGCGTCTACGTTGTTCACGTCAGTCGACGGCGGCAAAACGTTTCGCTCAATCACGAGTCGTAGTCATATCGACTTTCACGCGCTCTGGATCGATCCGAAGAACCCAAAGCGAATGTGGCACGGTCAGGACGGCGGTATCGGTGTCAGTTACGACGGCGGTGAATCGTGGGAAGCGGTTTACAACATCCCTCTGGGCCAGTTCTATCAAGTTCACGCCGACAATCGCACGCCCTTTTATTACGTGATGGGTGGACTCCAGGACAACGGCTCGTGGTCCGGCCCAAGCCGCACGCGCGAACCTGCGGGCATCATGAATGACGACTGGCGCATGGTCAGCTTCGGCGACGGCTTCTACGTTATCAACCACCCGGATAACCCCGATCTTTATCTCTCAGAATCGCAGGGTGGCTCGATTGCCTGGACTGACTTTCGCAGTCGCGAGCAACAGCAAATCAATCCGTGGGGACGAGGCAGTGGCGGTGGTCCTGCGACGGGAAAGAAGTTTCGCTTCAACTGGAACGCGCCGATTGTGTTTTCACCGCATGAGAAGATGACTGTGTACTTCGGTGGAAACGTTCTCTTCAAAACACCGGATTTCGGCAAAACCTGGGAACAAATTAGTCCTGACTTAACGACGAACGATCCGGAGAAACTGAAAGACGCGGGCGGACCAGTAGCCATCGAGAATACGACTGCCGAATATCACGGGACGATCATCACCGTCGCCGAATCGCCTGCGCAGAAAGGTCACATCTGGGCCGGCACTGACGACGGCAACCTCCAACTCTCGACTGACGGCGGAAAGAACTGGACCAACCTGGTCAAAAACGTGAATGGAATCGCGGCAAACTCGCCCGTGTCACACGTTGAACCTTCGCGAACTAACTCCGCTACGGCATACGTGTCGTTCGAACGGCACATGTTCGACGATTTCAAGCCTTACGTCTTCAAAACCACCGACACCGGAAAGACATGGACCAACATTTCCGGAAATTTGCCCGCGAATGCCTACGTTCAAATCGTCCGCGAAGATCCAAAGAACCGGAACCTGCTTTACGCCGGTACCGAGCTCGGTCTGTTTGCTTCTTACGACGGTGGCAGGAGTTGGCTCCCGTTGAATCTGAAAAACCTTCCGAACGTTGCGGTTCACGACATCGTCGTCCATCCACGCGAGAACGATCTCATCCTCGCCACACATGGACGAAGCATCTGGATTTTCGACGATGCGACAGTAATTCAGCAGATGACAAAGCAGATCCTCGACAGCAACGCGCACCTGTTTTCAGTGCGGCCTGCGCTGCGATACACGAGCCGGTTCACTCGTTACGGCATCGGCGACAAAGTGTTTACCGGACCAAATCCACCCGCTGGAGCAGTGATAACTTACTACCTGAAAGAGAAACTCGATGACAAAGCAACGCTTAAAGTTCAAATCTTCGACAGTGCCGGAAAGCTCGTGCAGGACCTCGAGCGCCCGTCACGCGAGAAGGGTTTGAATCGCGTCGCGTGGAATCTTCGACTCGGTGGTCCGGAAGTGCGTCGTCCGCCAACTGAAGAGCAACTTGCGTTCGGAGGCGGGACGCGTGGTCCACTAGTGTTGCCCGGTACTTACACTGTGAAGCTCACCGTCAACGACAAGATTCTGGAGGAACGAGTCGAGGTGAGGTTAGACCCAAGCGTCACGACGCCGGTGTCTGAACTTCAAGAGGCGCAAACTATGATGATCAAGTTGCGCGATATGCAGTCGAGCATAAACAGCTCGCTCCGGTTCCTCGACAGTGTGAAAGAGCAACTCAAGCACACGCAAACGACGATGAAGAACCTGCACAAAGAGCCGGATAAAGATATGACCAAGGCGCTTGAGGATTACATCAAACAGTTAGACACGCTGACCGACCGGCTCTCGTCGCGCGATGAAGGTTTGGGTTTCGCTGGCAAAGACCAGGTGGCGGATGACATTGGAAACCTATTCTTCTCACTCGACACAAACTTCGGACCGACATTGGGTCAGAAGCAGTATTTTGCTGAGATCGAACCGGTGTATCGAACGCGGGTTGACGAAGTGAATAAGTTTTTGCGTGAGACGTTGCCGCAATGGAATGAAAAACTGCGCGCCTGGGGTGCCCCGACCCTCACGACGCGCAGACCTTTAGATCCGTAAAATCCGCGTAATCCGCGTCCAAAAAATCTGTTACTCAGCGGGCGCTGCTGTTGCACCACGGGTCAAGCGGATGTTTCCGTTAATTCCCTTCGCGGTGATCCCGGTGCCACCGTTTCCGATGCGTGCCCAGTAAGTGCCCTTCTTACTTTTATCGACCGAAACATTCGGCAGGTCTGAAGTCACGTGTCCATTCATGCCGCGCGCATCGAAGTCGGCATTCACGTCAGACGCGAGCTGCAATTCGATGTTGCCGTTAATTCCCTTCAACATCACACCGTCAACGTCGATCTTCTTCAAGCCAACGACGATGCTTCCATTCACACCCTTGAAGCTTGCTTTTCCAGCAGCACTCGCAATTTGAACCCTGCCGTTGATCCCGGCGATTTCGACCGAGCCGTCGATGTCGCCACTCGTAAACGAGCCGTTAACACCCTTTCCCAAAAGTGAAATCTGCCGCGGCAGTTTCAAAGTGACGCGCTCGCCTGCCGAACCACCAAAAATTCGCGAAATGATCCCGCCCTCTTTTTCTCCTCGAATCCGCAAATTGCTTGCATCTGCCTCGACCGTGACTTTTCGGTTATCAAGTGCTTCCTGCGACGCGGCGGTGCGCTCGATAAGAACCTCGGCGGTCCTGGTGTCTGAAGTCTCAATCTTTACGGGCCCATTCAAGCCGATCAGCTCGACGCGCGCGCCCGGCGCGAGTTCGTAAGTTTTCTTAATCTCCTCGCGCACGTCGCTCGCGTTAGCGTGCGAAACGAGTTCTTTAAGCTCGGTTTTTGATGCAGATCGGGCGACGACACCGGCCACGGCAGCAAGGGCCACCAGAACGATCACTATGAATAGACGTTTCATTTAGGGCCTCAAATGTGGATGAAAATCGACACTCGGGGTGTTTAACGACAGCCGCCGGAATTTTGTTCGCTTGAATTTAGACAGAAAGAGCCCCAGAATGCCCTGCACGTATATGACCGAGCGGGATCACAAGGATTTAAAAGTGCTTTTAGTTGAGGACTTCGAAGACACCCGCCTGTTCATGCGCCTCGAACTCGAAAAGCAGGGATTCATCGTTTTCGAAGCCGAGAACGGTCGGGTCGCGGTCGAGAAGGCATCGAGCGAAAAACCCGACGTGATCCTAATGGACCTCACTCTTCCACTCATGAACGGCTTTGAAGCGGCGAAGCTGATCCGGCGCAATGAAGAACTAAAAAACATTCCCATCATCGCGGTCACTGCCCATCATGAGGACGACTTCCGTTCCGATGCGAAGAAATCGGGCTTTGACGCATACGTGACAAAACCAATCGACGGCAAATGGCTCAGAGAACTTATTGCCGGCCTAATTTAACTGTCAGATGGCCATCGAAATCCGAAACATCGAGAGTCTCGCCGAGATGCGCGAGGTCGAACGATTGCAGCGAGAGATCTGGGGTGTCGATGAAACGGAAGTGTATCCGGCACTCGCGCTAAAGCCGCAGACAGAAGTTGGCGGGATACTGATGGGTGCGTTTGCAGAAGGGCGAATGGTGGGGTTTGTGTTTGGCTTTCCGGGAATCCTCGACGGTGAAACGATCATTCACTCGGACATGTTGGGGATTTGCGAAGGTTATCGTTCACACAATCTCGGCTACCTGTTGAAACTCGCGCAACGAGAGGCTGCGATCGCGCGTGGCGTCAAACGGATCACCTGGACGTTTGATCCGTTGCAGTCGCGCAATGCGTATTTCAACTTCAACAAACTCGGGGTGATTGCCGATCGATACTATGTTGACTATTACGGTGTGACGTCGAGTTTTTTGCACCGGTTTGGGACGGACCGGTTGTGGGTTACGTGGTTGTTGACTAGTGATCGGGTGAGATCGCGGGTTGAGGGTAAGGTGAAAGCGGTGCCGCCGGAAGATCTGGATGTGATTCCACATCTGATTGGTGCGGAGTCATTAGTAATTGAAATTCCGACTGAGATAACTGAGCATCACGAGCATTGGCGTCAAGTGACAAGGAAAGCGTTCACGAGTGCGATTGATGCAGGGTATGTTGTTGAAGGGTTTTATGTGGTGCAGCGAGGAGAACTAAAGGTCGGGAGTTATGTACTAACGCAAAGGCGCAAAGGCGCAAAGGAAGATTAAAGGTTTTCCTTTGCGTCTTTGCGCCTTTGCGTGGAAAATTCTTATTAGAACCGCGCTTCGATCAGGCCGTCGTAGAGTTTCCCGTGCTTCGCCGTCAGTTGAGGATATGTCGCGTGCTCGGCACGTAAATTTTTTAATCCGAGTTTGCGCTCAACCGCTCTAATCGCGTTTACGCTTCCTTCGATTTCCATGAACAACCCGAACGGCAACACATCAACAACTATTTCCGTTTTACCGATTACCCACGTCTGCCGGCGTTTTTCGTAGACAAGTGCGGGCGTGAAGCCGAGCGCATCGAGAATCGCTGCCATCGCCTCCGGATCCGCTACAGCAGTCTCATCCTCACGTTGATGCTTAATCGAAGTCGTACTCGGAATGCGCTGCTTGAAGGTCAGCGTTGAGCGGCCATCGACTCGTCTCAAACGCAGGACGCTCGATCCAGTACGCAGCGGACCACCCATGTAAAGAGTGTTCTCCTCAAACTCTTCACGCTGGAGAGTCGCGCCGATTTCCGGCAGACGCCGCACGACCGCATCACGCTGGCGCTTCGTGAGCCGAAATTTTTTCTCAATCTCGATCATGCCTGGCAGTCTCAATCATGCCTGTCGGGCCCATCGCAATGCTTCCGGTATCGACGCACGCTTGCCGTACATCAACATGCCAACGCGATAAACACGCGATGCGATCCACATGATCACCAGCACACTACTAAAACCAATCAACAATGATAACGCGATCTGCCAGAACGGCGGCGTCTGCGTGACGATACGGACCAACATCGACACGGGCGCCGAAAACGGAATCATCGACACCCAGAATGCGAACTGCGAATCAGGATTACGGCTGACCGGGAAAAACAGATAAAAACTAACCACGAGGATGAGGATAATCGGCATCGCCAACTGTCCACCTTCCTGTGCCGTCGTCACCATCGATCCAACAAGAGCGTAGATCGTCGCGTAAATGAAGTAACCGAGCAGGAAGAACAAAGCAAAGTAAATGTAGTGTGAAAACGGAATGGTCGGAATGTTCGCGTTCAAACCTCGCGATGCGAGGAGATTTACGCCGTACAACGCAAAGGTGCTGAATGCCAGCCCCCAAATCGTTAATTGCGTCAACGCGACCAACGAAACACCAACCAGTTTGCCCATCATCAATGTAAACGGCTTCACTGACGAGAACAGGATCTCGGCGATACGCGTCTCTTTCTCTTCGATTACCGCACCGAGTATCACCTGACCGTACATCAGGATCGCAAGATACATGACGAAGCCAATAACGAACACGAGCGCGAAGCTTCCGCCTGAATCACGTTCCTGGCCCGCAGCACCCACTTTCACTGCCTGCACTTGTACGCGCTTGAAGAGGCTTTCCCTCGTCGTCGCGTCAACCCTGGCTTCAATCAATCGTTGTTGCCGCACTGCACTATTCAATGTCGAATCGAGCAGTCGCAGTGAAATGACGTCGCCGGGATTGCGATTGAAGAATTCGGCCTGGCCGCGAGTGAGAAAGTCTGGCGGGAGAACCAGGTAACCGTCGAGATCACCCGAGTGCAAGCGTTGCTCGAGGTCAGACCTTAACTCGTCGATCGACCGATCGGGGCTTATGCGTTCGAAGATGAACCTTCCGATAAATGCTCTTCCTCGATCGACGCTTCCGCCGGAGGTTTGACTACCACTTTCTTCCGGCGGCGGTTCATCAGCAGCCACGGCGTCATTCAGCGTTTCATACAGCCTGCCGGTCTGATCGACGACGGCAACTCGCATCGGTGGTCGTTCGATGCTGAGAATGAATGCCGGCACAAGACCAAAAAGTGACATGACCATCGGAAGTAAGATCGTCGATACGATAAACATCTTCGCGCGAACACGCTGAAGATATTCGCGTCTCACTATGGCCAGAAACTTTTTCATGCGGATTCAGTCACTTTCGTGATGAAGATATCGTTCAAACTCGGCTCAACCATCTCAAACTTTCCGATAACAGCGCCTGAAGCAATCAATCGCTTGAGCAGCACCTGTGCGTCGGCGCCGGCCGCCAGGAGGGCTTGGGCCTCGTCTGCGTGGCGCACCAGTTTGCTTACGAGGGCCGGGTCGTCCAACACGCCGTCGCCGCCTTCACATCGCACTGCGACCGAATTGCGTCCGAAGCTGCGTTTGATATCACGCAGGCTGCCTTCGAAGACTTTTTGCGATCGATTGAGCAAACAAATGTCGTCGCAAATTTTTTCCGCAACTTCCATCTGGTGAGTCGAGAAGATGATCGTCTTGCCAGCGCGTTTGAGATCCAGAACTATCTCTTTCAACAGTTCCACGTTGACAGGATCGAGACCAGAGAATGGTTCATCGAGGATCAGGAGGTCGGGATCGTGAAGCACAGAAGTGATGAACTGAATCTTCTGCTGCATTCCTTTCGAAAGCTCCATCGACCGTTTGTTTTTCCATTCAGCAAGTTTTACACGAGCGAGCCACTCGTCGATCTTCGCTTCAATTGTCTTGCGGCGAACATTTTTCAACTCGGCAAAAAAACGCAGTTGGTCCACGACTTTCATACGGCGGTAGAGTCCGCGTTCTTCCGGAAGGTACCCCAGGCGATCCTGAATTTGTGAGTCGATCTTGCGGCCAAACACCGAGATAGTTCCCGAATCAGGCGCGGTGATGTTTACGATCATTCGGATCGTAGTGGTCTTGCCGGCGCCGTTCGGGCCAAGTAATCCAAACACTCTGCCGGCCCGCACGGTTAAGCTAAGCTCCTTAACCGCGGTGAAGTCGCCAAAACTCTTGCTCACCCGGTCGAGCTTTACCGTTATCTCGTTAGCTGCCATTTATTTTCCGCCCGCGAAGCGAGCGCCAGTTTATTTTCCGCCCGCGAAGCGGGCGCGAGCATAAAGCCTGGGGCGTAAGCCCCAGGTTAAATCGGTTGAAGGGTTACGAACCCGCGAAGCGGGTGACAGCGCTTGTGCCTCCCTTGCGCCCGCTTCGCGGGCTTACGCGGTCTTTGTTTTGTTGTCCTGGGGCTTACGCCCCAGGCTTTACGCTTTCGCCAGCTTCGCCGGCTGTTGTCCTGGGGCTTACGCCCCAGGCTTTACGCTTTCGCCAGCTTCGCCAGCTGTTGTCCTGGGGGCTTACGCCCCAGGCTTTACGCTTTCGCCAGCTTCGCCGGCTGTTGTCCTGGGGCTTACGCCCAGGCTTTACGCTTTCGCCAGCTTCGCCGGCTGTACCGAAGACTAACAGATGAAGGTTTTTGATTGCCACAAGAACCATATCTGATACATATTTACCCAGTCATCCCCTTCAATTTCGGCATCTAGCACCAAAATATGTCTGCGCGTCGTCATTGCTTAAAACTCACTGTGCTGCTTTTCGCGGCTTACTCAGTCGCACACGCCCAAACCCCAACTCCGTCTCCGAAGGCACAAGATGACGTTGTACGTGTTTATACTGAGCTCGTCCAGACCGACGTGATGGTTTTCGACAGGGGCGGGCGCTTTGTTGACGGGCTGACAAAGGAAAACTTCGAGCTACGGATCGACGGCAAGCCACGTTCAATCGAAGGCTTCGAAAAGATCACCGCGGGCAGCGACGAGGAGAGCCAGCTCGCCGCCGCGCGTGGCGCAACCACTCTGAATCTCAAGCGCCCGGTTCCCCTCGATCGCGGTCGAATCGTGTTCTTCTACATCGACGATTATCACATGGACCTCGCAGGTTTTAAGGCTGCAAGAGAAGTAATCACAAACTTCATCGAACGAGAGATGGGCCAGAACGATCAGGCAGCCATCACTTCGGCGACCGGTCAGCTTGGTTTTTTGCAACAACTGACGAACGATCGAACGATACTAAAGCTCGCAGTCGGTCGCCTTAACACGAGAACGTATTCCGTGAGCGACTTGGAACGTCCACCGATGACGGAGTACGAAGCATTGTTAATCGATCGAAATGATCGCGATGTTTTGGATTTTTTTGTTACCGACACTATACGGCAGAACCCCGGCATGACTCGGGATGCGGCAGCAGCTATCGTGCACGGACGAGCTCAGGCTATTCAATCTCAGGGGGCGCGATTTAACCAGAATACGTTGACCGGTCTCAGAGATTGGTGAAGTCGGCGAAAAACCTTCCCGGACGAAAGGTTGTCTTTTTCCTTTCCGGAGGCTTTCTGATCGAGAACCGTCGCTCCGATTCGTTTTCGAAAGTGCGAGACATCACAAGTGCGTCAGCAAAGAGTGGCGTAGTGATCTATTCGATGGACACGCGCGGATTAGTAGCCTCGCTGCATGACGCGAGTGTTGCAAGGCCGTTCGATCCGAGCGGTCGGTTGACCGTCTCGTCGCATGGTGAGCTCGGTTCATCGCAGGACGGCATGCACGCATTGGCAGTTGATACGGGCGGCAAGGCGGTTTTCAACACAAACGACCTGAAGAAGGGACTCGCTCCGGCGATCAAGGAGACGTCGACTTATTACCTTCTCGCCTGGAAACCGGATGCTGAAGCACAGAAACAGCGAAGATTCAGAAATCTCGAAGTCAAACTGGTCAATCGTCCCGATTTAATCGTGCGAGTAAGAAAAGGTTATTTCGACCTCGATCCCCCCGCGCCGCAGGTCGCCGCCGCCGCGAAGGACGCAGCGCAACCACCGAAACCCATTTCAGCGCCGGCCAAATTGCGCGAGTCGATCATCGCTCCGTATCCGGAACGAGGATTGCCGATCCTTTTAAGCGCCGATTACTACGACGTGCCCGAGAAAGGGCCGATGCTTTCGACTGCGGTTCAAGTCCCGGGCGAGTTTCTCGTGTTTGGAGAACAACCCGACGGAAAGATTCAAGCTGTGCTTGATGTGAGTGGCGTCTATTACGACGACAAGGGCGTCGCGAAGTTGAATTTCATCGAACGGATTGTCACGACAGCACCGGATCTTGAACGCGCCAAGAATTATCGTAACGACATCACATTCTCGTATCCGGCGAAATTGCCACCGGGACTTTATCAGGTGCGTGTCGCCGCACGTGACGATAAGAGCGGGCAAATCGGAAGCGCTCACGCCTGGATAGAGATCCCGGATCTCGCGAAGAAGAATCTCACCATGAGCACCGTATTGCTTGGTGAACGCACGCAAGCGATGATAACTAACGTCTCGCGTCCCGAAGGTGTTAGTCCGATCGCACTGAGCGCGAGCCATCGCTTCAAACGTGAATCAACCTTGCGCTTTTTGATCTTCGCCTACAACGCGGTTTTCTCACCCGCGGATCAAAAACCTGACCTCGCCGTGCAGGTCCAGGTGATACGTGACGATCAACCCGTAATCACAACGGCGCTCAGAAAAATCAGCACTGACGGCGTACTTGATCTCACGCGGCTGCCATACGCCGCTGAGATTCCGTTGACCGAACTATTGCCCGGACGCTACCTGCTGCAAGTGAGTTTGATCGATCGCGTGTCGAAACAGAGTACGCGGCGGCAAACGCATTTCGATGTCTATTAACCTCGCCTGTGCCGAAGCCCTGGAAGCCGACAAAAGAGCAACTCCTCGCCGCGACTGACAAGACGGTGCGCGACGTGATCGCTCCGAACCTGCGCGTTCTCTTCTCGGGAATCAATCCGGGTCTTTACACGGCTGCCGTGGGCCACCATTTCGCTCGTCCGGGAAATCGCTTTTGGCCAGCCCTGTACGCCGGTGCCTTTACCGATCGCGTGTTGTCGCCGTTTGATGAACGTGAGCTGTTGAAGAGTGGATATGGTATTACGAACGTAGTGATGCGAGCGACGGCATCCGCAGATATGTTGACAAAGGAAGAGATCGTTGCGGGCGGAGAGATGTTGCGAGCGAAAGTGCTGCGTTATCGTCCGAAGGTGTTGGCGCTGCTGGGCGTCGGCGCATACCGCACGGCGTTTGCCAAACCGAAAGCAACGATTGGACTCCAGGAAGATCGCATCGGCGACACGGTGCTATGGATCTTACCCAACCCAAGCGGCCTGAACGCGAACTACCAACCCGCGGATCTCGCGAGACTGTTCCGGGAGCTGCGGGAATTCACAAGTATGACAACCACCACTTCTTGTGCCGCTGCTTCACTCCCGCAAACCACTTACACAACGGATACAAAAGCAACACGCCGATTATCCACGCCAAGTAAACAATCGCGAGACTGAACCCGACGCCCTCAGGCGGAGCCGTAAAATCTATCGGCGACTTAAACAACCACGCAACCGGCTTCCCAAACGCGAGGTGCAACAAAACAGAAATGATATGCGCCGTGTACCACTGCAAAAGGTAGAAGAAGAGCGGCACACGCCCGAACGTGACAAAGAACCGTCCGATTCGACTGCTCGACGGCCGTGATTCAAAGTATGCAAGCGCAAGGATAGATGGACCAAGCGTCATCAGCAGGAACAACAACGAAGGCGGATACTTTGTCGTATTCAGAAACGATAACCCCGTGTACACGATGTTCTTCTGCTGTGCCCACTTGCCTGGATCGCCATAGATGTTTATCGTTCGCATGACAACAAAGAGCCCTGTTGTCACACCGCCAATGATCAGAAGCAAACGCCTTCGACGCAAAGTGTCCAGTTTGTAAAGCGCGCCAAACGCATAACCGGCAGCCATCACACCGATCCACGGAAGAAGTGGGTAAACCACAAACACAACCGGACTCGGGAAAAACCAAAGAACGGGCAGCGGCTGGAACGGTACGTGAAGCAAGATCCAAACTTTTTGGATAAGCGACGGCACCGGGCTCTCTGGTCCATTCCACGTTTGAACATCAACTCCGTCGAGGAGGTTATGGAACAGGATCATCACCAACCCAACGCCCATCACGATCTTCAACGGTAAGTGAATGAGCGCTGCAAGCACGATCATTGAAACGCCAATTACCCAGATAACCTGAAGAAACCCGATAAACCTGTAATCAAAGTTGAAAAAGACGCCAAACTTCACGACTGTGACTTCGAGCACTATCAGCCACAACCCGCGCGTGATGAGAAACTTCGACAACTCGCCCTTGCTCTTCCCGCGCAAGTACTGCAAAAAGACACTGGTACCGGCGAGAAACACAAATACCGGCGCACAGAAGTGTGTGATCCAACGTGTGAAGAACAGCGCAACGTTTGTGCGTGTCGGATCGGTGGCCTCAAACTGGAAAACAGCGTTGTGAACGAAATCGCGCGTGTGGTCCAACATCATGATAACCATCACGATGCCCCGCAAAAGATCGATCGAATCTAAACGTCGTGGCCTCTCTTCCATCATGTAAATCTCGTTAATCCCGTCTCAAGTTTCCAAAACGCGGCTACCACGCCACAAAACAATCGCCGCAATCACACACGCAATCGGACTAATCAAAAATCCGTACCGCATTACGCCGGGGTTAGTTGTTGCTCCCAATGCGTCATTAATTTTGCCCATCAACGGCGAGCCTATGCCGTAAGCAAGCAAGTTCACCAGACAAAGGAATACTCCGATGCCGAGGCCGCGAAGATGTGGGCCGGTGAGCTCGTGAACGTCGGCCATCGCCGGAGCAATCCACACGAGCGAAATACCGAGCAGAAAGAAATTAGCTATCAAAAGCAATGGCACGTTGTATGAAAACAACAGGATGATCCAGAAAGGTACCGCCAGCAGCGAAGCGACTGACCCAAGGAGCATTCGGCCGCCCGGTCTATACCGGCGCAGTCGATCCGCCAGGTAACCGCCGAGGAGGGTACTCGCGATTCCTGAAGTTAGCGAAGTCAGACCTGCCACCAGGCCGAGCGTGGCGATGCTGTATCCGTGAACGCGGTTGAAAAACGCCGGCATCCAAATCGACAGACTACTTGCGGCGAGAACAAACATCGCGTAACCAGCGTAGTGGTAACGCAACGGTTTCGATCGGAAAAGAAGTTTCCAATCGTTGCTCGTGTACTTCGGCGGGCTTACTTCAGTGCGACCGCGCTGCTGTTCTCTCAAGAGATAGACGAGCAATGCGACGAGCAGGCCCGGAAACCCGAGGAAATAAAAGGCCGTACGCCAGCCATAGTTCGCGCCAATCCAGCCGCCGAGAAAAAAGGCAAGACCACCGCCAAGAGTAATGCCGGATGCGTAGATCGATTGCACTGTCGCGCGCATGCGCGGCGGAAAATAATCGCTGAGCAACGATAGTGCTGCTGGTCCAAGAGTCGCCTCACCAACACCAACCATCACGCGGCACAGAAACAGCGACCAAAAACCCGTAGCAAATCCTGTCAAACCGGAGAACAAACTCCACACTGCCAGTCCGGCCGCGATCATGTTCTTGCGTGAACTGCGATCAGCGAGACGACCGAAAGGAACACCGAGCACCGTAAAGAAGATGACGAAGGAAGTTGTTCCGAGTAGTCCCAACTCGAAATCGCTAAACGCCATGTCTGTTTTGATGGGAGTGAAGAGAATGTAGATCAATGAGCGATCGAGATAGTTAAGGAGATTGACGATCGCGAGCAGGCCCAACGCGTACCAGGCGTAGCTATCGATCTTTTCATCGCCAAGGCGCGAAGGCGCAAAGGAAGATGCTAACTCCGCCTTTGCGCCTTTGCGACTTTGCGAGGGAGATTCTGTCACAATTTTAAACCCTATTTTAAACGCAAACTGAATAACTCTTGGGCCTGAACTGGTCGCCGTAGTGCGCAAAAAAGTGGCAGGCACGGCGATGTTGTTGTTTGGGTTCGCGAAGTTGGTCCAGTTGAACAGATTGAAGAATTCGGCGCGCAATTCTGCGCGCAGCTTGTCACGAATCGGAATGAATCTCACCACCGAGAGATCCAAATTCTTTTGTCCTGGACCATACAGAAAGTTACGCGGCGTGTTTCCAAACGGATGATCCGGATCGAAATTTGGATTATCAGGTATTCCGAGGTTCCCTCCGCCCAGTATTGGTCTGGACGGTACAAATGATGAAGTGCTGCCGGGCGCAAAATTGGCCCGTTGAATGATGAAGTTGTTCGGGGAAGTCGATAATCGAGAAAGGGGTGCCGGTTTGCAGCGTCAGAATTCCGTTAACCTGCCAGTCCTTCAATTCATAAACAAAACTCGTAACAAGGCGATGACGTCGATCAAAATCCGATGGGCCATGGTTCAGTTTCCAGTTCAGGTGATCTCCGTGGACGGGTATCAGTTCATTGAGTGGGCCTCCGGAATAGTAATCCTGTGATTTACCGAGCGTGTACGCCGCGAGAAATTGCACCCCGTCGCTAAAACGCTTCGTCATGCTGATCTGCAACGAGTTGTACCTTGAATTTGACGACGTCTGCGCCTGCTGAACACCTCCGGCTATCATCTTCTGTGTCGACAGCGCGGGCCCGAGTGGCGCTACAAATACATTAGCCGCGCGATTGTAGACCGGCTGATTGAGAGTGACCGTCTGCAATAACTTGGTTCCCTTCGAACCAACAAAGCCAACCTCGAGCAGGTAATTTTTGAAGAGTTCCCACTGGATGTTTGCGTTGTACTGCTGCACGTACGGTGTGCTCAGTTCAGGATCGACGAAGAGACCACCGATCGGCACGCCGATGAGCGGCGACAACGGCGTCAGTGGAGATGGAATTGTGGGGTTCAGCGGAAACGCACCCGGCTGCGGCACGGGAATGAACGGGTTCGCAAACGGGCGTAAAATTCCAGGTAGACCAACTGCCAGTGTGAAGTACGGATAATTCAGCAGTTGAGTGGCCGCATAACGGGCGGAAAAACGATCGTAGTAGATGCCATAACCGGCGCGCGCGACGATTGAACCAGCGTCATTCAAACGCAACGCGAAACCAACACGCGGCGAGATGTTGTTCTTATCGTCCGGAATCAAACTCGCGGCGACCTCGGGAACGCCCGCAAGCATCCCGCCAGATGCCTGAACAAAGCCATTTGGTGGACCAGCCGGAGCCGCCGAAGTTCCTTGTCGAAGCTGGTCCGGAAGAAGATTTACGAGGCGGCTGCGCGTGTCGTAAGGATAGCCATAGAGGTCGTAACGAACACCGAGATTGAGTGTCAAACGATTATTGAACTTCCAATCATCCTGGACAAATGCGCCGATGTCGTTTGTGCGAAGCGCACGATCGAAAACGCCCGAGCCGATCAGTGAAACGCCGTTGCCGATCAAAAAATCGTTGAAGGTTGCGAAATTGATCTGTCCACGCGAAAAAGCATTGAAGAAGGTGTTGCCCTGAGCGCGCCTGTATTCGCCGCCAAGTCGCAAGTGATGACTGCCCGAGAGAATTGATAGCGTGTCGCCGGCGGTAATACTGTTAACGCGCGACGACTGATCGGCAAACGGCGCTGGTCCGAACGCGAAGAGTCCGGTGACGATCAAGGTTGGCATCCCCGGAAAAAGATTTTGCAAAGGACTCGAAAAGCCGAGCTCAGCCGCGGTAAATGGTTCTTCAGGTGCCGACGTATTGCGCAGGCGCGTGTATCCGAAACGCGCCTGGTTCACAACGTTCGAATTGACGACGTAAGTATCGGTGATCGAGTTAACACCCTGGACGAAGATCAAATCCGCTCCCGCGCCAGGCAATTGCGTGCTGCCGTTGCCGAGTGCTGCAAAGTTGAAGTTCGCCTGCATCGTCGGGTTGCGGGCAAGGAAGTTTTTGAAGGATAGCGTGTGCGTGTCGCGCAGTTTGATATCGAAGTTGGCGTTGAACTGATCTTCACGAAAGCGCGAGATTGCTGAAATCGGCGTCAATCCCGATGGCGACGCGGCGGATGGAATCGCAAACTGGCCGTTGGATAATTTACTGTTCAGGATCGTGACCGCGATTGGGTGCGGAACCACTCCGAACGCAGCTTGCAGCGCCGCCGGCTGAGCGATTGTCGTCGCGCAACTGGGGCGGCATGAACGGAAACAACAAACTGTTGTTCAGCGATGCGCCGTTCGTTTCGCGCGTGCCCTGGTACGATCCGAAGAAGAACAGACGATCTCGAGCGAGTGGACCACCAAGCGTGCCGCCAATCTGATGTCGTGAAAGTACCGGTTTCGGCTCGCCCACCGACTCGAGAAAGAACTCGTTGGTATTCAGTGCTTTGTTACGAAAGAAATAGTACGCGTTACCGTGAAAATCATTTCCACCTGATCGCGTAACAGCCTCGACGTTTCCGCCTGCGTTACGGCCTTGTGATGCATCGTACAGACTCGTTTGCACCACGAACTCCTGGAGACTATCAGTCGCGGGCACTGCGATGTTGGGAGTTGAGTTCGTACCGATTGCGTTCGCATCGACACCATTTATCCGCACGTTGTTGCTGGTGGTGCGTTGGCCGTTGACCGAGATGATTGAATCTCCACGTCCGAGTTCGGTGTTGTTTGAGACGCTGGCGGATGCGCCGGGTGAGAGAGTCAACAGTTGCTGGAAGTTGCGTGTGGGCAAAGGCAACTGCCTAATAGTTTGTCCTTCGATTACCCGGCCGATTTGTGAGGATTCCTGCTGGGCTAAAGACGCATCGGCATTGATCGTGACTGTCTCTGCCACGACGGCGGGATCGAGATGCACCTGCAGCGTCGTGGTCTGCGTTATGTTGATGTGAACGTCTTCGACGAGCGTCGTGCGAAAGCCGTTAGCGGATACTTCAAGTTTGTAGCGTCCGGGTTGTAGAAGTGTAAACGCGAAGTTGCCGGCGTCGCCTGTCTCAAGCTCACGCACCTGCGATGTTGTTTGGCTGATTAGTCTGACGTTGGCGTTGACAATCGCGGCGTTGTTCGCGTCGACAACAGTACCACTTAACTGTCCGGTGTCGCCCTGGCCGAACAGAGATAAAATCAAAATGAACGCCAGGGGGAAGAGCATGTCTGTTTAGAAAAACAATCATTGGTCATTTGTCATTTGACATTTATCATTTGTCATTCGGAAGCCGGAGGTCTTCAAATGATATATGACAAATGTCAAATGATATATGACCAATGATTCATCTGTGTTATAGCTCAATCGGATTCGCGGAGATCACCTGGTCCAACGAACGCAAAGCCTGCAACGTTTCTTTACCCAGCGGCGCATCTACCTCAATCACAGCCATCGCTTCACCGCCGCGCTCGCGGCGCCCGAGGTGAAAGCGACTGATATTTACACCGCCCTGGCCCAACGTTGTGCCGATACTACCAATCACACCCGGCACGTCGTGATTGCGGGTCACAAGCATGTGACCATGCGGTGTGGCCTCGAGATAGAACCCGTCGATCTCCGTTATACGCCCGTCACGCCGTTGCCCGCCATAGCCAAACAGCGTGCCCGCCAAACTCCGTGTTGTCTGGCCTGTGCTGATCTCGGTGCGAATCGCAGGCGTCATATCCGCGCCGCTGCGAACGTAAGTGGTCGTAACTTTGATGCCGCGTTCATCCGCGATCAGAAAGGCATTGACCGCGTTTACACGAGCGCTAACGTCTCGCAGCAGTCCCGCAAGAAACGCACGCGTTACGGGCGCCGCATCCAGGTCGACGATCTCGCCCGCGTACTCGATTCTGACTTCGCTGACAGGCTTATCAACGAGCTGTGCCTGAAATCGTCCCAAACTCTCCGCGAGCGCGACGTAAGGCTGGACCAGGTTAAACTCCTTGATACTGATCGCGGGTACATTAACCGCCCCGCGCAACGCTCCCGTCAACAAAAAGTCGCGCATCTGCTCTGCGACTGTGAATGCAACCCCTTCCTGCGCTTCCCTGGTTGAGGCGCCGAGGTGCGGCGTCACGATCACCTGGTCCAATTGCAATAACTTGTGATCGGCGGGCGGTGGCTCCTCGCTGAAAACGTCCAGCGCTGCCCCGGCAATCGAACCATCGATTATGGCACTGTAGAGCGCGTCTTCATCGACCAAACCACCCCGCGCACAGTTAATGATGTGCGCGCCTGTTTTCATCTTTGCGATTGCCTCCGCGTTGATCAGGCTGCGCGTTTCAGGTGTCAAAGGCGTGTGGACCGTCAAGAAATCAGCGCGGGCATACACCTCATCGAGCGACCCCAGCTCAACCTCGAGATCGCGTGCATGTTCGGGAGATATAAACGGATCGTACGCAACGATCGTCATGCCCATCGCGCGCGCACGCGAAGCAACAACGCGTCCGATGCGCCCCAGGCCCAGGACGCCGAGAGTTTTTCCTTGCAGCTCAACGCCGATAAACTTTTTGCGATCCCAACGCCCGGCCTTGAGACTGCTACTTGCCTGTGGTATGGACCGCGCCAACGAGATAAGCAGCGCAATGGTGTGTTCGGCAGTCGTAATCGTGTTGCCGTCAGGCGCATTCATCACGACGATGCCGCGAATTGTCGCCGCAGCAACGTCGATATTGTCTACACCGACCCCGGCGCGTCCGATCACCCGCAGGCTATTGGCGGCGTCAAGAAGTTCCGAAGTAACTTTCGTTTCGCTGCGTACGATGAGCCCTTCGGAATCCTTCAACGCCTCGCGCAACTCGGCTGGAGCGAGCCCCGTACGCTTCTCCACAATGAAACCGGAGGAGCGCAGTGGTCCCAGGCCGCTTTCGCTCACATCATCCGCTACAAAAATCTTCGCAGTCATTTTATTTTTCTATTGCTTGCTACTAAAAACTCGGTATGGTAACAGTGCTTCCTGAATTGGTCGAGCAGCGCCACAAAGAGGCCCAATCACATGGAGATTCTGGTTTATCGCAAAGGTAGCCCACGCATTGAGGAACACTGGACCACGAAAGATCTGCCCCAGTTATTGGAAGATCCGTCGGCGGTGATCTGGGTAGACATGGAATCGCCAACGGCCGATGACGAACAAATTCTCCTCGATGTCTTTCACTTTCACCCGTTGACGGTGGAAGACTGCCGCGAGAATCGTCACTATCCGAAGATCGAAGAGTTTGAGGGTTATATTTACTTCATCGTTCATGGCGTGACTGCCGACACGAGTTCCGCAAGATTCAACACGATCGAATTAGACGGTTTTCTCGGCCGGAACTATGTCATCACTTATCATCACGATTTTTTCCGCAGCATTGCCAATGTGAAACAACTGCTGCGCACGTCGCCCGTCGCCTGCCAGAAAGGCCCTCCATTCCTGCTGCACCAAATATTGGACCAGGTTGTTGATTTCTATTCACCCGTTTTGGATGACTTTGATCAAAGAATCGATCAGCTCGAGGACAACATCTTCAACTTGAAGCAGCCGAACAATGCGATCCTGTCTGAGATCATGGAGTTGAAACGCAGTGTGTTGAGGCTGCGCCGAATATCGGTGAAGCAGATGGACATTCTTCACCGGATGAGCCGCGGCGAGTTTTCTTTGATACCTGATGTCATGCGCCCGTTTTATCGCGACGTGTACGACCATCTTGTTCGAGTTGTTGATCTCTCGGAAAGCTATCGCGATCTGATCAGCGGATCGCTGGAGGCGTACCTGTCCGTAGTTTCGAACCGGCTGAATGAGATCATGAAAGTGTTGACGATCTTTTCAGCGATCATGCTGCCGTTGACGTTCATTGCGGGGGTTTACGGGATGAACTTCGACAACATGCCGGAGCTGCACTCGAGGTATGGTTATTTCGCAGTTTTGGCAATTATGATTGCAGTTGCGGTGGGGATGCTACTCTTCTTCAAACGCCGCGGTTGGATCGGCGGCGGGGCGGAGGAGGAGAAGCAGGTGACGCCTGAGTCGTGAGGAGAATCATTTATCATTTGTCATTTGACATTTATCATTTGGCCATTTTTTCGGAAGCCGAAGGTCTTCAATGACACAATGATAAATGTCAAATGACAAATCATGACAAATGATAAATGATTTCGTTCTTTACATCGGATCTGCCTGACTCTTCTCCTGCGGTTCATCAAATGCTCCATCCGGGCTCGGCAAAGTAGAATCGTCAGTCTCGTCTGTTACTTTCTCATTCTCTTCCAAATCTTCTAACGTCTCTTTACTCGTTGCGTCCTTCGTAATCGAATCCTCGCGCTCCATCATCAACCCCCTAAAATTGATTTCCCAAAGATCGTTATGATCGTCGACGTGATAACAGCCGCATAAGCACCGGCGACGAGGTCGTCGCACATGATCCCGTAACCACCCTTGAGCCGTTCAAATCTTCCCGCAGGGTACGGCTTAAAAATGTCGAAAAGGCGGAAAAGGATAAACGAAACGATGACTCCACGCGTGAGCGATTGAAGATTGAAGAGTGTCAACGGCAACAATGCAAGCATTTGTCCGGCAACTTCATCCACTACCACTTTCCCCGGATCTTTTCGACCCGCCAACTCTTCAGTCCTCGAAGCCGACCAGATACCCGCGAATGTGACAATCAACGTAAAGCTAAGGACCAATGCGACGAGTGAAGTTCCGTTAACAATCTGGGTAAACAACAAAAATAAGCCCACGCTCACCAGCGAACCAAATGTCCCTGGGATCAGCGGTAAATACCCAACTCCAAACGTCGCGATCGCGAGCGCAAAATAATCACTTACGTCCAACGATTTCGCGGTTTTCGGAACTGCGGCCTGCGGAACAACGACCGCCGGATTCAACTCATCACTCGACTCTTTAATCGCCATCCGCGTTCATCCGCCTAATCCGCGTTTACAGAACTCTTCCGATCACATCGTACTCGTGCGCTTCTGTAATCTCGACATTCACAAACTCTCCTACCTCCGGCACAACACCCTCGGGAACATCGTTAATCAGCACACATCCATCAATATCAGGCGCCTGCGTCTCCATTCTTCCCTGCCACAACAGCTCACTCTCTTTCGACTCACCTTCAAACAGTACCTGGACCACGTCGCCGACTCGAGCCTTATTCTTGCGTCGCGAGATCTTTGCCTGCTCTTTCATCAACGCCGTCCGCCTGCGAGCAGCGGTGCGATGCGGAACTTTGTTAGCCAGGTCGAAAGCGGGCGTGCCTTCTTCGTCCGAGTACGTAAAAACGCCAACGCGATCGAATTCGACGTTCTTTATAAAACTGTGCAGCTCCTGAAAATCCTCTTCAGTCTCACCGGGAAAACCGGAGATGAACGTCGTGCGCACCGCGATGCCGGGAACTCTGTTTCTCACGCGTTGAATCAAACGCTCGAGACTCTTGCGATTGCCGCCGCGCTTCATCAGTTTCAAAACATTCTGCGACGCGTGCTGCAAAGGCATGTCCAGATACTTCACTGCCTTCGGTTCTTCCGCGAGCACGTCGAGAAATGCGTCGCTAATGTGCGTCGGGTAGGTGTACATCACGCGGACCCACTCGATGCCATCGACATGGGAAAGCTCACGAAGCAGGCGCGCGAGCGCATCCTGTTTGCCGAGATCTTCGCCATACCTGGAAGAATCCTGGGCCACCAGAATGATCTCTTTCACACCTTCTTCGGCGAGTTGGTGAGCTTCGGCGATGATGGATCCGAAACGCCGGCTGCGAAAGTGACCGCGCATCTGCGGAATAAAGCAGAATGCACACGGCCGATCACAACCCTCAGCAATTTTCACGAACGCGTAATGTGAAGGTGTTGCAAGGACGCGCGGTGTCGAATCGTCGTACAAATAGGTCGCGCTTTGATTGCCGAGTGGAATAACAGGCAGCGTGCGCGTGTTTGTCTTCGGATCGCAAACCGCGAGAATGTCGTTGATCTGATTCGTGCCGATAAAAGCGTCGACTTCCGGCATCTCGGCCTTCAACTCGTCGCGATAACGTTCGACTAAACAGCCGGCCACAATCAGTCGTTGAGCTTTTCCGTTTGTTTTTAGTTGCGCTGCCTCGAGGATAGTATCGATCGATTCTTTCTTCGCTGAATCGATGAAACCGCAAGTGTTTACAACGATCGTATCGGCGTCTGCGGCATCAGCCGTTATTTGATACCCGTTTTGTTTGAGATGGCCCATCATGACCTCACTGTCAACGAGGTTCTTGGGACATCCAAGACTTACAAATCCAACTTTCTTCATCCGTTCCTGTCCATCGCTTCCAAGGCAACGAGCGCGCGCTCCACTTCCTTCTTCTCGCTCGCCGAAAGCCGCTGTCCTCCAAATCTCACGCGGTTGTAAGCGCGCGTAATTACTAATGCCTCGTTTGATTTCAGCGTCTTCGCAAACTCGAGCGGCGTCAAATGCCGGTCGCGCGACAGGCCACGTTGCTCCATCAACGAGATCAAGCGCTCGTAAAACTGAACGCTCGAATAAGTCCTTCCCTCTTCAAATGAACGAATCGCACCGGTGCGTACCCAACGCCAGGCTCGTCTGCCAAACAAAGCGATAAATCCTATCAATGCGACGGCCAGAACAATCATCGCGATCATCAGCACATCGCGCGTGAGGTAACTCTTCACAGTCTCCAATAAATTCGTGAGGTCACGTGCGTAATCAAACACCTGGTTGTGCAGTGACGTCGCGAGCGAACGCTGCTCCTGCTTGTCGTAACCAACAACATACTGAAACCAGACCAGCTCGAGCGCTTCGGCATATTTCTGCAACTGCGCGCTAAGACCAGTGCGCACCGGTTCGAGCCGGCCCGCCGAGGGCGTCGGGTCAAACGTCACCCATGAACGCGTCTCCGGAAAGTAAACTTCCACCCATGAATGTGCGTCGCTCTGTCTGACTGTATATGCTCCGGCGGCCGCGTTGTATTCACCCGGCAGAAATCCATTCACAACACGCGCCGCGATGCCGCGCGACCGCAACAGCACCGCCATTGCCGTCGAGTAGTACTCGCAATGACCTGCTTTGACGTTAAATAAGAAATCAGCAAGCGGATCCGGCCCGCCGGCTTTCATTTCCAGCGAGTAGGCATATCCTGTTTGGAGATGTGCTTCGATCGCCTTCGAGACGTCGTAACGATTGCTGGCATTGGCGCGGAGAACGATGGCCGTCGCGAGCGTCTCAATGCGCGGATCGACATATTCCGGCATTTGAAGATAACGGTAAAAGGCGATCGGATACGGGTCACGATCCAGCCGCAACTCATCCATCCGCGGCTCGTTCGTGTCAGAGATCGCCGTGTACATGATTCGTTCGAAATCACGTCGACGCGACTGAACTGATCCTTCGGCGTCAATGCGAACAAATGGGAGATCGCCTTGAATACCGACAACTCTCGGTGCCGCGAACAGCACTGACGATTCGAGCGGCTCCAAAAAGAATGTTTGCCTCGTGAGACGATCGACAGATCGCGCGGTGCCGAATTGATAGAGGCCGCCGCCGCGATCGTTCACCAGGTCGTTTTGACGTGCTTGAGCTGATTTCTTCCACGCTTTTCCGGTGAACTCGTCGAGAGCGACACCGCGCCAGCGCAGATCGCGTGGAGTTTGATCTACAACACGAACGCGCATCACGAGTCCGTCGTCCTGCTTGAGCGTGCCGATCTGGCCGAGGGTAACGTTCTCGGAAAAGCCAATGAAGGTTGATAATCCGGCGCCGCCACTGCGCGTCAGTGCCGCGGCTCCCGAGCGTGGTGCAATGAGAAACAATGGCAATGCGAGTGCGAAGATCAGAAGCAGCAAGCCAACGGCGACAAAAGGCAAACGTGCAGCTTCCGGGCTAAGCAAAGAACGCCGGCCGGACTTTTTGAAGACGCGAGAATCAGGCGGCACCAGTAAACGCGTCTCGGTGTAAGTAACTGAACGTCGCGCCTTTTGAATCTCGAATGCGCTCACAGCACAGAGACCGCATAGCAGGTAAAGTGTGAGTGTGCCGAGGAAGACGGGACTGAAGCTCAATCCGGCGGCTAACAGAACTTCAAAGAACGAAATCAGGTAAAGAAAAACCCAGTCGCGATCTTTCTTGACCTGCAACAGCTTCACCGCCGACAGAAAAACGATCAGGTGGGCGAGTGCAGTCACTCCGAGTCTCTCCGCGGGTTCACCCATCGCTTTTTGATACTGCCAGTCGAGGTAGAACAGTGGGATCGAGAGAAGGACAATTCCGAGCCCGTAACGTTCGGGCAACTGCCATTTAGTATTCTCGAGCGTCCAGCTCACGATCATCACGACCAAAAACACGAGCGCGAGACCCGGACTCAGCCCCCCAGCCAACACGAGGGCCAGCATCGCCACCGCAATCATGGCGTACGAGAATGCTCGAAAATAGGTTAAAAACTTCAAGTCCGTTTATTAAACGCCGAGGACGTTCGCTATTTACGCCGAAGGCGTTCGCTATTTACGCCGAAGGCGTTCGCTAGTTACGCCGAAGGCGTTCGCTAGTTACGCCGAAGGCGTTCGCTAGTTACGCCGAAGGCGTTCGCTAGTTACGCCGAAGGCGTTCGCTATTTACGCCGAAGGCGTTCGCTAGTTACGCCGAAGGCGTTCGCTATTTTCAGCCCAGGGTTGGAGCGCCAGCGACAACCCTGGGTTAATCCATATTATTTCGTTCTAACCCTGAAAAGGGTTACTTCCGCACATGCCTAACGCTTTCAGCGTTTGTCCGCCTCTTCTTTCCTTAACCCAGGGTTGTCGCTTGCGCTCCAACCCTGGGCTGCAATTTGCCAACGCCTTCGGCGTTACTATAGTTCGAGTCACTGAACCGAGCCGGAATCAAGACTTCGCGTTACCGCTTCACTTTGATCTCAAAAAGTCGCGGCCAGAGCTTGCCAGTGACATAAAAAGTGTCTTTTGCCTGATCGTACGCGATCCCGTTCAATACCGCTTCCTCGCTGAGTTGCTCGCCTTCAGGCATCAGCCCGGTCAAATCGAGCCAGGCCTTCAAGCGTCCGGTTTTCGGATCGATCACGGCGATCCGGTCAGCGTGCCAGATGTTCGCGTAAATATCTCCCTGCACAAATTCGAGCTCGTTCAACTGGTTAACCGGCTTCCCGCCATCGACAACATTGATCGTTCTCGTAACCCTAAAACTCGCCGGGTCGAGAAACGTAATCCGGCTGGACCCGTCGCTAATTATTAGCGACTGCCCGTCAGTGGTTAGTCCCCAACCTTCACCCAGGTAATCGAATTTGCCGATCTTCTCGAGAGTCTGCGCATCGTAGATGAAGCCCTGCTCGTGCTGCCATGTAAGTTGGTACACTTTCCCGTTCAGCACAGTGGCGCCTTCAGCAAAGTACGGCGCCGGCACGTCGACCTTTTTCAGAACTTTTCCGGTATCGACCTCGACGATTCGCAGGGTCGAACTGCCCTCCTGCCCCGTGCTTTCCAGCAGTTTTCCGTCCATTAGGATTAACCCTTGCGTGAAAGCGTTGCTGTCGTGCGGGTAGATGTTCAGTATTTGATACCCGTACGTGGGAACCGGGCCGTTTGACGGCGCTGGGGCAACATTCGAGGGATTGCTATTGGCGCCGTTGCCGCACGATACGCATGTGATCAACAGCCAAAATACAGCGATTTTGATTGGCAGAGGCATATGAGGCATTTTGCTTGAGAGGCGGCGAAAAGACAAAGCAACCAGCCGTTTGTGTCTTTTGTGGCATCAGTCCGAAACGATCACAGCGTCGTCATGCAGACGTTTCTGGAGGTATTCGTCCAACCGTTCACGATCCGCGTCAGCCATCTGCTGAATAATAGCGCCTAAAATCCATTTTTTCTTGGGTTCCTTACCCGTCCGTTCGCTATTAACGAGCTTGACCACAGCTTCAATCGACCCTTCCGGAAGGTCGACACGCACAAACAACAGTTGCCCCATGCGGGATAGGTCGGTTTCGGAAAAACGAGTGCCGACGAGCGACAGCTTCATGCCAAACTGGCCGATCGTCTCGCAGTGTCCTCTCGACGGTTGGGAATACGAAACCTTGCCGGTGCTGGCATGACCGTCGATCAGGGAGATTGCTGTGGGCAGGTGGGCATAAAAACGTGGACCACGGCGGCGGTTGCGAAAATTTTTTGCTTCGGAGGATGGGGCGCGCTGGTGTGCGCCCAGCGGATCGAACGCCTTGAAAACCAGGCCACAATTGTTGCAGAGGAGCTTGTGCATCCCGACCATCCGCAGCAACAAAACGGCATCATCGTAATCCCGCTGAATCCGCTCGCTCTTGCATCTCGGGCACTGCATGCGGTCCATTCTAGCATTCCGCAAATCTTCTCATCACGATGATAGGTTTTCCGCAGTTCCTTCGCCTTAGTCTCCGGTACGACTTACTCACTTAAAGGAGACTGACTCGGATGCGAAATACCAAAATCAAATTGCTCTTAATAGCACTCGCTGGACTAACTTTACTCGCGGGCGGTGTTCTTCGTGGCGGTACGGCAGCGGCCGCCCTCGTCGATAATCTTATGAACCCCGCCTACAAAGGCGGATCAAGCTTCAATCTTGTGGGCGCAGCACCGAACGTCGCGCGCTGCGGAGCATTTCCGGAAAACGTCGAACTGAGTTTCCAGGGTGGCGGAATTGATACGGAAGGCGGCCTGAATACTGCTGTTTTTTCTGCCTGCAACAACACCACGACCGGTGAAGTGTTTGACTTGAAGGCGACCGACACTTATCAAAACGGCGATCAGGTCTTTATCGAAGGAGATCCTTTCGTGTTTGTGCCTGATCCTGCCAAGTGCATGGCCACAAACGCGCATGGCGTTCCTTTTCGCGTTGCGGGTGGTACGGGAGCGTATGTTGGTGCGACCGGCAGCGGCAAGTTTCACATCACTACGAACCTGACACCGTGCAACGGTCAGGTGGTGCCGTCACAAGTCTGGTTTGATGGCTGGATCAAGCGGGCGCAGTAATCGTCTTAGCGAAAAATGAATCCATGTCGAAACTGGTCTTCCGGATCGAAATAGAATTCGTTGCGACCTGTAAATGACGCGGTCCCACTGACCTCTGGTGTAACCGCGTCATATGGTCCAACGTTAGTGACTTCCACAACTTTCACCGTCATCGTGCTGCCGATAATACTTTCGATCGTAATTGGCTCATTCAAACCCAGTTCACCTTTTGCGAAATGCAATGCGGCGCGCGCACTGACACCACTGCCCGTCGGCGATCTATCAAGCTCACCTTCGGCGAAGATGCAGACGTTCCGGCTGTGATGTGCACGGTCTAACGGTGGTCCAGTGAAGATCGTCCCGTAAACAAAACTCAGATCTGGCTCAAAAGGATGTGTGACTGGAAAGCCTGACTTCACTGCGTTCTTGATTCGTCGACCGTAATCGATGAGACGGTTGTAGTCTTCAGCTACAAGGTTGAGTCTGACCTCTTCCGATTTGACAAAGGCATAGAATGCACCGCCATAGGCGATGTCAAACTGCACGCGGCCGATTCCTTGCACGTCAACATGCTGATCGCGAAGATAAAGAAATGAAGGGACGTTGCGAAACGAGGTTTGAACAACGTGTCCATCTACGACGGTTGCTTTCGCGTGAATCGTGCCGGCGGGAACGTTGAATGTGATTTGGGTTTTGTTGAGAAGCCCGGTTTCGACCACGAGTTTTGTGAGGGCGATGATCGCATGCCCGCACATCGTGCTGTAGCCTTCGTTGTGAATAAAGATCACATCGAAGTCAGCGTCGGTTGACGGCGTGAGCACAGCGCCATACATATCCGCGTGCCCCCGCGGTTCCCACATCAGACCGGTGCGCAAGTGATCGTAGTGATCACGAAAGTAGCGCAGCTTTTCGAACACATTCCGCCCTTCTATCGGCGGCAACCCATCAACAACCACGCGCAACGGCTCCCCGCCCGTATGCATATCGATAGTAGTGAGCCGCGTCCAGTGCTCAGGCGGACGCCAATTCGACAGTCGCTTCATAGGAGTGTGAATATATCAATTTTGCTGGCGTTCGTGAGTGATATACTAACGGCGGGATGCGAGTCGAAACTGAAGACTATTTCCTCAATCCACCGCCCGGTTCGGCGGCCGCACGCGCGGCTGAGTTCGGAATTGATCTCACTCTCACACTCGAAAACCTGCGACTCACCCCGGAAGAACGAATTCGCAAACTGGACAATTTTATCGAAAGCGTCGCAAAGCTTAAGGCATCAGTCCGCATAATCGGTCCAACCAATGCCATTGCCGACCAAGATCATTGAGGCGCCTCTCCGTCTGCTCGGTGAATGTAGCATGGATTGTGTAATCGTGGGCGGAGTAGCTGCCGCCATCCATGGTGCCTCAATCCTGACGAACGATCTCGACGTTTGCTACCAACACCAACATGCCAAACATAAAGCCACTCAACAAGCTCGTCACAAAAGCACGCGATCTGCGGGAGCGACATAAGGAACGTCATCGCCCAAGCGGGTATTCGTTTGCCCTCGCCGATAGTGTTGAGTATTTCGATAAAGAACACTGGGACCATGTAACGTCTCAGGATTCAATGTTTCTTTCGCGACGCTATTTGCGCGTGCTTGAAGAGGCGGGGCCGGAGAACCTGCGTCAGTGTTACGCCCTAATCTTTCGCGAGAGCGATCCGGTGGCTGCGATCGCGGCGCAGACTGTGACCGTCTCCCTGTCACGACTGATGAAGAAGGCTTCGTCAAACGGCCGCCTCGATCGACTCGAAGAGAAGATGCTCGTTTGCGGGAATCTTCTCTCCTGGGGCATGCACGGTATCTCGTTCGCGCAAAACGTGGACCACCAAACGCTCTGGCCCGCCGTTGCCGAAGCAATTTACCGTCTGCGTCGCGTCGATAAACTCTTCGGCGACACAGCGTTCGTGATGGTCAAGGACATTCCCGACGCACACGCTTCAGCAGCCACCGCACTCTCTCGTTTCTCATATCGAGAACTCGAGACCGAACCAAACATGGTCCTTGATATCTCTCCGAAGTGGAAAACTTACGACGACTATCTCGCGAGTCTCACATCCAAATATCGCAAACAGGCAAAACAGATCGATAAGGAAGTCGCGGCAGCGGGATGCGTTGTCGAAGAGATCGCAACCGATCAGATCGAACGCGATGCAGAACAGTTGCACGCGCTCTACTTGCAGACTCACAAGAACGCGCGTCTCAGACTCGTGACACTGCCGGTCGCTTTCCTACCGACGCTCGCTAAGCAACTCGGCGAGGACATGCGCTTCACGATCTTAAGAAAAGACGATCAGTTGTTGGGCTTTGTAACGACTGTAAAAGACGGCGACACCGCAGTGGGTTATTACATCGGCTTCGATCGCAAAACTAACGCCGACATTCCCATCTATTTTCGTCTACTCCAATCAGTGGTCGGTCACGCGCTCGCTCTCGGCTGCAAGCGACTCTCACTGGGCCGCACGGCGCTCGAGCCGAAAGCACGTCTCGGTGCTCGCCCCGATCCGATGCGCGTTTGGATCCGTCATCGCATTCCGATGTTGAACCTGATCGTTCACGGCCTGCTTACACACGATCGACGATCACGACGAAGCTCCCGAGCGAAACCCGTTCAAATGATCACTCGTACCTGAGCGCGATCATCGGATCCACTTTAGTCGCGCGTCGAGCGGGAACCCAGCACGCCAGTAGCGCAACGACCGCAAGCAGCAATGCGATCGCGACAAACGTCAACGGATCGGTCGCGCTCACGCCGAAGAGCAGGTTCTTCATCGTGCGAGTCAGCGCGAATGCCGCAACCAGACCGAGCACTACTCCCCCGAGCGCCAGTTTCATTCCGTGGCCAATAACGAGTCTGAGTACGTTTCCGCGTTGTGCGCCAAGCGTCATGCGCAGTCCGATTTCGCGTGTACGTTGCGCAACTGAGTAAGACATCATTCCGTAAATCCCGATACTCGCAAGCGCGAGAGCCACAATCGCAAACACAGCGAGCAACAGCATCGAGAAACGTCGCGGCGCTACTGATTGGGCCACGATCTCTTCCATCGTCCGCACATTGAACACTGGCTGATCTTTATTCAACGCCGAAATCTGGCCTCGCACTGCGGAGGTTAGACTTACTGGATCGACATCAGTGCGCGTCAGCAAATTGATGCGCCGCGTGGAGCCCGGCAACCGGTCGACTGGAATTTGATTGATGTTGAGATAGAACTGCGGAGTCTGTAGCGCCTGTCCATCCAGATTGTATTGTTCAACGTGCCTGACAACTCCGACGATCTCAAAAGCCGGAGTGCCTGAAGAAGACTGAGAAATTCGTCGTCCGATCGGATCTTCATTCTGAAAATGGCGTGCTAGAGCTTCGTCGATCACAACTACAAGCGGAGTAGTTGAAGTATCGTGCGGCGTAAAACCGCGACCTCTCAACAACTCGATTCCCATCGTTTGGAAATAATCAGTACTGACTGTGTAACGAATCGCTCCCGGCTCCTGGCCTTTTTCAGGAAGTGGTCGACCTTCAATAAAGAAAGTCGGATGATTAGCTGTAACGAGCGGAAGTCCATTCGAGATCGCGACCGACTTAACACCCGGCAGCTTGCTCACATTCTCTTGCAACTGTTTAAAGAACGTAGCTACTTGATTACCATCAGGATTGTTGACTGACACTTGCATGGTGAGCAGGTTTTGCGGGTCAAAGCCCGGATCAACCTGTAGCACGCGACGGAAACTTTGAATTAATAAACCTGCACCCACTAACAAAGTGAGCGTCAAGGCGACTTCTGCGACCACCAAAAGACTGCGCAGGCGCTGGCGACCTCCCGCTGAACCGCGGTCGCCTTCCTTCAATGCTTCAGTCAAATTCAAACGCGAAGCTTGTACGCGCGGGAGCTAATCCGAATAGCAACCCCGTGAGCAGTGATACGCCAAGTGTAAATGCGAGAACTCGCACATCTACACCTGCTTCGGCGAGTCGCGGAATGTTCGCAGGGAGTTGATTAGCAATGAAACTGGTTCCCCAGTGTGCGATAAGTATTCCGAGTACGGCTCCTATCAAAGCCAGTAAGAGACTCTCGGTTAGCAACTGGCGAATGATGCGCGATCGATTCGCTCCTAACGCCACGCGGACCGACATTTCTCGGGTTCGTGTCGACGCGCGGACGAGCAGTAGATTGGCGACGTTAGCGCAGGCGATGAGCAGGACGAGGCCAACCGCACCCAACAAAATCAACAACGGTTGCCTCACATCACCAACAAGGGTTTCATGCAGCGACAACAAAAAGCCGCGCCGTCCGGTGTTTGTGTCAGGATACTGTTGTTCCATGCGCGCGTAGACCATCTCGGTCTCAGTTTGCGCTTGCTGTAGTGACACGTTTGGTTTCAAACGCGCGACTACTCCGATGCCTGGATCCGATCCGCGCGCTTTGAAACGTTCAGCCGAGAGACCGATAGGAATCGAAATGTCTTCGATCCCATACTGAAACGTCTGCGGTGTGACACCGATGACGGTGTAACTGCGATTATTGAGTGTGATCTGTTGTCCGACGATCTTTGGATCATTCCCGAACCTGCGACTCCAAAACGAATAGCTCAGCACGACAGTTGGATTCGCGCCCGCGTGATCGTCTTCAACCACAAAGTCTCGCCCCAGGAGCGGCTTAATTCCAAGCATTGAGAAGAAGCCCGCCGAGACGAGCCGGCCTTGCAAGCGTTCCGGTTCGCCGGCGCCTGTGAAGTTGTAACTTTCATTTGCGCGCAATGCGGAGACTGACTCGAACGCGGTGCTTTGAGCGCGCCAATCAACAAAATTCGGGTACGACACTGAGCCGCGTGGTACAAACTCGCCGAGCGTCACCAGTTGCTCCGGTGCGTGATATGGAAATGGCCGCAAAAGAACTGCGTTGACGATGCTGAAGATCGCCGTGTTGGCGCCAATACCCAGAGCGAGTGTGAGCACAGCGATTAGCGTAAAGCCCGGATTTTTGAGGAGCATGCGTCCGCTGTAACGCAAGTCTTGCCACAGTGTCTCCATGAATCCTCCACCTTTAACCTCGTAAGCCAGATCCTTCATACTCGCTACATTCCCGAAACTCTTCGTAGCAGTGAGACGCGCCTCGTCCGCTGTCATACCCGATTCGCGATTCGCCTCGATCTCCATTTCGATGTGAGCACGCATTTCTTCATCGATGTCGTGTAACACGGCGTCACGACGGAACAGTGCGCGAAGCCGGGCGACTAAAATGTTGGACCACTTCATACTGAATTCCTACATATACAAAACTTTTTCATGCTGTCGCTTGCCGCATTTTTGCAATAACAAGGGCGAGACGATCCCAACTCTCTTCCTCGATCCGGAGCTGTTTCTGTCCGGTACGAGTGAGTTTGTAAAACTTCGCTTTTCGCCCGGTTTCGTTGTTACCCCACTTAGCGGAGACCCACCCTTTCAGTTCGATACGGTAGAGAGCGGGGTAGAGCGCGCCCTGCTCGACGGTTAGCATCTCGTCAGACATTCGCCGAATCCGTTGAATAATGCCGTAGCCATGCAACGGCCCAAGCGAGAGCGTTTTGAGAATGAGCATGTCGAGCGTGCCTTGCAGCAGATCAGCTTTGGGATTAGTCATATGTGCCAAGCCTAAACGTTTTAGGCATGCTACCGCATGATGCCTAAGATGGCAAGGCAAGCCAGGCCGAGTTTGGAGTTCAAGCGGCTTTGCCCGAAAAGTATTCGAGTCGCATGTAGCGATGAAATATTTCTCTCGCCAAGGCGCAAAGAAAACCCCTTGGAAACGCGTAGCGCTTTGCGCCCTTTGCGCCTTTGCGAGGGACATCTTCTTTGCATAAGGCACGATGCGATAGAAATTTTGCGGTTTATTCAGTTGCGACGTTCATCAACCAGATGTCCGCCTCCGCGGCGACGTATGTGAAGTAAATCGTGCGGTTATCGTGGGAGATCGCCGGGCTGCCGATATCGACGTCCTGATCGGTCACGACCATGAGTTGCTGATACTTTCGTGTCTGCGTGTCGAAGAGTAAGAGATTTCCCTGACTGACGAACAACAGTCGACGATTGTCGTTCAGCCAGATGGGCCAATCGCCAAAATCAGTTATCCAGTCGTAAGTCTTCGACTCGAGATCGTAGACCCCAATACCGGAATGAATGCCGTTAGGCAGGTGCTTGACGCCAGCTATCTTCTTGCCGTCGCGCGACCAGGACCAGCCTTCAAACGATAGACTCGCATCACCGAGGGCTGAAAGATAGTTTAATTTTTGATCGCTCCAGGATTTGTCCGGCTGCATGATGATGCAGTCGTGCTTCGGAGCGTGAATGGAGTAAGCGATCATGCTTCCGTCAGGAGACCACGGCGAATAGTGACCTCCGCCACCCTGTGTGAGCTGGCGCTGCTCGGAGCCGTCGCGGTTCATGATCCAGACTTCATAGTCACCCGTGCGACGCGAGCTGAACGCGATACGTTTACCATCGGGTGACCATCGCGGCCAGAAATAACGGTGGCTGTCGGGCGTGAGATCGCGCTGCTCCGTACCGTCAGTTCGCATGACGAAGATGTGTCGTTGCTGGCCCATCGAATAAGCCGTGAGCCACTGGCCATCGGGCGAAGGATCGGGAAACCACAACTGCATCGATCCTTCGGTGATCGATACAGGCTTCCCGACAGTTCCATCCGCCGGATTGAATGAAACGCCGCGGAGATTCCGGATCTCGGTTTGTGATGAATACGCCAGTCGCCCATTACGCGAAAGGCTGAGGTAAAGCACAGACGTGCTGGCGCCGAGGGCAGTCACTGCTTCAGGACTGCCCGACGTTAATCCTGTGTTTTCATCAATCGCAATACGCCAGATATTTGAACTGCCACGACGATTACTCGAGAAGTACAGATAGTTTCCATCAGGAGACCAAATCGGATTGACATCTGTATTCGATCCATCAGTGACAGCAACCGGCTCACCACCAGTTACGGGAATGGTCCATATGTGCTCTCGTTGTCCGTACCTGCTTGATCGACTCCAGTAAGCGATGCGCTTCCGGTTAGGAGAAAAAGTGGGTTGCAGTGCATCACCTTCAGAGATGCGCTGCCGCTGTCCAGTCTTTAAGTCGATGTTCCAAAGCTGACTCTTCGTTGGACGCGTCGAGGGTTGTGGGATCTTCTCAGTGCCGACGAGAATCTGTCCGCCGTCCGGAGACCAAGAGGGGCTGTAGCCGAAATCGGAGACTCGAGTAGCAGACCCACCGCCGGTGTTCATGACATAAATGCCGCCGCCTTCGCGTTCTGAGCGAAACGCGATGCGACCGCCATCGGGCGAGAGAGCGGGTTGGGAATCGTCTGACGAAGAATCCTTCGTGAGATTGATTGCGTTGCCGCCGCCGATGGTTCGGAAGTAGATGTCCCAGTTGCCTGTCGCACGGCTCGCGTACGCGATGGATTTGCCGTCGGGTGAGAGCGACGGAAAGAACTCAGGACCTGACTCATATGTGAGTTGTTCGAAGTTGAGTGGGGTTGGAGTGTTTACGGTACTGCTACCGAGCAGGAACTTCAACAAAACAAAAACGAGACCGAGCAACAAAAGTGCGCCGACGATTAAAGCGCCGTAACGTAAACCGAACAAGTAAGGAAAGGTGGCTTGCTCCCGCCGGTTCGGGAGAGCGGGGACAAGTCTCTCGTCCTGCCTTGTTCTATTTCGATCTACCCTTGCTTCAGTTAATCCGATCCTACTTAAAAGATTCTTGAAACGCTGATCTGAACGAAGACTGTCAACAACCGGATCGACAGCCAACCAGACCATCCAACCATCGCGACCTTCATACGCATGCTCGAGCCATTTGAAGGCGCGATCCTTATCACCGAGCGCAGCGTGAATTGCCGCAATGCGGTATGGCGAAACGTAAGTTTGCGTCGACAACTCGGTTAATTCATCGAGCAGCGCCGAGGCTTCACTCTTCTTCCCCGCCAGGGCATAGGTGCGGGCCAGTATCGCTCGCGGCAGCGTGCTGGTTCCGGAAAGCGCAATCGCTTTTTGCAATGCAGCGATTGCTTCGTCGTATCTACCACACTCTTCTAAGGCCAACGCCATTTGCCAGTTTGTGTAGAAAAAACTTCGATCCATTTCCAGGTTGCGGCGAAATCGATCCAACGCCTCGTCATAGCGGCGTGCGAGATAGAGCAACAATCCGATATTCGAACCAACAGGTAACGAAAGAGGATCGAGTTCGAGTGCGCGAGTCAATTCCGCGATCGCCTCGTCAAGGCGTCCCGTCGGAGCCAGGTAAAGAAATCCGTACCAGTGGTGCGCAACTGCATAACCAGGTTTGAGATCGAGAGCGCGTTGGAATTCACGTGCGCCTGCCGGCAGATTCCACTCGTAATTCGCAAGGCAATAACCAAGCGACGCGTGCGCTTCGGACAATGTTTCGTCGATCTCCAGGGCGCGCACCAACGCCTCCCGCGCTTTTGGAAAGGCTTCCTTCGGTGCCAGCGTCGCAATCCCAAAACCGCCGAGCACAAGGTACGCATCCGCGAGGCCCACATACGCCAGTGCGTACGTCGGATCAGCGTCGATAGCTTTTTTGAAGTAATCGATCGCCTTCTTCACATCTTCATCAGTGCGCTTGTTCCAGCAGTAGCGTCCCTTGAGGTACGAGTGATAAGCCTCGACGTTGTCAGTGGGTCGCCGTGCAAGCTGTTTTCTTTGTTCGGTGGATAAGCGAACCAGTAGCTTCTCTGAAATTTCGCACGAGATCTGCGTTTCGATGTCGAGTATGTCTGACGGCTTGCAAGTGCAACCTCCACCCCAGAGTTGCGAACCGTCGTTTACATCAACCACCTCGACCTTGATTGTCAGGTTCTCGCCTGACTCGATCATTCTTCCTGTCAACACCGCGCGCACGTCGAGCTCGCGTCCCGCTTGCCGCGGATCGACCGCCCGCCCTTTGTATTGCGACACCGTGCTCCATGCCATCACGCGCAGGTCCGGCAACTGCGATAGCGAATTGATCATGCTCTCGCTGATACCGTCGGTGAAGTATTCCATGCTCTGGTCCGCATAGTTGTTCTGCAACGGAAGGATCGCGAGCGAGTCGATTGCGGTTCGCGACCGGCTTATGTGCGACTTGCTATCTGAAACGGCAGCGAGTCGCGAACCAGTCGATCGTTCCAGCTCTTCTTCAAACTCGAGCCTCTGTCTCAAGTTTTTCAGATCCGCCAGAAACTCTTTTGCTGTTTGATATCGCTCGTCGCGGTCTTTGCGGAGCGCTTTCTTGATGATCCATTCGAGTTCGGTCGGCACTTCCGGACGGTATCGTACCAGAGGAACCGGTTCGCGATTCAGAATTGCGGCGATCACATCGGAGGTAGTCGGTCCTTCAAAAGGTGCGACAACCACCAACCATCTCGTAAAGCACTGCACCGACACTCCAAATGTCCGTTCGTGGATCCACCGCCAATCCGCGCGCCTGTTCGGGCGACATGTAGGGAGCTGTTCCCATCACGATTCCCTGCTGTGTTTGAAACAGCGTTGAAGCTTCCGAAACGATCGGCTTGGCTCAGTCAACTTCGCCAGTCCGAAGTCGAGCACTTTCACGACCTTGTCTGCGCGCAGCCATGATGTTCTCAGGCTTGATGTCGCGGTGCACGATGCCGGCTTCGTGGGCGGCGAGCAAAGCTGTCACAACGTTGATCGCCACGTCCAACGCTTGATCGATCTTCAGTGGTCCATTCGAGAGACGCTGACGCAGCGTTTCACCTTCGATGAACTCCATCGCGATGTAGTGCAGGTGGTCCATCTGCCCGATGTCGTAGATCGTGATGATGTTCGGATGGTTGAGGGCTGAAGCCGCTCGCGCTTCGAGCTGGAAACGACGAACTCGTTCCGGATCTTTCGTGAAGGCCGTCGGCAGTGCTTTCAGTACTACCTTGCGTCCGAGCCGCGTATCTTCCGCGAGGTAGATGTCGCCCATGCCACCGGAGCTCAGTGGTCCAACGATCTTGTATGGACCAACTTCGAGACCGGAAGCCAGGTCACTCTCCGCCAGCGATCCCGCGAGGACCTCGTACGCCGGCGACTCGATGAAGTCGCTGGCGCGCGTGTGTGAATCGATAAGCGCAATGACTTCACTACGCAAAGTGTGATCACCTGCGCATGCTTTATCGAGAAAGGCGTCTCGCTCGAGAGGATCGCGGTCCAGGGCTGACTCGAGTAGCGCTTTGATTTGCTGCCACCGTTCGGGAGTCATGACTTACTCGGTAACGCGCAAAAGAGGTGCGGTTTTAAGTTCAAGTTTCTGCCAGCTCTCGGTAGAGCCAGGCTTTTGCAGTGCTCCATTCTCGCTTGATGGTAACGGGTGAAACATGCAGCACTTCAGCTGCTTCCTCAACCGTTAGGCCACCAAAGAATCGCAGCTCCACGATGCGGCTTTGTCGAGGATCGAGCAGGGCCAATTGCTTCAACGCCTCGTCCAGAGCGATCACCTCCGCCGCTTTCTTCTGTGACACGACCAGTTCCTCATCAAGTTCCAGCTTTCGCGCGCCGCCGCCTCGTTTTGCGGAGGCATGACCACGCGCGTGATCGACGAGGATAGTGCGCATCAATTGCGCCGCGATTCCGAAGAAATGAGCACGGTTTTGCCATTGAAGGTTTTTACGATTCACGAGGCGGAGAAAGGCTTCATTGACGAGTGCGGTGGTCTGCAGAGTGTGATCCGCACGTTCATGCCGCATGTAACGGTGAGCGAGCCGGCGTAATTCGTCGTCAATCATCGGCATCAGCCTGTCGAGCGCCGCGCGGTCGCCGTTGCTCCAGTCGACCAGCAACTGGGTGAGTTCGTGCGTTTGTGGTTTTTCGTCACTCACGGGCGGGCGAATTCTATCGCAGGCTGAGCAAGGGTCAAAAAAATTCTTGATTGAGCCGCTTTTCCGCTCATTCTCGCTTAGAGGGTGTGAACGGAGGGTAGCAAAGATGACGAGGTATGTGTTTATCGAGTCGCGAGATCCGTTTGAGTCACGCGACACGCAGTTCGTGGAAGACACGGCGATCGCGGTGCGCGAGCGAGGGCACGACGTGACAGTGTTTCTGGTGCAAAACGGCGTGCTTGCGGCGCGCGAAAGTGTCCGCCGGCTCGGCCGTTTAGCGGAAGCCGGTGTGACGTTGTTGGCCGATGATCTGTCACTGCGTGAACGCGGCATCACGACCGGCGAACTCGCGCCAGCCGTCCGCGAATCCGGAATCGACGCACTCGTAGAAGCTCTGGTCCAGGAGAACACGAAAGCGCTCTGGCATTAAACCTGGAGGAAACAATCATGAAGAAATTAACTCTCGCACTCATGGATCCGCCGTACGAGTCTGCAAACTCGACTACGGCGCTGCGAATTATCTCAGCAGCGTTGGAGAAAGGTATCGACGTCAACGTCTTCGCATACGAAGGCGCTGTATGCTTACCACTTAAAGACCAGGCACCGCACGCGAATCCAGTTAAAGGCACAACCGTTGAGGACGAAGCACACCCAACTACAAAAGCGTTCATCAGTTCACTCCTCGACATGGGCAAAGACCAACCGGTCCTGACGTGGGTGAATTGCGGGCTCTGCGTGGATGAACGTGGCGCGACGAACGTCGTCGATGGAGTTAAGCGCGGGAGTCCGGCTGACTTCTTCAAGATGGCGAGCGAGTCGACTAACACTCTTGTTATCCCAACCAAATGAGCAACGGAGTCACCATGCGAATTTTGAATATCGTCGAAACAGCTTATCGCGCCACGTTGGAAGAACAAGATGACACGATCTTGTGGTTGAGCAATGCGTTGAAAAACTCGGGCGCTGATCTGAGTGTGATGTTGAGGTCCAACGCGGTCAACTACCTCGTCCCGCAGGAGTGTCCGCGAGTGAAGATCGGCACAACCGGGATCGATCATCCGGCGCGACCGAACGAAGATATCAAGAGACTACAGGACAAAGGCGTGACTGTTTTCGCAGTTCGCGACGATCTCGAGGAGCGCGGAGTGAATCTTTCAAACTGCCTTCCCGGCGTCGAACTCATCCGTCGCAACGACATCGCGCTCTTGCTGGACGACTACGATCAAGTGTGGCACTGGTAAATCAGTAGCCACAAAAAGCACAAAAGGAATAAAGAGATTTACGAATACATTTTGTGCTTTTTGTGGCAATACTACTCCGCACTGCGCACGCCAACTTCGTCGAGGTGGCGCAAGAGATCGGCGGGATCGTTGTAGACACGATACGCGCCGGCGCGCTCCAGCTCTTCGCGGCCATAACCGCCTGACAGCAGTCCGATGCCGAGAGCTCGCGCGCGTCGTGCAGCAAGCAGGTCCCAGATGCTGTCGCCGATCACCACCGAATCGCTGATGTCTACTCCGAGTTTTTCCGCGGCCGCGAGAAAAAGATCCGGATCAGGTTTCGCATGGCGCACGAGGTCACGCGTGATGATCGGAACGTCATCGGCGATCCCCAACAAGCGAAGCGACAAGCTTGCGCTTTCAAGGCGGCCACTCGTTGCGATGGCCCACGGCACACCTGCCTTTGTTAGATACGACAAAAGCTCCGCCGCGCCGGGAAGCGGTCGAACCTGTGGCGCATAGCGACGGAACGCTTCGCCGTGTATCTGCTGAAGTCGTTCCGCCGCTTCTTTCGAAACGGTGTCGTCCGGTCTCGCGAAGCAAGGCGTTGACAAAGAGCCCGCCACTCATGCCAATCTGTCGATGAATGCGCCAGACGGCAAGATGAATTCCACCAGCCTCCAACGCCTCGCGCCATGCGAGTACGTGCTGATAAACGCTATCGACGAGTGTTCCGTCCAGGTCGAACAGGAACGCTTGTCGCTTTTCGCTTTGCATCATTCGTCCATCCCTTTGATCATCAACGCACGGCTCGGAAGTAAGCATAATGCATTAAACCGAACAGCATGCGGTCGTCTTTAACTTTTTGCGGCGTTGTAAAGCGAGCATGGTCCATCAGTTGAAGTAAGCGCGCAATTGTATTGTCTTTCATTTGGGCGTGAGAATGAAAAAGACCATTCAGAAACCCATGCGATCCGTGCTCGGCAACGAAATCGAGCAAGTGAAACGAACCACCTGGCTTCAAAACACGCCACACTTCTTTCAAAGTCTTTTTCTTCTCGTTTTCCTCGAGATGATGAAACATGAACGAAGAGAACACTCGATCGAATGAGTTCGCTTCGTACGGAAGTTCATCAGCGAAGGCCTCGTCGAGTCGCACCGAAACCGAGGCACGCTTGATTTTCTTCTTCGCGCGCTCCAAGGCTTTCGGATCCGGATCGAGCCCCGCAACCTGTGTGTTTGGATACTGCCGCTTCAACTGCACAACAAATGTGCCCGTGCCGCACCCAACATCGAGAATGTGATGGTCTGCTTTGATGTTCGACTGGGAAATGAGATCCTCTCGCGCGTGATCGAATCCCATCAATCGCACGAGCGGATCGTACAGTGGCAGGAAAACATCGCGTCCCGCCGCGGGAAGAAATTCTCTGCGTTCAGCCGAAGACATGCTTTACTCCTTATTCGAGCTCATCTATTTTAACGGTCGTTGCGACCAACTGTAGAATGATGGATCTTATGAAAACTTTATTTGCGACTGCACTGACCCTTTTTGTTGTGCTGAGCTTTACCGGTGTTCCGATCTCGCAGTCGGCGCCCGAACCGGTGCTGTTCGACGATTTCAGCTACGAAAACAAGCAACAAATGAAAAAGAACGGCTGGATTCTTCGCACTGAACCTGGCTGGCCGGGCGTCCCCGGCGCGACGTGGTCGGAAGACGGAATCTCACTGCACAAAGATCCTGCTCAGGGGAACAACTGGATCGTGCGCATGACTTCTTCGACAGACGGCACGGGCGCGAATACCAGGCAAAGCCAGTTCTGTCATCAGCGCAAATACCTCGAAGGCACTTACGCCGCTCGTGTTCGTTTCACCGACAAGCCGGTCTCCGGACCGGGTGGCGATCAACTGGTCCAAAGCTTCTACACAATCAGCCCGTTGAAGGCGCCAATGGATCTCGACTACAGCGAGTTGGACTGGGAGTACCTGCCAAACGGCGGTTGGGGGATCGATGGTCCAACTCTTTACGCAACTACCTGGGAAACCTTCCACCCTGAACCAAACTGGCAGAAAGATAACGTTTTCAAAACGACGAACGGCAGCCAGGACGGCTGGCACATACTGGTGACTCAGGTGTTGGACCAGAAGGTCCGCTATTTCGCCGATGGCAAGTTATTCGCGGAGCATAATAGTAAGTATTACCCCGAAGATACGATGTCGATAAACTTCAATCTCTGGTTCATCCGCGATGGAATGATCAAATCAAACGAGCGGCGCGAGTATCGGGAAGATATTGACTGGGTGTTTCACCAACCGGGCGTCGCCCTCACGCCTGAACAGGTTCAAGCGGCGGTCGTTGGTTTGAGAATGAAATCAGTCAAATTCCGCGACACTGTGCCGGCGAAAAAGCCTGCACTCGTCTCACCTTGTAACTTCTGAGAGGTAGTCGTATGAAGTCGCGTTATTTCGTTTTACTGTCGCTCCTGATTTTGACTTCCCCGGTTATCGCGGCGCAAAAACCCGAGTCCGCCAGGGTCCGTGAAGCGCTTGCTTCTCAGAATTGCGTTGACGTTGAAGTCAAAGTTTGTAAGTACGACTACGTGTATGAGGGTCTGTCGATCGAGGCCGTGTCTTTTCGTCCGGCCGGCGACGGTCGATTTCCAGGTGTGTTGCTAATCCCCGGTTATCAGCGCACAGCGCTCGATCAGATTTCACTTGGAACTGCTCTCGCGCGAGCCGGCATCGCTGCCGTTGCTGTGACGCAACCTTCGTTCGGCAAGTCGCAGGGCAAGGCTGATTATGTTGGACCACTTACGCTGAAAGTGCTGACTGAAGGTTTTCGAAAGTTGAAACGAGAATCATATGTTGATGCAGATCGGATGGGCATCTACGGCTTCTCGCGTGGCGGCATGGCTGCCTCACTGCTTGCCGTACGGCTCGATGACGTACGCGCGGCGGTTTTTGGCGCCGGCATTTACGATTTCCAGAAAGCTCATGATGAAGTGAAGATGGAAGGCATTCGAGAAAACATGCAGAAGGAAACCGGCATGACGAAAGAGGCTGTTCGTGAACGCTCGTCGATCTTTCAAATGGAACGCCTGAAGTGTCCGGTGCTGATCCTTCACGGCGAGAAAGACGAAAACGTGCCGGTGAGCCAGGCATACCTGCTACGTGATCGTCTAACCGCACTCAAGAAGGACTTCGAAATCAAGCTCTACCCGGACCGAACGCACGGCATCGGCCCTGAAGTGCTCACGGAAACCGTCGACTTCTTCAAACGCCGGCTTGCCGGCAAGTAAATCTATACATCTGCCGATCGCTGGCTGCCTTCGGTCGTTTTTTTATCACTCCGATTGGCTTCTTTCTTATGTCTCAGCCATTCGTCGATGCTCTCGCGAATAAACTCGCCCATGTCTTCGAACTCACGCGACGACTTTTCCCAGAATTCCTTGAACACCTTCGGATCGAAAGCAAAGCCGTATCCGCGTCCGAAGCTCTTTGATGGTCCAAGTTCGTCTTCGTAGTACGCTCCGAGTTGACGCGAAGCCATAGCGACTACGGTCAATGAACTTCCAGCGGGCAAGGGTTGGAACACCACGCCGACACCCGGGTCCATCTCTTTCAAACGCGCAAGCACGCGGTTGTACTGGTCAGTGCAAAACGCCGCCGCGTCTTCTTTGCCGCCCGTCCATTCTGATTGCAACGCCATGCGTGATGTGCGTCGCAGCACGTTGATCAGTTTGATTAATTCTTTTTCTCGTTCCATAGTTACTCCTTAATCGCAACCCACCGGGATTTGAATGCATTTGATTCGCCTTTTTCGGGGAGGACGACGAAAGTAGAATGCTCGACCAAAATGGCGAATGTGTTCCGGTTCATCTACTTCGAAGTAAGCCAGCAACTCGCGAGCAGCCATGCGAATGACTTCCGCGGAAGCAGAGTCGCTTAAGGAAGTGAACAATGGTTTGACTGCGGGCTCGAGTTCAGAGAGTCGAGCGAGTACACGATTGTATTGAGCGACGCAGAACTGTGTCGCGTCTGGTCCAGCCTTGGTCCAGGCGGCATAGCCGGCCGCGCGCGATATTCTTCGCAGGACGTTTAGCAGTTTTACTGTCTCTTGTTCCATCTGGTTCTCCTCGTTAGTTCATCGATTCAACTTTGGCGCGTAAGAGTTTCTTGCCGTGATGAATTCTCCACTTCACAGTCGAGAGGGGAATTCCCATAAATGCCGCAATGCGGTTCTGTGGCATGTCGTCGAGAAAGTGCAGCCGCAACGGCATTGCGTAATCGGATGGGAGACTGTCGAGTGCTTTGATCATCGCTTCGTCACGTTCCTTCTCGGCGAGTGGCGTTGCGAGTGCTTCGATCTTTTCAAGCAGTGCTTCGTCCAGCGCCACCCGCTTTACCAGGTGCTTGTTCTCGCTTTTCTCGAATCGCAAGGCTCGGTGCCGCGTTATCGCTGACAGCCATGCGGCAAACTTGTGTGGCTCTTCAATGCCTGGCAGCGCCTTGAACGCCAACAGTAGCGATTCCTGAGCCACATCCTCAGCGTAATCGGTCCCGACGATCGACCTTGCCAGGCGGACTACGGCAGGCCTGTATCGCATCACGAGCTGCTCAAACGCGTCCAGATTGCCGAGAATCGCCGCCACCACCAGCAGCTCATCCGGCCCCTCAAACCGTGTCATCCCCTCTCCGCGTTAACGACGTTCATTTGTATAGAGACATGTTACGAGGGAAAAGTTAGGCGGGTTTTGTCTGGATGATGAGATGGAATTGCGAGGCGGTTCACAAGATATCCTGTGCACAGAATCAAAACTCTTGATTTAAAGGCATATGGTTCACAAATAACTGGTAAAACAGGTCTTCCTGACCTTGTATTTGGTAACTAACAACCTATATGACATGAAACTCTAGACGCGCCAGCGAAAATCCAGGTAGCATAGCGGGGGCTTTACTCAATCTTCTAGGTTCTAATTTCCTGCACGTTAATAGCAAACACTTACTATTCGACCTCCATCTCAACTTTTTTAGAAGCAACAGACGGAGGAAATACTGTGGACGCTTGCGGAGTCACTGCCTTACTCGCTCGAACCAATGCAAAAACAGGCATGGGTTGAACAAATCACTATTCTTAGGTCGACTTTGGTGAATCGTGACGGCAACATCTACTTCGAATTTGGTATTCCCCGTATGGGCAAACGGATTGACGTCGTACTCATTATCGGGCCTGTTATTTTTGTGCTTGAATTCAAAGTGGGCGATACGCGCTTTACCTCGTTGGCGATTGATCAGGTATGCAACTATTGCCTTGACTTGAAGAACTTTCACAACGAAAGTCACAAAGCTTTTATCGCACCTATAGTCATAGCGACAGGAGTTCAACGCCTCAACAAACTCGATATTCGCAGGGTTCCTCAAAACGGTAAATTATTCGAACCAATAAAGAGCACGGTGGGCACTCTGAAAAGAGTGATAGATGCCGTTTTGGCCAACACACGCGGCGAAAGCGATCTAGATTGCGAAGCGTAGGGGATCGAGGTGCCTATTGTCCATCGCCAACGATCATCCAAGTAGCACTTGAACTTTACAACAAGCACTCGGTTGACAATATCACGCGGCACGAAGCTGAGAAAACCGACCTCACTAAGACCTCAAAAGCTATAGATGAAGTCATTCAGTACTCTCGAAGGAATAGGCTCAAATCAATCTGTTTCGTTACAGGTGTGCCTGGTGCCGGAAAAACGTGCGGTAGGACTCGATATTGCTACAAAACACAATAAGATTGAGGACAAACTTGCCGTCGTGTTTATCTCTCGGGTAACGGTCCTCTCGTGGCCGTTTTGAGAGAAGCATTGGCGCGCGATTACATGGAGAAAGAGAAGGAGAAGGGTAGAAAAGTAAAGAAAGGCAAAGCTTTAAGCGACGTTAAGTTATTTATTACCAGAACGTGCATCATTTCCGTGATGCGTGCCTTTGGATCAGCCAAATACTCCTCCCCCGGAGCACGTTGCAATTTTTGACGAGGCTCAGCGTGCATGGAACCTCAAGCAGACTGCAAAATTCATGAAAGGCCGCCGCCGAAAAAAGGTGATTAATGATTTCAATAAATCGGAACCGGAATTTTTGATCTCTTGCCTTCATCGGTACCAGGACTGGGCTGTCGTTGTTTGTCTAGTCGGTGGAGGACAAGAAATAAACACCGGAGAGGCAGGAATCAGCGAATCGATAGAGTCTTAAATCGTTCGTATCCGGATTGGCATATTCATATTTCTTCTAGTTAACTGATAGTGAATATGGTACAGAAGAAGTTTTAAAGAAGATCCATGCGCATTTCAAATTGTTAAAAGAGATGAAGCTTCATCTTTCAGTTTCAATGCGTTCCTTTAGTGCAGAGAATGTTTCTCGATTAGTTAAACAGATATTGGATATGAAACGTCGATGAAGCACACAAGACATTGACGAATTGCAAAATAAATATCCAATCGTGATTACGCGAGATTTAACGAAGGCAAAGAAATGGCTCAAAGGCAAGGCGGTTTGGTCAGAGAGGTACGGGATAGTCGTGTCTTCCCAGACTGAACGTTTGAAGCCGCATGCAATTGATGTGAAATCGCAAGGTAAATCCAATTCACTGGTTCTTAGATGGAGGATCAGATGTTCGTTCTTCCTTATTATTTAGAGGACGTAATGACGGGATCCAAGTCCAGGGACTTGAACTTGATTGGGTATGCGTCACTTGGGATGCTGATTTTCGTTATACGGATGAAGGTTGGCAACATGAATCATTTCGCGCTAAGCAATGGAATAAGATTAAGAAGTCAGAGCGAAAGAACTATCAGAAAAATGCTTACCGAGTTCTGCTAACTCGCGCTCGTCAAGGAATGGTAATCGTCGTTCCAAGCGGCGAACCAAAAGATCCAACTCGTAAGCCTGAGTTTTACAATCCGACGTTCGAGTATTCCAGAAAGTTGGGCTTTGAAACTCTAATCCCAAACCGTGAGCCAATCTCACCTCACAACACCTTACTGGGAAGTCGCAGCGCAAGAAAAAATGCCGAACCGAAAATCTGAGCGGTAAACTGTCGGGTGTCCCCAATAATCACGAACACCTACTTCTCTGGCGCTGGACTGATGGATATCGGTCTCAATGCAGGTGGACTAGCTGCAGCAGAGCTTCGAGATCGATGCGGTTTGTTGCGACACGATGCGACAGAACTTCCGTCACGAAGTTGTCCAGGGTGACATCACAAGGAAGCTGGTCCTGGCTGATAAGGAGTGCCATGTGATGGTTGCAACTTATCCGTGCACGAAGTATTCACCGATAGGAGACATTCACGGCGTGCGCACGGGAGACGATCTGTTCCTGCATTTCTTCCGTCACGTTGCGATTCGGAGACCTGAGCTTTATGTGGTTGAGAATGTTCCGGGCATGAAGAAGTTTCCAGTCGTAATGGAAGCGATGACAAAGTTGCCTGATTATTACGTGCACGTTGCCTGCCCAGTGAAGACGTCGACGTGGTTACCGCAAAAGCGAGACAGGCTCATCATCATCGGCAGTCGCAGAAACTTCGCGTGGCGAGAGCCAACAGCCAAGAGCAGTCACACTTGCGGAAATACTTGAACCGGAGCCAACTCCACACATTCCCGAATATGTAAATAGACGCCTCGCCGGTAAGTATCGCGATAGACCAATAATCAGCGATCCGAAACGCGGTGACATCGCGCCAACCTGTGTTGCGCACTACTCCAAAGATTTAAGCACCAGACTCGTTGCCGATAAGCGATTTCCCCGCGGGGTCCGACCGTACACAGTTCGGGAATATGCGCGGTTGCAGGGAGTGCCGGACACATTCACTTTCGCCGGAGGCGCTAACGACGCATATCGAATGATAGGCAACGGCGTATCGGTTCCGGTTGGTAAATGGATCGGTTCTGAAATCAAACGGTATTTCAAATCGTAGCGAGACTCGTCAAGCAACAACTTATAGTGACAACCGAAAATCGCCGCGCTATAGTGCGGAAACCCCTCCACAAAACGAAGCGGGCCGACCTGTGCTACGAACACAAAGCCGACCCTAGACCCTCAACCTTCACTGAAAGGATGAAGATCATGGCTAGTCATAGTAGCGCAACAGCGCGCGAACACACACCTCACGAAACCAGAACAACCAGAACCAAACAATCGTCAATGCTCTTAAACAAAGAGCGCAGGCGGTCTTAAACGATGAGATCGATCGATGCGCAGAGTCGAGCATTATCCGGTACGCGTTGGAGACAAACGATCCGTGGCTTGCTCAACTCGTGCGCCGAGCCGATGCGGGCGAAGACATCATCGATACCGATGCTCTGCAAACAGCCGGGACAGACGAAGATGATTCAGGCGAAGAAAAGATCGAAGCATTGGCGGAAATAATCTGTCGCGCCGGTGATGAACCTGAAATCAAATCGGCCGCGCTGCTCGTGCTCATGGGGACGCTTGAAAACTCCGCGGAGCCAAAAGCACTCGCAAACACAGCAAAGCACCTTGCTTTTACTCGCTGCGGTGAGTTGAACTTCTGCGGCATGGTTGACGCTCAGATTGCAGTAGTTGAGAGTGAACTGCTTTGCGAGTGACACATCTCTTGGTCCGTTTCGGTAGCCGGATTCCCCGCCGGCTACCAACGAAACATGTTAAGATCCGTGCATCAACAAGCCTTCTGCGTTGGCTGACTGGACTCCGGAACAGTTAGCGCTAGGCAAAAGGTGGGCGGAGACGTGGAAACTTGCCGCTGTCGATCTTGAACGTATAAGGCGTAAAGAGATTCGAGAATTAGATACCTACAAGACCATTGAATTTCTCTGCAGCTCACGTGACTACACCAAACCCCCTTACGAGCCGAAGCCATGGTCGGGTCTCATCGAACAACAACGCTGGTTCAAAAAGGCAGCAGGACGT
>CAVSKT010000010.1:0-374101 GCA_963728575.1 uncultured Acidobacteriota bacterium
TAAGAAATCGCTGAATGTCCTCTCGACGGAACCTGTAACTTCGACCCCAGCGAACAGCGTTCAATCTGCCGCTTGAGATCAGGCGATAAACCGACTTTCGGCTACAGCGCAGGATCTTTGCGACCTGGGCCAGTCGGTAGAGATCTTCGATAACGCTTGCGACTGGCTCATTTTCTATTTCTGCCATTTCATTTGATTCCTTTAGGTTGAGATTGCGAGGGCGAGCTCCGATGTAACTAGCCGAACGTCTTACCGGCAATCGCCGCTTGGCAACGCCGTGCCTGAGGTGTCCAAGTACCCTCGCGATACGCAGAAAACGATCAGCGAGAAGGCGGCCGTTCGATTGGGACAATGATTGGTGAAGTGGGCAGTGATTGTCTCATGTTCAGCGCCTGAATCAGTTGGAACATCGCAGAGCCGCAACCTTGCAAGGTGACTTTGCTCGTTGGAAGTTCGCGTAAATGCATCAGGCGTGTATGGTGAACTCGTGCTTTCATTTCTTCATTCAAAGCTCGTGATAAAGGTGCGTGCGTTTTCGTAGAACGGACCACGCGAATTAGTTGCAGTGCATCTGTTGTGCCGCAGGTTCTCTACGTCAATGGCCCAATTTGATAGTGTTTTTGGAATGTGAGTGACGCGGAACGCGACAGCAGGTAAAACGAGGTTGTGGTCAAATGCGACAGTAGGTTCTATTTGCGGAGACGCTTAGTGGAGGATTTCTGTGAGTTCGTTTTGGACTTGATTCGCTGGGTCGAAGCGGTTGGACCCTTTGGTATTAAGGAAGGGCTGTTAATGTCATTAGCCGGATAGCTTCAGTGTTCGCGCTTGCCGACTTTTGCATTTGATGGTGGTGTGTCTTTGGGATCTGATGTGGCGTGGCCCGAAGGGTATGTATCAACGCTGACGTGCATTTGGTAGAGATAAGCGAAGAAGAATCTGGACATTCAGATGGCCCAATGGTTCCAAATGAGGGTTTGCCACCAAAAATTTCGGGTTCACTGTTATGCGTCTCAGTGTCTCTTCGATCACGGTTTTGGTTTTACGTTGTAGCGAACATTTGTTCGCTAGGACATTGTCACGGCTGCCGCTTCGGCGCTCCGTAGACGTAATGGTCCAGATTGATCGAGCCGTTGGTCGGTACGTTCTCCCAAGTGTCTGCGGGTAAGCCAGCGTTGATTTCGTCGACGACCTCCCAAATGGGTCTATGATCCACACCTGTTCCTTCAGAGCTAGGGCTCGTGGCAAGAGTATCAAGGAGTCGTAGCGCTTCCTGTTGTTTATCGGGTGCCAGTGCTCGCACTTTGTCAATCAGTTGGTCTTCCAGATTTGCGGCCATGATCCTTTTCCGGTTTCGCAAAAGAGTAAGCTCTGAGGTGTCGTTCAGCGTTTGGAAAATATACCATTCTTAAGCTTGTCTCAATGTAAGCTTATGATGTCACGAGTCGCAACAAAACAAGTCTCGAGAAGACAGTTAAGAGTTGATGGCACTCAAATGACCGCGTGCTTCAAGTGCACTAATCGCACTGGATCTGGAGGCATGTCACTGGTTACAGCTCGCTAATCATTAGGTCTACACTTTATGGCAGTGATCAGCCTTCGCGAACTCAAGAGACTGGCAACCACTCGTTCGTTCGCTCGTGGTGAAGCGTATTTCAAGGATGGCCGTGTGCATGGACTTGCGGTGAACGAGGGAACGTGCACAGCGATCGTCAGCGGCCAAAACGACTATTGCGTCACGCTTGGTTCGACCAGGGGCGAGATTAACTACTCGTGTGATTGCCCGATTGGGCTTGAAGGTGAATTCTGTAAACACCTCGTCGCCGTCGGTCTAGCTTCACTTAATCCAGCTCCGGAGAGTAAAGGCAAGCCCAGCAAGCGAAAAGGGACGGCAAGCAAAGACGATCTACGTGCGTATCTCGAGCGGCAAGACAAAGATACCCTGGTCGCCATGCTGGCGCGCGAAGCGATGGAAAACCGAAACCTGCGCGATCGCCTGCTCCTTGAAGCTGCGCAATCGAATCCCGCTGGCTTGGACATTACGGCGTATCGTCGATCCATTGCGTCCGCGACGCAGACCGACGGCTTTGTCGACTACCATTCCGCGTACGACTATACCCGTCGCATTCTTCAAGTGACCGACTCGATCGCGGCTCTGCTTAACCGCGGCCACGCGCCGGCGGTCATCGAACTGACGGAATACGCGCTGGCGCAACTCGAAACAGCCACCGGCGAGATGGACGATTCGGATGGCTATATGAGCGACATTCTGCCAGAGCTCCAGAATCTACATCATCGCGCGTGCCTGGACGCTCGTCCCGAACCTTGCGCTCTTGCGCGGCGATTGTTCGCATGGGAGATGATGAGCGACTGGGGGATTTTCTATGGAACGGCAGAGACCTATGCGGATGTCTTCGGCGCAGAAGGCTTGGCGGAATACCGTCGGCTAGCCGAATCCGAATGGGCAAAAATTCGGCCACTTAACCCAGGAGACAAAGAAGATGTGCGATCCACCAGGCGCTTTCGCATCACGAGAATGATGGAATCGCTCGCGCGACAATCAGATGACACTGACTCGTTAGTCGAAATCAAACGCCGTGATCTTTCGGACGCTTATTCGTTCCTTAAGATTGCCGAGATTTATCGCGAGGCTGGCCAGCACGACAAGGCGCTCGATTGGGCCGAACAGGGAATCAAGTCTTTTCCGCGAGCCGACTCGCGACTGGTTGAGTTTCTCGCCGTCGAATATCACCGCCGTTCTCGACACGACGACGCAATGACTTTGATCTGGAACCAGTTTGTCGAATGGCCGTTTTTGAAAAACTACCAGGAGTTGAAGGCGCACGCACTCAAAGTACGCCCGGACCCAGACTGGCCTGCTTGGAGAGACAAAGCGCTAACCCATCTGCGAGGTGTGATTGAGAAAGAGAAGCAAGAAGAGAAAACTTCAAAGAACCATTGGGATTGGGCGCGCCATGCTGATAACTCGCGTTTGGTTGAAGTCTTTCTATGGGAAAAGCGCTATGACGAGGCGTGGCAGGAAGCCTGTGCGGGTGGCTGTTCGTCGGGTCTTTGGCTTCGGGTTGCCGCCGCGCGTGAAGAAAAACACCCCGGCGACGCCGTACCAATTTACAAAGAGATGATCGCGCCGACTCTTAAGCAGGCAAACAACGATGCCTACGAGGAGGCCGTTAAGCTGCTGCAGAAAATCCGCGAGCTAATGGGACGCCTGGATCGGGTAACCGAGTTTGAGGATTACCTCGCAGCGCTACGCGTCGAATACAAACGCAAACGCAACTTCATTAAGCTGCTTGATGCAATTGAAAGCTCGTGATTCGAGAGAAATCATTGAGAGCAATAGAGCCGCAAATGGTACGTCGGCGCTATTGGGTCAGATGATCGGATCGCGGCAGCCTCGAGGTCAGCATCGATGTCAGTATTCTATTCTCGCCGGTGTTGATTGCGTAATCGCGGAGTGCCCGGTGAAGATTGATTCGGTTGCTACCATGCTCGCGGTCCGGGTTTCCACGAACTCCGCAACTTCAGCGACGCGATCGTGCGGCATTTGATGATTCTGTCGCTGAGTTCTTGTTGCCTCATAATCGAAAGCATTGCGAAAGGTGTAATATGGCGACGCGGCGGATTTCCGGGTTTGTCGGTTGATGTAAAGGCTATGCTGTTCGCTTCATGCGGCGCGAAAGACGATTTCTTCACTACTGATTTTTTCTCTGGCAACATCTTCGGCCAGCAAGCGGTTTCCTTCCAGGACCATCTCGATTGCTTCATCCAGATTTCGCCGCGCCTCATCGACATCAGCGCCAAGCGAGATCGCTCCCGGAAGCTCAGCGACCGAGGCCTGAATCAGCCCATCGGCCTTTTCATAGATTATGGTCATCTTAATTTCCATAGTCCCTCCGGCCACATCATAGCACGAGGCAATTATGGTGAGACCCGATTCGATTGCGCCGAACGATGTTCAGATTCTCATGCCACTGGTCTCTGGGTTGACCGCCGAGATAGTCTTTTGGCATACCCTTGGTTTGGAGTCTCGCGGACGCAGGATGCCGCCTTTGCGGACAAGGTCGAGTACCCTTTTTTCTGCGGAAGCGCTCATCTGTTTCGACGGCTTCTTCATAAACTGAGCGTCGGAGATATTGACAACTACCGACGATTAATTGAGAGAACTATGATTTGAGATCAGCAAGGCTAACGGCGGGCAAACCTTGTTAGAGCTGTTCACCTACACCAGGACGAGATCGGAAAAAACGAAATCAAGATGGTCTATCCTGAGAGATTCTGGTTTATTTACTCTACATTGTAGTATATACTTAGGCGATTTAGGAGGCGATATGAAAAAGACTCACGTCGCGGAGTTTGAGGAACTCGTGTTATTAGCGATTCTCAAGCTTGGCGAAAATGCTTACGGAGCCGCAATTCACGAAGCCCTTGAAGAGGCCGGTCGCACCACCTCAATTGGAGCCTTGTATACTACCTTGTCAAGACTCGAAGAAAAGGGCTTTCTTAGTGCTTGGATGGGTGAACCCACGTTCGAGCGCGGTGGTCGAGCCAAGAAGTATTTTAAGGTTCGGTCTAGCGGGGAACGTGCCCTTCGTGAAGCACGGGCCGCGCGAGAAAAACTAACACTAGAGTTTGACCTTCTATCGGGAGGTGTAGCATGAGTCGTTATCATTGCTGGCTCTGTCTCGAATACCAAAAACAAGAACGAAGACTAGAGTTGAAGGAGTTGAAGAGGGTGATCAAGACTCACTTCCCGGACCTGGCACGGAGAAGATTCTTATTACGACTGGGAGACCGATACCACCCCTTCCATCGGGTTGTGCCGCCAGATAACTACTACAGATTTCATCATAGATACTTCATTGGCGAGGACGGTAAACGAAAGACATTGAACGTCATGACTAATCCGAGGGGAACGCCTTTGTGGGTAGCTGCTTGGATGGAACCGTTGAGAGAGTTTCAGCTTTCTGATCTTCGTCCACCTGTTAACGCTGAGTACACGCTGCATCTCTTTCTCAGCAAAGATGAACAAGACGCGCAGATCGGTGATCTCATTGAGAGATACAATCAGAAGTCTGAGCGCTTTGGTCGGCGACGTGCCGATTTGTGGTTTTACTGCGAAGTACTCCGCTTGGTTGGGCCGGCGCTTAAGCGCACTATCGTGAAAGCTAGCGGCCTACTTGCTATAGCAGAATGGATCCGAAAATACTTGTTTTAGTTCTTCGACTGACCGCTCAATGAACGATTGGCACCAGCCTCCAAAACCACCGGCTGATTTGTAATGTAACCCTCCCTAAAACATGTAACCCTCCACTGTCGGACAAGGTCTTAAACCTAGGGGAGACTGACACAACTGCCTGCGGCTCTTTTTGATTCCATGCCGCAACCAAGTGCCGGTGGGGCTCGCGTTGGCGAAGTTTGCTTGGAGTGGGTGCGGTCAAATCCGTCTCAACTTGTTCAGCGCACAGGGTTCCCACCGGACGAGCTGAGCGAATTCGAATTTCAGCCACTGATCTTGTGTAAAGAACACGCTCGCATCGGGATTCGTGCGACAACCCGGAGTCCCTGTCCCTGTAATCAATGAGCGATTGTTTGATTGGGTGTTGGGTGACCCTCACAAAAAAGATCTGAAAACCTTGTGGCGCATTGGCGAAGAGCTGAGCTATCTCCCGAAGAAGGAAAGCACTTCGACACCATCGACGCGTCAACAGAGTTTGGCGGAATACAATTCAATCTGCACCGGCTCGCATTTGCTCCGAAAAAACCTTGTGACACCAAGTGAAGACATTCGAATTCCTGTATTGACTTTAGAGGTGGGCTGATAGCTCGTGGTTTCGCGCCCCGTCTCAAAGCGTCAATAGAACTGTTTGGATGAACCGGTACTGATGGAACAACCCTATTCTCTTGGAGCCGAGCCGATTAGTTCATCTAGCGAAGCGAGAATTTCTTTCCAGCTCTCGACAATCTTGTCCCTGACAAACGCGTGCTTGGATGCACGTTGGGTGAACTTGAATCACTGACCGCTAGTCGTGGCGATGCTGTCTCGGTAGCCGATGCCGCTCTCGTTCCCCAATTCAGTCCAAAACTGAGTGTCCGACCGCAGATCCGTCTCAAATGCAGTCTTGCCGACAATCTCCATTTTCTTTAACACCTCGTCGGCACTGGAACGTAATACCCTCTTCACCTGATCTAACATGTCATGGGCCGGCGAAAGCTCATCATCATCGAGCAAATTCTGGATGATCACTTCAAACTCTTTTGCCTTTTTCAATACATATTTTGCGGCAATTGTTCGCGCGCCAAACCCAATCTGATAGTAATAGTCCAGGTTGTACCACTCCCCTCGACGACGGATAGATGCCCAAACTGAACGCCAATGCGCTAGTTGTATGGCTTTGATTAACTCCTGCTGTGACTGCTCTGCAATTCCCGCAATCTCTCGATTTTTCGAGAGCCAAGTATTAAGACGACGCATTACATCACGGAACACAACCGCAGTCTGCTCCTCCTTCTGATTAACGATCAGCCCATCGACCGTCTTCGAAAGGGTTGTAATTCGCGTCTCCCATACTGAGCGAACCGCCCGAACTCGCGATAGGAAAAAGTCGCGCAGCGGTGGAGCTTGGTCATCACGTGCATTAAAGAATTCAATGGGAATGCGATTAATTCCCAGCCTCGACAGATGCATTTCGACGTCTGTCCGCTTCAGATCGTAGCCCTCACTCTGATCCTCAACCAGGATTCCGCTGTTGTCTTTTACGGCTTCGGCCTCCTCAGGCCTAGGCAGCGCGAGAACGGCCGTCTTCGCAGCGATGTCGCGCGCACCAGCATCTTTAACGCGCTGGAGAAGCTGCTGAAGCGAGTTCTCTGGTGCGTCATTGAATCGCGAGCAAAGGACTACAAGAGTCCGAGAATCATCGAATAGCTTATCCAAATCAGCACGCGTTGCAGCTCCATCAATTCCTTTTGTGTCGACAATTCTAATGTTAAGTTCCTTGTCCTGAAGAATTGCGTCGGGAACAATTACCTCGATTCGTTGAGGCAAAGAGAACTGAGAGTTCCGTCCATTGTTAATCTCCGTAAATGCCTGTTGTAGCCAAGCCTTCTGAGAGAGTTTAGCTCCTTGGGGATACCAGATATCTCGCTGATCACGTCGCGGTAGGTCCATTCGCGATAAGATCTGAACAACGAGCTCTTTGATCTCAGGGTACTTGAGGGCAAGGTCGCGCGCGGGATCAGTACGAACCTGGCGACCGGTCTTAATGTCTTTTCGCTTGATCTCGGCGAGACCAGCCATATTACGGATTGCCCGATTTATCTCCTTTGTGACCCCGGGACCTTCTTGGCTGTCTCCTTCTTCCGTTGAAGACGAACCCATCGTAAGGCGCAAAAGGTACTCAGCAAAATCAGCGACGTCGAATTTAATCGCCTCGTCCGATCTAGGTTCGACAATAAGCCCGTATCCGGGACCATTCTTGATGTGAACCTCACAGATTGTAGTGCCGCCAGCGCCGGCTTCGAGTACTACCTGTTTATTCAATGGGCCGCCGGGAGTTACCCGCAGGTCTGAGATCATACAAATGGCAGTCGATTTACCGACACCAATGCTCCCGACAAAAGCAACGCTGTGATCAGTCGAGGTAAGGTCCGCCGCAAGGCCTCTTAACTCGCCTTCGTAAATTTCGATATGTCGGACAAACATACTCTTCAGGTCGGGATCGCTTGTCAGTTGGCGAAGCTTCCTTAGTAAGCCATTGGCTACCCAAAGAATTTTTCGATTTGGATGATCAAAGGGCGGTCGATCCAATTCACCCATTCTTGATCCAGGTATGCGCGAAGCTCCTTTGCCGCACTTGTGCCGATCGCCACAAGGAGCTGATCCATCTCGTCCGCAGTTAAACTGGCATCGCCAGACTCGATTCGAGAAATGCGGGCAGGACTAACCGTTACTTTTTTGGCTAATTCCGCTTGGGTTAGGCCTGCTGTTTCTCGAATACTTGATAGGTATTTTCCTAAAGCCACGCCCGTTTCATCCATGAATCCCCCCAGTTTTGCCGTCATGCGTCTATCAGCCAAATTCTGACGCATGCATGCGCATTGCCAAGCGGTGCAGAGCGCATGTAATCATTTATCGAGCGGTAGTGAGGCGCATGCCCATTATCTCAAAGGGTTATGGCGCGAATGAAGCTACTCGCGCCATAAATATGAGGCTGATTGTGGCGCAAATAAGTTATTCGCGCCAAAACAATGGTAAGATTATGGCGCGAATAGCAAAGTACGCATTTAGGAGCACACCATGGCGAGACCTAGGAAACTGCCCGACAAAATCGATGAGGAACTGTTTAGGCATATCGGAAAGGCAGCTGATGGCCTCAAAATCGATGAGCTGTCAACTCTGCTTGATCTTGATATCAGCCGACGATCGCTTCAGAGACACTTATCAGAACTAGTTGAATCAAAACAGTTGGTAACTGAAGGAGGAAGCCGGTCTACCCGCTATCTTCTGCCGAAGAGCACCGAAGCTGGAATTGAAGACGATTACGTGAGACTGTCGCCATCCGGGGCGGACGTGCGACAACTTGTGCGAAGACCACTAGCTGCGCGTACGCCGGTTGGTTACAACCGGGACTTCCTGGATCAGTACAGACCGAACGAGAGCAGTTACCTTACACCCGAAACAATCGCATCTCTCACTCGGATTGGGACGACTGCCAATGTAGAGCGACCAGCGGGCACTTACGCTCGTCAAATTCTCAACCGACTATTAGTGGATTTGGCCTGGGCGTCTTCCCGACTCGAAGGAAACACATACTCCCTGCTTGATACACAACGGCTCATCGAGTCTGGGAAAGCAGCGGAAGGGAAGGATGCAACTGAGACTCAGATGATTTTGAATCACAAAAACGCCATTGAATTTTTGGTAGAGTTGGGAGAGGACCTAATCTTCAATCGTCAGAACATTCTCAATTTCCACGCGATCCTTTCTGATAACCTGTTGGCCGACCCAAACGCTAGCGGTCGTCTTCGCCGAATCGCGGTCGGGATAGGCGATTCTGTCTATCACCCACTTGAAGTCCCACAGGTGATCGAGGAATGCTTTCAACAGATCCTGGGCACAGCTGCGGCAATCCGCAATCCGTTCGAGCAAGCTTTCTTCGCAATGGTCCATCTGCCTTACTTGCAACCGTTCGAGGATGTTAACAAGCGAGTGTCGCGGTTGGCGGCAAACATTCCGTTTGTGCGGCAGAACCTGTCACCGCTGTCCTTTATTGATGTGCCTCAACGCACTTACTTCGACGCACTGCTGGGTGTATACGAACTCAACCGAGTCGATTTGCTGCGCGATGTCTTTGTGTGGGCCTATGAGCGCTCCACTAAACGCTACGTCGCAGTTCGTCAATCGCTTGGCGAGCCCGACAAATTCCGACTCAAGTTTGGGAATGAACTCAAAGAAGTAATCGGCGAGACTGTGCGCCGCGGTTTGTCACCTGGTGTTGAAGAAGTAACGAGAATCGCAGCTAACCTGGTTCCTAAGGAAAACTTGGACGATTTCGTGCGAATGACAATTAAGGACCTGGAGAATCTGCACGAAGGCAATTTCGCGCGCGCGCGCCTTAAGCCTTCAGAATACCGCGCCTGGCGTGAGATCCATCCGCGCCCCGAAAGGGAGAGCAACTCCTAGTGAACTCAATCTGCCTTTAAGCGGTGGCCAAGAGCGCAAAAAATGTCACCGATTCGTCACTCGATTCTCCGCAAATCGATGTCAAATGATGCGAAAGAAAATGCCTCCTACGATGGTGGTTGCAACCTGCTGAAGAATTGTAATTTGTGGTCACTGCATGGGGTGTCAAAGAATACAGTGGCCGATTTAACCCCATTCGCAAGGCGGGAGGCCAGAGGTTCGATCCCCTTGCTCCACCAATCTAGTTTCGCTCTCGTCTCGCGATCGCAGCGGAACTCATTGTGGCGCTCGATGCAACTGTCTCCGCCGCGACCGTTTGTCTCAGGTTCAATGCGTGGAAAAGTGAGGCTGATCCAAAACTTTGTGACTTGGTTGTGACAGGCCGTGGCGACCGAATGAGGTAAGACTTTTCTTTCCAAACACCTACAAAAATAAATTGGCTCCGCAGGTAGGACTCGAACCTACAACCCTTCGGTTAACAGCCGAATGCTCTGCCATTGAGCTACTGCGGAATAAGCGCCCTCATATAGTCCGTAAAACTATATGCAGGGCGCGGAAGCGTTTTTATAACAGATGGGTTTTCGAGCGTCAACCGAACTTCAACCCGACAACGTCAGTACTAGCTATATCGATGGAAGCTCATACGTTAGGACCACGGCCCTAAACTTGCGCTCGGAAACGATCTGCGAGAATATCTCCAACTTTGATTCCCCATCACGAAAGGTTCTCGAATGGAACGCCGCACAACATCCTGGTATAGCCCAAACCTGAACATGGATATGCCCCTGGTCGCCTATGGACATGCTGGTCCACCCTTACTCATGTTTCCTACGGCCGCGGCCGACTATCTCGAATACGAGCGCTTCTATCTAGTCGATGCGATCAAGTCGTTCATCGAAGCCGGTAAACTCCGCGCGTACTCAATCAACAGCGTCAATCGCTGGAGCCTCTTGAATGAACAGATGCCGGCACATCTCAAAGCCGAACTACTCACGCGTTACGATCGATATATAACTGACGAAGTGTTGCCGCTGATTCGAAAAGAGTGCGGCGATGGCGAGAATCGCCCGCTGACAACAGGGGCCAGTCTCGGTGCGTTCCTTTCAGCTAACGCTTACTTCAAGCATCCCGATGTGTTTCGTGGTGTGATTGCGATGAGTGGCAGTTACGATGTGCGTGCTTATTTAAAAGGACACTACGACGACAACGTCTACTTCAACAATCCCGTCGACTATCTCTCAAATCTCAACGACAACTACTTTCTGCCATTGCTGCAAAAGGCTGACTCGATCCTGATCATGTCAGGGCAGGGAAACTACGAAGCTCCCGAACGTAGCCGAGCGCTTTCAGATATTCTCCACGCGAAAGGCATTCCGCACACGTTGGACCTTTGGGGGCAGGATGTGGACCATGACTGGCCATGGTGGCGCAAGATGTTGCCGTACGCGTTAGGGAAGCTGCTGTAAAGAATTCCTCGCAAAGGCGCAAAGACGCTAAGAAGTCACGCCACAATTGCAGTGCCGTTTTTCGTGGTGAGTTTGCCGTTTCGGAATGCGATCTTGCCGTTGACGATCACGAGATCGATCCCGGATGAAAACTGATTCGGGTTTTCCACAGTCGCATTCCCGCGAATTGTTGCCGGATCGAATACCGTCAAATCCGCTACCGCACCCTCTTCCAGCACACCACGATCTCTCATCGCAGGCAGTATCACGCTGCGTGGTAACGTCGTCATCTTTACCAAAATCTTCTCCAGCGGCATCTTGATGTCGAGCGCGTGGCGTATTGCTGTGGCAAAACAGCCGGCGCCACGCGGGTGCGAATTCGCGCGCGGCTCGAATTGAATACCGCCATCAGAACCGATCATGCAGAAGTCTTCTTTAAGCGCGAGGTCCACAGTCTTGTTCAAAGGCATCGTGCCTTCAGGAACAGCGGCGAGCGGGGAAGAGGAGTTGCGATAGTGTGCGAACGATCGCGCCGTCAAACGCTCTGAGCTGCCTACAATCCTCAAGTCGCCGTACGAGAGACCGTAGCGTTGTTGCCAGCCTGCACCGAAGCGATTGTTTGAAAGATACGTGGCCCAGTACGAGTAAGGATATACGCACGTAGTGATCGTCAGGCCCTGTGCGTTCGCCGCGCGAATCTTCTCCAGCGCCTGCTCCATATGAAATGTTCCGCCGGTTGAGTGCAGGTGATCTATGTGAACGCGCGCACCGCTATCCCTCGCGAGTCGAATTGCTTCATCGATTCCTTCCAACTCTTTCTCACGCGACGAATAGCGCAGATGCAAGAACAGCGGCCGCTCATATTTCTTCGCGAGCTTCGCATACTCGAGCATCTCCGCGTACGGCGCCGGTTGATACTCGAGACTGTGTGAAACTCCGAGCGCGCCTTCGTCGAGGTTCTTCTCCACCTGTCGTTTACCGCCTCCACGCGCTCTGACGCCCATCACGAAAGTCGAAACACCGTAGTTAATCGAGTGCGGCAGACGTGAAAACCTTCGATGGTACGCACCAGTGTCAGCACTCCCGCCGTGCATTTGCAACGCCGTAGTAACACCGTCTGAAACTTTGTACTTCTCGAAAATTGAATACGTTGATTCAGGTGAGATTGAGTTGTCTGCGAGGATGTCGATGAAGCCGGGCGAGACTACTCGACCACTTACGTTCATTGTCTCGGCGCCGCGGAGAGCAGTTCCGAATCGAAGCTTGCCCGCGGTGTCGATGCCGACGTCCATAGTTTGCCAACGACCGTGAAAAAAGACGCGGCCACCCTGGAGGACAAGGGACAGGAGGAGTTTTTCAATCGAACCTTCGATCCGTACGCATGCGGGCAGAGCCAGGCCCGCCGCGACGGGGATCGACATCTGGAGGAACGTTCTGCGTTTCATGGGGGCTACGCAAACCGGACGAAAATGGTTAGACAATTGAGTGAGGCGTTATGTTCCCGGGATCCTGTGGCTGAGAACGGGCGGCCACGGAGGGGCCGCCCCTACAATAAAGTCACGGACAGCGCCCAACAATTACGTCAGGGGAGCTGCCCGACAGAGATTACTCCGGTGGGGCGCTGATTGTCGATACTGATGGGCCAAGAATCTGATCGGCTTCGAGGCGCACGGCATCAAACTCTTTCTTCAAGACCTGGTAGCGCTCGATCGCGTCGCGTCCGATCTTCTGGTCAACATTAGTCGTCATGCCTGCAAGGTAAGTTATGTGCGCCTGAAGTCCGGGTTTGCCGTAACGCACAGGTTCGGTAAGCAGTTTCGACGCAAGCGCACGTAATTTCTGATCATTGGGCGCTTTATTAACGGCTTCGCGCACACGTGTCGCGAGTTGATTGACACTCGTTACCAGCTCGCGCATCCGCATGTTGTGTTCAAACTGCTCCTGTAAGTCGGCCAATGTAACTCCATCGGCCGCGACTCGCGGCTCGATCTGCACATTGAACGTTTGCGTGAGACTCACATCACCGGTCTTGAGCCGGACTTGATACTGACCCGGCGGAAGCGTCACACCGGCCTGATGCCTGACGTCCCACGGGAAACGATTAATGCCTGCGGTTTTGGTTACTCTCGGCGGTGGCGTGGAGCGGCGCGTGGGAGCAGCATCAGGATCGGGTTGTGATTCAGGACCAGCAGTACCAACGCCAGGCATGGCCGGACCACCGCCGCGACCGGGACGCGGCGCCGGTGTTTCACTGTTGTAAGTGTTGAGCACAGTTCCTTTCGTATCGAGGATCTCGATCACTACAGCTTTCTCAGCCGCCGCGGGCAAGTAGTACTCAATAACCGGGCCGAGATTTGTTGGACCAACTCTCGTGCGATAACCATCACGCGGTTTAAAGAGATGCACTTCCGAAGGCTTGATCTGTGACGAAAGTTGATGAAGCGCCGAAAGATTGTCGAGGATCCAGATCGCTCGTCCCTGCGTCGAAACAACGAGATCTTTTCGATGCACTTTGATATCAGTTACAGGCACGTTTGGCAGGTTTAACTGAAACGGTTCCCACCGCGCACCGTTGTCGAAGGAAATGAACATTCCAAATTCCGTGCCGGCGTAAAGCAGTCCTTCACGATCCGGATCTTCACGTACGACGCGCGTCGGCCAATCAGCCGGCACGCCGTTTTTTCCATCCGTTAACCTGGTCCATGTTTGACCGTAGTCGTTGGTGCGGTAGATGTAGGGTTGATAATCACCGAGTAGCCACCGGTAGACCGCGTAGTAAGCGGAGCCTTTGCGATGCGGCGACGCCTCGATGAATTGGACGCGCCCGCCCGCAGGCAGATCTTTCGGAGTTATGTTGGTCCACTTCTTCCCATTGTCGCGAGTGACATAAAAAGGACCATCATTGGAGCCGGTCCAGATCACGCCTTTCTCGAGCGGCGATTCAGTGATCGCGTAAAGCGTACTGTAAAACTCTTCGCCCGTGACGTCGCGCGTGATCGGTTCGCCGCTCACACCCTGGCAACACTCCGGACGCGCCGTGAGATCGGGCGAAATCCTTTCCCACGTCACTCCTTTATCACGCGTGCGATGAACGTACTGAGATCCGTAATACAGCACCTCGGGATCGTGCGGCGACGTCGCCATCGGCGACACACGCTGCATGCGATAAATCAGATCACTCGCGGGATTGCCATATAACGATTGCCCGCCGATCCAGTAGCTCTTCTCCTGTCCGGTCTTGAGATTCATCACGCCATACTGCCCCTTGCACGACCCGTAGACGATCTCCGGATTCGAGGGATGCGGCATGATTGGACCAGTTTCACAACCCGGACCAGTGCGCCAATCGGCGGTGGAAAACGGTTCGGCCTGGCTCGAGATGATGAGAGTCGTATTGTCCTGCTGAGCGCCGTAGAGTTTGTAGGGAAACTGGTTGTCGACCCAGATACCGTAGATTTCGGCGGTGGGTTGATTGCCCTGCGTGGACCACGTGCGCCCACCGTCGGTGGAAACATTTGCACCGCCGTCGTTTGCCTGGATCATGATCTGGCTGTCTTTGGGATTGATCCAGATGTCGTGATTGTCGCCGTGCGGCGTGCGAAACGTAGTGAATGTCTTTCCCGCATCAATCGATTTGAAGAAGCCCTCAGCGCCGGCATACACCACGTCTGCATTCGATGGATCCGCGCCCAGGGTCGTGTAGTAGAACGGTCGCTGAATCAATGAGCCTTGCGAGTTAATTAGCGCCCACGTTTGTCCCGCGTCTTCAGAGCGATAGAAGCCGCCGCCCGGCTTTGCTTCGATAAGCGCGAAGAGTCGATTCGGATTCGCGGCGGTGACGGCGAGATTGCCTTTGCCGATTAATTCTGTTGGAAGGCCGGTTGTGATTTTCGAAAATTGTTCGCCACCGTCCGTGCTCTTGTAAAAGCCACCTTCGCGAGATCCGCTGATGATGGTCCACGGTTTACGTTCGAGTCGCGACATCCACGCATAAATAACTCCGGGATTGCCGGGTTGGATCTCGACGTCCATCGCGCCCACACTGTCCGACACATACAAAACTTTGCGCCACGTCTTTCCGCCATCGGTAGTTTTGAATATGCCGCGCTCTTCGTTTGACTTGAATATGTCGCCACCCGCAGCTACCCAAACGATGTCCGGGTTGGTTGGGTGAATGCGCACCGCTCCGATCTGTCCCGCGTTATAAAGACCGGTAAACTTCCACGTTTCTCCGCCGTCGGTTGACTTGTACATGCCGCGTCCGGTCGAGACGTTACTGCGAACGCCGTCTGAGCCGGTTCCGAGATAGATGATGTTGGGATCTGAATCGGCGACAGCCACGGAGCCGGTTGATCCGAGTGGAACTTTACCGTCGGTGATCGGAGTCCAGGTCGCGCCGTTGTCGGTCGTGCGGAACAGACCGCCGCTAGCCACGCCCATGTAGAACGTTTTTGGTTGTGAAGGAACGCCAGTCACCGTCGTAACGCGCCCGCCTCTTGCTGGTCCAACAAGGCGATAACGTAGACCATTGAAGAACTTCGAGTCAGGAGTTTGCGCGTAGACAGGAATCGCAGAGATCAAGAGCGTGAAGAGCAAGAGCGACCGCAGCATTAGTCGTCCTCCGTAACGTTCAGAGTTCAAGCTTTAGCTTGCTCGTTGGAAGAGCAACCTAAAGGTTGAACTCTGAACTCGTCTAAAAATTATTCAGTCCAAACTATGACGTGGCGGGTGCGAACCATCCGCGAACACTATTCGCAACCTGCCGGAAGAATCGAATAATTCGGCTGAAGACCAGGAAGGATATTACCAAACCAACACCGACGATGACGAAGATCGCGACGGGCAGCAACACAGAAAGCACGACTGAAATCACCGCCACGATGTCTTCCAGAACGCTGGCGACGACGTTCGAGACAGGTTCGGGGCTCGTATTCAACATCGCGCGCGTTGCGGCTTTCGTTCCGTGAGAGCTGAGCGCCAGCCCGCCGCCGAGCAGAAGCGCGATCATTTGTATACCGCGATCGAAGTCGCCGAAAGCGCTCGCCGCGAGGACGGCGCCGGCGGGAACGCGTATGAAGGTGTGAATTACGTCCCACGTGCTGTCGACGTATGGAACCTTATCGGCAACGAATTCGATGACGTACAAACCGACCGCAACGCCGATGACCCACCAGCTAGTCAGCACTTGCAGTTCGCCGGGAAGCGGAAGGCTGGCGAAGCGGCTGAGCAAACCGAGCGTGGCGACAGTCGCATAGAGGTTGATGCCTGACACCCATGAGGCGCCCATTGCGATCGCGATTGTGGAGATCAGTTGAGTCATCCTGTAAAATCCTGCAATCCTGTCAAGCAACCTCCGGATTATAGCCCTGTCTGCGCCCTCGTTAGATGCCGAATCGGCGGCGAAGATCGCCACCGAACATTTTGGCCTTCGCGGCTTCGCGCGCGAGTTGCCGAGCGAGCGCGACCAGAACTTCTTGTTAACGAATAGCGGTGGTGAAAAGTTTGTACTGAAAATCTCGAACGGTCTCGAAGATGCGGCACTGCTAGACGCGCAGAACTCGGTGCTCAAGCATCTTGCGCGTCGAGTTTCATTTTGCCAGCGACTGGTTCCGGCGCTTTCCGGCGAAGAGAGTGTTTCTGTTCAGACGCCGGATGGAACTCATCTCGTGCGGTTGGTCCATTACTTGCCGGGCGTGCCATTGGGTGAAGTGAAACCGCAATCGAACGAACTGTTGCGCGATCTTGGCTGGAAGCTCGGCGAGCTCGACCGGGCGCTCGCAGACTTTGATCACCCGGCGGTGCATCGGGATTTTCATTGGGACCTGGCGAACGGCAATCGCATCCTGAGTGAGTTTGGTGGATTGATTGAAGATGCGACCCTGCGCGAGCTTGTTTCCAGATGCCGCTTCGAGATCGAGCCCGACCTGCGAAGAAGTGTGATTCATGGCGACGCAAACGATTACAACGTGCTCGTCGATCCAGAAAGCATGAGGGTTGTCGGGCTGATTGACTTCGGCGACATGGTATACAGCTACACTATCGGAAATTTGGCGATTGCGATCGCGTACGTGGTGCTTGATAAAAGTGATCCGGTTGCGATAGCGCGACAGGTTGTCGAAGGATACAAAAGTGAATTTGTGTTAACCGATCAGGAGATGGGAGTGTTGTGGCGATTCGTGTTGATGCGGCTCGGCATGAGTGTTTGTATTGCGGCGTACCAGCAACAGCAGCGTCCGGAGAATGAGTATTTGGAGATTAGTCAAAAGGCCATAGCGGCTAATTTGGGAAGTTTATTAGACACGGATTTACGCGGATGAAAAGGCAGGATTTTATTCTCGAGGCGAGGAGGCGGCTACTTGGCCGCAATCTGAGTGTTGCATATGAGAAGCCGCTGAATATTGTTCGTGGTGAGATGCAGTATTTGTTTGACGATGAGGGGCGGCGGTATCTCGATGCTTATAACAACGTTGCGCATGTTGGGCATTGTCATCCGAAAGTCGTCGCAGCCGGGCAGCGGCAGGTGGAGTTGTTGAACACGAATACGCGTTACTTGAGCGACTTGATTATTCAGTTTGCCGAAAGGCTCACCGCGACGCTGCCCGAACCGTTGAGTGTTTGTTACTTCGTCAATTCAGGAAGCGAGGCCAATGAACTCGCTTTACGACTCGCGCGCGCTCACACCAAAGCACGTGACGTGGTCGTGCTTGAGCACGCGTATCACGGAAACACGACAACGCTCATCGACATCAGTCCGTACAAGCATGATGGCCCAGGTGGTGATGGTCCACCCTCGTGGGTTCATAAGGTTCCGCTTCCCGCGTCAGCGAACGATGCCGACGAAGTCGCCGCGATTGCAGGAAAAACAAAGCTGTGCGGATTCATCGCTGAATCGATGCCGAGTGTCGCAGGTCAGATTGTGTTGCCCGACGGTTACCTGAAAAAAGTCTACGAAGCTGTGCGCGCTGCGGGAGGAGTTTGTATCGCGGATGAAGTCCAAACCGGATACGGTCGTATCGGAACGCACTTCTGGGGGTTCGAAAAATACGGCGTGGTTCCCGACGTCGTCGTGCTTGGTAAACCGATTGGCAATGGTCATCCGCTCGGCGCGGTGATCACCACAACCGCTATCGCCGAATCGTTTGATAACGGGATGGAATTCTTCAGCACGTTCGGTGGGAATAACGTCTCGTGCGCGATTGGATTAGCAGTGCTCGACGTGGTTCAAGAGGAGAGATTGCAATCGCATGCACTTCAAATAGGCGAACGCTTGCTCAAAGGCTTGCGCGGCCTGCAACAGCATCACGAGATCATCGACGATGTGCGAGGTTCAGGACTGTTCCTCGGTGTCGAGCTGGTTCGAGATCAAGCACCGGCGACGGCCGAAGCAAAGCGAATCGTGAATCGGATGCGCGAAGAAGGAATACTACTCGGGGCGGACGGACCGTTTCACAACGTACTCAAAATCCGCCCGCCGATGCCATTCTCCGAAGAGGATGCAGATCAATTCCTTGACACTCTGCACTCAACCCTCCATCGATGAAGATCACAAAAGGCACAAGGAAGATCACAAAATGATTAAAAATAATTTGTGCTTATGTGATCTTCCTTGTGCCTTTTGTGATCTCGTTTGATCGCTACTTCTTCTCTGGAAACAGCGTTACCTTAACGAAGTTCTTCGTGTCGAGGTAGCGCTTCGCAGCCTCTTGAATCGTGGCCGCATCGAGCTTCTTGTAAAACTCCGGAACTAGCCAGACTCCCGCGGGATCCTCGCCGTTGAAATACCGGAGCTGAATCTGAGTCAGCAGGTAACCGTTCTGCTTGCTGTTCGTCTCAAACTCGCGGATCAACGCTTCCTTCTCGTCGTTGAGTTGTTTCTCCGTCGGCCCATTCGCCTTAAACTTTTCAATCTCCTCAAACACTCGTTTGATCAGTTCGTCGGTTCGCTCGGGTGAGCTGCCGAAATTGATCGTGATCGAGTATTCCGGTTTCGGATGCTTGTAAAAGCCCGGACTTGCCGAAATACCGTAAGTGGCGCCGAGCTCCTCGCGAATTACCTCGAGCAGGCGATTCCCAAGAATCTCCGACATCGCGCGGATCGCCACTCGTTGGCTTTGATCCCAAACAAATGGACCAGTGAACACGATCGCAGCCCTGCTCTTCGGCTCGATCCCCTTCTCGACTCTCTTTTCGATAACTCCGGTCGGTAACTTAACACCAACGTCTTTCCACGTCTCCTTACGCTTGAGCGAAGGAAGCGCGCCGAGATAACGTTCGACGAGCGGCTTCATCATCGCTTCATCGAAACTGCCAACGAAGAAGAACGTGAAATCACTCGCATCGGCAAAACGGTCTTTGTAGAAAGCCATCGACTTGTCGAGGTTCCACTGGTCCAACTCGGCCGCTGTACTCGTCCGTCTGCGCGGGTGATTACCGAACCGGGCTGACGTGAGCGCTTCAAAGAATGCAAAATCCGGCGAGACGCTCTGGTTCACCATGAATGTTTTCGCCTGTGCCATTTGCGCTGCGAATGCGTTCGGATCAGCGCGAGGTTGAGTGAAGCGCAAATAGATTAACTGGAACATCGTTTCGATGTCTTTGCGCGAACTACTTCCGTTTAATCCTTCTTCGAGTTCGCCAATAAACGGATTGGCTGAAGCGACCTTACCCGCCATCATCTTTCCAAGATCGATGGCGCTGAATTTCCCTACACCGCCGGCGTTCACCAACTGCGATGCGGTGCTTGCGTGAATGTAATCCGCATCACTCACTTGCGACGTTCCACCCGGACTCGTGGCGCGAAACAGGATCTCATCTGCGCGGAAGTCAGTGGGTTTGAGTACGACCTTAACGCCGTTTGCGAGCTCCCATGTTGTGAGACCGGATTTATCGTTCGTAGTGGCATTAACGATCTTGCCGGGCGCTGGCAGTGCTTCGAGCAAAACTGCCGAGCCTACGGTATCAACATACGCCTTCAGGTCCGCGGGTGCCGGTTCTTTGACGATGGCTGCGAGCTTCGCTTCATCAGGTATCGCCAGTCCCGCTTTCTGTGGAGATGTAAGTACTACGAGGCGGTTTTTCGAGCTCTGCGGAAACCACTCACGTGCGAGCTGATTGATCTCAGCAAGGGTAATTTCCGGAACGAAGCGCTGGTGCAATGCATACTCGTCTTCAGCGCTCGGAAGAGTTTCGCCCACGAGGAAGTTGCGAATGTATTCACCGGCCTTCGAAGCGGCCATAACGTTGTCCTTCTCGAGGGCAAGCCGTTCGTAGCTGCGCAAGACACTTGCTTTCTGCCGCGCCAGTTCTGTCTCGGTGAAACCGAAGCGCGCGACTCTTTCGGCCTCGGTCAGCAACACTCGCATGGCGTTCTCAACATTGCCTTCCTTTACGAGCGCATTGAGGAAAGCAATCTCCTTGGTACGCGCCAGGAAAGTACTGCGTCCTGAAAAACCGAAGACGAATGGCGCGTCAGGCTTTTGTGCGATTTCAGCAAACCGCGCGTTCAGCATTCCGGCAAAGAGCCGGTCAACTGTCTCCTGCCTGTACGCGCCGACCGAACCTTGCGGACGCGCGGGCAAGATAGTGTCGATCTCAATGCTGGTGGTTGTCGTCTCTTTGTCCGAGGTGATGGAGAAACCTGTGTCGGCACGGTCGGGAAGGTCGAAGGTTTCGCGTGGTCTCGGGCTCGTGGCCGCCGGCATCGATCCGAAGTGAGTGTTCACGAGTTTCTCAACAGCAGCCTTGTCAAAATCACCGACTGCGACGACGGCCATCAGGTCGGGACGGTACCAGTCTTTGTAATACTGCGTGAGACGTTCCGCCTTGCTGTTCTGGATGATTTCAGGTTTGCCGATCGGAAGCCTGTTAGCGTATCGGGAACCTTTGAACACGACTGGAAATATCTTCTCGGTGTTGCGCATGCCTGCGCCACGGCCCCCACGCCACTCTTCCAACACCACGCCACGTTCCTTTTCGATCTCGGCAGGATCGAACGTGATGTTGCGCGACCAGTCTTCGAGCACTTGAAACGATTTCTCGAGAGCGCCGGGTTTGTCGGTCGGAACCGTGAGCATGTAAACGGTTTCATCGAAGCTTGTGTAGGCGTTGAGGTGTGCACCGAAACGCATGCCTAAAGATTCAATGAACGCGAGCAGCTCGTGCTTGGGAAAGTTCTTCGTGCCGTTGAAGGCCATATGCTCGACGAAGTGCGCGAGGCCGAGTTGATCGTCATCTTCAAGAATCGAGCCGGCCTTGACGACGAGCCGGAGTTCGGCACGCTTCTCCGGTTTCTTCGTAGTCCGGATGTAGTAGCGCAGACCGTTCTTAAACTGTCCCATCGTGATCTGCGGATCGACGGGCATTGCCTGCTTCATTAACGCAGCGCCATCCGGGCTCTTGACCGCTTGCTGCTGTGCACCGATCGCGCAGGCCACGCTCAGGATGAGAGTTAGGGCGACGAACTGTCCTTTAAGGGAGTGAGTTTTCATAGTGTTCTCCTTGGAGTGGGTACCTGTTGTGGAAGATCCCCGAGCTTGATGCGGTTTAGAGTTCAAGCTTTAGCTTGCTTGCTGGGCAGACAGCCTAAAGGCTGAACTCTGAACTTTCAGGCCAGGTGGCCAACGTGGATTCGATTGCTTACGAGTCGGCGTAAGCGACGGAACTTTTGTATAACTGCCGGCTGGGATTCTTTAAAATCTCGATTGAGGATAAATGAGAGAGAGTGTCCTCTCGCAGTCCAGCCATTGTCGGAGTATGCAATCGGCAAGTCGACTGAGGTCTTCACGTCCTGACGCCAAACATTCCCCGAAACCTGTTCACATCTCAGCAGGTAGTGCTCGATTCCGGTGAAAACACTGCGCCAGTAGCCACCATACAGAGTTTTATAAACAACTCCGTCGACTTCTACATAAACTTTGTTGCCGCTGAGGATTCTGTAATTGATACGCCCAAGCAGATCGAGGAGCCGGCACTGTTCGCGCATGGAAGGCTCGCCGGATTGCTCCTGGCTGTCTCGCCATGCTTCGGGCTCGTAGTGCGGCATGCGGGTAGTTTAACCAGAGACCGCGCAGATTGCACCAAAAATGATGCAACCTGCGCAATCCATTTTTATGTAGTTTGACCCCCCGCTTACGGAAGCTGTGAAGCGACGAGTGCAAACCGGAAGTTAAGGTCGTTTCTCCGCGTAAACGTCAGGCCACCATTCGTTGAGAAAAACGATCGTCCCAGGATTGGGGCCTGAGTGCTCAAACCGATCAGCGGCGGCTGATTGCTGACGCCGACGAACGGCGGAAGCGGAGTGTGAACCACCAGGAACAAGTTCTGTATCGATCCGTCAGCGATACCATCACGAATCTTTCTGCTTAGCTCGTGCGGGTTCTTGAAAAAGTAGGGGCCAAAGTCATTTTCTCCTGAAAGAAAATTAAGCGAACTATCCAGCGGGTTGGCCAGATCAATCGTGGCAGTGGTGTCAGGATTGATCACGCCGCGGCATAGCGATGCCCTCGCGAATAGCACCGGAGCAGATGCGTCAACTACCGAACTATCGATGAGCCCCGCCTGGATGTTAGTCGGGTTGCCGCCGTTAAGAGCGCTGATCTCCGCAGCCGGAAACTGCACTGCGTAGATAGCTCCTTGCGCCGGAGGAATGGTGAACGTGAATCCGATAAACCGCGGCGGAGTTCCTATACCTGGTCCAAACGGACTGATAACAAACTGCGCGTTGGTGACGATGTTGGTGTTGGCGTTCGTCTGCCCGATGTTCACGTGAACGTTCTTCTCCTGCTCGGGTTCAACTTCAATCGCGCCTTCGCCATTGTTGTTGTAAAACTCCTCGACGAAGTTTTGTTGACCTAAAGCAGCTCCAATTTGCGTGGTGAAGTTCACCTGCGGTGCAGACACAGGAAGGCCGTCGATCGGTTCGATGCCAACACTATAGTTGCCCGTTGGAACTGGAATTATGAAGTTACCGTTCGGAATAGAGAGGTTTGCAGGAGCAATAAACAAGGCTCCGTCCGATCTACGCAGGAGGTTTGTTGTGCCGGAATATGCGCTCACAGTGTTCTCGCCAGTGTCGCTATTAATCGCGTACACGTTCGCGCCGGCCACCGGTTGATTCAACACTCCGTGTCTCACTTCGCCCGTGATCAAGCCCCATGCGTTATTAAACGCCACGTCCCCCGCCTGTAACGCCGCGGGCCCGGATGCGGCAGAACCTTCGGGATAGGTAAGCGCAGCCCATGCGATGTCGTCGACGTCCAAGCTCGCCTGCCCCAATTCGGCCACAGGGTCATTCGTGTCGATCAATGGAAACATCGTTGCGCCGCTACCATCGCTCGCGCTCGTTTGGTTGTCCATCGCGTGAGCCAAACCGATTGAGTGACCAAACTCGTGTACCGCAACACACTCGAGGTCCACAGAGCGAGCATTTGTGTCTGCCTGAGCGTCGTCGATAGTGAACCTGAAGCCGTTGCTGACCTTGGTATTGAACTGAACGTCGTTATCGAGAATCGTTCCGGCTTTATAGAAGCCCGGAGGGAATTCATGATCGCCGTCTCCATCTGCGTCGCCGATTACAGTGATTGCTGACGAAACGTCAGAGTCGCCGTCTCCATCGATGTCGTCTCCATGCGCCAGGTTTACATCGACGATGAAGTTAACAGATGGCGATGAAGCGATGGCGCCGAAGTTGTTGGGAGTACGGAAGCTGAGCTCGTTGATCATGTCAAACCGGATTAAGCCCGGGTTGTTCGTTTGACCAACGATCTGTGAATTGATGTACGCAGAGGGGATCGAATTCCAGGCGTTCAACGACGCCTGCAAGGCGGTAGTGGCCTGTGCCAGCGTGATCACAGGCGCTCCCAGCGGGTTCGGAACATTCGGCCCAAGTGTGTTGTTCACTTTATATGGCACTGGAATAGCCCTTGGATCCCACCTGATTTGAATGACGCGAGCTAACACGAAATTAGGAGGTACCGCCGGAGCGTTTGTTATGTCAAAGCTCTCGAACGGCCCGCCCGCCCGCACACTCACGACACTCACCAAAATCATTGACGTAGTTAACAAAATCGAAATGAGTTTTCTATTCATATGTCCTCCTCGGAAATCTTCTCGATCTCGGATCGGCGTGCTCCGCTGAACCGATTCAGGTTACGTGTGGGCGTTCAGGCTATTGGGTCAAGCGAGCCTTAACGTGATCCTTGAAGCTGGCAAGAGAAGCCGCATTTGCTGCGCCGCGACGAACTCCGTTGTTGCCCTGGAGTGTCATGCTTGACAGGTTACGCGTAACTAACTGCTGGCCGTCTTCGTCTGTAACAATCGAGAATTTTCCTTGAGCAAAACCGGCTACGACGTAGCCCAATCCGGTGTCGGTATCAGCGTTGAGAAACAGGAATACATTTTCACCCGGTGTGAGTTGTGGTGCGCCTGGATAAGACATTGCAATTGGAAACTTACGGTTCGTGTCGCTGCCGCCGGGCAGTACGACTGTGAGACTTTCTGCTGGACCTCCCTTGAGAGCTTCGCTGACCGAAACGGTAGCCAGGGTAACGAGGGCGCCGTCGACCCAAACACTTTTCGTGTCGACACAATTTCCGATTGCGATCACGTCAGACTGGTTAACCATGTCTTCCAGTGAAAGTGCAACGGCCAGGGTTGTGTCAGCTGGCCCGAGACCGCTTGGTGGAGCATCGTCCGCCTTTGTACCCCAGCGGGCTGAGATCAGCAGGGCGATTGCGATAAGTAAGCAAGTTGCGAGAACTATCTTCTTCATGCGCTTGTCCTTTCTAACTTGTTTGTGAATCTGAAGGAGAACGCCGGCCAGACCACGGTCTGGTGGGATCGGGGGATTAATTAAAGGCCTAAGTAGTCACGACGCACCGGCTGTTGAAGCACTGGGAGGTAAGCAAAAGAGTGCACACAGCCATTTCTGGGCTCGATGCGAGGTGCGACGCACATTAAGCTGCTGTTAGGATAAAGTCAAGCGGAATTCGTCAAAATAAAATGATCGTTGTGAAGGGAAAACTAACACTCAACGTAAGCGCATCTGGAATTTTTGCGGCATGCATTCTCGTAATTTTTTTGGCGGGATGTAGTCGCGATCATGCCGCCCCGATCACTTTTGAAAAGCCAATGACTACAGGACCCATTGTTTATGTTGCACTCGGAGATTCCACTGGCGCCGGTGTGGGTGCGAGGGAAGGTGGATATGTTGCGCGTCTCTTCAAACACATCGAAGGACGCCGGCCGGGTTCAAAGGTTATTAACCTTTGCGTGAGTGGCGCGACAACCAGTGACGTGATACGCGGGCAGTTGGAACGAGGCGTCGCCGCTGATGCGGATCTGATCACGCTAGGCATCGGCATTAATGACATCGGACATAATTTCACGTTGGAGCAGTTCTCCAAAAACTACGAACAGATCCTGAGCACGCTGAAGGAAAAGACGCGCGCGCGCATCGTGGTCACAAACATTCCGGACATTTCGACCGCGCCACGGATTCCCGGTTCGATGCGACGCTCGTATCAACAGCAGATTATTGAGTTCAGTCAACGGCTGGGAGAGATCGCGGCACGTCATGGTGTGACGGTGTTTGATATCTACACGATCACCACGCAGGAACTGCCATCGCATCCGGAATATTTTTCAATCGATGGGTTTCACCCGTCGGACGCGGGGTATGAGCTTTGGGCGCAGACGATGTGGCCGACGATCGCAGAAGTAATGGGCGAGCAAGAATAAAGCAGGACACAGATAACACGGATTAGATCCGGATTTAATCCTTTTTATCCGTGTCGAAAAAATGCAGCTTCTCAGTCATTAACTGCAACCACACTTTGCTTTCTAACTCAGCCCGAAAGTCAGCCGGCGCGCGTGCTATCAATCTGTTAGTTCCCACCGAAACAAAAACAAAAGTTTCGTTTCCCATTAACTCCGTAACGTACACAGTCGCGGCGATCGCGCCCTCACGTGGCTCTGAGAGCACCTGGATGTGTTCAGGTCTGATTCCGATCGTTAACCGTGAGCCATCCGCGAACCCATTCAAAGGAATTTGTAATGCGTCGCCTACAAATTTTCCCGACTCAACCCTGCCTTCGACGAAGTTCATACTCGGACTGCCCACAAACTCCGCCACAAAGCGGTTCGCCGGGTGATTGTAAATATTCAACGGCGTGTCGAACTGCTGCAGCCGCCCTTTTTTCATAACCGCGACGCGAGATGCGAGTGTCATCGCTTCCGCCTGATCGTGTGTGACGTAGATCGTTGTGGTACCGAGTTGATGCTGGAGACGTTTTAGTTCACCACGCATTTGCACGCGCAGGCGCGCGTCGAGATTCGAGAGCGGCTCGTCCATCAGATACGCGCGCGGCTCACGCACGATCGCTCGTGCGAGCGCGACACGCTGGCGTTCGCCGCCCGACAGTTGTCGTGGTTTACGATCCAGTAGCGACTCGATCTCCAGCATCGCGGCAACACGATTCACACGCGTGGCGCGTTCAGTCTTCTCGATCTTTCGCACACGCAACGGATACCCGATATTCTCAGCGATCGTCATGTGTGGATACAGCGCGTAACTCTGAAACACCATCGCCACGTCGCGATGCTGAGTCGGAACATCATTGACTCGCTCGCCCTCGATAAAGATGTCTCCCTCTGTCGCAGTTTCAAGTCCCGCGAGCATTCGCAAAGTCGTCGTCTTGCCGCAGCCCGATGGACCAAGCAACACGACGAACTCCCCGTCGCGAATCTCGAGCGAGAGATCGTCGACGACTGAACTCCCGCCAAAATGTTTGCTAACGTTTCGAAACTCGATACTCATCTTGTGTCTGTTTGGGCTACCCTTTCACGGCACCCATGGAAAGACCTCTTACCAGATACTTCTGCAACGCGAGCGCGAACACGAGAATCGGGATTATCGCGACTGAAGCGGCGGCGCTCATCACACCCCACTTGATTTCGTACTGCGTGACGCGCCCGGCGATTCCCACCGGCAGCGTCATCGCCGCATCAGTTTGCGTCAGCACCAAAGCAAACAAAAACTCATTCCAGGAAACAATCAAACAGAACACCGCCGTCGCCGCCAATCCCGGCGCTACGAGGGGCAGCACAACACGCACGAGCGCGCCCATGCGTGAATCGCCGTCGACCATCGCCGCTTCCTCGAGATCGCGTGGGAGATCGGCGAAGAATCCGCGCATCATCCAGATGACGAATGGCAGGTTGAACGCGGTGTACACGATGATCAGCGACGCTCGCGTATTGAGCAGTCGCACGTCGCGCATCATCAGAAACAAAGGGACGGCAGTAACGATTGCCGGAAACATTCGCGTTGAAAGTATCCACAAAGAGAGTCGCTGATTAAGACCCCACGGCAGTTGAAATCGCGCGAGCGCGTAAGCAGCCAACGTTCCAATCACGAGCGCGCATGCAGTTGAAGTGATGGCGACGATCGCGCTCGTAATCAAATACTGGCCGAAGGAGCGCGTTACAAACGCGTCATAGTAGTGTTCGATCGTCGGCGTAAAGTTGAACCAGAGGGGAGGAGTCGCGAATTGATCCGCTTCGGTCTTCAACGCAATCGTGAGCATCCAGTAGACCGGCGCGAGCGCGAACAGTAAGGCCACAAAAAGGCCCAACAACCGTAAAAAACTAAATCCGTTCTTTATCTGTGTCATCTGTGACTTAAGAAACCGGATGTAAATCGCGCTAATGACGTTTGTCAGCGCCAATAACACAAACGACATCGCCGCCGCGTATCCAAAGTCAAAGAAGCGAAACGCCGTGCGATAGATGTAGAGACTTATCGTCTCAGTCGCAAAGCCTGGTCCACCTTCCGTCAGAATAAAGATCTGATCGAACACACGCAGCAGATCCATCGTGCGTAAAAGCAAAACGATCAGGATCGCGGGTTTGAGCAAAGGCAACGTGACGTGGCGAAACGTTTGCCACCTGCTCGATCCATCGATCAGTGCCGCTTCGTACGGCTCCTGCGGAATTGCCTGGAGACCTGCAAGCAAAACGAGAAACACAAACGGCGTCCATTGCCAAACGTCGACTGCGATGACCGACACGAATGCGAGTCGCGGCGACGCGGTCCACGTCAAACTCTCAGTGTTGATTCCAAATTGCTTGAGTGTTCCATTGATCGCGCCGAAATCGGGGTTGAGCATCAAACGCCAAACGACACCGACCACAACCGTCGGCAGCATCATCGGCACTAGCAAACTCGCGCGAAACAATCCGCGTCCACGCATCTGCTGGTTCAGTAGTAGAGCTAGTCCCAGACCGAGCAGGAACTCGCATGTCAGAGCGGCGGCGGCGTAGACGAACGTGTGGGCCATCGCCGTCCAGAAGAAGTCGTCGGAAAAGAGGCGTGTGAAGTTTCCAAGAGTCCAGGTGCTGCCTTCCGGGGTCTCCTGTTGAAGACTGATCGTAATCGAGTAAATGAGCGGATAGATTGAAAGAGAGAGGAGCACCGCCATTGCCGGCGCGATGAGCAGGGCAGGAAGCAGTAACTCGCGGTTAGCGGCCGCGCTGAAGGATCTTTTCGATTTCGGCATTCGCCTGATTCATTGCGTCCGTAGGAGACAGTTCGCCGCTGTTCGCCTTCGAAAGAAAGATACCAAACGCATTTTCGATTTCATTCCAATAGGGCGTGCGCGGTCGCGGCCTGGAGCTTTCGAGCGAGCGCAACTGGGCCGGGTACGCGGGATTCTTTGCAAGCAGTTGGGCGTCGTTAAAGAGCGATTTGCGCGTTGGTGGATTGCCTCGTTCCGCTGAACGTTTCATCTGCTCTGCACTGGTGGCCCATAACAAAAAATCCATCGCGGCTTCGGCGTTTTGCGAATCGCGCGGAATCGCGATCAGCCAGTTTCCAATCTCTGCCTGACCGGTTTTCTGCGCGCCCGGCAAAGTCGTAAACTCCATCTTTCCGATCACCTTTGACTTCGACGCATCACTAAACGAATTGAGCCATGCGGGCCAGTTAATCGACATCGCCGCAGTTCCCTGCAACAGGTGTGCACCGACTTCAGCGGCATTAAAACTCACGTAGCCCGGCGGTGAATACTTGCCCAACTCGAGCATAAACGTGAGCGCGGCGATTCCTTCGGGGCTGTTAACTGTTGGTTTTCCGCCGCCGTCAAACATCTCGCCGCCGAAGGCCCAGAAGATCGGCATGAAGTCGGCGACAGCGGCATTGCCCTGCGCCGCGCGCATGACATAGCCATGGACCTTGGCGCCGTTCGCGCCTTGAGTTTCTTTCTCGTGGATTGTTTTCGCAGCTTCGAGCACGTCGTTCCAGGTCGCGGGTGGTTTCAACGAGTGTTTCTCAAAAAGATCTTTGCGATAAAAAAATAATTGTGAATTGCCGACGTAAGGAAGTGCATAGATTGGTCCGGTTTGATATGGATGACGGCAAAGTGCGACCGAGGCTTCGACGAAGTCGGCGTCTGGTCCAGCCTGCCCGCGGCGTTGTAAAAGCGGCGTAAAATCGGTCAAAAGCTGCTCGTGCGCAAACTTCGGAAACCACGGGTCGTCGAGCATGATCAGGTCGTAAGCGCCGGTCCGCGCTTTGAGATCTATCAATTCTTTCTCAAAAAGATTTGCATAAGGAAATTCAGCGATGTTGATGTGAGTGCCCGTTTGTTTCTCGTAATCGAGCGCGGCCTGCTTGAGCGCTTCGCCTTCGACTCCGTTGACGACCGCGAGCGTGAGTTGTTTGCGACTTGATCGATCCGGTGTGCAACTAGTTAGAAGTAGGAGCGCTGCGAAAATTATCTTTAGCTTCATATTTTTGGCCACAGATTAACACTGATGACTGGGATTAGAACTGATAATATCGGTCCATGCGACAAATCGTAACAACAACAACTGGTGACATCGACGTACTCAAGATCGAGGAGAAAGCAGATCCCGTGCCGGGCGAAGGTGAAGTTGTCATTCGTGTTCGTGCGGCGGGTTTGAACTTCGCCGACATCCTGGCGCGCCAGGGTTTGTATCCCGATTCACCGCCGAAGCCATGTGTGATGGGATATGAAGTCAGCGGCGTCGTCGACTCGGTCGGCACAGGGGTCAACAGTTCGTTCAAGGGCAAGTCGGTGGTGGCGATGACGCGGTTTGGCGGACAGTCAGAGATGGTGGCCGTGAAGGCCACGCAGATCTTTGAGAAGCCTGAGAAGCTCACGTTCGAACAGGCCGCGGCGATTCCGGTGAATTACCTGACGGCGTATGCGCTGTTGGTCGTGATGGGATCATTGCATGCGGGTGAGTCAGTTCTGATCCACAACGCCGGCGGTGGCGTCGGACTCGCGGCGCTCGACATTGCGAAGAAGATCGGCGCGGAAACGTATGGCACAGCGAGTCCGGGTAAGCACAAGCTTCTGCTTGAGCGTGGGTTGGACCATCCCATCGACTATCGAACCCAGGACTGGTTGCCGGTTTTGCAGCAACTCACAAACGGACGCGGCGTGGATCTCGTGATCGATCCGATCGGTGGCGGTCATTGGAAGAAGAGTTACGAAGCACTCAGACACACTGGTCGCTTAGGTATGTTTGGAGTTTCGACAGCTTCGGCTAACGGGATTTCAGGAAAACTCAAGATGTTGAAAGCGGTGATTCAAACGCCGTGGTTTCATCCGTTCAAAATGCTCAGCAAGAACCGTGGCGTGTTTGGGTTGAACCTGGGCCACATGTGGCACGAGCCGGAGAAGGTTGCGGTGTGGATGCGCGACATCCTTGGCGGCGTTGAGGAAGAATGGATTCGCCCACACGTCGATCAGGCTTTTGCGTTCGCCGACGCCGGCAAGGCGCACCGGTACATGGAAGAGCGGAAGAATATTGGGAAGGTTGTACTGACTCCGAAGTAGGTGAGCAGAATCATTGGTCAATTATCATTTGACATTTGTCAATTGCTATTTGAAGACCTTCGGCTTCTGAAGCCTTAACGACTCTGGCGACCGAAGGTCTTAAATAATAAATGACAATTGTCAAATGATAATTGACCAATGATTTCTTACCGATCCTCGGATTGTCGTTTGGCGAGGAAGAACGAGATCAGCGTCGAATAGATCAACCCGAGGAACATTGCCCCGACAAACAGGTACACGAACGCTTGCGCCGCAATCTGTGACCGCGGCATTTCAGCCAAACCCGGCTCACTCTCCACCCACTTCGTTCCAACTGCCGCGACTACGGCCACAAAAAACAGCGATGCGGTCACTGCGTAAACCAACGAAATCAAGACTCCGGTTTTAAGTCCTTCTTTAAAGGTGAGCCGATCGCCTCTTTCGCGCTCCGTCGCCTTCAGTCCAAGGTAGATCATTATAAAGTGGACCAGGTTGAAAAAAACGGGCGAGCCGAGGGTGTGAACGAGCGATGCGGGATTGGTGACGAGTGATCGCGCTAAAAGCACCCACACCATGATGGCGAGAGTCACCATCAGTCCATATTTGATAGGTGTTTTCATGTCGAGTCACAAAGAGGCTTAAAGTTATTCCCAGCCCGGCTTGATTTGTCCTTGTGCATCATGCCAGTACGGCGCCCATGCAAGGGTCAACACTTTAACTGAAATGTTTGCTTTGGTTGGTTTCAAACTCACTGTTTCCAATTGTTCGGTTTGCGGATTATAAGAACGCTCGAGGCTGGCGGTCTCTGCTTTGAACTCAGCATCGAGATCCGCGAGTTTCTGAGTGAGTACGGTCACATTGTCTTCAGCGCGATCGACGTCTTCCGCTTCTTTCATCGAACGGCTTGCGCCGCGCGCGGCAGTCGTAGCCCTGCCCAGCGTTGACATGCCCACTCGCTTACGACCAAGAAACGACGAGAGCAACGTAGCACCAACTGAGATCGCTGTCTGAAACTTTTGACCTTTCGCTTGTTCGCGTTCGCGTTCAACAGCCTGCTCAGCACGACGCTTTCTCTCCTCGAGTTGCTCAAACTTCGGCGCGTACTTGCGTCGCAGCTTTTCCACCGCTTCGTCGCGTTTCTCTCTCGCAATTTGTTGCAGGCGAACTCGGAAGTCGCGTTCCGTCTCGCCCGGATTCGACGCGATCTCGAGGCTCGGACTCTCGAGTAATTCGAGACGTTGATTCCGGTAAATCCAGCTCGCGAAATCTTTTCTCCACGACGCGTAGCTCTTTGCTTTCGTCGCCGGCGCCGGCACTTCCACGAATGCTGCGCCGGCTTCTGCTTCCGTTTCGAGATCCTCGACTGGAAGATCGATTGAAACAGGGTTACTCCAATCGAGCTCAACTGGTCCATCGGCGATCGAAGTCAACAACATCAACTGCTGCGTTACATCGACTGACTTCGAACTGCTGTAACGAACCTCTGCGGCGCCAAGCAGCATTGGATGATAAGTAAGGGTTTCATTCGCACCGCCCGATGAGCGGACCGGAATGTAGTACTGCGCGATCTCAGGAGCGAGCACGGGCTTCGAGCTTTGTGCCGGGGCAGCAGCGACGGCTGCGGCAGTTGCGGCTGCAGGGGCTGAGGCAACTTGAGGAGGAGCGGAAGGCGCCGGCGATGTAGTTCCTTTCAACGGATCCATTAACGATTTGATTTGGGTGCGCGTGAGTGGGCCACGCAGGTACGACATGGCCCAACGCGTTTCGAAAATTTCCGAACCGTCGTCATGCACGTTGTTCAGGAGGAAGATTCGTTTGCTCAGCCCCGCGAGCAATTGTTCCATCTCCTGTTTGTCAAACTTCATCCCGGTTCCCGCTGCTACACCTTCAAGCCCTTCCAGCACGCGCGCTTTGTCGCGTTCCGTTTGCAGCCGTCCGATGAACCACGTACCGGTGTTTGCCAGTCCCTTGTAATCGAGATCGACTGGATTCTGTGTTGCGAGCACAACACCCAGGCCGAATGCGCGTCCCTGTTTCAACAGCGTCAGCAGCGGCAACTTCGATGGCGGATTCGCGACCGGGGGGAAGTAACCGAAGATCTCATCCATGTAGAGGATTGCGCGCAGGCTCGTCGTGCCTGATTGCGTTCGCATCCAGCCAAGCATTTGGTTCAAAAGCAACGACACGAAGAACATACGCTCAGCATCGGCGAGATGAGCGATCGAGAATATCGCGAGACGCGGTTTGCCTGACTCTGTGTAGAGAAACTTTTGAATGTCGAGTGATTCACCTTCCATCCAACTCGCAAAACTCGGTGATGCGAGCAGGTTGTTCAGCGCCATCGCGAGTTGAAAACGATCGTTCGGAGGAAAGAACGAATCGAGATCCATCACACCAATCTTCGTAATCGGCGGCGTCTGGACCTTTTGAATCAATGCGGCAATATCGAGATTTCTTCCGCTGGCCCATTCCTGGTTGAGGATGTTTGAAAGAAGAATGTGCTCGCGACTGCGGATCGGATCGGCTTCGATCCCGATCAATCCGAGCAGGCTGGTAACAGTCGTGTTAACTCGTTCGGAGAGCGCCTCATTGTCTTGTCTGATTGCTTCCGGCGGCGCGTCAAAGGATTTGAGGATTGACACAGGCAGTCCCGCGTTGCTGCCCGGTGTGTAGATCCGAAACTCAGCAGATTCGCGCAGACGTTTGATGCGATCGCCGTCTTGTCCCCACTGTGCGAGCCCTTCTTTCCACAAGTTGGCCTGCTGTTCCGGATCACCGCCTTCCTCCACCCACGGTTGAAACTCCTGCGGCGAGAGATTCGGAAACGTCAGTAGCAAGTTACACAGATCGCCTTTTGGATCGATGATGATGGCGGGAATACCATCCATCGCGGCTTCTTCGAGCAGCGTGATGCATAATCCAGTCTTGCCACTGCCCGTCATGCCGACGCAGACGGCGTGCGTCACCAGATCTTTCGAATCGTAAAGAAGCAGACCGTCTTTGGTCTTGCCGAGATAAAAGACACCCAACTTTTCGAATTCTTGCATATTCGCGTTAATCCGGCTTTTTATCCTGTAAATCCTGTGCCCATTTTGTTCGAGTGTACGCGATCCGAAAACCATGCCGCTCAGCATTCCGCTGCGATCCACTGCCGGGCTGCGCGACCATCATCGCGATCGTGCAACCTCGCGACGCGGCGTACCGCAAGCGTCCTTCAAGCAAAGCGAGCTGTGCACCTTGTCGTCGAGCGACTGGAACTGTACTCGCTCCGGCGAGCAATGCAACATCACCACTGATCATCAGAACGCCGGTCGCGATCGGGTCACCCTGCAGTTCTGCCAAAAACGCGTGTGCCTTTGAGCGTACGGTAATCAGGCCCATCTCACGAACGTAGTCTGCAACCTCGGCGAACTCACGCCAGCCCTCGAAGCCTGTTTGTGCGAAAAGTTCTCCCTCACTCTTTTCGACGACCCTGATTTTTACCCCGTCATTGCGATTTGCGTGAAGGTGCAGGTCAGGGCTGATCGGACGGAAGAGCACATTCGAAAACTCTACGGGCTTATAACCACGCTCGCTAAGTAAAGTGAATGTCGATTGATCCGCGAGTGGACAAACTTCGTGAAAAGCTTTGGCGCCTCTCGAGTTAAAGAACTCCTCGATCTGGTCCATGTCGTCCGCGGTGATTGGTTGAAATAAACCGAGACCGAAGGTTTGAGTTAAGGGCGAGTCAGGGCCGTCGAACATCGCGTAGGTTTCAGCGACCGAGATCCACGTCGCACCGAGATCTGGAGACGCATCGGCATGAGCCTCAACAAAGTCTGCGTTTGCTCGCCCTTCAGTACGCTCAAGCCGACGCGCGAGATCGATATCAGCGAATGGATAATCCGTGTTCATCTGCGTTTTAAGATCTTCGAACCGCAAACAAGCGCCACTCACCACAGCCTGACAACATATGAGTTCCGCGGTCGTCGAAACTGATTCCCGATCCGGCAACAAGATCTTTCACAGTGCTCGACACAAGCACCTCACCTGCGTCTGCTTCGTTCGCAACGCACACACACATCTGCGCAGCAGCGCCCGCAACCTGGCCGTCAACTATCTCACACTCACCGGTATGTAGGCCCGTACACGTCTCAATACCCAACCTCGACGCATACTCAGTAATCGCCGACGCGCAGCGAATCGCGCGCGCGGGACCGTCGAAGATCGCGAGTATCCGATTCTCGACGATGTCGATCTCTCGTCCTCGAAACCATTCAATCTCTTTTGTAATATGCCCGTGCAGGCGGCGCAGTAATTCCAACCAACGATCTTTTCCAAGCCTCTGCACATGCTCCTTGACACCGACAATTCTTCCGACCATCACTGTCGCAAGCACTGTGTCAGGCTCAACGCGATGGCGCACGCCTGTCAGAAACTCTTCCATCTCGTCGAGGATCGAATCCTGATCGCCGACGAACGGAAGATGATCGTTTCCGGGGAACTCGACAAACCTCGCGCCCGGAATTCGTTCTGCAACAAACCGACCTTCTTCAACTTTCAAACACTGATCATCCGTGCGATGGATCACGAGGGACGGCACGCGTATCGACGGCAACACATTTCGCACATCGATCTCCGCATTCATCTGCGTTAATGCCACCGCCGCACCAGGGCTCGCTCCCATTCTCAAGTACGTGGCCCACCAATCACGAAACTCCGGGTCGTTCGCAACACTCGGCGCGCGTTCATCAATGCCGACTGGTCCGCCCCACTGCTTGCGCATCACTTCAAAGAACTGTTCGCGTTGTTCCTGTGTCGGTCCCCACGGATACTCCGCGTCGCGAACTCGTTTCGCGTAAGTTCCGATCATGACCAACCCCAATGTCTTTTCAGGATACGTCGCGGCGAACAGGCTGCACATTGGACCACCTTCGGAGACCCCACACAACGCGGCACGCTCCGAACCGACTGCATCCATCACTGCACGCACGTCGTCCATTCGTTGCTCGAGCGTTGGCAGTTGATTGATCGGCACACGATCGGAAAGACCAGTTCCTCGTTTATCGAAAAGAATGAGACGTGAAAACGACGCAAGCCGCATTAGGAATCGCGCGAAACGCGGTTCGCGCCAGAAGTATTCCACGTGTGAGACCCAACCCATTACGAAGACGAGATCGAGCGGTGCATCGCCGATCACCTGGTAAGCAATGTTCACGTCGCCACTGCGCGCATACATCGTTTCGGGTGCACGCGGTAATGATGTTTGAACCGGTGAGACATCGATCACGGGACCGAGCGCAGTTGCGACTTCGTCTTCGTCGGTGCTCTCGACGACGATTCTCGCCCTCGTCCGTTCGTGAACGATCAGTGTTTCCTCGTTACCGCTGGTGCTGACTTCGGCGACGAATCGATATCCGCGTTTCGGCACAGTCTGAATGTAGTGCTCGCCTTCTTTACCTTCGCCGAGCGCCTTTCGAAGTATCGAGATGTTCTGAGCGAGGTTGTTTTCTTCGACAAAACTGTCAGGCCACACCTGCTGCATCAACTCTTTTTTCGTCAGCACGTGGCTCGAGTTTTCGAGCAGAACGAGGAGCGTGTCGAACACTTTCGGCGTGAGTGCCACCTCGCGACTCCCTTTGAAGAGAATGCGCTCAGCGGCGTCAACTCGAAATCCGTCAAAGATATAGAAGCGGTTGGCTGGGCTAGTCATGGGCTTTCAGAAGTTTTTCACACGTATTTCAGAATTTCCTAAATACGAAAACGGACCTTGTCCCGTATTTTTCACAGGCCTCGCACAAACGTACTCCCGACGCCACTTAACCGAGATTATTAGGAGGTATTGCAATGATTACAAGAGCTAAGCACCAGGTTGAGACCGAAGCTCAGAACGGCCGGCACGCCGTGGTGCTTGGGGGAAGCCTCGCGGGACTACTGACCGCGCGAGTTTTGTCGGATCACTTCGAGCGCGTCACTGTGATCGAACGTGATCCTTATTCAGATACAACTGAAGCTCGCCGTGGAATCCCGCAGGCGAATCACGTACACGGGCTGTTGGCGCGCGGACGCCAGATTCTGGAAGATCTCTTCCCTGGTTTGCAAGACGAAATGGTCGCAGCCGGAGCACCACTGGTGGATATCGCGAACGAAATCGCGTGGTTCACGCCGGCGGGATGGGGCGTCAGATTTGAGTCAGACATGATGGTGCTTGCGTTCACTCGCCCATTGCTCGACTTGCACGTGCGTCGTCGCCTTGCCGCAAATCCGGCAATCGAACTCCTTGACAACACAGACGTCGTGCGTCTCCTTCCTGCTGCAACGCCGGATCAACTTGCGGGAGTGCTCGTTTGCCCGCGCACGACGGAGTCGGATCGCAGAGTAGCAAAAGAGTTGCAAGCAGATCTGGTTGTTGACGCGACTGGTCGAGCTTCACGCGCACCACGATGGCTCGAGGATCTTGGTTACCCCTCCCCCGAAGAAATCGTGATTGATGCGCACCTCGCCTATGCCAGCAGGATGTACCACATTCCCGAAAATTTCGACGGCGGTTGGCAATGCGCTTACGTGCAGCCTGCGCCACCTGACCAAAAACGCGGCGGCATTCTCTTCAAGGTTGAGGGTAATCGATGGTTGCTCACCCTGATCGGTCGTGCCGGCGATCAGCCGCCGAGCGACGAGCTTGGGTTCCTCGAGTTTGCGCGGAGTTTGCGGGTTCAAACGATCTACGATGCGATTCGAATCGCTGAGCCTGCTTCACCAATCAAAACTCATCGCGCAACGCAGAACCGTTTGCGACGCTACGAACGCACAAAAGCGATGCCGCAGAACTTTGTGCTGTTAGGCGACGCAGTCTGTGCTTTCAATCCTGTTTATGGCCAGGGGATGACGACTGCCGCGCTCGGTGTGATGGAGCTCGACAAGTGTTTGCGTGAGCGAAATGGAAAGTTGAATGGATTCTCGCGACGTTTTCAAAAGCGACTCGCGAAAATCAATGAAGCACCATGGATGCTGGCCACTGGTGAAGACTATCGATACCGTGAGACGGTCGGCGGATCGCCGAGTTTGATGACGAAGTTTATGCATCGCTACATGGACCAGGTGGTAAGGCTCGCGACGCGATCTGTGGCGGTAAGAAAAGTTTTACTTCAAGCCTTCAACATGTTGGTTCGGCCGACTGCGCTCTTTCACCCGCGCGTGTTGTTTAGAGTGCTGGCGCAAGTTTTCAAGTCGGCGCCACGCGTTACAGCACGGCCGGCATTTAATCGAGTGGTTATCACTCAACGAGAAGCATTATGAGGAAACGAACTGAAATGACTATAGAAATTGACAGATTGGTTGTGGTCCAACGCCAACAGAAAACTGACTGGTGCGCCATGTGCGCACGCCAGGTGGAGAGGATTGCGGAAGCGGCGCTGTTTGCGCCCGAAGGGCTGATCTTCATCTGCCCGCATTCACCAAACCTAAGCTACAAAGACGCACAACTTACGCACTTTTAGTTTTTATTCGGTCGTGCTTTTTGTGCTTTCTTGTGGCTCACCGATCCAAACGGTCTTGATGTTTACGAACTCGCGGATACCGAACTCCGCGAGTTCTCGACCGTAACCGGAATGCTTTACGCCGCCAAACGGCAGCCTGGGATCCGAAGCCACCATGCCGTTGATGAAAACCGATCCCGCTTCGATCTCTTCGATGAATCTGGATTGTTCGTGAGCGTCGTTGGTCCATGCGGCGGAACCGAGACCAAACGGCGTTGCGTTTGCGATTCGAATTGCTTCGTCAATATCAGACACGCGAAAAAGCATCGCAACTGGACCAAAGATCTCTTCGCAAGACACCGGTGTGTTGACATCGACGTCAACCAGAACTGTTGGTTCGTAGAAATTTCCGGGACGTTCGATTCTTCTTCCACCCGTCAACACGCGCGCACCTTCGGCAACAGCTCGCTGCACCTGTTCGTCCAGATCGTTCACGATCTGCGGCGTTGCGAGTGGCCCAATCTCTGTCGACTCTTCCAACGGGTCGCCGATTTTTAGCGCTTTCATTTGCTCGACATACTTCCGTTCAAACTCGTCATAGATCTCAGCCGCCACTATGAAACGCTTAGCGGCGATACACGATTGACCGTTGTTGATAGTTCGCGCTGTGACGGCGGTCTTTACAGCCTCGTCCAGGTTGGCGGATGGCATGACGATGAATGGATCGCTGCCGCCCAGTTCCAGAACAGTCTTCTTGATCTGTTTGCCGGCAATCGCTGCAACGCTTCTTCCAGCCGGTTCACTTCCCGTTAAGGTTGCGGCAACTGTGCGCGAGTCGTTCAGGATTGTTTCGACCGCCTCTGAGCCAATCAGGAGAGTTTGAAATGCGCCTTTCGGAAATCCTGCGCGTGTGAAAATTTCTTCGATTGCGAGTGCGCATTGCGGGACGTTGGACGCATGTTTAAGCAGTCCAACATTACCGGCAATTAATGCGGGAGCCGCGAAACGAAACACCTGCCAGAAGGGGAAGTTCCAGGGCATGACAGCGAGCACCGGACCGAGCGGTTGAAAATGTACGTAGCTTTTCTGCGCATTTGTCTCAACAACTTGATCTGCGAGATGGCGCTCCCCATTTTCAGCGTAGTAGCGGCATACCCAGGCACACTTCTCCGCCTCAGCGATCGCGGCCTTTACGGGCTTGCCCATCTCAAGCGTCATTAATTTTCCAAACTCAGATTTTTCTGCTTCGAGAATCTCCGCCGCGCGGTGCATCATGCGCGCCCGGTCTGCGAATGACGTGTTGCGATAAGTGCGAAATGTGTCCGAGGCGAGTCGTAATTTTTGTTCGATTTCCTCAGCAGAAAGCGCAGAGAAAGTTTTCAGGGTTTCACCCGTTGTGGGATTGATTGAAGCTATTGCCATGATGAGTTGATTATAAACAGAACCGAGCGCGGTAGCGCCGGGTAAATGTTTATTCCAGGACGCTCTTATCGGAGATTGACCCGGCGCTACCGCGCTCGGTTCTGTTAACGCTACACTTACAACTGATGTCTGGAGAGAAACCACAACTCGACCGTTTCGGAATTGCCGCGGCGTTGCAGGAGATTGCCCAGTTGATGGACTTGAAGGGCGGCAAGTATCGCTTTAAAGCAAAAGCGTACAACGCCGGCGCTCGATCGATTCAAGGTGTCGCGGATCTCGATCGACTCGTCCGAGAAGATCGACTAACAACGTTGCCGCGCATTGGCGACGCACTCGCCTCCCAAATCAAGCAACTTTATCTCACCGGCGAATCGTCGGTGCTGAACACGTTGCGCAATGAATTTCCAAAGGGCATCGCCGAGTTGTCTGCCGTGCCTGGTTTAAGCGTCGAGAAAATACGACAACTTCAGGACGCGCTCGGAATAACTTCAGTCGCCGAGCTAAAGGCGGCTGCGGAAGCCGGTGAGTTGCGAAAGCTGAAAGGGTTTGGACCAAAAACCGAGGAGCGCCTCCTCGCTCAAATTGCAAAGCCTGTTAAGAAACAAAAGCGGCGCTTACATCTTCATCATGCGTTGAGCACGGCGGAGCAGACGCTCGACTTCCTGAAAACGCTGGACGGAGTTGTAGAGGCAAGTATTGCGGGTCCGCTTCGTCGTTGGGAAGAAACAGTTGATGCCGTGGACATCGTCGTAAGTGCAAAGAACCCCGCCGCACTCGTCGAACAGTTCCTGCAGAATCCGCTGATACTGTCCAGCCAGGCGGATGAGCCAAACAGTTGTGTTGCGCAGTTCGCGGATGGAGGAATCGTTGCACTGACGGCAGTTCCGCCGAAAGAGTTTGCGGTTACTTTACTCGTTAAGACTGGATCTGAAGCTCATCTCAAACGACTGCACGATCATGCGGAGCGAAAGAAATTGAGTTTGCCGTCGCTGCCTCGCACCGAAGAGCAGATCTACAAGAGCCTGGGAATGTCTTACATCCTTCCGGAGCTTCGCGAAGATCAGGGCGAGATTGAAGCGGCCCTCGCCGGCAAGCTGCCCCAGGACCTCGTAACTGAGGCCGACATAAAAGGCATGGTCCATTGCCACACGACTTATTCTGATGGCATCCACACTCTCGAAGCGATGGTGCGGGGCGCTGAAGAGATGGGAATGAAGTACATCACCATTACGGATCACTCGCCCACCGCGATTTACGCAAATGGATTGCAGCTCGATCGATTGAAACGGCAGTGGGAAGAGATTGACGAGGTACAGGAGAAAGTATCGATCAAGATTCTGCGGGGCACGGAGTCAGACATCGTTGCGAACGGCCATCTCGACTATCCCGATCGGGTGCTCGAGAAGTTTGACGTGATCGTCGCCAGCATTCACGCGCGTTACAAAATGGACGCGGCGAAGATGACGGAGCGAATTACTACGGCGATGCGCCAGCCTGTTTTCAAAATTTGGGGACACGCACTGGGGCGTTTGCTTCAACGACGTCCGCCGGTTGAGTGTGACGTTGAACTAATTCTCGACGTGATTGCGGAGTCGAAGGCCGCGATCGAGATCAATGGCGATCCTTATCGTCTCGATCTCGAACCGCGTTGGGTGCGCGAGGCGCGAAAGCGCAAGATCAAGTTTGTGATCTCAACGGATGCGCATTCAGTGAAGGCGATGAATAATGTGAAATATGGAGTCGCAATGGCGCGCCGGGGCTGGGTGACGCGCAAGGAGGTGCTCAACAGCTTGAACACCTCTGCGTTCATGAAAGCTGTACGACCGGTTTGATACACGGATGAACGCGGATGAACGCGGATCGCATGCGGAAACGGAGCGAAGGTCAGCCATCTTCTCCTCCTTCTGGACCGTAGAACAAAACCCACAGCGTCAGGTCGCCCGAAAAATTTTCAAAGCGATGAACGGCGCCCGCAGCGGCGAAGAGGATGTCGGTTGGTCCAAATGTCGTTCGCGTGTCGCCGCAGACGTATTCGCCGGTGCCCGAAGCAACGAAGTAGATCTCATCGCGCGTGTGCGGCTGTTGCGGATCGACTCCGCGCGGCGCGTAAATTTCAACCAGCAGGCTTCCGTGTTGGAAAACAGTCGCGAAGCGCTGACCTTCAGGACCCGGCAAACGTTCGAGCGCCTCCGCGACAGTTGCGTTGATACAAGGATTGCTTGATTTCATCTAGTTCGCCTTTCGCCGTGCTTTCTGGACGTCACAAGTCGGCGGCAGATTCGGGTTCTTCGCTTCGTAGTTTTTGATCTCTTCTTCGAACTTAACTTTTGCCTGTTCCCGTATGTCAGCGCCGAATAAATCAGCATCGCCGGTTCGATAGCTAATACGTGCGCCGAGCTTGCGTGCGGCAGCGAAGATCTTTTCACGTAGCTCTCGATCTAAATCGATAATGTAAACAGTAGTTGTTTTACCCGCCGGCACGAGCGTTCTAAAGGGAATTCCCGCTTCCTGCAGGGCATTCGAAAGTGCAACCAGATTCCGTCGTCGCACCTGCAAGGTGTAAAAGTCGTCTGGTCCACCGCGTTGCGGATAAAAATAGATTACGTACTTCTGCTTTGCATCACGTCCCAACCTCGACATGAGATAACGCAGAGTTGCTGGATCGCTTTGTACGCGCAACAGGATTGAATGTTCCGCGCCGTCACTCCATGCACCCAAGGCTCGGGCGGTGCGTATCTTCGATCTCACCACGCAACTGAGGTTAATTGCCTTCAACTGTAACTGCGCTTCCTCAGTGGAACTCATTCCCATAATCGCATCTTCGATTTTCAGATTTTCACGCGTATTCGGACTCACGAAAGCGTAGTTTTGTTGTGCAACAACGGTTGTGGACCAACCGAGCACCAGAAGGATTAGTATTTTTGCCATGGTAACCAGCCATTCCCATCGTAATCCGCGTTCATCCGTGCCAATTCGCGTTCAAGAAACAGTCTTGCCTTTACCGCACTCGTCGCTTTCGCGCGATATCCCACACGCTTTGCCCACACATCCCAGGTTTCCAGCACCTTCGCGTGAGCCCCTGACTCGGTATGTATCTGATCCGCATGCACCAGGAGTCGAACCTCGAGCTCGCGAGCCGTCTGTCCTGCTGTTTCCAAAGGACCTTCCGCGTCCAGTGTTTGAAGCAACCGCTTCTCATCAGCCGATAAACCTTTTACTTGCCAATCTTCACGTGCAACGCCAATCGAATAAACCTGTTTCCAGAGTTCGCGATGAACAAACGTCACTTTCTCTGAAACGAGCTTCACGATCGTAACGTCCGCATGATCCTCGAGCATTTCAGAAACTGCAAATATCGTGCGACTCATCTTATGCGACCACCACGAGCCACGGATCTTTTCACCCGACACAATCCCACTCACACTCGGAAGCGCAGAGTCAGACAACAGCAATAGACCAAGTTCTTGCAATTGCAGAAAAACTTTGTCGAAATTCGATGTTAAATTCGCTGTCATTTCGCAGGATAGTAGCTTAGAATGAGCCAACCTTAAATCCTCATCAAGGAGACAACTCAATGCGACGAAGAACCCTCACCGAGCTCGCCAATAATCCTGACTTGATCTCGGGCATTTACAACTACTGCGATCGTTGGTGTGAACGGTGTCCATTAACCTCACGTTGTTTGGTCTATGCAACCGAACAGGAAGATGAATATTCACCGGAGAACCGGGATGTTCATAACGAAGCGTTCTGGAAGAAACTCGGATCGGTCGTTCAGGAGGCGCGCGAAATGATCGACGAGTGGGCCAAAAACGCCGGTGTCGATCTCAGTAGGCCTACGGCCGAAGACGCGTCTCGGCATCAACGGAAAAGACAACTCGTCGACAATCATCCGCTGGCTAAATCCGGTAAGAATTATGCGAATGCGGCGAGCGACTGGTTCAGGCAGTTAGATGAACCTGGCGGCGCGGACACTGAAGATGCGCGCGAAGTGATTCAGTGGTATCAGTATCAGATAGCCGTGAAGACGATGCGGGCACTCTCGGGAAGAAGAGAGGAACTCGAAGAAGATTCGGAGTTGCCGAAGGATTCGGACGGTTCCGTAAAGGTGGCGCTGATCGGTATAGATCGATCAATCGCGGCGTGGCGACTGATGCAACTGTCGCTGCCGGACCGCGCTGATTCGATTGTTCCGTTAATTTTGCAACTCGAGCGTTTGCGTATTCGACTGGAGCATGGGTTTCCGAATGCCCGAAGATTTTTGCGCCCCGGGTTTGATTAACGCCCTTTGAGAAAGGAATTTCTGGCTCATGCGTGACGACAACTGTCTGTTTTGTCGAATTGTGTCCGGTGAAGTTGCAGCGACGGTGATCTATGAAGACGATGATTCATTCGCATTTCTGGATCACCGTCCGTTATTTCAGGGTCATACGTTGCTAGTGCCGCGCGAACACGTCGAAACACTTGGTGAACTTCCGGCGTCGTTAGTGGAACCATATTTCAAAGCGGCGCAGTTGCTCGCACGCGCAGTTGAATCAGGCCTCGAGGCTGAAGGAACTTTTGTCGCGATGAATAATCGCGTGAGTCAGAGTGTGCCTCATTTGCACGTTCACGTAGTTCCTCGACGAAGAAAAGATGGGTTGAAAGGTTTTTTCTGGCCCAGAACAAAATACCAGGACGAAGATGAAATGAAGGGTGTGCAGAAGAAGATTGCTTCGGCGTTGAAAAGAATTCAGTAATCAAGGCGGCATTGTGCGGTGTAGACTTTGTCTGCGGTGATGAAAAGAGGATCTCGCTTTTGGCTGGTGTACTGCGTCGCCTGGCTGCCGTATGTGGTCAGTTATGTCGCGATCTTTATTCAACAAGGCAGCCCGCTTCGCCCGGCAATCATTGACGGATTGATCAACGTGATCTGCGCGGCGTTGCTGGGCGTTGTCGTTCTCTGGCTATGCCGACGACTGAGGTGGTCGCGTTACAAACGACCATGGTTTATCCCACTGCATCTTGTTCTTGCAATTGTTTACGCGGCGCTCTGGGTTACAGCCGTCTCTCTTGTCTTCACGGTGTATAGGTCTATTGAAAATTCGAAGCTGACAATCGTTTACCTCCGGAGCTACGCGCTCCAGTGGGAATTCTTTAGCGGACTAATGATCTACGCCACGCTTGCAAGCCTGGCTTACGTTTTTCAGATATCCGCGAACCTTCGCGAGGAAGAACGTCGCACTCGGGAAACAGAATTACGCGCTGCGCGTGCAGAGGCACTTCACACACGGGCGGAGCTCACTGCGTTGCGCGCCAAGTTGAATCCGCATTTTCTTTTCAATACGCTGCACACACTGATGGCTTTGATCCGTAGCGATCGATCCGAGGCCGAAATGGCGATTGAAAGATTTAGTTCTATGCTTCGATATGTTTTGAGAAGTCCGGGCGAAGTTGCGACGAATGAACGAACTACAACTTTCGCCGATGAATGGAAGTTCGTCGAAGATTACCTCGCACTCGAACAGTTGCGCTTAGGTGATCGACTAAACGTCGAAACGCAAATCGACCCCGGAGCGTTTGACGCACTGCTGCCTCCCCTCAGTCTTCAACCGCTCGTCGAAAATGCGATCAAGCACGCCGTTGCTCCGCGCGCTCTTGGTGGCACGATCATCATTGCAGCATCAATGGATAATGAGAATTTAGTCGTGACTGTGAGTGATGACGGCGGTGGTGCTAATCAAAACGAATTAACAGATTCGGCCGGTCTGGGTTTGAAGTTGATTGCGAAAACGTTGAGCACTCAGTATCAAGGTCGTGCGCAATTCACAATTGAAACCTCGCCTCAAAAGGGATTCACAGTGCGTATGACGATTCCTCAGGAATGCTCCGAACGGGCTTTGGCCGTCCGGCTTTGACTAGCCGAAGCATACGCGGGATGAACGACGATGCTTGTTACGTCATTAATCGTTGAAGATGAGCCTCTGGCGCGAAAAACGTTGCGCGAGCTGATCGCAGCGACTTCGTGGCTTTCGTTAGCCGGTGAGGCGGCAGACGGTGTTACTGCAATCCAACGGATTGACGAACTGAAGCCGCAGCTCGTGTTCCTCGATGTAGATCTTCCTGAACTCAGTGGATTGCAAGTGTTGGAGCGCATTACTCACAAGCCGCAGGTCGTGTTTACTACCGCGCATGACAAGTATGCTGTGCCCGCATTTGAATTCGACGCGCTCGATTATTTACTGAAGCCTTTCGGAGCCGAAAGATTCAAACAAACCCTGGAACGCATACACCGTCGCATCTTCAACATTCAAACCTCAGAACCAGCTGTACTCGATCGGGCCCGGCACGCTCTCAAGAGCGACGAGCGAACGTCGCTTACTCGAATCTTTGTTCGCGAGGGCGACTTGATGATTCCAGTCGCGGTGCGCGACATTATCAGACTTGAAGCGTGCGATGATTACACCGCGATCTATCTAGCTGCTGCAAAACACCTGGTCCACGTCAGTCTAACGGAATTCACAGCACGGCTCGATCCAGAACACTTCCTGCGCGTTCATCGATCACATACGGTGAATCTCGATCACGTTCGCTCAGCGGAGGAGTTTGACCGAAGGTTGGTCCTCTATCTCAGCGATGGATCCGAAGTTACAGCAAGCCGCTCGGGTAGTCAGGAATTTCGGAGACTTTATACGTGGGCTTGAACGTTCGCCGTTGACCTTCCGCACCGTCCGCTTACTTCTTCTCGCCTCCCATTCGCCGAAAAATCTGCGTCATCCGCGTCATCCGCGTTTAAATATGCCATGAAAAAAACTAGCCTTCTCACTCTGGGTGTTTTCCTGTATTTGTTCACGGCTCAAACGGTGCTCGCCGATGACACTCTGCTAACCGAAGCGTCAGCGCGTGCGAAGGCTCTCAACACGTTAACAGCTCGAATCGAGTTAACGTGGCAGTCCGGCGGCCAGCCCCGCAAACGAAGCGCCGGCACCGTCACATTGATGAAGCCGAATTTCGCGCTGATCGAACTCAGCGGCGATTACCCACTGGTCACGCTGGCTTCTGATGGTCGATCTCGTTACGTGTTCCCGGAAGCAAACAAGTATTCACTCGCCGCCGCCGACGCAGGGGGGAAAGATATCGACGCGCCATGGTGGGCATTTCCTGTGCGCTTCTTTTACACGCAGAGCATTCGGCCGTTTGGTGCGGATTCACCGCCGTGGACAAGCAGTCGTTACGCAGGCACGGAAACAATAGGGCGCAAAACTTACCGCGTACTGGAGATTAGCGGCGACAAGCCGATGCCCTATGTCGCGCGTTTTTATTTCGATCAAAACAAACTCCTATGCAGATCCGTCGTCACATTCGGTGAAGGTGAACGAGCAGCAGTTTTCATAGCGCAGATCGAAGACGTAATTACAACTCGCCGTCTGCGTCCGGCCAATTTCAAATTCAAACCACCACTGACCGCACGACTCGACACCGGAGCCGAAACCAAAATGCTCGCGATCGGCGATCGAGGTCCAGATTTCTCGTTGCCTACACCAGAAGGTAACTGGCTGAAGTTAGAGTCGGCTCGAGGTAAGAAAGCGACGCTCATAAACTTCTGGTACCTGTCGTGTCCGCCCTGTCGCGCAGAATTCGAACTATTCCAGAAGCTTTACTCGGACCTGAAAGACCAGGGATTCTCGATCGTCGCCATCAATACTGTAGACAACGCAGAGGACATCAAATCCTACGTTCGCGAGACTCATCTTACTTTTCCGATTGTGATGGGTACGAGCGAGACGGCAGCCGTGGTTCGTGACTATCGCGTTGAAACGTATCCTTCCACTTATTTGCTCGACGCCGAAGGAAAGATCGTCTACCGGGCAGTCGGTGTCGATGAGGCAGGTCTGCTGCGATCTCTGAAGGAGCTTGGGTTAGAGCCGAAGGTTAAAAAGGCGCGGACGCACGAATTCAAGAACGGTCGGTGGTTCGATGGTCGTGGTTTTCAAAACCAGACCTTTTATTCGGTCGCCGGTGTACTGACGTCGAAGCGGCCGCTTCAGATCGATGAAACGCTTGATTTAGAGCGCGGATTCGTTGTGCCACCTTTTGCCGACGCTCATTGTCATCACTTCGATTCCTCTTACAACATCGATGAGCAGATCAAAATGTATCTGCGCGATGGAGTGTTCTATGCGGCGGTCCAGACTGATGTTCGGAGTGGCGCCTTGAAAGTGGTCGACAAGGTAAATCGTCCTGACAGTGTCGACGTGTCGTATTCGCACGGTGCGCTCACATCGTCGTTTGGGCACGGCGTCGAGATCTATGAAGGGTTGGCGTTATTGCGAAAACCCGGTGCGACCAGTGCCGTGGAGGTTAAGAAACTTCGCGAAAGCCACGTACGTGCAGACGACGCGTATTACGTAATCGATACTCGCGACGATCTGGAACGAAAGTGGCCCACTGTTTTAGCGGGACGTCCTGATTTCATTAAGATCTATTTACTGACCAGCGAAGAATACGAAACAAGGCGCCAACGTACGGACACGATTGGCGACCGCGGCGTCGACCCTGCATTGGTTCCGTCAATTGTTCAAAAAGCACATGCTGCGAAGCTACGCGTCAGCGCACACGTAGATACCGTGACTGATTATCGCGTCGCACTGGAGGCGGGTGTCGATCAGATGGCCCACCTGCCTGGGTATTACGTCGACGCAAAAGATGACGTGCGTTCCTATAAGCTGACTGATGCAGATGCTCGCGAGACGGCGAAGCGAGGAGTTTGGGTGATCGTAGCTCCAGTAGCTTATGACATGTTCAATCCAAAGAGCGCATCGTATAACAGGGAACTAACTGAACGAACCGACGCCGTTCGAGTTCACAATCTGAAACTTTTGTTGAAGCATCGAGCTCGGATCGCGTTCGGTTCTGATCGGTATGGACAAACGCCGGTTGATGATGTGCTCTATCTCCAACGACTGAATTTGTTCAGCAATCTGGCGCTTCTGAAACACTGGTGCGAATTAACTCCGCAAATGATCTTTCCTAATCGCCGCATCGGGCAACTGCAAGAAGGTTACGAAGCGAGTTTCTTAGTTTTGACGGGCAATCCTTTAGAAGATTTTTCCAACGTGAAGAACATTCGATTGCGAGTGAAGCAAGGTCAAGTGATCTCGTCTCAAAAATAAAACACATAAAAATTTGATCTAAAACGTACAGAGGCGTATAAAGCTCCCGTCACGAAGGTTACGGCCTTCGAGACCGAGAAAGGGATCGGCAATCGGTGCGGTGACGCCCGAGCGAGAGATGAGACAGGCGGCTGTTGATTCTATGACGCCCTTATCGGAGCCGAAAGGCTCAGCTAGAGAAGGTTGCGAGACTTTCTCGAGCCATTCGAATAAAAACGAATGGCGCCCGGAGGCAAGGACCCGCCGAAGGGAGCAAAAGTGGCTCAACGCAAGTTGAGCTTCGTTGCCGGAGCGTAATCGGCGGTGGAGGAAAAGCCACCACAACAAAAACCTAACGGCACCGCATTCGCAAGAGTGCGAGGATTGTGAAAACGATTCGCGTGCTGACCGGCGATTGGCTGACCGCCAGTCGGTCATCGGGATACAAATTGGCGACTTGAGTGTGTACATGCTCTGGTTGCCATCTTATAGGGAGCTTCGGCGAACTATAGGAAAACGGATTGCGCTGCTTTCAGCTTGCTGGGAGTAGCGCATTTCGTTTTTTAAATGATTCTGCTTCCATCCTTTTCCATCCTCGTCATTCCTGTTCGAAAGTGGTAGATTATGCGGCTTCCGTAATCAGAAAAATTTTGCTCCCCAATTTTCCGACGCTCAAAACGCGTCAACGTTTTGGTTTCTACATAAGGAGGATTTTAGACCCCATGAGTGAACCTCGAATGCAGGAAACTCCTACTTATAAACCCGGCACGTTCTGTTGGGTTGAACTGGCTACAAGTGACAGCGCCGCCGCCAAAAATTTCTACACGCAACTTTTCGGTTGGCAGTTTGCAGATTACCCGATGGGCCCGGAAGGCGTTTACACAATGCTTCAGCTCGGCGGCAAAGACGCCGCTGCGCTTTTCGAATTAATGCCCGACATGAAAGCTCAGGGAATTCCCCCTCACTGGCTTAGTTATGTTTCTGTTGACAGCGCGGACGAGTCAGCCGAAAAGGCAAAAGCCGCGGGCGCTACGCTTTTGAAAGAACCTTTCGACGTTTTCGACGTCGGCCGCATGGCGGTGGTCCAGGATCCGACTGGCGCCGTTTTCGCACTGTGGCAGGCGAAAGAGCACAAGGGCGCCGGAATTTACAACGGTCCGAACTCTTTCTGCTGGAATGAACTGGGCACAAACGATCCCCAGAAAGCAGGCGATTTTTATACTGGTCTGTTTGGCTGGTCCAGAGAAGACTTCTCCGCCGGTCCCGTCGAATACACGATGTTCAAAAACGGCGATCGCAGCGCCGGCGGTATGTACAGGATCACTCCCGAAATGGGACCAATGCCTCCGAACTGGATGGTCTATTTCGCGGTTGACGACTGCGACGCGACCGTTCAGAAAGCGCTCGAGCTGGGCGGGAACGTGATGAAGCCCGCTGACGATATTCCGGAAATCGGACGCTTTGCAATCCTGACCGATCCCCAGGGAGCAGTGTTTGCCGTCATCAAACTGATCCAGGCAGATCCAATGATTTGATTTGGTTGATGAGAATGAATGCCACAAAGAAGCACAAAAAGCGTCAATAATTTTGCAGAGCAGGTTCGTGCTTTTTGTGCCTTTTTGTGGCCATGAAAGCACGTGTCGTCTGGCTAATACTCTGCGGTATCTGGGGATCGACCTGGCTGTTCATTAAGTTAGGTCTTCAGGATCTGCCTCCACTCACGTTCGCGGGTATTCGTTTCGTTATTGCCTGCACGATCCTTTTCGTCTGGATCAAATTTCGTCGCCTGCAACTTCCTACTACACGCTCTGACTGGGCGTTCCTCGCCGCAACTGGAATTTTGTCGTTCGGACTGAATTACGGTCTGGTGTTCTGGGGAGAGCAGTACATCTCTTCAGGCCTCGCTGCGGTTTTGCAATCAACTCTGCCGGCGTTTGGATTAGTGTTTGCTCATATCCACTTACCTGGTGAACGTTTGAGTTGGCCCAGGATCTTAGGAGTGATACTCGGTGTGTGCGGTGTTGGTGTAGTTTTTTCTAATCAGCTTGCTGCGTCTGGACGTCAGGCACTGGCCGGTTGTGTAGCACTGATCCTGAGCGCGATGTTCGCGGCGTATGCGAATGTGCTGGTGAAGGCTCGTGGCACCAAACTGAATCCTGTGATACTCGCGGGTGGCCAGATGTTCTTTGGTTTGTTGTTACTGTTTGCAGTCGGAATCCCAATGGAAGGCAATCCGTTTCATTTGCGGTGGAGTTCGATGGCCGTGCTCTCTCTCATCTACCTTGCGGTTGTCGGTTCAGTCGTCGCGTTTGTGCTCTATTACTGGCTCGTCCTGAACATGGACGTCACGAAGTCGATGTTGATTGCACTCGTAACTCCCGTCGTGGCCGTCATTCTCGGAATGATTGTCCTTGACGAAGAGATAGGCTGGCGCACCCTGATCGGCGGCGCGATGATCATGCTCGGCATCAGCTTCATCGTCGTGCGGAAAACAGCCGGGGCTAAAACCTGAACTCGCGGATTTGAGCGGCGAGGTAAGCCTCGATCGCAAATTCGACGAGTGGAGCTTCGTCTGGTGAGTAGTACTCGGGCAGACGACGCAACTGATCGATGTGACTTGAAAGTAACCAGAAGCCTCCAACGTCTGCTCCGAACTGATTATGAACTGCAAGCTCGAGCGCGGTGCCGTGTACTACTCGCAAGTACTTCGCCGACGCCGGCTCGAGATTGACAGTGCAATCGCTTAACGCGAACCCCAGAAACTCAACGTCGCTCTCTTCACTTCTCATTTTTGCGCCTTTGTGACCCTACCCTGCTCAGGCGGCGTACTTTCGAATCAATCCTCTCACCACACCCTGGATCTGAATTCGTTCAGGAGTCTTGATGAAGATTGGTTTGAATTGTGGGTTCGCAGGCTCAAGACGTATAAAGTCAGGCTCGCGATAAAATTTCTTCACCGTCGCATAATTGCCGTCGATAAGCGCCACAACGACTTGACCGTTATCAGCGGTTTTTTGCGAGGAGACGATAATGATGTCTCCATCCTGAATATTTTCCTCGATCATGGAATCGCCACGGACGCGCAAGGCGAAGGTTCGTCCCTGTCCATGCATATCTCTGGGGACAGATACGACGTCGTGGCTAAGTATCGCTTCGATTGGCTGACCGGCAGCTACTGTCCCGAGTAAAGGGATCTCACTGTCGTCATCGTCATCGCCACCTGTCTGCTCGACGATTTCGATCCCACGGCTCACATTCGGAGTCCGCTTTATTAACCCCTCGCGCTCCAGGGCTAAAAGAACGGCGTGAACACTCGCCGACGATCTCATCTGAAAGTGACGCCCTATCTCCGCGATGGTGGGTGGCTCCTGGTTCGAGTCGATGTAGCGCCGGATAAATTCATAAATTCTTCTTTGTTTCGCCGTAACTGGCATGGCTGATCCCCTCTTGCACTGCCCAGAATAATTTTCGTTGACAACCGAAAATCTAGCGAACATTCTCGAACATGTTGGGCGCGGCGTCAAGTAGTTTTTTTAGGGTGCACATCGTGGCTCTAGCCCGGTGATCAATATGCCCCTCATCGTCCGGATTTGAACAGCTTCTGGATAGGGCGAAAGTTGAACACCACCACCGGGCTAAAGCGACGATGTTTGTGAGAACGGAGCGTTAGCGACGGGTTACTTGATTAGTACTTGATTACCCTGGCGAGTTTTTTGAGGTCGTCGATGAAGCGTCGCAACTCGAGTTGCCGCGTCTCGTCATCAGGAGCACGCAGGATTGATGAGGGGTGAACTGTGGCCATGACGTAGGGGGCAAGAGTTGAGGGAATAAATTCGCCGCGTTGTTTCGTGACGCGAAACTGTGATCCGAGCAGAGCCTGAGCGGCTGTAGCGCCGAGGGCGACGATCACTTCAGGTTTGACGAGGGCAATCTCGTTTTCAAGCCACGGCTGGCACGCAGCGATCTCCGTGGCGTTGGGTTTTTTGTGGATCCGGCGTTTACCGCGTGGCTCCCATTTGAAGTGTTTGACGACATTGGTGACGTAGGTTTGTTTGCGATCGATGCCTGCCGCTCCCAGTGCATTATCAAACAAACGACCTGCTGGTCCGACGAAAGGTTTGCCTGTCAGATCTTCTTCGTTGCCCGGCTGCTCGCCAATAAACATGACGTTTGCTCTCCGGGAGCCTTCGCCAAAAACCGTTTGTGTCCCCTTTTTCCAGAGGTCGCAGGCACGGCAGTCGGCCGCCACGTTTTTGAGCAGAGAGAGCGTTGGGCGAGGTGGGATTAAGTCCCACGCCTTGCTCTCGGATGGGTCGGCTTTAGGCATTTGGAATAGAACTATAAAACCGATATTTCGCGAGAATATCTCATGAAAGCCGCATTCTCGAAGGCAGAACTCGAATCTGACATTACCAGGCGTTTTGCCGATGCGTTCAAGGTCCATGAAAAGACTGTTGTCCAGACGCTCTCCACAGGCGTTGAGGAGATCGATGCTTTAACGGGCGGCCTGCCGCGCGGAGGTATCAGCGAGATCTTTGGACCAGCATCGTCAGGACGAACCAGCCTGATGTTTTCGATGCTTGCTCATGCAACCACTCATGAAGAGACTTGCGCGTTGGTTGACACGAATGATGTGTTTGCTCCGACCGCCGCAGTCGCAGCCGGCATCGATTTCGATCGGTTGCTGTGGATTCGTTGTGCGGGAAATCTCGAGCACGCATTCAAAGCTACAGATCTGTTACTGCATGCGGGCGGGTTTGGCCTCGTGATCCTCGATCTGGGCGACGTCGCGGGGAAAGAGGCGCGCCGGATCATCACCTCGTGGTGGTATCGCTTTCGCCGCACGGTGGAGGATCGACCGACGGTATTAACCGTGATTTCAGAAGAAGCATGTACACGCTCATGCGCCGCGCTGGCGCTGGAGCTGAAGGGAGGAGCGGAGTGGTCGAAAGCGTCAGAACCGAGCGCGGTAGCGCCGGGTCAATCGAAGCAACAACGGAACGTAGTCCCCATGCGAAAGCGACTGCCACCACAACCCCCAACCATTACGCAGGGAAACATTTTGCGTCACAACTCAATCAGGATAAATCGCCAGCGCCCCCTTTCTCCGTGGCTTCATGAGACAGTGTTTAGGGCCCAGGGTTTTTAGCGATCGTTTGGAGTTCAAGAGTTCAAGCGGCTTTGCCCGAAAAGTATTTGAGTCGATGTAGCGACGAAATATTTCTCGCCAAGGCGCAAAGGAGCAAAGAAAAACCCATTGGAAACGCGTAGCGCTTTGCCGCCTTTGCGCCTTGGCGTGGGACATCTTCTCCGCATAAGGCGCTTTTCGGGCAAAGCCTTCAAGCTTTAGCTTGCCTCTAACAGCAGCCTAAGGCTGAACTCCAAACGAGTCGTTGAATTATTCGGTAAATTTTCGCTAATTTTCGATTCCATGTTTGCTTGCATCCACGCTCCACAACTCCTGGCTGACGTCTCTCTGCGGGAGTTTGCATACAGCTTTTCACCCATCGTTGAAGAGACCAGATATGACACGGTTGTAATCGATGTCGATGGGTGTGAGTTGTTGTTTGGCTCCGCTTACCAGCTCGCGAATCAGGTAGCCAACCGCGCGAAAGGATCGAGGATAGGTGCCGGTCTGGAGACGGCGGTCAACGTCGCGATCGCCGCTAATCCGGATGCAGCCATACACGCTGCTACACGTTTGAATGGAATCACGTTCGTCTCACCCAGTGAAGAGCTGACTTGCCTCGGAGAGTTTCCCATCGATCACCTCGACTATTCCCTCGTCAACATCGAGAAAAAAGTCGCGGACGAGATCTTCGAAACACTGAGACTCTGGGGCATTCAAACCTTTGCTGAGCTCGCTTCACTTCCGACCCCCGGCGTTTCCGAGCGTTTAGGGCAAGCGGGAATAAGACTGCAACAACTGGCCGCCGGCAAAACCGACCGGCAGTTGAGAGTCAAACAACCTGAACCGGTGTTTGCAAACTCAATCGAACTCGAACATGCACTTTCGGAGCTCGAGCCCCTCTCATTCATGTTCGCGCGATTGTTGCACCAACTCTGCGCTGCCCTGAACGCTTATGCGCTGGCCACAAACGAATTGTGTGTGTCGATGCAACTGGAAGATCAAACGACACACGAGCGCCGGTTGTCTTTGCCTTACCCAATGCGCGACCACAAAGTGTTTCTAAAGTTGTTGTTGCTCGACACGGAAATGCATCCGCCACAAGCGGCCGTGCGCGCGATTTCGATTTCGTGTGAACCGGTGAAACCGCGCGTATTGCAGAACGGGTTGTTTGCGCCCTTAGCACCGGCGCCTGACAAACTCGAGCTTACACTCGCGCGTCTCGCAAAACTCGTAGGCGAAGAAAACATCGGCTCTCCATCCTTACTCGACACTCATCGTCCCGATGCGTTCGTCATGAAACGCTTCACGCTTCCATCGCATGCAGACATTCGCAAGCGTCGAAGAAAAGGGAATCGACAACCGGCAGTTGCGACGCGGCAATGCCTGGGGTTCCGAACGTTTCGTCCACCACTGCGAGCGGTAGTCGAGGCGAATCAAGGCTGGCCCACGCAGGTCAGCGCGTGGGGCAAGCAGCGAAGTGTTTATGGAAAGGTCGTTAGCCTCGCTGGGCCATGGAGAACTACGGGTGACTGGTGGCGCGAGGACGCTTACGCGCGTGACGAATGGGATGTAGCGATCGATCGTCAGGGACAGCAATCGTTGTATCGCATCTACCAGGAGTTGAATTCGAAGAATTGGTTTGTGGAAGGGAACTACGATTGAGACCAGGTGAACGCAGATGAACGCGGATTATGTTGAACTACATGCGCGGTCGGCGTTTAGTTTTCTGGAAGGTGCTTCGGTGCCTGAGGAGTTGATTGCCGCGGGCCTCGAGCTGGAGGTGCCGGCGATGGCTTTGCTCGATCGTGATGGAGTTTATGGCGCGCCGCGGTTTCATCTCTCTGCGAAGAAAAACGGCATCAAGGCCCACATCGGCGCTGAGATCAGCGTTCGAATCCCAACGACGCACGCGCAAAGTCCAACCCACTGTTCCGTTCCTGTTTTAGTCAAAAACCGGCAAGGGTATCAAAACCTGTGTCGCCTGATCACCCTCATGAAATTGCACGTGCCGAAACATGCAAAGCCAGGTGAGTGTGTGGTGACTTCTGAAGAGCTGGCGGACCATGCTACGGGTTTGGTCTGCTTGACCGGCGGGTTTGATGGTCCAATCGCGAAAACCGTAGAGAGTACACAAAAAACGATCGAATGGTTGACCGAGTTATTCGGTAAGAAAAATGTCTACGCAGAACTCCAGCGTCATTTCGATCGCGAAGAAGAGGCGCGCAATCATTTGGTGATCGAGCTCGCTCGCCGCAATCGTTTGCCTTTACTCGCCACCAATGGCGTGTGTCACGCAACACCAGCGCGGCGCGAAGTTTCTGACGTCTTCACCTGCATACGCAATCACGTTCGACTCGAAACCGCCGGACGCCTGCTCGCGCAAAACTCGGAAGCGCATCTCAAATCGGGCGCGACCATGCAGAAACTCTTCGCTGATTTACCGGAGGCAATCGCCAACACCTCTGAACTATCATCGCGACTGAAGTTCACGCTCGAAGATCTCGGATATGAATTTCCAAAGTATCCCGTGCCCTCCGGCGAAACCATGGCGTCGTTCCTGCGCAAACGCACGGAAGAAGGCGCGCGCTGGCGTTACACCGGCGCGAACGGCGCCCCAACTTACGAGAGAGCTCGCCCGCAAATCGAACGCGAGTTGAAGCTGATCGAAAAGCTGGGGCTCGAAGGTTATTTCCTGATCGTCTGGGACATCGTTCAGTTTTGTCGCAGAGAAGGCATTCTCGTTCAGGGACGCGGGTCCGCGGCAAACAGCGCTGTTTGTTATTCACTCGGAATCACGGCCGTCGATCCGATCGGGATGGAGTTGTTGTTCGAACGATTTCTTTCCGAAGAGCGTGGCGAGTGGCCTGACATCGACCTGGATTTACCGAGCGGGGAAAAACGCGAGAAGGCAATTCAATACGTCTACACACGCTACGGAAAACTCGGCGCAGCCATGACCGCGAATGTCATCACGTATCGCGGGCGTTCAGCGGCGCGCGAAGTCGGCAAGGTTTTGGATTTTGACGAAGACACACTCGGGCGTCTTGCCGGTCTGGTCCATACGTGGGAATGGAAAGATCCAAACGATTCGAGTGAGCGCCAGTTTAGTAACGCGGGTTTGGATCTGAATAATCCGCGCATCAGGAAATTCTTTCAGCTTTACCAGATGGTGCAGGATCTGCCGCGTCACCTGGGCCAGCATTCAGGCGGCATGGTGATTTGCCAGGGACAGCTCGACTCAGTTGTCCCGCTCGAGCCTGCGGCGATGCCCGGGCGCGTGGTGGTCCAATGGGACAAGGAAGACTGTGCCGATCTCGGATTGATCAAAGTGGACTTGCTCGGCCTCGGCATGCTGGCATGCATCGAAGATTCGCTCACGTTGATTCGCGAGTCGTACGGTGAACAAGTCGATCTGGCCCACCTGCCGCAAAACGACAAAGCCGTTTACGAAGCGCTCCAGAACGCCGACACGATCGGAATGTTTCAAGTCGAAAGTCGTGCACAGATGTCGTGCCTGCCGCGACTGCGACCGGCAAAGTTTTACGACATCGTGGTCCAGGTCGCGATCATTCGGCCCGGGCCGATCGTCGGAAACATGGTCCATCCTTATCTCAAGCGGCGGCAGGGCAGAGAGCGTGTGACTTACGCGCACCCGTGTTTGGAGGCGATTCTCAGTCGCACACTCGGAGTGCCGTTATTCCAGGAACAGTTATTGAGAATGGCGATGGACTGCGCGAACTTTTCCGGCGGTGAGGCGGAAGAGTTGCGACGCGCATTCGGTTTCAAACGCTCTGAAGCGCGTATGAAAGCGATTGAAATCAAACTGCGCCAGGGCTTGCAGGGTAATGGAATCACTGGAAAGACGCAGGACGACATTGTGCTCGCGATCAGTTCGTTTGCGCTTTACGGTTTTCCGGAATCGCATGCGGCAAGTTTTGCCCTGATTGCTTATGCCAGCGCCTACCTCAAATGTAATTATCTGGCTGCATTCACAGCGGCGATTCTCAACAACCAGCCGATGGGCTTCTATCAGCCTTTCACTTTAATTAAAGACGCTCAACGTCATGGATTGAAGGTTTTGCCGCTCGACATCACGCGCTCGGACTGGTTGTGCACGCTGGAAGAGACGGGGAAGGGGAGACGGGGAGATGGGGAGATAGGGAGACGGGGAGAGACGGGGATGCGGAGCGGGGAGAACACTGCATTCCTGAATCACTTCGTCACCCTGTCTCTCCCTCCCCCCGTCTCCCCCTCCCCCCATCTCCCTGTCTCTCCCTCCCCCCGTCTCCCCATCTCCCCATCTCTCCGTCTCGGACTGAAGTACGTAAAAGGCTTGAGCCAACAATCGGGTGAGGCGATTGTTCGAGCGCGAGCCGCGCGGGAATTCTCCGGTATCGATGATTTGCGGAATCGAGTGCCTGAGCTGCGCAAAGATGAGTTGAGAAAACTGGCTGCCGTGGGCGCGTTGAATTTCATTCAGGCGACGGTCAATCGTCGCGATGCTTTATGGCAGGTTGAACGTGTGACGCGCGCTCCGGGAAAACTCTTCGAGCCGTTGCTCGAGAAAGACGGCAACACACCATTGCAGCAGATGACTTTAACCGAGCGAGTGGATGCGGATTTTCGTGGGACCGGGGTGACGATCGGCAAGCATCCTGTTGCGTATCATCGCGGCGAGTTGAACAATCTCAAAGCGTTACGCGCGATCGATATTCGAAAACTGCGTAACGGCACTTTTGTACGCGTTGCCGGCTGGGTAATTGTTCGCCAGCGTCCCGGCACCGCAAAAGGATTTATGTTTCTGAGTCTCGAGGATGAGACGGGTGTGAGCAACATCATCGTCACTCCGCAACTCTTCGACAAGTACCGGCTGGAACTGGTAGGGCACCCGTTTCTTTTGATCGAAGGAGCGTTGCAAAACCAGGATAACGTGATTTCGGTGAAAGCCAGCCACGTGCAGCCGCTCACGCTAGCCCTCTCGGGCGCACCATCACACGACTTTCATTAGCCACAAAAGGCACATAAAGCACAAAAACATTTCATCAGAAGATCCTTTCCGAAGATCTTCCCTCATTTGTGCTTTTTGTGCCTTTTGTGGCTAAGCCGGTCTGGCGTGCTGCCGCGGCGGGGATTCGATTAAGCCCTGAACAACCTGTGCGACCTGCGACAACGGCTTCGGTTTTCTCAAGAATGCGTCGGCGCCACGACGCCTCGCTTCATCTTCAATCTCAGCCGATCCGTAAGCGGTCAACACGACTATTCGGGTTTGAGGATTGTGTTCCCTGATCATCTGGATCATGTCCAGACCTTCCTGGTTACTCGTCAAAGTCAGACGCAAATCCTGGATTACTACTTTGTAGTTCACCGAGCCGAGCAACTTCTCCGCTTCTTCTATTTCTGAAGCTGTATCGACCTTGTATCCCTGAAGGGAGAAGTATTCGCTCATCGAGAAACAGATCGATTCTTCATCGTCGACGACCAAAAGTCGCGGTGGCGGCAACTCGCGCGACCTGTCATCACGACCGAGCCACATCTGTTTCAGTTTACCCGAGACCTTTTTGAGAGCTCCGAATGGACTTTGCTTCACAGGTACACCGTGACAAGCTGAACTTGAATTAAGAGTCAATCTGTTTACTACCCGTTGCTCGTCACCTCGTGGACTGCGTACACACCAATCCGTTTCCCACTTACGGATCCCGTTGCGAGCCAGGTACCGGAAAATTCCTTTGGATTGGAGTAACGCGAGGGGTAAAGCTACGAACACTAATAGTATTCAGCGAAGGATCACCGCCCTGGGGGTGGAACTTTAGTGATCCTCGTACTGGGCTCGAATCATTATAAATTCGGATACAACCCGGGCTCGTTCTATCAGCTCCGGTAGAGCTCATCGTTTTACTCCGCACAGATTAACGATGAGGTCGAGGCGACAGTTTCGCCTGACCCGAAAGCTAAACAGTTATAGCAGACCGCACATTAGGCCGCTGCGAATTAACTCTGCTCGAAACACTTTGCGACGCCGGCTTGGTAATGATGTAAAGCAAGACTTCACATACCTCCCGAGTTCCGGTGCCAATCGTGTTGCCCTTCTCATCTTGAAGGGCGTAAATGCGTCCTTGTTCGTCTAGTGGGAAGATCTTCGGTTCAGCGTGCATGTCGATTCCTCGGTCGGAGTTCTATATGATCGTCGACACCCCTCGATGAATACCGAGGGTGCCGGTCGGGGATCATCTAGTCACTACGATTTCATTCGTTTCCTTACCGCACCAGCTATACCAAGAAGACCAGTACCGAGAAGCAACATCGTTGTTGGTTCTGGAACGGGCTCGGTGGTTATCTGTCCCTGAACGGTGGTGATTCCGTTATTTGAAGCCGGAGGCACCAGGTTCAATGGATTGTTGGTAATGGAATACGTAACGCCGCCAATGGTGATTGCGGTTACCGAGAAATTGACTACTCCCGTCCCGGAATTACTCGCGCTGAACGACCCACTAAAAGTAGCTGAAAAACTATCGCTGCCGGGAACGGGGACCGTTTGATTAATCGTGAGAGTGAAGGTGCCGGAAATACCAATGGCGCCGCTCCCACTCACGAACGTTTGAAAGTTTCCAAAACTCGATCCTGTCGGTGTGTTCAAGGCCGTAGATCCAAGTCCAGTGAACGTGATCATGACCGCATTGCCCATCCCACCCAGGAACGTTACCGAGTTCGTACCGCTTCCAGCGCACCCTGCGCACGTAAAAGTACCTGACGTAGAGAAGGTGACTGGATCGGCTTTAACCTCTGTTACTCCGAGTGCCAGCATCGCTACAACGAGCATGACACCCATGAGAGTTGTTCTAAAGATACCTGCCATGTTTGCTCCCCATGTTTCGCCCTTTGCTCGAACGTCCGCACATGGCCCTCTCGCGAGGTAACGCTATCGCATGGCTTAAAGGCACCAAGTTTTAGGTTGATGTTTTCACAGCTGCGGGGCAAATCGCAGCTGTGAAAACACGTGGGTTAATGCTTCTACTTCTTTCCGAACCGCCGGCGAGCTGCAGCCGCCGCTCCGAGCAGACCGGTTCCAAGAAGCAGCATGCTTGCCGGTTCCGGTACTTCCTGACCCGGAGGCGGAGGAGTGGCGGTTGTGCCGAACTGAATCACAACATTACTAAACGTTGAATTCACCGTTACTCCAGGAACATTCAGCACAAATGTGACTGTTCCAGTTAGAAACGGATTGTGTGGCTGGTTACCGTTGATGCTACCGTTGGCATTAGCATAAAAACCACTGCCGGTACCGCCAATGATTGTTTGATCCGGACCTGCCGGCGCATTGACGCCGAAAGCGCAAATCACACAAACAGTGAGCGTATTGCCGCTGGCACCTGCTCCCCATCCGGTTGGGTTAACCGCGCCTGCAAGAGTACCAACTCCACCAGCAACGTTAGTGGAATTTGTGACTGTTGCTGCTGGCGAGCGTAACGGCGCCGCCGTTGTAGCCGCTTACCTGGAAGTAAACGCCACTGATGTTCTGAATAACGCTGATAACTTGAGCGTTCGTCAGGTTGTTGTTGAGGGTTATTGTTACCGTGCCGTTGCCGGCGACAATGCTGCCGCTGACATTGGTGGTGCTACATCCGGCTCCAGTGCAAACTGAAATCGGATCAGCCTGAGCTGTTCCATGGGCTAAGGTAAGAATCCCAAAGACAGCCGCAGACATTATAAATTTGCTGAGGTTCCTAAACCTGGGCATTTCACGTCTCCTTAAGGTGGACAATTCCGTGTTCCCAGTCCGCACGTCCTGGGAGGTAGATCAAACTACTAATTGGCTTGGATTCGTAGAGCGGCGGGGCAAGTGCGCGCTCGAAGATTACCAGCCAGACAAGCTCTCGGTCGGGGCGAGAGTGTAATACTAGGCACGTGCACGAACCCTAGGCAATATTTGGGCCATAAGGACCAGCCTTGGCCCATCATAAGAACAGCCCATATTTCAGCAGGTTACGAGCTGAACGTTACAGGAATTGTACAACTATTTGTCTGGTATTCAGACTGGAGTCTAGACTTTGGACCTGCCGCTTGGTTACTTCTTTCCAAAGCGCCGTCGGACCCCGGCGACCACTCCAATAAGGCCAGTTCCTAAAAGTAACATGCTGGCCGGTTCGGGAATGTTTTCGACAATTGCGCCGCCACCGAGGCGTACCTGTCTTACGTCCTCGAATACCGCACCGTTGATCGCCGTCAAGGTTATCGACGTCATGAACTGACCGTTAATGGCTGTTACCGTGAAGAAGTTTTGACCGTTAGCATCCACCAGGAAATCATCTTCAAAGAAACCACCGTCGATGTTGACACCCTCAACGTGGATCAAGACAGACCCATCGGTTCCGGCATTGACGTTGAATACTGCTCGAGTAAACGTGTTACCGCCGTTGAGGAAGAAGGTCAGGTCGGTAAATGGATTATTTCCCGTTCCTCCGCTCACCGTTGCCTGGCCGGATGGATTCGCATTCAACAATCCAGTTCCGCTCTCCGATTCAAAATTGACCACCAGATTGTTCTGGCCGACCACGCCAGTCACTGTGGATACGTTAGTTGCAGGATTGAGCAGAACATTGTCGGTACCTTGGTTGTTAACTCCTGTGATTACTACAATGTCTGCTTTTGCTGTACCTGCGGCTAGGCTGACGATGCCGAACACCGCCACCACAAGTACAAACATTTTAAGAGACCCGTGTGGGAACATTTCAAACGCTCCTTGTTCTACCTCCCTTAGTTCGCGAGGGAGACTTCTGGTTTGTAATCTATGGGAGGCCGGATTCACCAGAGCGATGCAGGGCAATTGCAGGCTCTACTGACTACAGCCAAACTCCGCGGAAAAGCACCCGAGAAAACATACGTATGTTAGGCACTGGAATTTCACAAGCAACACTTGCGCCATGAAGCCAGAAAGTTCTGTTGAGGTAAAAGCTCGGAAATTCGCGCAAATAAAGAGGATAGCAGGTGAGCGAAAACCTGTTTGTCCGAGACTCAGACTGAAATCTAGACTTTGGACGATGAGATCTGGTGTTTCTTGAGCTTTTGATAAAGCGAACTGCGTGGGATGCCAAGACGTTTTGCAGCCATTTCGACGCGCCCGCGCTCTTCCTGAAGCACTCGCTCGATGTGCTGCTTCTCGAGTTCCAGCAGTGTCAGACGTGAGTCGAGGAAGGGTGTTCCCACCTGCGCGTGTCCGTCGAAGTGAAGATCGTTGAGCGTGATCTGTTTCTGGTCACTCAGCAGCACCGCGCGTTCGATAACGTTGCGAAGCTCGCGGATGTTGCCGGGCCATGAATAAGCTTGCAACGCCTCAATGCATCCCTGGTCCAATCGCAACTCGCCACGACCGAGATCGGCGGATACCTTGTCGAGAAGGTATTGGGCCATCGTCGGGATGTCTTCAATTCTCTCGCGCAGAGACGGGAAGGAAAGCGGAATCGTGCTGATGCGGAAATAAAGATCGTCGCGAAACTTCTTTTCTCTTACGAGCTGGCCCAGGTCCTGATGGGTCGCTGCGATCAGCCTGACATCGACCTGGCGATCGCGCACGTCTCCCACCCGTCTGAACCGTTTCTCTTCAAGAACTTTCAGCAGCTTGGGTTGGATCTGAAGATCGACGTCACCAACTTCGTCGAGGAAGATCGTGCCGCGATGGGCCACCTCAAAAAGTCCCTGTTTCGAAGCGGTCGCACTCGTGAAGGCGCCTTTCTCATGTCCGAAGAGTTCGGTCTCGAGTAGTTCGCGAGTCAAACCCGCACAGTTGAGATCGACAAAAGCTTCATCGGCGCGAGGACTATTCTCATGCAGCCAGCGCGCGAGAACGCCCTTGCCGGTTCCAGTTTCACCCAGAATCAGCACAGGACTTTCGGTGGATAGAATCTTTCTTGCTTGATCGGCGAGCGCGCGAATCGCTGGACTCGTCCCGATGAACGGATCGATAGCCTGGCGTACTTGCCGCGACTTACTCGCGAGTTGTTTGTTGTGGTTGCGCTGTTTCTGAAGTAAACGTTGAAGAATTACGAGCAGTGTGGGGAGTTCGAGCGGCTTTGTCAAAAACTGTTCGGCGCCCTCTTTGATCGCTCTTACAGCCAGGTCGATTGACCCGTGCGCTGTCAGGACCAAGAGGGGAATCTGTGAATCGATCTCCCTCAACCGTGGAAGAAGATCGAGCGCCGTGCCGTCCGGCAGCATGTAGTCAGCAATAACTATGTCTGGTCTGGATAAACGAAACAGGTGCTGCGCATCCTGGCAGCTTTCGGCTTCTTCAATCTCGTAGCCGTGCTGTTCCAGGAAATCACGAATACCAAATCTGACGCCCGATTCGTCATCGACAACCAGGACCTTATTCCTGGACATCAAGAATCTCCCTCAACGGGTACTGGGAACCTCGCTATCATACAGGCTCCTCCTTCGGGATTGTTGCCGGCGATCAATTTCCCACCATGTTCCTGCATGATGCGATGAGCGATGGCCAATCCCAGGCCCGTGCCACCCCGGCGCTTCGAAAAGAATGGTTCGAAGATCTTGGGCAGATCTTCCTGAAGAATACCAGCCCCTGAATCTTTGATGGCACACTGAACCCACTCCATGCCGTCCGTGATTTTACGGACCTCAACGGTCACCGTACTTTTTTGCGGTGAATGCTGAATCGCATTTTCGATCAGGTTAACAAAGACCTTTGAAAGACGGCGACGATCAATTTTAACCTTTGGCATCGAGTCTTCGACATCACTTTTTAGAGTTACTTGCGCAACTTCAGACGCCGGCATGCAGGCCCGAATTGATCGCGCGATCATTTCCTCCATCGAAACAAGGTAGAGGTCGCCGCGGAACGGTTTTCCGTACTCTAACAACTCTTCCATCAAAATCGTGAGGCGCCCGATCTCGTCGCGCAGCACGGTCGTATAGCGCAAGTATTCGGTCCGATCGCTGAAACGTGTTTCGAACGCGTCGATGATTGAGGAGATGCCAAAAAGAGGGTTTCTGACTTCGTGCGCCACACCCGCCACGAGCGAACCGAGCAACGACATCATCTCACTTTGCCGTAATGAAGCTTCCAGCTCCGCTCGCTTGGTAATGTCCTGCGCGATCAGTATGGCGCGCTCACCGACCGATCCGAATTCGTTTATGTGATAGAGGGTGATGGCCCACGTCTTACCCGTAGTTTCGTCTTTGATTTCTTCGGTTAACGGAGCCTGGTTGTCTCGAATACTGTGGATCAAATCGCCCGCTTTTTTCCATGGTTGTGTGTCGCCGAGTTGCCCGAGTGTCGTGCCGACAATCTTTTCCGCTTCGATGCCGATGATCTGTTCGGCCGCGAGATTTGAGCGTTTGATAGTGCCTGCCAGATCGACGATAAGAACCGGGAAATCGATCGCGTTGAAAGTTTGCCGCCACTCCATCGCCGACTGCTGTAGAGACGCGTGAAGTCGCTGCTGTTTTTCGTCGAGAAGTTTTCTTTCAGTTACATCGTTGACGATCACCAACTTGCTGTTCTTGCCGTCAAAAACAACCGGGTGCGAGCTCATCTCGACGTAGATCGTTTTATTGTCTTTGGTTTTATGACGCCACGGACTCGAAATCACCAGATCGTTTGGATCGTTATTCTTGATCATCAACGTGGGAATATCTTCGCGCGGGCGAACGTCGTTAACTGTCATCGCCAGAAACTCATCGCGCGTGAAACCGTAGGTGCGAGTTGCGGCTTCATTGACGGCTAAAAACGCGAGCGTATCCTCGTTGTAGACCCAGATCGGCTGCGGAGTGGATTCAAAGAGGAGGCGGTAGCGCTCCTCAGAGTCGCGCAGCGCTTCCTCGAAACGTTTTCGCTCAGTGACGTCGCGAGCAAGACCGCGGAAACCGATCGTTTCCTCGAGTTTGTCCTTTATCGGAGAAATGATCAGGTCGAGCCAGCGGTCTTCGCCGGTGGCCGATCGAGCTACGAATTGATGGCGAAACTCACTTGCTTCCTGCGGGCCGGTGAGAGTGCCGGCGAATCCGTTGCTTTCGGGAATGATGCCGAACACGGAAAAGAATGGGTTGCCGAGAATGTCTTCCGGCGTTCGACCGAGAAACTTCTGTCCCGCCAGGTTCATGCTCGTCAATTTACCGTTCAGATCCTGGGTGAAGATCATGTCAGTCGCTTGTTCGACTAAGTCACGATAGCTGGCCTCGAGTTGGGAACGTTCGAGGAGGCGCGAGACTTTAGCGATGAGACGAGCGGAGTCAAACGGGATTTCGAGATAGTCGTCGGCGCCCGCTTTCAGACCTGCGACAGCGCTTTCGGTGTCTGTCTGGCGCGCACTTACGAGTAGTATCGGAACGGTCTTCAGTTCAGAGTCGGCTCGGATTTCCTTGCAAAACTCAAGACCGTTCATCCGGGGCATTGAGACGTCGCTGATGACGAGATCCGGCTGCTCTTGCCGGGCAAGTGAAAGACCTTCGATACCGTCCTCGGCGGTCAGGACGGAGTAACCGGCCTTCCGCAACAGCGTGCCCATCAATGTCAACTGATCGGGCTCATCGTTGACGATGAGGATAAAATTATCCTCGAGGGCAAAATTATCCGCGTGGCCGTTGGAAGTTTCTATCCCATGCACCAGAGCTATACCTCAAAATGCTGTTGCAAATTTTTTTCGGAATACCGGGGCGACGATACGGGTGCGAAAATGATTAGATTTGGATTTTCAGGCGTTTATCCGGCGCGAAGTATAGCACAGCCTGCAAAGCAGGCGTCAGCATTGGAAGCCCGCGAAGCGGGCGCTAGCATAAAGCCCCAGCCTGCGAAGCAGGGGTAGCATAAAGCCTGGGGCGTAAGCCCCAGGAAAATGTGAGAAGAAGTTGATGAGCCCGCGGTGCGGGCGTGAGGGCTATCGCCCATTTCACGGGCTCGAACCCGTTTGCACTGGACGTACTTGGGGCTCACGCCCCAGGCTTTATGCTCGCGCCTGCTTCGCAGGCTGGCAAACGGAAATCGCTCGATTAGAATCCAAAGTCAGTATTTCGCCGCCAGAGATACGTAATGGAGACACTAGAATGAGAGAAGTAATGAGTAGCATCAAGTTTAACAGAACAAAACCAGTAAGCATTTTTTTGGGCGTACTTCTGGTTGTATTTTCTGTCACCTCCGCAAGTGCACAGGCAATGCAAGCGTCGTATGCAGACCTCGTAACCAAGGTTTCGCCCGCCGTCGTGACGATCAGATCCACCGAACGCGCGCGACAGGCACAACAATTTCCATTTCAGGATGATCCAAGTTTTCGTGAGTTCTTCGGCGATCGTCTGCCACAGCAAACGCCGCGACGAGTGCAGGGCGTCGGTTCCGGAGTGATCGTCAATCCCGACGGCTTCATTCTCACCAACCACCACGTTGTCGATGGAGCACTCGAGATCAAAGTTGAAACAACCGACAACCACACCTACACCGCTAAACTAGTTGGTTCGGATCCCGCGAGTGACCTGGCCGTTTTGAAGATCGAAGGACCAGGCCCTGCCGACAATCCCACTGGGCAATTCCGACAAAGTGCGCGTCGGCGACGCCGTGCTCGCGATCGGTAACCCGCTCGGCGTTGGACAGACCGTGACATCCGGCATCATCAGCGCAAAAGGACGAGCAACGGGTTTGAGTGACGGAAGTTTTGAAGACTTTCTTCAGACTGACGCCGCGATCAACCGCGGAAATTCCGGCGGCGCTTTGGTGAACACAAACGGCGAGCTGATTGGTATCAACTCGCAGATTCTGTCGCCTTCGGGAGGCAGCATCGGAATCGGCTTTGCAATTCCTTCGAATATGGCAAAGGCCGTGATGGACCAGTTACTGAAGACCGGCAAGGTCCGGCGCGGAATGCTCGGCGTGACGATTCAGTCAGTCGATGCTGATCTGGCAGCGAGTTTAAATCTTCCTGCGGCACGCGGCGCGATCGTTACGTCCGTTTCAGCGGGTGGTCCGGCGGAGCGCGCTGGTATCAAACGCGGCGACGTCATTACTGCAATCAACAAGCAGGCTATCGTCGATAACAACGGTTTGCGCAATCTGGTCGCCGGCATGGGACCGGGAGCGAACGTCGAGGTGACCGCCCTCCGCAATGGAACTAATCAGAACTTCCAGGTCGCACTGGCAGAATTGCCGGACCGGCCGCGACCGGAAACTGAAGAGAGCAGCAGTGGCGCCGGCGCCGCGACGGGAAATGAGAAGTTTGGACTTACACTCCAACCGCTCATGCCTCAGATGGTTTCCCGGTATGGGCTCGAGGAAGGCGATCAGGGACTGGTCGTCACGAAAGTCGATCCGTCGAGCAATGCTGCGAATGCCGGTATCCGTCAGGGCGACTTAATTCAGGAAGTCAATCGTCAACCGGTGCGAACGTTCGCGGACTTTAACGCCGCTCTTCAGCGATCAGGTGCGAAGCCCGCGCTTCTCTTTATCAAGAGACGCGATCAGGTGACGTATGTGACGTTGAAGCCGGGGTCCTAGATCTTGAGCTAAATTCAGGATCGTAGCTAATAACAGTACCGAGCGCGGTAGCGCCGGTTAGATCTCCGAAGCACGCTTGTTGGAGATTTATCCGGCGCTACCGCGCTCGGTTCTGTTTATGCTACGTTGCAGCATTCGAGGAGGAACGAATGCGAGAGTTTGATCGTAGGCCGTGGGGAAGTTACACGGTGCTCGAAGAAGCACCTACTTTCAAAGTCAAACGTATCGAGGTCTTGCCGGGCAAGAGACTCAGTTACCAGAAACACTCACAACGCGCGGAACACTGGTTCGTTGTTGAAGGAACTGCAAAAGTCATTCTCGACGGTAATGAGGTCACGGTTCGAACCGGCGAGTCGATCGATATTCCGATCGGCGCCGCTCACCGGGTTGAGAATCCGGGCGACGAGGATCTGATCTTTATAGAAGTGCAAAGGGGAACTTATCTCGGTGAAGACGACATCGTGCGTCTTCAAGACGATTACGGCAGAACAGGTTGAGCGAATGTCTGACTCCCCACTCCCCGTCGAAACAGAAGCACCTCACGAACAACAACAAAGCCTGTGGTCTGCGGTGAAAGAATCGATACGTGGTTCTCATCATCACGACTACACGAAAGGTCCGATCGGACGCGCGATCATCCTGCTCGCAATTCCCATGGTCCTGGAAATGATCATGGAAAGCGTGTTTGCCGTTGTCGATATCTTCTGGGTTTCACACCTTGGAACTGATGCCGCTGCAACTGTCGGCCTCACCGAATCACTACTCACTTTGATCTACGCACTTGCGATTGGCCTGAGCATCGGCGCAATGGCGATGGTGGCGCGACGTATCGGAGAGAAAAATCCGGAGGGAGCTGCGCGCGCCGCGGTGCAGTCGATCGTACTCGCGCTCGTTGTGTCGATCCTCATCGGCGCGATCGGTGCGCCGTACGCGCCGGAGTTACTGAAGTTGATGGGCGGATCGCCGTGGGTAGTTGAACATGGCTCCTCGTTCACTCGAGTGATGCTGGCCGGCAATGTCACGGTCGTCATGCTCTTCATGATCAACGCCATCTTCAGAGGCGCAGGTGATGCAGCGATTGCGATGCGCACATTGTGGCTGGCCAACTGGATCAACATCGTGCTCGGTCCATGTTTGATCTTCGGACTCGGACCATTCCCAAAACTCGGGATCGTTGGCGCCGCCATCGCTACGAACATCGGCAGAGGAACAGGCGCACTTTTCGCGCTGAGTAAACTGCTTCGCCAGGGCGGACGGTTTACGATTGAAAGGCGACATCTTCGAATTGAACCGTCCATCATCGCCAGGCTGATACGTCTGTCGGCCACGGGAACATTCCAGGTATTTATCGGCATGGCGAGTTGGATTGGACTCGTCCGCATCATCTCGAGTTTCGGCAGCAATGCGGTTGCGGGATACACGTTCGGGATTCGAGTCATCCTGTTTGCCCTCTTGCCGTCGTGGGGAATGGCTAACGCAGCAGCGACCATGGTCGGGCAGGCGCTGGGTGCACGCGATCCGGATCGCGCCGAACGCGCGGTGTGGAAAGCGGGCTTTTACAACATGATCTTCCTCGGAATTATCGGTCTGCTGTTTATCTTCTTCGCGCCGCAGATCATCCGGTTTTATACGGACGTCCCTGATGTCGCTCAATACGGCGTCGACTGTCTCCGCATCGTCGCTTACGGTTTCCTCTTTTACGCTTACGGTATGGTCCTCGGACAGTCGTTCAACGGCGCCGGCGATGCATGGACGCCAACCATCATCAATCTGTTTGTCTTCTGGTTGTGGGAGATCCCGCTGGCGTACGTGCTTAGCTCGACGCTGGGGATGGGGCCGCGCGGCGTGTTCGTGGCCATGACCATCGCATTTTCGACCCTCGCGGTTGTGAGTGCGATTGTGTTCCGGCGTGGCCGCTGGAAGCACCGCGTCGTCTGAGCCATAAATCGAGAGCCTCAAAGCCGAATTCCGAACACTGCTGTCGGGCTTCGTTACGGTTTTCAAGCTTTTTCGACGCTTCTGTCCTCCGTACGCTCCAATACATTAGGTCTTTTGAGATCGAGTGGGCGGCCCCTATGTTGCCTAAGTGACTTAATGCCAGATAGAGCAGGGCACGTATGAAGTGCGGCGACTTGCCCAAGCTTCGGAATCCGCCGACTAGCGGCGTCGAGTCGCCGCACTTCATCCCAGTTGCAATAGCTCCACGGCAAAAGTTTGTATAGAACAAGGAGGAACCTCATGCAGAGGAAACTGGAAGGAAAGAAAGTGGCGATACTTGTCGCCAATGGTTTTGAACAGGTGGAGCTGACAGAACCGAAAAAGGCGTTGGAGGAAGCCGGCGCGATAACGGAAATTGTTTCACCTTCGGAGCCTGAAGTTCAGGGTTGGAATCACGACGAAAAAGCAGACGTATTTACTGTTGACATGCCCTTGAGCAGGGCGCGCTCTGATGATTACGACGCATTATTACTGCCGGGTGGTGTAAGAAATCCTGATCAACTGCGAACAATGATGCGAGCAGTTGAGTTTATCGATGGTTTTTTTGCGACTGGGAAACCAGTGGCAGCAATCTGTCATGCGCCATGGACACTGATTGATTCTGAAAAAGTAAAAGGAAGAACAATTACTTCATGGCCGTCGTTGAAAAGCGATTTGATAAATGCAGGTGCGCGTTGGGTCGATAGAGACGTGGTGGTTGATAACGGCTTAATAACCAGTCGGAAGCCTGCCGATATACCTGCGTTCAATAGGAAGATGATCGAGGAGTTTGCTGAGGGACGTCACGCACGAAGAAGAGCCGCGTGAGGCTGGTTAACGCGGATAACACGAATCATAATTATTTTGTGTTATCCGCGTTTATCTGTTCACCACTTTGATTGCTTTATTTCCCACCTTAACAGAACCTGCCTGGACCACTTTCGCATTGATCCCGCGCAGGCACAGTTTCTTGCCCACTTCTGAATTAACGAACTTCATCGCGTCAAGACCAAAGCGCGCCACGAACTTGTGACAACCTGTGTGAGGAAGTGGACTAACTTCAAGCACGGCTGAACCGATCGCTATCCGCGATCCCGCGGGCAGGTTCTCTTTGCTCAAATCCATGTCGATGTACAGTTGATCGCCGGCGAGCGGCCAACGTTCCATCTCCTGCGCGACGAGTGATGTGACTCGCGCGTTCATGATGTTGATCTGCATCTCAGGATGTGGCGAGCCATCGGGAGTTCGACTACTTCCACGTTTGCTCCAACTGTCTCCAATCAGGCCGCCCACTGGATCGAGTTCAGCTTCGTCCATCACTTCTCGTTCGTCGACCTTTGGCCGTCGCACGATTAATTGCACAATTCCCTCATCCTTCGGTGCTTCCCGCAGGTGGTCCAAAGCGGCTTCGAGTTCAGCCATAGTCAGGTGTTTCATAGCCGCGCCATAATGCCATAAGTTTTGTGCTTTTTGCGCGTCTTTGTGGCATCTTATTCCACAAATGCTTCCCCAGATCTCCCAACAGCAAGCTGTTGATGAGCGCGACCGGCTGCGTCTCCTGCTCGACGTAAACAACGCGATTGTCTCCAATCTCAGTTTGAAAGAAGTGCTGCTCGCGGTTTCGGAGTGGGTGCGAAAGTTTATAGCGCACGACTTCGCCAGCATCGTAATCAAAGACGATGACACAGGGCACTTCCGCGTTCACGCACTCGATGGACTGATACCAGGTCGTGTGTTGGAAGAAGGCTCGATCCTGCCTCTCGACGGAACGCCGCCGGGAATCGCGATAGTCACGCGTCAAACTGTCATGCGTGAGCGTATTGACTTCAAAGAGTTCTATTCACCAATCATTCGTGAAGCCTACAACGCTGGTCTTCGATGCGGCATTTCTGTTCCGCTGATTTCTCACGAACAAGTTCTGGGCACGCTTAACGTCGGCAGTTTAACTGAAGCAGCTTTCACGAAACGCGATGTTGAGTTACTCGAACAGATCGGAAGCCAGGTGGCGATCGGTGTCGAAAACGCACTCAACTTCCAACGTGCGAAGCGTGAGCGCGATCACAATCAACTGTTGCTCGAAGTCACCAACGCAGTCACGTCTCATCTCGATATCAAGGATTTGATCGGCGCGACTTCCACGTGTCTGAAGCGAGTTATTCCGCATGATGTCGCAGCGATTGCACTGTACGACGACGAGGCGAAAGTGCTTAGAGTTCACACGCTGAACGCGCCGTGGATGGAGCACGCGTATGCGGATGAAGGGTTTGTAATGGGGCTGGATGACAGTCCGGCAGGGAAGGCCGCAAAAACGCGCCAGCCGGTCCTGATCAATCGACTCGATCCGGCCGAGTACGATTCTCAAATCGTTGCGAAGGCTTACGCTGCGGGGTTGAGGTCGAGCTGCAATGTACCGCTCATCTCGCACGATCGTTTACTCGGCGTTGTTGCGCTTGCGAGTCATAACGAGTGTGCATTTACAAACGCCGATGTGCAGTTGTTCTGTCATATCGCCGGCCAGCTCGCGATCGCAGTTGAAAATTCACTTTCGTTCCGCGAGCTGGCGGCGTTGAAAAACAAGCTCGTCAGCGAAAAGCTTTATCTCGAAGAAGAGATTCAAACCGAGTACAACTTCGAAGAGATCATCGGGCAGAGTGGGAGTCTTAAAAAGATCCTGAAACAAGTAGCGACCGTTGCGCCGACAGATTCCGCTGTTTTGCTTTGTGGGGAGACGGGCACCGGCAAAGAGTTGATCGCGCGCGCGATTCACAGTGCCAGCAATCGTCGTGAACGCACACTCGTCAAACTCAATTGCGCTGCGATTCCGACGGGACTGTTGGAGAGCGAGTTGTTCGGACATGAGAAGGGAGCATTTACCGGAGCGATCGCGCAACGTGTCGGACGTTTTGAACTGGCGAACAAGGGAACGTTATTGCTCGATGAAGTCGGTGAGATCCCGCTCGAGTTGCAACCGAAACTACTGCGTGTGTTGCAGGAACATGAGTTTGAACGTCTTGGTAGTTCGCGCACGATCAAAACTGATGCGCGCATGATTGCGGCGACGAACGTCGACTTGCCTCAGATGGTGGCGGACAAGAAGTTTAGAAGTGATTTGTTCTACCGGTTGAATGTTTTTCCGATCGTGATCCCGCCGCTGAGAGAGCGTGTGGATGATATTCCTTTATTGATCGGTTACTTCACGCAGAAGCACGCGCTGCGGATGAACAAGCGCGTCGATAAGATTCCAAAGGCAACGGTCGATGCGCTTTGCGACTACCCGTGGCCGGGGAATGTGCGCGAGTTGGAAAACTTTCTCGAGCGTTCGGTGATTCTGTCGAGCGGCGAAGAGTTGCAGGCGCCGCTGGGTGAGTTGAAATTGACGACGTCCGTCGTGGTTGCTGGTCCAGTCGGAACAGGGCCGGCTCCGAGTTCGCTTTCATTGGAAGACGTCGAACGCCGGCACATAGAAGAGGTTCTCCAGCAGACGCGCGGCGTGATTGGCGGAAAAGGCGGCGCCGCGCAAATCCTGGGTCTTCCCGCGTCGACCCTCAGAAATCGAATGAAGAAATTAGGCCTAAAATAAACGCGGATCACGCGGATAGTTCACAACTCTTAACAACTTTTTACTCCCCCTTGACACAGCCCGGTTTCGTGCGGCGTATGCTCAGCCCGCTGTGCAACCACCTGCGGAGGCTGGAATGAAATCCAAAAGAGAAGGAAACACGCGGTTCCGACTCATCCTTACCCTCGGTTTGGCCGTGGTGTTGCCCGCCATGACCCTCGTCTACGTCAACTTCATGCACGTCAAATCAATCAAGCGCGATAAGAAAGTAGAAGCTCTGATCCATCGCGACTTCGAGTACATCCTTGGCGTCTCAGAAAAACAGATGAATGAGAAGGCTTACAAACTCGCCGGACAAGCCAGAGATGCCTTCCCGCATGACAACTCCACCGCCGAAGAAAAGGGTAAGCGGCTCGATGAAATTCTGACCAAGCAACCGTGGTTCTCACACTTGTTCATTTTCGATGCGGGGCGCGAGATCATTCTTAAGTCGCAACCTGCGCTCTGGAATGAACCGAGTTTTCGCGCTGACCATGAGCGCATCAAGAAGCTTTACAGCGGCTGGTTCGGGATGGAAGGCAAGCTGATCATGGAGGAGTTGCACAGACGACCAACAGCGATCAGTTGGTATGGCAATGAATCCAGGGGACCGGACGGTGAGATGCACTACACGACCACTTGTTTTTTCGCGTTTCCATACCTCCCGAAGGAACGAGTGGTGTTAGGTGGTGCTGTTTTCGATCCGAGCTATCTCAAAAAGACCTTCTTTCCAAAAATGCTCGACGAGTTGATCGCCAAACAGGTCGACGCTGATCAGCGAGGACTCTTTCCAGGAGTGTTTCATGAATTGAAACCGGCAGAAGCCAGGGAAAACAGAGAACAGCGACTGGCGATGATGATTTATCCCGGAGACGCCACGAGCTCACGCCTCGATCATCCACTCGCCATGTCGCCGGGTTGGAGCGGCGGAGAGCCGGAAGTTTCGCGCAATCTTGCGGATGTTTTTAGCAATCTTAAATTAGGCATCAAGTTCCAGGGGACAACAGCGAAAGCACTCGGCGATAGATGGGTTTTTCAGAGTCTTATGATCCTTGCTGTTCTGTCGGTCTTGATGATCGGTGGATTGGTGTTGACGTATCGCAGCGTCAACAAGCAAGTCGCGCTTGCACGTTTGAAGTCTGATTTTGTTTCGAACGTCTCACATGAACTACGTACGCCGTTGGCTTTGATTCGACTGTACGCAGAGACGCTCGAGCTGGGCCGCATTACAACGCAAGAGAAGAAGAACGAGTACTACAGCATCATTCGCAAAGAGAGTGAACGGCTGACCGCGCTAATCAACAACATTCTTGACTTCTCTCGTATTGAAGCCGGCAGGAAAGAATACGACTTCAGAGAGACAGACATCGCCGAGCTCGTACGCAACACGCTCGACTCGTATCGCTTTCAGATCGAGCAGCAGGGATTTGCGCTCGAAGAAAAGATCGATCCGGGAATTCCGACTGTACGCGTCGATCGCGAAGCGATCGCGCGAGCGCTTGTCAATCTGGTCAACAATGCACTGAAATATTCCGACAGCGAAAAATTCCTGGGCGTGCGGCTGTATCGCGATAACGCTGTGCTCAAACTCGAGGTCAGCGATCGTGGCATCGGCATTGACCGCAAGGAGCAGGCGCGGATTTTTGAGAAGTTTTATCGCACGGGCGATACGCTGGTCCATAACACGAAGGGAAGTGGCCTGGGGTTGTCGCTGGTGCGCCACATAACTCACGCGCATGGCGGTGAGGTCGAAGTTGAAAGCACACCCGGGCGCGGCAGCAAGTTCACGATGAAGCTGCCGTTGGCGCATTCAGGAGGGGTGATTTAACCGCGGATTTTCGCGGATGAAAAAGGATCGGTTATGAAAAGCAAAATTTTGATCGTCGAAGATGAACCCGCGATGGTCGCGGGGCTGCGCGACAACTTCGAATATGAAGGCTACGAAGTGATCAGCGCCGCAGACGGCGTCAGCGGACTCGAGCGTGCCCTGGCAGACAATCCGGATCTCATCGTGCTCGACGTGATGATGCCGCGCATGAGCGGGCTCGACGTTTGCAAACAGTTGAAAGCGAAACGTCCGTCAGTGCCGATCATCATGCTCACCGCTCGCGGTCAGGAGATCGACAAGGTCGTTGGCCTCGAGCTCGGCGCGGACGACTACGTGACAAAACCGTTTTCAGTGCGCGAATTGATGGCGCGTGTGAAAGCCGTGCTGCGGCGAGTTTCATCACCCGCTCCCGCACCGGAGATCTACAAGTTCAGCGACGTCGAAGTGAACGTTCGCAGCAACGAAGTTCGACGCGGCGGAAACCTGATCGATCTCTCAGCCAAAGAATTTGCGCTGCTTGCTTACTTCATCGCTCATCCAGTTGAAACATTGAGTCGCGATCGTCTGCTCGACGCCGTGTGGGGATATGAAAATTATCCGACGACTCGCACGGTCGATACGCACATCGTTCATCTCCGGCAGAAACTCGAACCAAATCCCGAAGAACCACGTTTCATACTTACCGTTCATGGCAGTGGCTATAAGTTTGTAGGTTGAGGTTTTCTGTTATGGCTCTCCCAGCAGTCAAACTAGAAGATGATTTTGTTGTCTCCCCGGATTCCAGGCTCGAAACACTTCAGAGAGATTACGCCGAGCTGAACGCCGCGATCTTCGAGGCTGCACAAGTTCATCGACGCTTGTGCGCACCGAGCCTCGTGCGCCGTGGAGCTTTCGATGTCGCGAGTGAGATCTTCGCAGTTCGTCATTTGCCTGGAGATTTTTTTAGTGTCGAGGAGACGCGTGATGGTCTTGTGCTCGCGCTCGGCGACATCGGCGGCAAAGGACTCGCGGCAGGAATGTGGGTCACGCACCTCATCGGTTTGATTCGCACGCACACGGCTGCGAACAGCGATCCCGAAGCGATCGTTGGCGGAGTCAATCGCGACATGTCTCGCTTGTCGGAAGTAGAGCCGCTGAGCACTTTGTTTGTCGCGCGGTTGAATTCGGACACTGGGGATTTGGACTACTGTAGCGCTGGACATCCAGCCGCTTTGCTGTTGCGTGCTGATGGACGACTCGAGTCGTTGTCGGACGGTGGACCAGTGCTCGGCGTGATGCCTTTGTTCTCATTTGATTGTGGCAGTGTGAAATTAGACGCCGGCGATTTGCTGTTGGCGTGTTCAGATGGCATCTTAGAGTCGTTCAACACAGCAGATCAGGAATTTGGCAGCGCGCGGCTCGAAGCAGAGTTCCGACGCGCACAGGGCGGCTCTGCCGAGTCTGTGCTGTTTTCAGTGCTCGGTGCTGTTCAGGACTTTGCAGCCCCGCGCCCACTTACAGACGACATGACACTCGTCGTCGTCAAAAGGAATTTACTATGAAAAGCAATCTCAAATATCTATGGGTCGTTCTTGTGATCTTTGTGGCTCTCAGCCCGGCATCGGCTTTCGATGGAGAATCGCAGTTCACGGACCTTGGCGATATACGCATCCATTACAAGAGCTACGGCAAAGGTTCGGAGGCTGTGGTCCTGGTTCATGGCTGGAGTTGCAATATCGATAGCTGGCGCGATCAGATTCCCGACCTCGCGAAGCGCACCAGAGTGATCGCGCTGGATCTTCCGGGGCACGGCCAGAGCGCTAAACCAAAAGTTTCATACACGATGGATCTGTTTGCCGGCGCAATCGACGCCGTAATGCGCGACGCAAAAGTCGAGCGTGCGGTAGTCGCAGGTCACAGCATGGGGACACCTGTCGCGCGACAGTTCTATCGCAAGTATCCGCAGAAGACGCTCGGCATCGTCATTGTTGACGGCGGCTTACGACCGTTCGGCACTAAGGAAATGCGAGAGCAATTTGTGGCGATGTTTAAGGGGCCAAACTACAAAGAGATAGCGACGCCAATGTTTGCGCAAATGATGGGCCCGACGATGCCTGCGCCTGAAAAGGAACGCATAATGGCGTCGTTTGAAAACACGCCACAGCACGTACTCCTCAGCGCGATGGAAAATATGAACCTGGAGTCGCTTTATGGTCCTGACAAGATTAACGTGCCGGTGTTTGCGATCCTTGCGAAGTCGCCCTTTTGGCCGGCGGATACTGACGAGTTTTTGCGCAGCATTGCTCCTGACGTCGAGATTCAATGGTGGGAAGGCGTGGGCCATTTCCTGATGATCGAGAAGTCGAAGCAGTTCAACGATGCTGTGATCGCTTTTCTCGACAAGAAAGGTTTATTGAAAACCACAACTCAAAAAACGAAAGGGGAATAATTATGGCAGATGTAAAACCGATTCCGGATGGATACCACTCGATTACTCCTTATCTGGTCATCGATGGAGCAGCGAAGGCACTGGAGTATTACAAGCAGGCATTCGGAGCAACCGAACTATTTCGGATGGAACACGAAGGAAAGATCGGCCACGCCGAAATGAAGATTGGTGATTCGCCATTCATGCTTTCCGACGAAAATCCGGGAATGGGATACCGCGGACCGAAATCCCTCGGCGGTTCCCCCGTAGGGATCATGATTTATGTCGACGACTGCGACACGATTTTCAAGCGGGCGATCGAAGCCGGTGCAACAGAATTGAAACCATTACAGGATCAGTTCTATGGCGATCGATCCGGTACGTTGACCGATCCGTTCGGACATGTCTGGACCGTGGCGACTCATAAGGAAGACGTAACACCAGAAGAAATCGAGAAACGTTTGGCAGCCGGCGGGCACGGAGGTTAGTCAGATTCATTAGCCACAAAAAAGGCACAAAAACACAAAGTATTAACCAGGCTCTTCTGTTTGTGACTTTTGTGCCTTTTGTGGCTAAACCGTTTATTGCGGCAGTGACTGCACTTCGCGGAGGCGGCGTTCGAGGAACCTGCGCTCACTATCGTTACTAGCTAAACCGAGCGCAGTTTTGTAACTCTGCGCCGCTTCTTCGTTCGCTCCCAGCCGCCGCAGCATGTCGGCGCGCGCTGCGTGAAGCAAGTGATAGTCGTCGAGCTCACCCGACGCGGCAAGTTCGTCCATCAAGTCCAGTGCGGGTTGCGGTCCTCTGGCCATTGCGATCGCGACCGCACGATTTAGCGACACGATCGGAGAGGGCATCAGTTGTTCCAGAGTGTCGTAGAGTGCGACGATCTGCGCCCAGTTCGTGTCTTCAGCTCGGGCCGCTTTGCAGTGCTCTGCCGCAATCGCTGCTTCGAGTGCAAATGGACCAGGCTCACCGCGAAGTGCTTCTTCGACCAAAGCCAGCGCTTCGTCAATTTGTGGTCTATTCCAAAGCGTGCGATCCTGTTCCTCGAGCACAACCAGATTATTGTCTTCGTCAAGTCGAGCCTCGCGCCGTGAGTCGTGTAGCAACATGAGCGCGACGAGCGCGGTTGCTTCAGCAGGTGCGGGGGTGAGTAGTGTTCTGACAAGACGTCCGAGGCGAATCGCTTCCGCGCACAAATCAGCGCGAACGAGTGGTTCACCGCGAGTTGGAGCATAGCCTTCGGTGAAGATGAGATAGATCGCAGTCAGCACGGCGTCGAGACGCTCCGGCATCTCGCTCGTATCAGGAACGCTAAACGGAATTCCGGCATCGCGAATTTTTCGCTTGGCTCGCACGAGCCGTTGGGCCATGGTTGCTGTCGGAACAAGGAACGCGCGCGCGATTTCGTCAGTTTGAAGTCCGCCGAGAGTGCGCAACGTGAGCGCCACTTGAGCTTCGAGCGATAATGCCGGATGGCAACAGGTAAAAATCAGACGCAGTCGATCGTCGGGAATTTCTCCAAGGTCGAGAGTTGGAGCTTCAACGATTGGCTCTGCCGCGAAATCCGGATCGGCTTCGAGCTTTTCTTTCAGACGCGTTTGCCGTCGCAGGCGGTCGATGGCCTTGTGTTTTGCCGTTTGAATGATCCAGGCGCTGGGAGATTCGGGCACGCCGTCAGTCCGCCACTGATCGACGGCTGCCGTGAAGGCCTCCTGCGCGGCATCTTCGGCCAGCTCGAAATCGCCAAACTGACGTATTAGAGTTGCGACAATCCGGCCCCAGTCAGAGCGATATACCGCGTCAACAGCAACGTTGGGGTTCGGAAGCACATTTGATAATAAAAAATTCAACCTGAGGTGTCGATTCGAGAAACTCCCGTTCGATTAACCGGTGGAGGCACAAAAATTAACATGAAATACATGTTGCTGGTTTACCTGGATGAACAAGCATTGAGCGAGACGCAACGGGAACATTGCTACGTCGAATCAGCACAACTCGCACGGGATCTGAGTTCGAGTGGAAAGTACATTTCGGCAGGTCCGTTACATCCCGTTGCAACTGCAACCAGCGTGCGAGTGCGCAACGGCAAACGTCTCGTTACTGATGGCCCATTTGCTGAAACTCGCGAACAACTTGGCGGCTATTATTTGATCGACGCGAAAGACCTAGACGAAGCGATGAGTATTGCCGAGCGCGTTCCGGTATCGAAAATTGGGACCATTGAGATCCGTCCAGTGCTCGAAATCGAGGGATTGCCACAGCAATAGTTGGAGGGGCTTTGCCCGAAAAGTATTCGAGCCGCATGTAGCGACGAAATATTTCTCGCGCAAAGGCGCAAAGGCGGCAAAGAAAACCCCTGGAAACGCGTAGCGCTTTGCGCCTTTGCGTGGGACATTTTCTCCGCTTAAGGCACTTTCGGGCAAAGTCAGTGGAGGCGAAGATGACTGAAGTTTCAAAAACAAATCTATGGGTTGGACGAATCGTGAGTTACCTGCCGGCACTGTTTCTTTTGGTGGATGGCGCGATGAAGCTCGTGAAGCCGGCGGTAGTCGTGGACGCCACTGTAAAGCTCGGATATTCCGAAAGCGTCATTGTTCCGATCGGTGTCGTTTTGATCGTGTGCACGATTCTTTACTTGATTCCGGCGACGTCAATTCTCGGCGCAATCTTATTGACAGGATATCTCGGAGGCGCAGTTGCCACGCACGTACGTGCCCCTGAAGGTGTGTTTCCAATTGTCTTTCCAGTGATTTTTGGGATTTTGCTCTGGCTTGGACTTTACTTGCGCGACGCGAGGTTGCGAGCATTGATTCCTTTGCGCACCAGCGTTGCAGCTTAAACTACTAAGGAACCGATATGAATATTCTACTTTGGATTCTCCAAATACTTCTGGCATTGCTCTTCTTGTTCGCAGGCATCATGAAGCTCGTGATACCGGCGGATCTGCTGATGGCCCAGGCGCCGCCGGGGTCGACTCAGTTTCCGGCGCTGTTTCTCAAATTTATCGGCTTATGCGAAACGCTTGGCGGGCTTGGATTGGTCCTTCCAGGTATCTTTCACCGGCGCCAGGAATTAACGCCGCTGGCCGCCGCCGGGCTCGCGATCATTATGATTGGAGCAGTTGCGATCACAGCCAAGGATCACGGAATTCTGCCGGCTATCAGCCCTCTTATTACGGGGCTTCTCTGCGCATTCGTTGCGTATGGACGGTGGAAGTTGCGCCCACTTCGTTGAAATCATTACAGATGGTGAACTGCGAATAGAAAGTCTAAAAGGAGAATAGATGAGATACGTTGATGGATTTGTGGTGCCTGTCCCTGAAAACAATGTGAAGCTCTACAAGAGCATCGCACAGAAGGCAGGGAAGATCTGGAAAGAATATGGCGCTCTGGAATACATCGAGGCGATTGGTGATGACCTCGAAAATACGTGGGGCGTTCCGTTCACAAAAGCGGTAAAACTTAAACCAGGAGAAGTTCCATTCTTCTCGTTCATCGTCTACAAGTCGCGTGCGCATCGCGACAAAGTGAACAAGCAGATAATGAACGATCCGCGCATTAAGGAGATGATGGACGGCAAAGGAATGCCGTTCGAAGTCAAGCGCATGGTCTATGGCGGTTTCAAAGTAATGGTGGATCTATGACGGCGAACGTTCGACGTTTCAATTGGCCGCTTTGGGTGGGCTTACTGCTCACCCTTTTAGGCGGTTTTAGTTTTTTATGGGTGTTCGTGTGGATTCCCGCGACGCGCGATTTTCCGTGGGCCAACCTGCTGATCTTTCTGGTCGCAGCAGTGTTGCTGGTTATGGGCATTCGCCGTGGCTTTGCTTCGGATCGACGACGCCCTGTCGTCTCGAAGGTTGTTACTTCGCTAGTCGCGCTCTTCAGCTTCGCGTTTATCGCGCTTTTTATCTTTTCAGTTTTCGTGTTTTCGCGTTGGCTGCCGCCGTCAACAGGGGCGCCTCAGGTGGGCCAGAAAGCACCCGAGTTCACACTCCAGGATACAAGCGGAAAGCAGGTCAGTCTCAATGAGCTACTTGCGACGCCTGTGAACGGTAGTGCGCCAAAGAGTGTGTTGCTGGTTTTTTATAGAGGTTACTGGTGACCGCTGTGCAACTCCGAGTTGCGGAGTATTGAAAAGAGTCAAGAACTAAAAGAAGCAGGGATACGCCCGGTCGCGATCAGCATCGACAGTCCAGAAGAGTCGCGTAAGCTCGCTCAGGAACAAGGCTACACATTCACGATGCTTTCGGATCCGAATGCAGAAGTAATCCGGCGCTATGACCTGGTCCATGCGGGTGCAGGAGAAGGTGGCAAAGACATCGCGCGTCCGGCGGAGTTTTTAATCGACCCGTCAGGCACTGTGCGATGGGTAAACCTGACAGAAAACTACATGGTGCGTGCGCGGCCCGAACAAATCCTCGACGCCGCGAAGCAGCTGAAATAGACTTCGCAGTTCGCGCTGAAATTAAAAACCGCCGCGACGTTTCCATCGCGGCGGTTCTTATTGGTTAGCCGATGCGCGTACGGTTGATTAAACGTGTATTGGTTCGACCATTTCCCCAATACGTCACCAGATATGTCTCCCGGTAGAGACGGCGTCCATAACGCACGACGCGGGAGTACGTCCGCTGACGCCGGTTGTAGCGCCGATCGTAACGACGGTCATCGTCACGCCTTCCATAACGATCGCGTTGCCATTGCGGTGCTGCGTTCGCCATAGTGCTGTTTTCAGCGCGTACATTCGACGTCTTAGCCTCTGCCGAGACGACAAAACCCATTGAAACCAGTGCCAACACAAATCCCAGTACTCGTTTCATTTCTATCTCTTTACCTCCAAAAAAATAGTCGGGCCCTCCCGTTCTCAGGGAGAGCCCGACCTATATTCAAGACACCGTTGTGGTGCCGTTGGTTACGCCCATGGGTGAGCAAATGCCGGGCCGCTATTCCTTGCCGCCACGTTCTTCGATCAATCGCATCGCGGGTTCGCTAACAAACATTTTGGCGTGAAACTGCCTGCCCCATCCGAGCGGCGTAATACCTCGATACTCGTAAGTTGTTTCAACATCAAATCTTGGCCCGTATCCGGGATGAAGCTTCTTTCGTAACGAAGCGCGTACATTCGGATTGGCTCCACGATCGAGCAGCAACTGCGTGAACGGCGCAACCTGCGGCCGGCGCTGCAAGTTCATCCAGTAATTAGGCTGCGAAACTACTGTCGCAAATAGTGCGGTGTGTCCACCAAATCCGTCCGCATCAACAGCCGCTTTCGCATCCGGATCCATCCCACGTTCGAGCAGCCAACGCGCGATGTCGAGCTCGTTGTAATCGCCGCACATGTGCAACAAAGTTGTGCCGGCCAGCGGTGTGCCCTGCGTTGCAAGTACTTCGTCATGACATCCGAGATCGGGAGGGTAGATCTCTTCGTGCGTGAACGTTCGTTGCAGTAGTTTCGGATCTCGGCGGAGGTGTGCTTCGAGCAGATCGATGCGACCCCGATGCAGCGCCATCACCGGCGTGTCAGGCAATTCGAGTCCGTGTTGCACGTACATCTCGAGGATCCGATGTTTTGCTTCCGGATTGCGGCTGTCACTCTCGAGCACGACATCAACTGGCGCGAGCCGGTTGCCGTTTTCATCAACTACCTGCGCTCCGAGTTCGAGAACTAACTCCGTACCGGACGCGCTTAATGTATAAGCTGGTCCACCAAGCGCGCCTTCGGGAATCGGTGGTGATCCCATCAACGCGTACAGCATTCGAGCGGTGCCGATCTTGCTCTGCAACACAGCGCGATCGATCGCCGACTCGAGATCGCGCGCGCCGAGATCGTAGAGCATCTTGATAATCTCATCGCGGCCCAGGTTCGCTGCGTAGCTCAAGGGCGGTCCCCAGTTACGATTGCGAATTCCCGCGTTCTCGTGCAGCAGGTTTGGGTGCTTAGTTACTAACGTGCGCACTGCTTCAAGATCGTCGCGCCAAATCGCGTCGATGAGATTGCATGATTGGACCATGCGCGGCCAGCTTGGGGCGCCATAACTGCGCGCGAGTGCAAACTGCACTTCGGAAAGTTTTATGTTCGCCGGATCCGCGTCGGCACGCGGATGAAATTTATTGAACTCGGCGAGTGCGTCCGCGTCACTGCGACGGATCTTTCGTAATAAGTCTTTTGCTTGATGTTTGAGCTGGTCCAGATCTGGACGAACTGGAAAGTGACGGGCCGGTTCTGGAAGATTGTTTTGATCAGACATACGAGCCTCCTCATTCTGTGCCCGTTGTCCGCTGTTCGGGCGAAAGGAGGTTCGCATCGGAACCTGAAAGTATCGTCTAGTCAGGTGAACTCAGTTCTGCCCGCGGACGGGTTGCGCCCTGTGCGCGAGCAGAGAATAACGCGTGTAAAGTTCGGAGTTCAAGTGGGTTTGCCCAGCGCCGAAGGGCGCAAAATCAGTCCGCCAGCGCCACAGGCGCGAAATATGATAGCCAGACAGCGCCAAAGGCGCGAAATATGATAGCCAGACAGCGCCAAAGGCGCGAAATGTGATAGCCAGACAGCGCCAAAGGCGCGAAATGTGATAGCCAGGGGCAAGCGCTGAGCGAAGCGAAGCGCGTCGCCCCTGGGACGAAAAGACGAATGGCCGTGGAGCTCTGAAAGAGCGAAATAAATCATTGAAGGCCTATCATATTTTGCACTTTCAGTGCTCTCTCAATTTAATCCGGCTACCAGGGGCGACGCGCTTCACTTCGCTCAGCGCTTGCCCCTGGCTATCATATTTCGCGCCTTTGGCGCTCGCGTTCCATAGCTATCAATTCTGCGCCTTCGGCGCTTGAGGCAAAGCAGCATGGATCAGGAACTAAACTTTCGCATCATTCTGGAGAGCCCGCCTCCCGGCATTGATTTTGGATTGCAGAAGGGCGGTGGTTCGAACTACGAAGTGATACAAACGCAGAGATCAAAAACCGGGGATCTGCAATTTGAGTTTAGTGCACGCGTTAAGGAGGGTAAGGATGGACAGCCGGTATTTCTTGGTCCATTCGTTCAGGGCCCGCCGCAAGAGCGCTTTGTGTATATCGGTATCGGCACCTTCGCCGGACAGACCGGTACACCGTGGAGCCGGCGTTTGAAGGTCCCGTTGCGTGGGATTACGTGGGACGAAGTGAAGCAAGCGTCGAGCGGGAAAAATGTTTTAGTGACGAGCGTTCCGGGCAAACGTAAAGACGGGAGCCCGAGCTGCGCCACTGTCAAACCGTTTTCAGGTTGGAATGTGAAACGACTTTAGCCCTCACAATCGAGAATCATGTCAGGCTTTTATTAACGCAGCGAAACGTTCGAGCGGGAGATTCCCGCCAGACACAACGCCGACGACTTTCTTACCACGCAGACTATCGCGAAGCTTGATCGCGGCGGCGAGTGAAGCGGCGCCCGCGCCTTCAACAAGTTGTTTCGCGTGACGCGCGAGTAACGTGATCCCTTCGTTGATCTCCGCGTCAGTCACAAGGACAAAGTCGCTCAGCAGTTTCCAGAGAATCTTATTCGTCATCTCGAACGGAACGCGCGCCGCGAGACCTTCGTGCTCGGTCTTCATCGTCGGGTAAGGCTCCAACGATCGATTCCGCCACGCGTGCCACATCGCGGGCGCGCCTTCAGACTGCACAGCGATCACTCGAACATTCGGATTAAGTTGATTCGCCACGATGCAATTACCCGAAGCACAACTTCCTCCGCCTGCCGGGGCGATAATGACGTCAACATCAGCAAGATCTTCAAATATCTCGAGACCGATCGTTCCGACACCTGCGATCAACTTCGTTTCATTTGCAGAGTGAACGTAACGAAAGCCCTCCTCTGCTGCGACACGCTCACATTCTTCCCGCGCTTCGTCGAAGTCGTGACCGTGAAGCCGAACTTCTGCTCCGAAGTTGCGCATCGCCTGCATCTTCGCGTGGTTAACATTCTCAGCAGGTGAATATATGACCACGCGCGTCGCAAACAGCCGACCCGCATAAGCGACCGACTGGCCATGATTCCCTGTTGAAGCAGCAATCATTCCTCGCCGCCGCTCGTCATCACTCGAAGTCCCGACAAGATTGACTCCGCCGCGAACTTTGAAAGCACCGGTTGGTTGCAGGTTCTCCAGCTTCGCGTAGTAGTCGCAATCAAGCTGCTCTGAAATTGCGTTGATGCGAATGAGTGGAGTCTTGGGCAAGTAAGGCGCGATGAATTCACGCGCCGCGACGACGTCTTCGAAAGTTGGGGCATGCATGCCCACAAGCTACCAGTTTGCAAAAAAGAAAGGCAAGGTGGTCAGCGACATCAACATTGATATCGCTGACCAGCTTTGTTTATTGAGCAGGCTTATTGGTCACTTTGAGTGTCACAGGTGCGAAGGGACCGACTGTCACCTGTACTTCAAAGAGATCGGCGGGTTTGGGGTCGCCCTGGATCGTCAGCTTCAACTGGTTGTCTCGCACTTCGTCAAGAGTGGCTTCGACTTCCTCTCCATCGGGTGTCAAAAGTTTAACCACGATCGGAAAGTTTGGCAGCAGAGGAGCAAAGCCGGTGCCCGTAACTGTCACGATTTTGCCGTCGCGAATAGCATCTTTAATCGTGGGCGGAACCTTCGAATAACTAATCGGAACGTCACGCGTCAAACTAACCACGCGACGCGGCGGATCAGTGTCGCCTTGCTGAGGTTTAGTTACCCTGACCTTAAGGATTGTTTGCGATGGAACTGGTTTGGTCAACTTGAAAGAGAAATTAAGTTCCTGATCGCTGGATCCTTCGGTAATAGTTTTCACCTCAGTTATTCCGAGTTCGTTGGCGTTAAGAATTTCGACTTCTCCGCCCGTTAGATAGGCTCCCTCTATTGTTCCGAACCGCAATCCTTCCGCACTCAGGACATCTGACCAGAAGCACGGCTGAGAAGCGTCGCCGCAATCCGCGTCTTTATCAAATATAATGGCATCGAGCTTCGCAGGTATCGTTAAGGTTTCGACAGTCATGACTCCATCGACGACAACAGTTACTGAGTTCAAACTCATCTGGCTGATGAAATCGAGTGCGGCGAAGTTATCGAAATTGGTCTCGTTAACTACTTCGAATACCGCATTCTTTTGGTCTTCAGTAGCTTTGGCATCATGGGTTACCGCTTTTAATCCAAATTTGCCCTCACACCCCTTCGTTTGGTTCTGAATTCTGAAGCCCCGAATTCGCCGGTGCTGGTCCATGCCGTGTTTCAGCGCGTGAGTAATCTGAAGGTAGCAGGGCAGCAACGGTGCAAGTGTGTCTACCGAGAGGTTGGTGTTAATTCCTTTCAATAGTTTGTTGACATCACCTTTGAGCTTCCGATCGACGAGCATTTGCAGTGGCGCAAAAAACAAAGCAGGGGATTTTAGAAAGAGCTGTTTGAAGCCAGGCGTCAGAAAGCGATCGATGGGAAAGAAGCCAACGATGACTTCGGCCCCTTGTTTTGGAATCACCTTATTAGTCTGATAGCCGAAGTCGCTGATGCGGTTGAGTTGTTCAATTGTGGCATCGGGCCAGACTTCCTTTAAACCAGGGACGCCAACGCTGCCGAAAGCCTGAAGTCCTTTCACGATACCCTTCTCGCCAATCGAGAACGAGAATGCGCTGGCCAGGCTGCCCGCGAAAGTCAAGATCCGCACCGTCCAATTTCTTGCTGTCCAATTCTGAGCGTCGAGCAGTTGGCCACGCACCACGCGATACTCCAAACTGGCGATCTGGTTTGATTTGGTCGCCGCTTGAAACGGTTCTGCCGTTTCTCGCAGCATTCCATCAATGTTCAACGGTTGGCTCGAATTTCCGCTTAAGGCCCATTTGCTGTAGTCAATAAAGACTCCGTGGATTATCAGGGCAGCATCTGGACTCTTATTTCCAACGTTTATCTCAATTACCGCATAATTATTGGCAATCTCGGCCCCAAAAATACGGCGAGCGTTTATACGAGGAATGAGAACGGCCTGAGCCGTTACATTGCCTAAGACAGTGATCTTTGTTCGTATCGGGGCTCCATCCTTTGCCGCGTTTTGTAATGCCGGATCAGGTGTTTGTGCTTGTGGAAAGGCTGTCCAACTTACAGTGAAAACCAGAATAAAGGCAGTCAATACTCGGCTCATTCGGGAGGCTCCTTTTTCGTAGAAAGATGCCCTTGCGGCGGCTCAGGTCAGAGTCGTCGAGAGGGTGGGCAAAACTACAGATAGCCCTGAACACTCTCTAATGAGAAAAGGAGCGTTTTCATTTCATCGTGGATTTGGAAAGGTTTTACCGTACCGGCCCGCGCGATACCAATCGCCAACGCTTGTTCTTGTTACAACCTGCCTTGTAAGTCTCGACAGTAAATTTCGGCATGGTGCCTGGCGCGTCGACCGTCATGTAGAGCACAGAAGCTTTTGAAGCGCTGCCGGGCATCAGCGAAGCACAGGAGTCTTCGCTGACCAAACTAAAATCGTGAATCACTTGCCGGCGCCCATTTTGAAACGTAACCAGCGTCGCCATTTCTTCGACAACGCCTTGATGCGTATCGACGCTCGTCATCAACAACTCGTCAATACCGTCGCTGTTCAGATCAGTTTTGCTCTCGACGTCGCTCTTAAAATCCGCATCGATGTCTGCGACGAGGCGTTGACCAGAGAAGATTGCGACTCGCTTCGTCCCGAACGCGTCGGCATGTGATGCGTTACACTCGCCGACTGAGATCACATAGAGCGTCTGCTGTTGTCCAGCAGCAGTAAAACTCCCAGTCGCGACCGTAAAGATGGCCGGAACTATCTCGCCCGCTTTGCGAGCGGCTGCCAGGTAGTCTGAATTATTGCTCGCATCGAATTGCTGATTGCATTGGCTTGAATCTTTCAGATACTTGGGGAACAACCTCGACAAAACCATTCTTTCAGTTGCCGCTGAAATTTTCGGCGCCGGGTGGGCTCTGTCGGTTCTGAAATCAAGCAGCACTTGCCGTCCTTTTTGCAGCAGCGGCTTCTGGGCGAGTGCGGGTGAAACGATGACAAGGAGGATAAGGATAATTTTCAGCATCGGGAACCAATCTCCAGTTTTTTGGTTGCACAGATTACACATATTTACCCCCGGCAGTGAAGGCTGTATTATCTGCGCCATGATTGCACTACTAATACTCTTGTCGACGTTTACGTCTGTGTTTGCAGATGAATGGTCTCAGTTTCGTGGACCAAATGGAACCGGTGTCTCTGAAACGAAGAATCTTCCGACCGAGTTTGGTCCGAACAAGAACGTCGTTTGGAAAGCGGAGCTCCCGCCGGGACATTCGTCGCCCGTACTAACGCGCGATCGGATCTTCGTCACTGCGCACGAAAAAGACACCCTTCTCGTGATTGCGCTCGATCGTCAGACAGGAAAGATTCTCTGGCGTCGCCCCGTGCCTCGCACAACTGCCGGGCGTTTGCAGAACGTCAACGGTCCTGCGTCGCCGACTCCTGTCACCGATGGCACCAACGTCTACGTGTTCTTCCAGGACTATGGGCTTGTGTCGTTCGACGGTGCCGGCAAAGAGCGTTGGAAACTGCCGCTTGGTCCATTCAACATGTTCTACGGTTTCGGCGCGTCGCCGATTCTCGTCGACGATAAAGTAATTCTTCCTGTCGATCAGGACCATCCTGCGTCGTACATGATCGCAGTTGATAAGAACAATGGGCGTGTGCGTTGGAAAGTCGAGCGTCCGATCGTCATCTCGGGTTATTCGACGCCGATTGTCTATCAACCTCCGCGCGGTCCGAAGCAGATCATCGTTCCCGAGTCGTTTCAACTCTCAGCGTACTCAGTTGCTGATGGCAAAAGAGTTTGGTGGGTACGTGGTCTTGCATGCGAGATGAAGTCGATTGCGAGTCATGATAGCGAGTATCTCTACATTAATGGTTGGGGCTTCCCACAAAATCAACCGGGACAACAGGTCAAAACCATTTCGTTTGAAGAGGCACTTGCGGCGCATGACAAAGACAAGGACCACATGATCACGAAGGCTGAGATGCCCGCCGACGCGCCGCGTGGATCGATGGCGCGAATGGTAACCGCGGCGTTTGAAGCTTTCGATATGGATCGCAACGAGAAGCTCGACGCGAAGGATTGGGAAGTGTTTCGCGCGATGATGGCTTCGGAGAATGGACTACTCGCCATCAAGATGGGTGGTCAGGGCGATCAGACCGCGAACGCCATCCGGTGGCGTTATCAAAAACCAGTGCCGCAGGTCCCTTCAACACTCCTGTATCGCAACGTGCTTTACATGATTAACGACAGCGGCATCTTGCTTTCGTTCGACCCGGCTACCGGGAACGTGATCAAACAAGGACGTCTTCACGGCGCGATCGACAAATACTTCTCATCCCCTGTTGCTGCGGATGACAAGGTGTTTCTGGTCGGGCAGGGCGGGCAGGTATCAGTGGTTAAAGCCACCGGCGATTGGGAAGTGCTCGCAGTAAACGAACTCGACGATGAGTGCTACGCAACTCCGGCGATCGCGGACGGCCGGATTTACATAAGAACCCGTAGCGCTCTCTACGCTTTCGGTCACTAGTGCTACAACAGGTTCAGCCACAAAAGGCACAAAAAGCACAACAGCATTAATAAATCATTTGGGCTTTTTGTGCCGTTTTGTGGCCAAACTTTCCTGTCACAAACTTCAAACTGTGCGGTGTTTACCTCATTGAGCGCCGAATCCCACTGATTTTGAGCGGAAATCAGTTGCGAATACAGCCAAGGTTAAATCATGAGAAAGTTTCGCAGCCTACGTGTGCTGTGCACGCTTGCCTTGCTCGCGAGCGCACCCGTTCTGTCAGCACAAACCACCGCGCCTACACCGGCGCCTTCATCTGATCCCGCCATCACGGCTCTGAGCGTGATGGGGGTCGTTTCTGATTTCAAACCAGACACACGGCAGGTAATTGTAACGACCGCCGGCGGTAGCCAGGTCACGGTGACGCTGAGCGACAAGACCGTGTTCATGCGAATTCCACCGGGTGAGAAGACGAAGGACAAATTCATCAAGATCGCGCCTACCGATTTCGCCGTGGGCGACAGTGTGTTTGCGCGCGGTCGCATGTCGGAAGATCGGAAGAGCGTGCCCGCGCTCGAGTTTTATGTGATGAACAAGGGCGACATCGCCGATAAGCGTGAACGCGAGCGCAGCGAATGGAAAACGCGTGGCATCGCTGGAACCATCAGCGCGTTGAATGCAGACACGAAAGAAATCACGGTCGATGCACGAACGGCTGAAGGTCCGAAGCCAATTGTGATTGCGTCAACCGGCGACACGAAGTTTCAACGATATGCGCCCGATTCGATTCGCTTCAGCGACGCGAAACCGGGTTCTTTCGCCGATTTGAAAGTAGGCGATCAACTACGAGCACTCGGAACAAAAAGCGCTGATGGCGCTCGTTTCACCCCGGAAGAGATCGTAACCGGCGCGTTCCAAACGATCAGCGGCTCGATCACGGAGATCGACGCAGAGAAGAAAGAGATCAAGATCAAAGATCTTCAGAACCAACAGCCCGTCACGATCGTCATCAGTAACGACTCTTCGATGCGCCGTCTGACGCCGGAAATGGTGACGGCACTGACGCCGGGCAAACCGGATGCGACTGCCAAAACTCCTCCTGCAAAGACCAGCGGTGATTTGCAGGAAATGTTTGATCAGCTTCCCACATTCGCGCTTCAAGAGTTGAAGCCCGGTGAGTCGATCATCATCTCGAGCTCAAAAAGCGCGGATCCCGCGCGCGTTACGGCGATTGCTGTCGTCAGCGGCGTCGGACCTTTGCTTCAGAACGCTCAGAGCGGACGCGCGACCGCGGTTTCGTTGGGCGCGATGAGTCTCGGTGGGCCGTAAGTATTCACGCAGTTTAGTTCAGAGTTCAGCCGGCTTTGCCCGAAAAGTACTCAAATTGCATTTGTGCACTGGTGGGGAAGAAATATTTCTCGCGCAAAGGCGCAAAGGCGGCAAAGAAAGCCCTTTAGGAACGCGGTAGCGCTTTGCGCCTTTGCGCGAGAGATCTTCCTTGAACTCTAAACGTGATCGGAGAATAAGATGCCTCGAATTTATTGGAAGACTTTTCTCGGGCTCATCTGTCTGCTGAGCTTCTGTTTTCAAATGGCGTTGGCCCAGCAGCGTGCGGGATCGTTGCGTGGCGTCGTGAGCGATGAGATGGGCGCGCTTGTAGTCGGCGCCACAGTGACCCTTATCGCCGCGGATGCGACGCAAAAAACCGCAACGACCAACGCAGAAGGCATCTACAATTTCAGTTCACTCCTCCCGGGACCGTACACGTTACGTGTCGAATCTCCCGGCTTTACTCCGTACGAAAAAACTGAACTGGCTATCAATGCCGGACCACGCACCACTCACGACGTCCGTTTAGTCGTCACTTTAGAAAAACAGGTGATCACAGTCACCGAAGAACAAGGTCTCAACACCGATCCGCAGAACAATGCAGATGCTGTAGTCCTTAAAGGACAGGACCTCGACGTGTTGCCAGACGATCCGGACGCGCTTGCATCGGCAGTGCAGGCGATGGCTGGTCCATCGGCTGGTCCAAACGGCGGCCAGATTTTTATCGACGGTTTCACAGGCGGCCGCATGCCTCCGAAAGAGTCCATTCGCGAGGTTCGTATCAATCAGAATCCATTCAACGCAGAGAACAGCAACCTGGGCTTTGGCAACATCGAGATTTTCACGAAGCCCGGTGCTGACAAACTTCGCGGCAGCACGTTCTACAACTTTGGCGACGAGAGTTTGAACTCGCGCAATCCATTCGCGCCGAGTCGGGCTCCTTTTCAGGTCAGATATTTCGGCGGCAGCCTGAGTGGACCGATTGCGAAAAACAAGTCGTCGTTCTTTATAGATTTTCAGCGACGCATTGTTGACGACAATGCAATCATCAACGCAACAGTTTTGAATTCATCGCTCTCGCCGACGCCTTTCAACCTCGCGTTGCTTGTTCCGAACAAGTTCTTTTCGTTCAGTCCGCGTTTCGATTACCAGTTGAACACTGCCAACACGCTCGTCGTCCGTTACTCCTACTCGCGCAGTAACGCCCAGAACATCGGCGCCTCAGATTTTTCACTGCCCGAACGCGCTTTCGACCGCGCGAACACGACGCAAACGTTTCAACTCACTGAAACCGCCATCATCAGTCCGGCGATGATGAACGAGACGCGTTTTCAGTACATTCGAAATCGATCCGAGCAGGACGGAAACAATAGCATTCCAACCATCACGGTTCAGGATTCGTTTATCTCCGGCGGTTCGCAGATCGGACTCGCACATAACAACGAGGATCGTTGGGAGTTGCAAAACTATTCCACGTGGACCAAAGGCCGCCACATTCTACGTTACGGCGTGCGCTTGCGCGGTGTGAAGATCACTGATTTTTCGCCGCAGAACTTTGGCGGCTCGTTCACGTTCTCTGGTGGCAACGCTCCACTACTCAATGCAAACAACCAGATCGTTCTCGATTCAAACGGCAATCCGGTGCCGGTGCCCATCACAAGTCTCGAGCGTTATCGCAGAACGCTGCTGTTCCAGGGCAATCCCGAAATGCGGGAGCTCGGAGGCGGCGTGACGCAGTTCTCGCTCGCAGGTGGAAATCCGGAAGCTTCAGTCAGCCAAACTGACCTCGGTGCGTTTGTGCAGGACGAGTGGCGCATTCGTCCGAACCTGACGTTCACGATGGGATTTCGTTACGAGCGTCAAACAAACATCAGCAGCAATTACAACTTCGCGCCGCGTCTCTTCTTTGCATGGGCGCCCGGCGGCTCGAATGTTGGCTCGTTAGTGCCCGGCGCGCCGCCGTCGAGCTCGTCACCCAAGATGGTGATTCGCGGCGGCATGGGAATGTTTTACGATCGCTTCGGTGAGAGGGGAACACTCCTGGCGAACCGCTTCAACGGAAGCAATCAGCTCGACTTTCGAGTTTTTGATCCGGCGCTGTTGGACCAATCAACATTCTCCCTCGATGGCGTGACGAATGTTCCCACCGTCGAATCGCTCGCACAGTTTGCGTCACCACAGATCGTACGGCGTATCGCTCCCGATTTTCAGGCGCCGACGTTTGTAATGACCGCGATAAACATCGAACGACAGTTGCCGGCGAAGTTCACTTTATTCCTGGTGGGCTTCAACTACCGCGGCAAGCATCTGCTTCGCGTCCGAAATATCAACTCTCCATTGCCCGGCACGTACGATCCTGCTGATCCGAACAGCGCAGTTCGTCCCATGGGAAATATCGGCGACGTTTACTACTACGAATCGAGTGCGAAGTTTAACGACTACCGGTTTTTCGGCGGCGTGCGACGACAGATGAGCAAGGGCTTCTCTGTCTTTGCAAATTTTGGTACGGGCAAGGGCAAGACTGACACTGACTGCATTTTCGGTTCGATCTCGAGCTGCTTTCCGGCTGATACATACGATCTGACGAGCGAGTACTCGCGCGTTTCGTTTATTCCGAGCGCAAACTTTTTCTTCGGAGGAACACTCATACTTCCGAAACTGAAAGTGAATCTGAATCCGTTTGTCGTGTATTCGAGTGGCAGGCCGTTCAATATCGTCACTGGCCGCGACACCAACGGTGATGGGCTCTTCACTGAACGACCCGCGTTTGCGACCGCGCAAACCGATCCGCAAGATTTGAGAAAAACGCCTTTTGGGGATTTCGATTTAGGTCCAGATCCAGGACAGGAATTGATTCCGCGTAATTATGGTTTAGGTCCGAGTTTCTTTTCCGTGAATATCGGGATCAGCCGGTCGTTTGCATTCGGCAACGTCCCGGCTCCTGCGAACCTCGCTCCAAAGCCCGGCGGTGCAGCACCTGCGGGAGCACCACCTGCGCAACCGGCCGGTGCGAAGCCTGCGAGTGGTCCAACTCCGGAAAAGAAATACACCCTCACGTTCTCAGTGAACATTCAGAACCTTTTGAATACTACTAACCTGTCGCAACCGATTGGGAATTTGAGTTCAACGCGATTTGGTGAGTCGTTCTCGACGGCTGGGAGTTTTGGTTTTGGCCCGAGTGGTAGTGCGGCGGCTGGTAACCGCCGCATCCAGCTACAGGTGCGATTTGGGTTTTGACGGTTCTCGCAACGGACACGGAGATGGGGAGACGCGGGGACACGGCGATAATTCTCCGCGTCTCCGTGTCTCCCCGTCTCCGTGTCGGCTTTCATAAATTCTTAAGCTTCGCGGCTTCTGCGCGGATGCGCTCTTCCTGTTCCCTTAGTTCAGGAGTGAACTCCGCGCCGAAATCTTCCGCTTCAAAGATCTGACGGATTTCGAGCTCTCCACCGCCTCCACAATCCGGCATGCGCTTCACCCATTCAACGGCTTCATCCATCGACTTCACCCGCCAGATCCAAAAGCCCGCTATGAGCTCTCGCGTTTCCGCGAATGGACCATCGGTAACAATCCGGTTTCCCCCCGTGAACTTGACTCGCTTGGCCTTCGACGAAGGATGCAGTCCTTCACCGTCAAGCATGATGCCCGCCTTCACCAGCTCTTCATTAAACTTACCCATCTCAGCCAGCAACTCCTCGCTCGGCATCACGCCAGCCTCTGAATCCGCATTCGCTTTGATAAGCACTATCACTCGCATCTTGATATCTCCTCAATATTTTCTAAATTAGAGCTTATTTTTGCCCTTCCACTGGTTAGTCGAACGACGAACACTGATATCGACAACGTAAGAAAAATTTTTTACGTCTGACCGGATGTGTGGCTGGATGTTAACATTCGACGACAATGATCATTCACCTTGTCGACGGTACATACGAGCTCTTCAGGCATTTTTACGGAATTCGACGCTTCAAAAAGACAGATCCGCCATTCGGCGCAGTGTCCGGAGTGTTGAGTACGGTGGCCCAGTTGCTCGACGATGAGGCGACGCACGTCGGCGTCGCGACCGATCACATCATAGAGTCGTTTCGAAATAATCTCTGGCCCGGTTACAAGACCGGCGCCGGAATCGAACCGGCACTGCGCGCGCAGTTCACTCCGCTTGAAGAAGCGCTGCTCGCGATGGGAGTGACCGTTTGGCCCATGGTCGAGCTCGAGGCTGACGATGCGCTCGCATCCGCTGCTTACCTCGCTGCGCAGGACAGCCGGGTTGAGAAGGTCTGCATCTGGACGCCTGACAAGGATCTCGCGCAATGCGTTGTCGAAGATCGTGTGGTACAAATTGATCGACGCAGCAATGTAATTCGTGACGCGGCGGCCGTGCGCGCTAAGTTTGGTGTCGACCCGCAATTCATTCCCGACTATCTCGCGTTGGTTGGTGATGCCGCGGATGGTTATCCCGGCATCTCGGGTTGTGGACCGAAGACGGCGGCGCAATTGATCAATCGTTTTGGTCCACTCGAAAACTTTGGTCCCGAAGTTTTAAGTGCAGAGAATCGCAAATTCGCGTTGCTCTTCAAGGATCTCGCGACGTTACGCACTGACGCACCGCTCTTCGACGACGTTGACGAACTGCGTTGGCGTGGAGCGACCCCGGATTTCGCTCAGGTTGGAGCAAAGATGGGCAGCGCGCGTTTGGTAAGTAAAGTGAAGCAGCTACAGAACCGAGCGCGGTAGCGCCGGGTCAATTTAATCTACGAGGCGCTCGATTGAACAGTTACCCGGCGCTACCGCGCGCGGTTCTGTGATGTCAGAGATTCAAAATATGTCGAATGCCGCACCAGCGGTTGCTACCGCCGACGAAACGGGCCCTCAACCCACACGCAAGTCGCGTTACGATCGATCGATCGTCGAAGGCCCGCTGAACTCTGCCGTCTGGAAGATCGCGTGGCCGTCGATGCTCACAAACGTGATCGGCGGCTTGCAGGGAATGGTGGACCATGCCCTCGTCGGACATCTCGTCGGGTTCAAGGCGAATGCCGCGATTGGCGTTAGCTGGCAGATCTTCATCGTCGTCATCGTTTTCATCTCATCGCTGTTTACGGGAATGAGTGTTCTGGTTGCGCGATTCGCCGGCGCCGGCGAGGAAGAAAAAGTTAATCGCACCGTGTACCAGGCGTTCCTGACAGCGATCTTTATCTCGTTCGGAGTGATGGCGCCAATCGGTTACTTCGTATCTCCTGCTCTGCTCAATCTTGTAAACGCTGCGCCTGACGTTAAAGTCGAAGCATTACCGTTTCTTCGAATCATGTTTGTGTTCAGTCTCGGCATGATGATCTTCTTCATGATCAGCACCGCACTGCGTTCCGCAGGAGACGCGCGCACTCCGATGCAGCTCGGCATCACGATGACCGTCCTGAATCTGTTGCTTAACATTCTTCTCATCCGCGGTGCTGGTCCAATTCCGGGTTTTGGTACCGCAGGCGCGGCGATGGGCACGTGCATCGCCTCTGGGCTCATCGCTATTTACGCGTTGGCAAGATTGTGGAGTGGCGCGTGGGTGATCTCGATTCCACGTGGCGGAGGCTATGGTCCAAACTGGTCGATTATCCGATCGATATTCAAGTTTGGACTGCCGACGGGGATTCAGGGAATCGCGATGAATGTTGGCGGAGTGTTCATGCTTGCGTTCATCGGCTCGCTTGCACAAAGCGCGGCAGCACAGGCTGCTTTCGCGGTCGCTTACACGGAACTGTTTTCCCTCATCACATGGACTTCCGTTGGTTTGATGGGTGCGGCCGCGGCTGTCGCCGGACAGAACCTTGGAGCGAAAAATCCCGATCGCGCAAATGCGGCCGTGCACGTTGCAGCTCGCTTCGGATTCCTGGGCGCTGCGTTTGTTGGGAGCTTTTTCCTCTTCTTTCCGCGACAACTGCTGGCGATTTTTGGAATGGACGACCCGGTTGTCGTCGAGATCGGAGTTCAGCTTCTTCGTGTGTTGAGTGTTTCAGGACTGATGATCTCAGTTGCGCTGACTTACACCGGGGGATTGCAAGGGACCGGCGACACGAGGAGCCCGCTGTACATCTCGATCATCTCGCAGATCGTCGTGCCGTTAGGTATGTGTTTTGTGATTCAACAAATAGCGACTCTGGATCCGATTGATATCTGGTTGGCGATTCTCGTCGGGCATGCTACACGGTGTGTACTTAGTGTGGTTCGATTCACGCAAGGCAAGTGGAGAACGATCACGGTTGAATGAAACACGGATTAACACAGATCAATCCGTGTTTCTACTTCTTCCCGCTAAGGCTCTTCTTGAGGACCTGGACGAGATCGATCACCTTGTGATCGCTCATTTCCTCTTCAACCCGCACGACATTCGAGCGCTTATTCTTTTTCCTCTTCACCAGCCGCAAGAGTGAATCCGCATGCTTGTCAGCCAGCTTCGTTGGCGAGAACTGCTTCTTCGACTTGTTCGCAATGAACTTCTCAAACTTTTGAACCGTGGGTTTTGGCGGCGCTTTCTTCTTCGGCAGTCCGACATCTGTCGGCGAACGGAGTTCGTCCGCGAAACGCATCGTCTCTGCTCTCAAAATCCCATTGTCAGCGAAGATCGCAACCAGATACTCCTTACCGCGCATCACGAATGTCGCGATGCCGGCCAGTTCGCTCTTCTCCATCGTTCCCGCGAGTAACTTGTACGCCTTCTGCGAACCCGCCGCAGGTACTAAGAAATACCCACGTTCAAAATATATCGGCGGAATCGAGCCAGCCGGGACAAACTGCTGCAAGTTGATATCGCGAGTCTTCTCGGGCGCGAGTCGTTCCAACTCCTCGTCCGTCACTATCACAAACTTGCCGCTATCGACTTCGTAACCACGAACAGTGTCGTCAGCGTCAAGATCCTTACCACTCTTCTCCGCGTAATATTTTCGCGCGAGTGGCTGTCCGTCTGGTCCAAGCATGCGCAAAGACGTGCGATTCGAACGGGCGGCGGGATAAAGCAACACCGGCACGCTTACCAGTCCAAACGAAAGTGTCCCCGACCAAAACGGCCGACCTCCGTCGTTCTGCTCTTCATCGGGTTCCTGTCTTGTGCGTTTAGTTCTAGGCAGCGCGTTTCTCCTTTCTTCTTAGCGACTCGATACTCTTAGCGAGTACGCTGTCGAGTGCCGCCGTCTGACGCTTCGCCTTGATTGGTTGCAACTTCGGCGCGCGTCCCTTCGCTTTCTTTTCGATAAATTCCTGCACACGTTCGCGGTACTCATCTTTATATGCTTTCGGATCAAACTCACCCTGCAACATCTCCACGAGTTGCTTCGCCATTGCCAACTCTTTTTGAGTAGGCGCGGCGCCCGCCGGCTTCGTGAGCTCGTCACTGAGGATCACTTCTTTCGCGTCGCGCATGGTAAAGAGAACGAGATAATCGTCGACTGATCGAAGCACACCGGCGTAATACTTTTTGCGCATGACCCAGTTAACAATGGCTTCGCGCTCCTTCTTTTTCAGCGCTTCTGCAAATGCGAAATACGCTTTCACGTCACCGTCTGGACCAAGGTAGTAAGGTCTCTCATACCATTGCTGGCTGATGGTGTTCGCGGGCAGGAACTCGACCATGTCGATGTCGCGTGACGGTGGAGGCTCGAGTTTCTCGAGTTCTTCCTCGGTAAGAATCACGTATCTTCCAGGCTCGATCTCGTACCCCTTTTGAATCTCCTCCGAGGCCACTTCCTCACCTGAATCCGGATCGACCATGTGTTGCTTCACACGTTTTTTCGCGCTGTCGTCGAGAACGTGGAAGCGCACAGTTTGATCTTCAACCGCGGAATAGAGTTTGACAGGCACCTTCGTTGAGCCGAGTTTTAATTCACCTTTCCAGATCGCGCGTGCTGCCATAAAAAATTCCTCTTAGTAGGCGTTCTGAATTGAAACAGCTTTATTCAATTTCGATGCCGCGATTGATAGCTATTCCTCTGGCCTTCATCACGATGTCGTCGTCAATCGTCTCGGCCCCGCTAAAAATTCCCTCAACTTGCTCTTCCGACCTGCCGAGCGCGACAGCGAATTTCGCGTTGTCGCCCTCAAACCCTTGATCGCGCAGGGTCGTCAGCATTTGTTGCGCCTCATTCTGGTCGGTTCCTTTATCGTCAACTTCTTGCTCAAGCATTACACAGACTCCTGTCCTCTGTTCTGTTCCAGATCACTTTCTGTCTAACATGGTACTAGTGGCAAATGTTGTGCCTTTTGTGGCCCTACTTCCATTCGCCCTGGAGTGTGAACGCGGCCCAGTAGCGCGGTGAATTCCAACGCTTATCGTTTTGCATTGAAAGTTGCGCGGCTCTGAGCGCTGCGGCCGGCGGAAGTTTCTTGCCCAGCAGTTCCTGATAGAAGCGCTTCATGAACTCGGCCGAAGCTCGATCGTCGATTTGCCAGAGACTCGCGACCACGCGCGGTGCACCCGCGTACATGAAACCGCGAGTCAGTCCGACGAGGCCTTCACCCTGAATATCTTTACCGAGCGCCGTTTGGCAGGCACTCAAGACGACGAGCTCTGCTGACAGTTTCAGGTTGTAGAGATCGTAAAGTCGCAGAAAGCCGTTTTGTGGTTGTCCCTTTTGATCCACTAACGACAGAACAACTCCCGACAACTCAGGATTCTGATTGTTTATCAAGCCATGCGTCGCGAAGTGGACGATGCGATACTGTCCTAACTCAGCACTCGTTGCGAGTTCGCGGTTCGCGTCAAAATCAACGGCTTCGAGTTTCGATTCGTTAGAAGCGAGCCGTGCAATCTCGTCAGCCTCCTGACGACTAAATCGCAGTCTCCTCAAGTCGGCCAAACTGAATTCCGGCGCCGACCTGACGGCGTGAGCGCTCGCAGAAGTCTCCTTCAATCCCAGCCCGGAAACACGCGGGTCTTCATTTGAAAAAACCGGATCCGCGAGCACCGCGAGAGTCTTCGTGGCTCGCTTACGGTTGTTGTTTTCCTCTCGCAGCAAAGCCACGACGGATGCCGATGGAGCGGTGACTATCTCGTGATCGACAATCAGCGAACGCGAATCAATCGCAGATGGATCGGGCAGTGCAGCAAACGGAACAAACTGCAATACGCCGTCGCTTACGATCAGCAATCGCTTGTTCCTCAATGCCGCTGCGACTGGTCCTAGTATCATTTGACTGAGGTTTGCAGAAGCCTGCGAAAACTGCGCATCAGCCAGCGCCAATCGCCGGCTGCGTTGTTCGAGTGTCTCTTTCGAAACGTTCTGATTGCGCGCTATCAACAGCTCGTAAACGCGCCTCGCCAAGGGTTCGAGTACCGCCCGTTTCGGCAATTCATGCATCGAGATCGAATCAGGAGTGACTGCCCAAACAAAACTCTTTTGTTTGCCAATCGAATATTCGAGGAGCACTGTGTCACGGTCCAGTACTCGCCGTTGGATCTCGTCGAGGTTGAGCGGTACAGGTCGCACGAGTGCTGCATACTGAGGACTCGTATCTCGGATTCGACCCTGAACCTGTTCGTATTCCCCCGTTAGTTCGGAGATCTCTTTCGATGCGGCAGCAGCTTGCTCCTGCGTGTGTGAACCGCTCAACAAACGCATCTGACTTGCGGCTTTTTCCGCGATCGACTGTCCCAAACTTCGTTCACGCGCCAGGAGTGACGGATCGACGCCGTGACGTAATTCTGTACTCGCCTCCTTTAACAATTCGAGAAGCGAACGAGCGCGTCCTGTTTCCCCCGCCTTGAATGCTGCGCGAATATATTCGTCTGACGGACTTTGCTTGTTCATGCGCAGCAGCAGATCGATATAAAACTCGCGATATTCCTGTAGTGAAGCAAAATAGGTTGCGCGTAAACGCGGGCTCGCGACTTTGTTACGAAGATTCTCGGCGCGTTCGAGCGCGTCTTCAACGAGACTTCGCGCCTCGTTCAAATTCCCGCGTTGCCGTTCAAGACGAGCAACTTGATACAACGACGCAGCAACTCCGATGTGATCGCCGACAGCCCGGCGCAATGCGAGGGCACGATTTAAAAACCCGAGGGCTTCCTCATAACCGCCCAACTTGCGATAGAGCGAACCGAGGTGGTTGAGAGTGGTGGCCGTGTAGTAATCGTTCTTAACCAGGGGCATGAGCTCCAGCGCCTGGTTGTAAAAAGTGATTGCCTTACGCTTCTCTCCGAGAGCCGAATAGCAATTGCCGATGTTGCTGAGTGTGAGAGCCTGTCCGGCCAGATCATTTTTAGCGCGGCGGATTTCAAGGGCGCGATTGTGATAGTCGAGCGCGCGACGAAAGTCTCCGACTTTTGCGTAAGAAGCTCCGACGTTGCTGAGGATTATTGCATCAACCCACGCGACCGATCGGTGAGCTTCTTCTACCTGTAGATACATCTCGAGCGACTTCTGATCGTCTCCGAGGGCTCCGTAAATCCAGGCCGTATTGTTAAGAATGCTGATTTCGCCTCTGCGGTCTCCCAATCCTTTATAAAGAGCGGCTGCCTCCGCATAACAGTCGAGTGCTCTTTGATACTGACCCGTGTCTCCGTAAATCCAGCCGACATTGTGAAGTGTGAAAGCCTGCCGTAACTTGTCGTCGAGAGCGCGCCAGATGTTTACCGCAGCCTGGTACTTTTCGATGGCTTGCTGATAGGTGTCCGCTTTCCTCTGGTTGCGCAGTTGTTTGGCTTCGGCCATCAGTTTCTGTGCGGCCACGGAATTCCGGTCTTCTTGTGTTGCTGTACGCAACTTTTCAAGCCGCACTTCATAGCGCGCTGTCGCGTCAGAAGTGGCCCGCACTTCAAGCCGATACGTACCCGCGGTCTCAGCAACAAAGGAAACCGGTTCCGGACCCTGGTTATAATTCGGACTATCCACTTCCACGAGCTTCGCGCCGTCTGGTCCATACATCGTGACGGTGACGTCAATGCCTCGCTGGTCCACAGTAAGGTGCGCGTACTGGCCGGCCATGAGTGCGAGACCGTACGAATGTGCCTCGTCTTTATTGAGTTGACGTTCGATCGGCTTGCCGAGTTGAAGTACGTCGAGCGCGTTTTGTGTAGCCACGACGTTTTGTAAGCCACATGACAGAGTAATAATTAGCGCGAGAAACTTGCATGAGAGGTGTGGCGGGTACATAAAACCTCCTGCGCGATGGAATGAGTCTAATTAATACGCGTAATCTATTCTCAAAAAGGAACACATGGTGTAAGATTTCACTCCTCCCAACACCTCCCGAGTAGGTTTAATCCCAGAATGACATTTTGAGTAGAGTGCGGTTCCCCCCGGACTGTGTCTCAGCATGTACGAGCCATAGCCGTCCGCCAATCCCATCAGCATGGGTCAAGCAGTGGACGATAGGATTCGTGCGACCACAGGGCCAGGCCGCAGTGTGTTTCAATCGAGCCCCTTCTCCGAAGAGCTGTATCAACAGACAATCAATGCGCTCGATCTCGTTCGGGATTCGGTAGTGGCTCTCAACGCGAACGGGCGCGTTACTTACTTGAATCACGCCGCGGAACAGCTCTTCGGTTTGACCTCACGCGAAATCGTAGGCCGCATTGCAAGATCCACTTTGTTTCCTGAAAGTAAACTCGCATTCGACACTGCGTGGCGCGAAGTTGTTGCGAATGGCGAATGGCACGGCACGCTTTCACAGCGAACGACGACTGGAGTCGAACGCGTCGTGGAGAGTCGATGGGCAGCCGTGCGCGCAAAGGATTCTGCGCGGGTGACGTCGATTCTGATCGTTAGCACTGAGACGGCGAATACAAAACTCACTGCCGCGAATCTCGCGCACGAAATCAGAAATCCGCTCGCGGGTATTAAAGGAGTCGCCGACGCGTTCCTGCAGTGTCACAAGCTCACACGCCAGGAACGTGAATGGATGGAATCTGTTCGCCACGAAGTGGTGAAAATTGATACTCGTTTGCGAGAGTTGCTCGATGTTTCCCAATCACGACCGTTGAATAGCAGCCTGTGCTCGTTGAGCGAGCTGATTTGCCGCGTAGTGGTGCTGGCCACTTACCAGTTGCAGTCGATCACAGAGCGCCGGATCCTCGTCGAATTCATTGATACCACAACGGCCGAACCTCTCGTCATGCTCCTCGATTCGTCACGCATCGAGGATGCAGTGTTGAATCTCGTGCTGAATGCAATCGAATCGATCGATGGAGATGGCCGGGTTACGGTTTGCCTGAGACGCTCTCCGAACGGCGATCAAGCGGTGATTGAAGTAACTGACACTGGTTGCGGTATCCCGTATGACGTTCGTCGCCGCATGTTCGAGCCTCTGTTCACAACTAAACGCGAAGGGACTGGTCTTGGCCTTGCGGCTGTGCGGCAAACGGCAGCCGCCTATCACGGTCGCATCACTTTCAAAACCAGGATCGGTCGTGGCTCAACATTTGTATTGACCCTGCCTGTACGGTCTCAACCGAGCCTCACTGAGAATCCGGAATGATGGAAATCAAAGTGCTTATCGTCGATGACGATCAAACGATCCGTTCGACGCTGGTGGAGACTGTTAGTACGTGGGGCTATCGAACGCTTGAAGCCGCAACGCTCGCTGAAACACTGGCGACGGTTGATCGTGAACGTCCGGATGCCCTGCTGTTGGACGTAAAGCTTCCTGATGGCTCTGGTATTTCGATCATCGATGAGGTGAAGAAAAGGTTACCGGAGGTTGTGATCATCGTCATCACCGGATACGTCACTCACAACGACGCATTCGAAGCGGGCATGCGACACGCGTATGGGTACGTGACGAAGCCGATCGATCAACTTCAGGTGCGATCGATGTTGACCGAGGCTTTGAAGAACGTTCGCACGTATGAACGAATACACCGTGCGGGCGAAGCGAAGCGCGGGAGGCCGCAAGGGCAAACCGCAATCCCTCTTGGCAACTTGATTCTTTCCGCGATGAAATTGCTCGGACTCAGTTACAAGGATGTCGTCTCAAAAAGCGGACGACTGGCCAAGTTGAACGACAATCCCGGCATGCGCATCGGAAAGTCCACGCTCGGCAACATCATCAGCGGAAGTATTCGCCAGCCTGGAACGGCAAAGCTGGATAGCCTCAGAATCATATTGAATCTGTCGGCGGCTGACATCGACGCGGCAATAGGTTTGCAACCCGAACGGCGATTCAATGAACAACTGGAGATTACTCGTGCGCGCACTCACGAACTGCCGATTGATGCAGTGACACGGCAAAGGCAAGTGAAGATACCGATCCCGCGTGAAGATGCCGAGCTGGAAGAGACTCAGTTTCTCGAAGGTGCAGTTAAGCGGTGGGTCGACATTGAAGTTGAATATCTGAGTTCGTTTTATCCACCGCACCTTTCGTATGTTGTGGTTGGTGATCAGGACACGAATGCCTCGCCCGTCGCTCCGCCAGGAAGTCGATTGTTAGTGAACAAGCTCTTGAACAAAGTGCAGCCCGCGGAGAATGTAAGCTTCCACGAGCGCGAGTTGTTTTATGTGATGACGCCGCACGGTCTCACATGCGTCTACGCTGAGCTGGCGCACGGGGACAAGATCGTGTTGATCCCACATCCAACGTCAGGCAACGTTCGCGAGGAGTTTGGTCGGGATGAGGTAACGATCATTGGTCAGGTCATCGGCGTTCTGTATCCGAGACGGTAATCGCGGATTTGTCCGGGATCGTGGACAAATGCCGTTGGTGTAAGTGCAATGATGTCAGCAATTGGAAACATTGCTCACGTAAGCAGAGAAACTCGAACCGTCGTTTGTGAGGCGCGAGTTTCACAGTCATCCTGTGAAAACTGAGTTTTACATACACGTGACGTCAGCACCCTTCCGGGATCGCGGACAAAGAATTTTCCTGCTGGTCTATCGTTGTATCCCTGACTAGACTCCGGTTGAATCCACAGAACACGGCGGCGCACTATCCTCCCGGATAAGAACTCAGCCCACGCAGCACAGTGATCGAAGGCGTATAACCCGAACGCCTTCGATTTCGTTGTCACCCTATTCTTTTGATCTGAAGGGAACCATCGCCCATTAGTACCTCCACAGATCATCGTGAGGACTTCTGTGCCCGCTGGTCCACAACTCAAGACCCTTCGTCATAGACGCAACATCACTGTTCGCGAAGTCGAGCAGGCAAGCCGTAGAATTGCCGAGGCCAAGGGAGACAAGCGTTTCTTCATTTCCAACGGCTGGTTGGCCCAACTCGAGAACGGCGCCTCAGAGCCAAGCCTCTGCAAACTCTTCAGCTTGAGTGTGATCTATAAGGCAAACTTCCTGGATCTTGTTCGACTCTACAACGTCGACGTCGACGACAAGGAAAAATACGAACCCGTTGCGAGTCCACACCTGACTCAATTGATTTCTGAGACGCATAACGGCAACGGACGATCAGTCTCTCTGCCTCTGATCTCAGAAGGATTAACAAGTCTCGTTTCGGAACAGGATACGAGGAGTGCGCAGCAGGGAACGGGCATTGTTTACGCTCATCTTGGTTCGTCTGACTTCACTATGTACCCGATGATCCGTCCGGGTTCCTTGCTGAAGATCGATACCAATCAGAACAAGCTCACCCCAAAAACCTGGCCCAACGAATACGAACGACCGATTTTCTTTATCGAGCTCCGCAGCGGTTACGGGTGTGGCTGGTGTGAGTTGCAGGGGAACCAGTTATTGATCATTCCCCATCCCTCATCACCTGTGGGCGTCCGGCGCTTCACCTATCCGCGCGAAGCCGAGATCGTCGGCCGCGTCGTCGGGTACAGCACACGCTGCGTCGATAAACCTTAACTTAGCGGTGCAATATGCAAATCAACAAGTCAGGGGAGTTTGGGTGGCTGCTAACACAAGTTAGGCCATTTCTTCGTCTGCATCTCGGCAGTTATGTATGCATTGTTCTTGCGAGCAGTCTTGTGCTGGTCGATCCGCTGATTGTGCGGTTCCTGATCGACGATGTCATACCTAATCGACGTGTCAGTTGGTTGCCACTCGTTGCCGGAGCGTTTTTCATTACTTATATCAGCAGGCTGGGATTGGACAGTCTTTCCTCAATGTTCAATCATCGAGCTGTTCAAAAGATGACTTTCCGAACACGGCTCACTCTGCTGCGTCATCTTCAACGTCTCTCCGCCGAATTTCACGACAACAGACCGTTGGGCGACACTCTGCATCGTCTTCAATCAGACGTGGATCAAGTCGGAGTGCTGAGCGGTGATGTAATACCAACTGTACTGCGAATGTTGACCGTCTTCACAGTAGTGATGACTACCATGCTGGTCATTAATTTTCGGTTGGCAGTGATCGTATTACCGCTCGTTCCGGTATTCATCCTGGTGCGACGGCGATTTCGCGATCGTTTGCGGAAAGCTTCCGACTCGGTACAGGAGCAAGCCGGAAAAATGATCGGTTTTCTCGAGGAGCATCTCTCCTCAATCGTTCAAGTGCAACTGCTTTCGTGCGAACAAAGAGAAGCACGTCGGTTCGCCAGTCTTTCAAGCCGCGCTGTCCGGGCGCAAATAAAGCGTCGAACGACAGAACTCTTTTTCGGTTCTGTCCTTTACGGGATCATCGTCGCCGGCATGGCAGGCGTGCTGTGTTACGGCGGTTACCAGGTGATCGCTGGAACGTTGACTGCTGGTGGACTCGTCGCTTTCTACGGCTACACCTTGCAGCTCTTCCTTCCGCTTTACGGAGTGGTCGATATTTATTCAAAACTACAGCGCGTCGGTGCGAGCGTGCGGCGGCTGATGGAAATCACAAACGCGGACATGGTCCTGCGCGACCGCCCCGGCGCCCTCGCTCTCCAGCCCAACGCATCTGGCGCAATCGAGTTGAAGGAAGTTTCTTTTAGCTACGATTCGGATCGCCCCGTACTTAACACGATTAACCTTCGTGTAGATTCCGGAGAACGCGTCGCACTGGTCGGCACGAGCGGCAACGGAAAGAGCACTATCGCGAAGTTAATCGCGCGCTTGTACGACGCGCGTGAGGGCAAGGTGTTCATCGAAGGACTCGATGTGCGCGATGTTACGTTGAAGAGTTTAAGACAGTCGGTGATTTTCGTTCCGCAAGAGCCGGTGCTTTTTGATGTGACGTTGCGCGAGAACCTGCTTTATGGAAATCCTGAAGCAACCGAACAAGAACTTAGGAAAGTTGCACGACTAGCTCAGCTGGAAACGTTGATCGATCGACTGCCTAAAGGACTGGATGAATCACTTGGACCTCGCGGCAATCGACTATCCGGCGGTGAACGCCAACGCGTTGCTCTGGCTCGCGCGCTGCTGCAGCATCCGAGAGTTTTGATTCTTGATGAATGTACTTCTGCGTTGGATACACCCACCGAAAAAAGTTTACTCGACGCTCTCGATCATTATTTACGAGGTGTGACGACGATTGTAATTTCTCACCGGCCCTATCCCATCACTTGGGCCGACAGGGAAGTGCACCTGAACTACGGTCAGGTTATTGACCGCTCTCATACGCGAATTGATTGATTGCTTGCTCGGAATTACAAGCAACAGTGAACAATCACGAAATCGCCGATCAATAACTGTCAACAAAAACAAGCTTAGCTTTGTATCCAACGCAGATAAAATTTTCTGCCCCCAAATGCGCTACCCGATCGTAGAGTGCACGAATCGACATTAGTCCAACTACTGGCTTACCCCCAAGCCGCATAAATAAAAATTAAAACTGAGGAGTCACGCGATGGCTACGGTGGCTGAGCGCTTTGCTATCTCTCCACACATCTATTCGACGAGCGATGAAGATGGCAGCACGATCCTCGATGTCGCAAACGACAAGATCTACAGCTTGATTGGCGTGAGCAGCTTGATCTGGGCGAAGCTCGCCGCGTCAAGTCGCGGACTGATGCTCCATAGCATCGTCGATTATGTGAGCGATCGTTTCCAGGAGATACCGCGACAAACGATCGAAGCTGATGCGTCAAGGCTTCTCGACAGTTTGCGCACCAAAGGAATTGTCACCGCGGGAGTTAATTCGAATTATTTCCGATCCGCCAGGTGGATTAATCGAAGCGTGACGTTTCTCGCGCGAGTGCCGGCAAGTGTGTTGTTACGACTTCGGTTGCATACGTTCACTGCGATTCTCGGAATCGCAACAGTCAATCTTGTGCTGCGCATACTCGGATTTCACGCGCTTTGTGAAGCAATCAAGTCGTGGCCGGTTAACGATCGCATTGTGACAACGGATGGAAAGCTGAGGGTCTGCGAAGCTGTGAATAAAGCTGGGAGTTGGTATCCGCGGCCGTCGATGTGTTTGCAACGCTCCGCGGTTACGACTTGTTTGTTGAGACAAAGCGGAGTTGCCGCCGAGTTGGTAATCGGTTGCCGGAAAATTCCTTTCGGCGCCCATGCGTGGGTGGAAGTCGGAGGCGAGATCGCAAACGACAAGAGACAGGTTCAGGAGTTTTACAAAGTCTTAAGCCGGTTCTAAACGACCATGAGCGCAATCGGGGGCATTTACAATTTTGATGGAGAGCCGGTGAGCCGCGACTTCCTCCTCAACATGGGTTGCGCGTTGGCAGCGCGAGGACCTGACGGCGGCAGTGAAGTGAAACTGGGCGCAGTGGGAATGGTTTACCGCGCTTTTCACACGACTCGCGAATCGCGGCTCGAAACTCAACCTCTTGTGTCTTCGAATGGCCATCGGGTGTTGTGTTGGGGTGGCCGGCTCGACAATCGCGAAGAGCTGAGATCGTTATTAGGCAATGACATTCGAGGTGATGTTACCGACGCGGATATTGTCATGGCTTCTTACCGAAAGTGGGGCACTTCGTTTCCGTCTCAAATAGTGGGTGACTTTGCGTTGTCCTTGTGGGATCGGAGTTCAAGAACGCTGTTGCTTGCGCGAGATCACGCCGGCGTGCGACCGCTCTTTTATCGTTGCGACGAGCACCGGATTGTTTGGACCACAGATTTGAAGATCCTGTTGGATCTGGCCGGCAGCACACTCCAGATCAACGAAGAGTATGTGGCGGATTTCGCAACGTGCCGTCCCGATCCTGCGCAAACGCCTTACAAGAATATTCATGCAGTGCCTCCCGCTCATGTAGTGACCGTCGCGAATGGTCGCTTGCAAATCACTCGCTTTTGGCGACTCGATCCCGCCCGCGAAGTTCGGTACCAGACTGATGCCGAATATGAAGAACACTTTCGCCATCTCTTCAGAGAGGCAGTGAGCTGTCGCATGCGATCCGACCGGCCGGTCTGGTCTGAACTGAGCGGAGGCTTCGACTCGTCGAGCATAGTGTGCATGGCCCATGACATCCGCGAGCATGGAGAAACGGAAGCGCCTGCATTTGAGACCGTTTCCAGAGTTTTCGATGAGGCAAAGGGCTCTGATGAACGCAAATACATCGAACCTGTCGAAGCACGGATCGGAAAGAAAGGACTGCACCTGCGAGAAGACGATCACCGCCTGGTGTCGTCATTGAGCGAACGATATTCGCGGCTCGTACCCAATCAACTTGCTGATCTTGCTGAGTACTATCACGCACTTAGCAATGCGATGAAGGCACGCGACGCGCGCGTGTTGCTGGTCGGACACGGTGGCGACGAAGTGTTGAATAGTTCTCCGGATCCCGCTCCGGAATTATCTGAGCTTCTCCTGAGGTGCCGCCCTTTGCAGTTGCACAAACGGCTTAGTGTTTGGAGCAAGGCAATGAAAAAGAGTTACGGGAAAACGTTTTGGCGCAAGGCTGTGATGCCGTCGTTGCCGGATTGGATACAGGTGCGTCGTGACACGAGACGTGTCGTCATTCTCTCTTCGATTTACACCGATGAATTTGTTCGCCGCATGAACTTCCGTGAACGCTTGCTTGGACCACCGGACGAATTCGGTTTTCGTTATCCGGTGGGGCAGATCAAAGCAAAGTATGTCTCTATTCTGATACGAGTTATTGCGGCAGGCGTCTACCAATCGCTTGTAGACGCTCATGTGACTTTTCCGTTCTCACACCGGCCGTTAATCGAATTCATGTTGGCGTTGCCGTTCGATCAATGTACTCGTCCTGGAGAGACACGATCGCTCGCGCACCGTGCGCTACAACCGTTGCTGCCTGTTGAGATTGCTGAACGCCAGGACAAGGGGCTCAGCTTTTATGCCTACATGGCCGCACTGGCTAGAGAGTCGTCACGACTCGAGCGTCTGTTTGCGAACGCGCGCATTTGCGAGTTTGGTTTTGTGAAGCCGGCGGCATTGAAGGAGATGGTCGAGTTAGCAAAGACCGGAAACAGCCAGAGAAGCACATACCTGATGGCTCTGATGTGCCTGGAGTACTGGTTGCGAGCCGTAGAACGTCGAATGGTTGCCGGTCGAGCAGAGGCAGTGTCGCATCCGGTATGCACGCCGGATTATGGGGGCGTGATCGACTCGCCATACGCGACGATTTGAAATTTTCAAAGAGCAGGATAAGGAGCAGCGATGAGCGCAGTGGGCGGGATTCTCACTTTTGATGGCAAGCCGGTCGATGAGCGGGTGCTCAATACAATGAGTAACGGCCTCGCAAGCAATGGACCTGATAGTGACGGTCTATACGTGAACGGCGCCATCGGCATGGTCCAACGAGCATTCTGGACCAACAGAGAATCGCGACACGAGCGACAGCCGGTAGTGACAAACACGGGCCAGGTTCTTGCGTGGGACGGCCGGCTTGATAATCGATCGGAGATGATTCGCCTTCTGCGGGATCAGCTTTTCGACGATGAAAGTGATGCTGCTCTTGTAGTGGCGTCGTACCGTAAGTGGGGCATCAATTTTCTGTCGAAGTTGATCGGGGATTTTGCCCTCGCGCTATGGGAACCAACGACGCGAACGTTGTTCCTCGCACGCGACCATGCCGGACCGCGCCCGCTTTTTTATCATCGCAGTGGTGATGAGTTCCTTTGGACGTCAGAGTTACGCGTTCTACTAGCGCTGAGAGGTTCGCAACTCGAAGTTAACGACGAGTTTGTAGCCGGCCTCCTGGCTCACCAGGTGACTAATGCACACACACCTTACAAAGACGTGTACGCCGTGTTGCCGGGTCATGTCGTGACAGTTCATGACGGCGTTGTGAGAGTCGCCAGGTATTGGGGGCCGGATCCCAATCACGAAATACGTTATCAAACGGATGCGGAGTATGAGGAACACTTTCTTCAACTCTTTCGCGAATCGGTGCGGTGCCGCATGCGAGTTGATGGACCAGTGTGGACAGCACTGAGCGGCGGACTTGATTCATCCGCGATCACGTGTATGGCACATGAGATTCTGAAGAGCGGAGATAGCGAAGCGTCGGACGTGAAAACCGTATCGTTCGTTTATGACTTGTCCAGTAGTTCAGACGAGCGTGACTTCATTGCTTCGGTAGAAGAGAAGATCGGAGCGACCGGTTTTCACGTCCGCGAGAGTGAGTATCCTCCTCTCAGTATCTTTCCGGATCGATCTCGTATCAGTTTTCCTGACGGACTTGATTGTCACTTCGCGCGGCACAAAGTGCTGTTTGAGGAGATGAACAGTTCAGGTGGCCGCGTTTTACTGACTGGCCATGGTGGCGATGAAATGCTTCACAGCGGCGCGTCTCCAACACTCGAACTGAGAGATCGAATCGCGAAATTTCAACCGCTGCAGTTGCACCGTGCGTTGAGAGCGTGGTGCGCGTTCTCAAAAAAACCTTATCTGGGAATGCTGTGGCAGGACGGGATCGTTCCATCGTTGCCTTTGAAACTCCAGGTCTTGCTGGACCACCGGGCCAATATGAGAGTTCCTCCATGGCTCAACGAAGGATTCGTGAAAAGGCTTCGCGTAAGGGAACGGAGATTTAGTACAGCCAACGTCTTTGGGTTCAGGTTACCCAGTGGCCGCAGCCAGGCGCATGCTTACCTATCAGTAGTAAAGCTGGCGGCGAAAGCAGCATATCGTTCGCGTGGCTCGATTGAAGTTAGCCATCCTTACATGCACCGGCCACTCGTCGAGTTCATTCACGCGATTCCGCTGCAACAAAAGATGCGTCCGGGGGAAACGCGTTCGCTGATGCGTCGCGCACTGAAGAATCTTTTGCCGCCAAAAGTTTTGAATAGAAAAACCAAGCGTGGACCAGATGAAGCTACGTTGCGCGCCTTGTCGCGCGAATGGCATCAGCTCGAACGAATTCTCATTAACTCCCGCGCGGAAACGTTTGGCTATGTAGATGGAAAGACCCTGCTGGCCGCGTTCGAGACGGCCAGGCATGGAAAGGGCGACACAAGTTTGTCCGTACTAATTTCTTTAGAGCTTTGGTTGCGATCTCTTGAAGGCTGGGGTATCGCGGCCAGAAACACTGCAACGCGCGGAGAACAGTCTTCGCGGCTACGTGCAGTGCCGTTAATGACGGAACCTGCTGGAAGCTAGCCTCCTTCGAGCAGACTCCGCCGGTTCACACAATCACCTTCGCAAGAGGTGGAGAAAATAAGAGAGGAGAAAGATCATGTATAACGTATCTGACGCTGTTGAAATGGGCGATGCTCATGAAGTGATTCTGATCCTGGTCAAAGAGGAGGTTTCGGGGGACGACTCCGAGTTTAGAACTGAAGAGGCCCAGGAATACTTCGACGAGTAAGCTGGTAAACCCGACCGGGCAGGACCTGCGAGGGAGCCTCTGCCAACGTGGGTTCTGCCAACTCACACCGAAAGGAGAAGGACCATGTATACGGTTTCTGACATCGTTGAAATGGGCGAAGCTCAAGAGTTAATTCTGAGCATGATGAAAGACTGGTTAACGGGAGATGACGTCGAGCCCTGTACGTATCTATCCGAGACAGAATTTGACGAGTAGAGCTTTGCTGGCAGGGCCTGCGAAAACCTCAGCGAACGCAGGTCCCGCCACTTTCATGAGATCTACTTTTGAGTCGCGGGCGGGTTTCTTTCAAGATTCGATATAACTCGGGCTTCCACGTGAATCAATTCCAGCGCCCCCCAACCGCGCGAACGGATTGCGGATCCACTGAGCGGTGGAATCCCGGCGACATGGAATTGCAAGCGGAGCAATCCTGATTTCTGATTGGGTCGGAGTTTTTTGTCGACGAGCACTTTCTCGAGATCCAGGATGGCCCCTGTCCCTGAACTGCTGTTCTCGGCGCCATTGATCGTGATGGTGCCTCCCGCGCCGGATGTCAGACTGATCACGCGCAGCTTGACGGGGAGGACTATCGTGTCCTCCGACAGGTTTTGCAGCTGCATGTCAGCGCTTACCAGTCCGGTTCTGGCATCGTAGGCGGGGTTCATGAATGTCAAAACTACTTTTTCCGAAACATCCTCTAACGTCGACAACTCCGGATCACCGTTTCTCACAGCTTTCCCTTTAACCGTTACCGGCGCGGTCCATACCTGCAAGACTCCAGTTCGATTGTCGACCCAAAACGGATGAAAGATCCCGTTCGCATCCGCGTCGAGTCCCGCTGTGTGTCCTCCACCAAGGTTGAACTGGCTAATACCGAAGTCAAACTTTAGAGTGCCTCCTCGATAGTTCTTGTTAGGAGGCGTATGGCCGCCACCGTACGGCCGAACGCTGAAAGGGATGTTTCCGGTGCCACTGTAGCGGTTTGGTGACTCCGCTACCTGAACGGTGGGTAAAAAAGTTTCTCCACCGTCAAGTGAGGCGGCAAACCTGACGGTCCAATCCATGTTGTTAGCGCTGTCGCGACGATCGTAATACATGACACCGACGACACCGTCTTTGTTTACCGCGATGAGGGGTTGAAAGTGAATTGGCGCCTCAGCGAGATTAACAGGAAGCCGGTCGTCATTCACCATCACGGGTTTGGACCAACTCTTTCCCTTGTCAGCGGAATAGCTGAAGAGAATGTTGGCCCCTCCGGATTTTTTCGAAGAGAACTGTCCGCCACCTGAATAAGAGTCGGACCACGCCACGTACAACCGGTCTTGAAATGGTCCCGTAGTTCGATCGCTCGCGAAATTGAAATGATGTGAGTTTGAAAGCAACATATGGCCAATGGCGATTGGTGATATCGTAACTGGTTCCGAAAATGTGTTTCCTCCATCGACCGAAGTAGTTACCTTTAATGCAGCGTTGGGTTTTGTCGGACTTCCTTCTACATCGAGCAGTGGTAGCTCCATGTCGGCAAACGGAACTACGAGTGTGGAATCTGAGAGCACCACCATGCGTGCATTGCCCGCGAATCTCCGATCCTTGGGCTGAGCAACAGCTGGAACCCCGCTGTCAAAGGTGGCGCCGCGATCTCTGGATCGTTGAATGCGAATCTGTTGGGTCGCGCGACCATTTATATAGATGGAGCCCTGGTATTTACCAGGATTGTCATCTACCGCCGCGTAGTGACGATCGAGCATCGGCATAATCACCGGCTCGAGCCAGGTTCTGCCGCCATCTTTGGAGCGATGCAGGTAAGTGTAGAACTTAGGTTCCTCTTTAGTCTTGCCGGTGGGGTGCGTGATCTGTAGGAAGTAAGCCGTGCCTTCAGCGTCAAAGGCCACGGCCGGATCGGAATGATAAAGCCCGTCGTCGAACTTCAAAGTGGCAAACCAGGTCTTACCGCCGTCAAATGACGCATAACCGACAACTGTGTTTATGTTGAACTCTTTGTTCCAAACCATGGAGCCGCCGATTAGATTGAGTGAATTGCGAGGGTTGGCAGCCATGTGAGTCTCGCCATGCGGCTTATCAGCAAACGCTTTGCTCGCCTGAGCATTCGGGCCCACGAGGATCGCGGGCCCTTTCTGCGCGAGGGTGACAGGCGAAGTTACAAGTGCCATGCACAAGAATGTCAGGCTGGTCTGTAGTTGATGTCTGTTTCTCATGATTAACTCGCGCGTTTAGAAAGCAAGTTTCAGAGCGAATTGGACAGAACGTGGTCCACCAACCTGGTACAGCGGGTTGAATCCACCGCTAACGCCTCCCGAGCCGAGACTTCTAGCCAACATTCGTGTTGCGAGGCCAAACTGGGGGTTGTTGAGTTGCGGGAGTGGGTCCCCGAAATTCGGGTGATTGAATATGTTGAATACTTCGGCGCGGAATTGCAGGTTAACGCGGTCCGTAAGATTGAATTGCCGGCGGAGCGCCAGGTCCATCTGCCAAAGCGGAAACGCTCTGAGCGCGTTGCGGCCGAGAGTTCCTTGCCGGCCCACAGGAACCGTGAACGCGGCGCGATTGATGCGGCGGCCACCGGGAGCGAGTGGGTCGTCTATATATAGAGGAACGTTTGAAACCAGATCCGGTCGTGAAATTTGAAACCCACCGGCGGCGTTGGCGCCGGTAATCACGTTTACCACGGGCGACGTCCGGGCCGTAAAGATTCCATCGAGCGAGAAGTTTCGGATCAGCGGGTTGATGAACTTATCTTTGCGCGGAGAAGGCAAGTCGTATGTAACGGCAGCGGTTGCGGAGTGACGTATGTCGAAATCAGAAGGTCCTCGCTCCTTGCTCATATCGATATTGAAACTGGGCGCTTCGAGTGATGAATCGACCGAGAGATCATCGAGCGAATGCGACCATGTGTAAGAGGCGAGCGTTTGGAGACCGCGTGAAAGCCGTCGCTGAAATTGCACTTGAAGCGCGTGGTAATCGGAGGTCGCTGAATTTCTGCTGATCCGTACTGAGGTGAAACTCGGGTTTGGCGCACTGATAGATTCCTGCCGAACGAGGCGTCGAGCGACTGCTGCCACATAGGACGCCGTTAGGGTTTGATGGGAGCCAAGCGATTGTTCCAAACTGAAATTCCACTGGTACGTGTAGGGCAAGTTGAAGTCGGGCTCGATGCCGCCAAAGGCGGCACCGACAGAGCCAACGGGCGGATTTGAAAACGGCGCCGGGGGCGCTGCATCTGTGAGAGAAAGCGGGTAGGGAAGATTTACAGGGCGTCTGTTACGGAAGTAAGGGAAGCCGGCCAGAAAAGCGTTCGCTGCTGGGCCAGTACCCAGATCGTAAAAAACACCGATGCCGCCGCGCAGCATTGTCTCGCGACCCGTCGCGTTCGACAGCTGATAAGCGACTCCAACTCTCGGGGCGAAGTTGTTATACCTTGTGCTGAACAGCGGCGTGCCGGCAGGCGCCACCGCAATGGTAGCCGGCTTGTCGAGTCCAATCAGTGGCGCCGGGTCGTTGCCTGTCGCTTCTGTAGGAGGCGGATTGAGTTCCCAACGCGAGCCGTATGTCAAAGTGAGACGGCCGATGCTCCAGGTATCCTGAGCGAAAAGAGAAAGGTTGTTAAAAACCGGATACACTGGTCCAAAGTAAGCGCTAATCGAGGCCAGCGCGACTCGGCTGGTATTTATCGCGGTCGCGATGCTTTGGAAACTAACCTGTAGAGTGTAATGTGCGCGATCAAAGATCGGGTTGAGTCTCCGGTAGTCGACTCCAAACTTAAGATGATGACTACCCTTAATAAGGGACAATGTGTCGACCACATTGATTTGGCGCTGTGTTTCAATGCCGAATGTGCCCTTCTGAATCGCTTGTGAGGCGGTGCCGGGTACGCCGATAGTCGCGAAACTTGTTTCCGGAATTCCAAACGCGGAAAAGAGAAGGGAATCAGGTGGTGGGATTGCGCCGCCAAAATCGTCCAGGGTAGTAAGACTTCCGCCCCTGTTCCAACTGTAGTTTCCGCGCAAGTCGTTCGTGGTTGTGGGGCTGAATATGAACGTGGCTCCCGTTGTCAGCGTGTGCGTTTTATAAGAACTATGCGCGACCTGGGCCAGGCGATTGCGAATACGGGCCTCGGAAGGCGAATAGTTGTACCTCGAGAAGAGTGTGAGCTTGTCGCTCACGTGATGATCGATTCGGATGCTCGTTGCATCAAGCGATGACGGATCAGAATACGTGGCACTAAACTCGGCAAGGTTGTTGCCGAGGTCTCGACCGTTCGGAATCGGAAACGCCCGCAACACATCGCGCACACCCGGAGGCGCTATCGCGCGCGCGTTGAGTGAAGGAACAGCGAGTCGAGCAGTTGTTTGCGGCAGCCGCAAACGAAGACCTTCATATGAGAAGAAAAAGAACGTGCGATCTACTCTGTTAACCACGCGGCCGCCCTCACCAAATCGCGGCAGATAGAACGGTCCACTAAACACGCCGCCGAAATCATGCTGGCGCAAAGGTGTCCGCGGTTGGCCCGTCGCGTTTAAAAACCAGTCTGCCGCATCGAATACGTCGTTGCGAAGATATTCAAATGCGGTTCCGTGAAATTTGGTCGTCCCTGAACGAGTCAGTATCTGCACCTGAGCGCCGGGTGTGCGGCCGAACTCCGGCGCAAAGCTCGACGTCAAAATCTTGAACTCCTGCACGGCATCGATCGACACTAAATTGTTGGTACCACCAGTGGCCGCTAATCCCGGCGTTGTGCCGGCGCTAGCCGCGGCAACATTCGTGGCCGGGCTGACTCCGATGTTGGCCCCCACTCCATCGATCATGAAGTAATTGGAATTGGAACGTTGGCCGTTCACGCTGAACTGTCCCGGGTTGTCGGTATTGCTTCTGGTCAGCACAACTCCGGGTGTAAGCAGGATCAACGGTTGAAGACTGCGGCCGTTCAGAGGCAAATTGTCTACAAACTGGTGGTCCACAAGCGTACTCACTGCCGGCGACGGATCGATCAGGTTCGCCCCGTCGACGATTTCAACGGTTTGACTGATTTCTCCGACTCTCAAGTACATCCTGACCGCTGCCTGGTCATTAACATTCAGGACGATTTTTTGTTCAGCCGTATTGAAGCCTTGACGTTCTGCCTTGATGATGTAATTGCCTGGTGGAAGTGCCGGCACAACAAAGACGCCTTCGTCGTTTGTGGTAGCAGACCTGCGAAAGTTCTGGTCCACGTTGATCACGGCGATGTTGACGCCGGGAACCGCTGCGTCCTCTGGGTCCAGCACCGTCCCGGTAAGCGTGGCGGAAGCGCTTTGAGCGCGGACAGTTATAAGCGCCGAGTGTTGTGTAATCAAGAAGAGAAGAAGACAACATGCGGATGGAAGATAGTATTGAGTTCGACGGAGAGCGCGTGAAGTCGCACAACGAATGTTTGCGAAGGGAGGACAGAAAGCACACGTGTAGACTCTCGGGTTTCTGGGCATTCAGTTTCTCCTGGGCGATGACACGTCCTCTGGGCGAAGCTCGTGCGAGTTTTCAATTTAGCCCATCATCATCTGCCCTTGATCGCACGTGATGATGAGCCATGGTCCACCTGCTGCAGGGAGCGATCAATTGTTTCCAGTCTGATACTGCGCGATTACTTGCGCCAAACCCTCAGCTCGTTCGAGCGACTGCCAAAACGCGGCCGACTTAATCGCCGCGTCAGAACTCTGTGCGGAAATGGTCAAAGCTGATCGAATCGCGACATTGTTCGACAACGCCAACTTGTGAAGGCTCTCCGCAGCGCGAGCCAGATCGGCATCGCTCTGAATCGCGACTTCTTCAGCGACGTGCAACGACGATCCCGGAAAGAACACCGGTTGAATCTCTCGTCGCAGGAGCGCGTTCTCACGCGCGAAAGACGCAGCCTCATGCCGCAGCATCGCGAGCCACCTCGCGCGGGCACCCGGCGCCACGGTGCGCATGTCCACTTTTGCAAATCGATCAACCAATCTCCTTAGTTCGACCGCACGAAACAGCGCACTGTATGCACGGTTTACCACTCTCGATGAATAAGTTCTGATCGCGTCTTCATCTGATCCCGAATTAGTTTTGGCGATGTAGGCGCGCAACTCTTCATCAGCGGCAATAGTTTCCGTTGTCTCTTCCACCTTTTGAATCGCCGCGGGGCTCGTGACGACCGAACGCGGTTTCACTTCCGCAACGGTGCGGATATCGATCGTGACAGCCGGATTGTTGCTCACCGGTGCAAGCGCTTTAAGAAACTCGTCCTTCCGTTTCTGAGTGTCGACCACTCCCTCTACGCGCAGCGACCCACCTGCGCTGCGCGTGAGGGCGACTTGCTCGTTCAAGTCACCTTTCTCCTGATTGAGCAAGTATGCGACGTCGACTTCCAGCTCTAGTGAAGCTGGGGGTGGAGCCGACGTGCTGGGCGACGGAGGGACTCGGCTTGAGGTGAGGTCCCGGATCGCCCAGTCTCCAGGCCCGCCAAATCGTCCGGCCCCTCCTATCAGTTCCGGTTCAATGTCAAAAGCGGCTGGAGCTACAGCTTTCAATGGCAGTAACTCAAAAGTCGCTTCGACGAACCGGTATTCTCGTGTGTCGGCGCCGCGCTGTACGAGCAGAGTTTGCTCGATGGGATGAAGATCGACCTTGCTCAAGGTGAGAGTCGCTTTCAATAGCAGACTCGCGCCTATGTTGCGTGGTTTGTCGTAAGTGAGAACATACGTTGTAGATCTCTCTTCTACTCTGGCAACCGCGGGTTCAACTATCAATGCGCTAAATGTTTCTGCCGAGGGCTCGAGCTGCCAAACATCTTCAAGATTGAGCAGGAGATTGGCAGGCGATGTCAGCCCCGGCTCGGGTCGCGGCTTCGAACCATGGTGGTAGACCGTGCGTGAGCCGTCCGGTTTTTGCCACGCCCCAGCGATAAGCTTGTTCGAATCATCGTAGAGTTTCTGCGAACGCTTACCTGACGAACGGTTTTCCCAGACTTCGATCTTTCGCTGAGCAACGATCGCTCCTCCCGAACTCCGGCGTTCCTCAAGTCGGATGTAGCGATGCCTTACCTTGTCTGGAATCCGGTGAGCACTTTGCTCCGCTTCGCCGGCGCGCTCGAGCAACACGGCGGCAGTCAACTCCGGTGACAGGTGCGCTCTGAAGAAAAGCAAACTTCCGATCATCACTGCTGAAATCAGCGCGACCAGCACTGCGACACGACGGCGCCACTGTTTCCGATCATCATTTAAGGACGTGAAAAGCGGTGCTTCGTTGGCTGGCTCTTCAGCGATGGGGCGTCGTCGTAAGACACCGCGCCATAAATCAACTAACCTGCTGGTCCAGGATCGATCATGCCCGGCCGCCACGTCCGGCTCAGGCAACTGGTCCACAGCAGGAACAACAAAAAGAGGTGAGGACGAAATTGTGTCAGGTGTTTCACCCGCAACGAAACCTTCTTCGGCAACAGGATCGTTGTAGATCACGCGAAGGCTCGGGCCATTATCATTACGGAAAGTGGCCTCCAGGAATCTTCCTTCACTCAGCTCGATCCACGCCCATTGCTCGTCGTGAGGGCCGGCCGGGTTCACGCTAAAGAACAGCAGTTGCACTCCCTGCTCACTGCAAACCTCGACAAACTCAATCGGATCCTCAGGCGTCAGGTTGAGGTCCAGTTCGCTCAATTCCGAACTCACCTTCAACGAGCTCACGAGAAAACCGTTGACCGAGATGCGCAGTTCCTGAGGTTTGTGTTCGTGCGTCTCGCGTAGCCGGCGTGCAAATTTCGTAGTCAGGTCACCACCGTGCGATGTGCCGCCGCCCGACGCACCACCGCCTGAATCCGATGGAGGTTCTTTATCACCTGCCGGACCACTCCTCTGGCGCTCAGTTAATAGAGGTAGCCCCAGCAAGCTGTTCACAACGTCGAGACACTTCGGACAACTAACTACATGAGCAAGTTGTAGCGTTGTTAGCCCGTCGCCATTGCGGTTTGAATAAACTTCTTCAAATTCTTCCCGCGCCAGGCATTCACCCTGACGCGAATCGACAATCATTCGACGCAGCGCGAGCATCAGATCACCGTCTGACTTCAGGTACTTGACCTGCTGGTGCTCAAACGCGCTTTTCGCGTTCACGAAACGCAAACGCCGGGGTTCATCCATGAACAGCTTCGCTTCACGACGTGCAAATCTTTGCAGCTCGTCAACTGCATGTCGCGAGCAATTCAGAATGCGAGCAATCTCAGTCGGAAAGTAATCGAGAAAGAAACGCAGGATAAGGACGCTACCCGCTTTGGATGATTGTTTTCTCGAGCATGCGTAGGTGCAGATTTGATGGAGCTCTTCGGAGGCTTGCACGCAACGCGCGGGTTCAATCGCGGTCCATCCCAGCCAGCACGTATCGTAGTCGGCAACAGAGAGTGCGGCTTCATCCAGTTGCTGTGCCGCTCGGCTCGTCCGTGCAATGTGCATATACCCCAACATTCTTCTGAGATACCCGTCGATGTTTTCAATCTCTTCAAGCCTGGTTCGGCCCAGCATGAATTGGACAAACGCGTCCTGCACGAGATCCTCAGCCGACTCTCGTTGCTGATTGGTCAAGCGCATCGCCCACGCGAGCAGACTTGCATAACGCTCGGTGAACAACTGTTCACGCTTCTCATCTGGTTGTGTTGCCACTCGGCGCTGATCCAGCATTTCGTTCTGGGCTTTCTGGATTAGTCCCGTCGGGGGCTTCAGACCGGACGTTCTATGTATATGTGTATTTACACGAGTGAGATCTCAGATGAAAAATTACGATAAGGTGAAGAAAATAAATGAGTTAACAGCAACCCTGAGCACACTTCGACTGTCACGTCACTCTCTGTAGCGAGGCGCGGCACTGGGCAAGTCCCACCGCTGCGGAGTTGACGTGTCAAATTTAAAAATGAAAGTTAATGCAGGACAGGATTGCCGAGGGCAGCGTCACTCTTCAAACAAATTATGACTGCAAGTCGGTTCCTGCGTGGCGCGAATTTTATGCGCCGATACCAGTCGTGTCAACGCATTTTTCCGGGATCACGGACAAACACACAGCTTTTCTCGATCGATTACAGTACCTGACTTTTGGATTCTGAATGTTAATTCGGATACTTTGAGCCTGTTTGTTCATTATCACGGACAAATGATGACGATGGATGCGACTATCAAACGATTCAGGTAATTTGATCGGTTACACGTAAACCATGGACAAACGAGAACTCACTGCCTTACTCCACGATCCCACCAGTGCGTTGCATCGCATGCTGAGTACCTGGTCCGATGTTCCGATACCGCTGATGCTCGACATTGATTGGGAGCGCGGACCCCTCGTGCTGGTCGGTTTATCAGACCGCATGATGTGGCCGCTGCTGCCGCCCGGTAGCGTGCTCCAGTTGGATCAGAAAGTGAGAACAGTCGCGGTTGGATCGTGGCCCGAGTTTGAGCGTCCGATTTATCTCGTCGAGCATCGAAACAAGTTTTACTGTTGTCACGCACAGCGACGGGGTGAAACACTGCGACTGATCTCACACGCCGAATCGCCTTCCCCTCCTTCGATTTCAGTTCCATTCAAGGAAGCGAAAGTGCGCGGGCAGCTAACTCCGATCTTCAAGCCTCTCGCAACTCGAGGCAGCGCTGCCGGGCGCCCGCAGCGAGTTAAGAATACTCGCGGACGTTAAGGCCTCGTCTTCGTTGCACTGGTGGACTATACAGAGCCTCAAATCTTCGCCACGTTTTGATTGTCGTTAAAGAATGCGACGGTGCAAATCCGAGCCGTTCGGCCTTGATTGCCAGGCCCGCGTAGCTGAGGGTTGTTCCCGTCTGGCGCTTCAAACTGACCAGATCCTTCGGCAAGCACTGATTAGTTCGAATTCGCATCAACTTCATCTTCGCGATGAAATCACGATCCGGGAAGAGCAACTCGGCAGCGAAAATCTCGGCCCCGATTTCCAGACTCTTATTCAAATTCGATTGATCGCAATACGAGATGCCGAGATCGCGATCGCGGAAGAAGTGTTTGAGTTCGTGAGCCATTGTGAAAACCATCGGATCCTGCGGCAAACCTTTTGCGATCATGATTGTCGTACCGAGGTGATCGTTGATAAATGCGCCTCGCAGGTTTCTGAATCGATATGGCCATTCGTCGAACTCGATGTCGTAACGTGCATAAATCCTCATGAGATCGCCGGGGAGGACGCGTGGTGAGGACAATCCATGCTCTGCGCGCACTTGTCGCGCGAGCGCTTTCAAATCTTCGTAGTAGTTGTGAGTGTTCACTTGTGTTTACTCCCTTTTCGGCCCGGTTGAGGTCGAGTCTTACCCTGATAGATGCTGCGTGCTTTGCGAAACTCAGCGTACTTTCGCAACTCTTCCACATCTGCGGGATGTAACTGTCTTGCAGTACGCAACAGAGCTTTCAGATTTTCATCTTCATCGTCACCAACCATTTCCGATGGAAAGAACGAATTTATCGGTACGCTGAAGAAGCGTGCAATTTTTTCAAGGTCCTTAACACTGGGGCGATATGTCCCAGTTTCCCACCTCGAGATTGTATTTGTAGCAACCTTCAAACTATTTGCGAGTGATTCTTGTGAGAGTCCCTCACCGCTGTTGTAGTTGACACGCAGGTCTTTGAGTCGTGCCGCGATGTGATCGAGCAGATCCATTCCTATTCCTCTTTCTCATCCTGAATGAGGACGACGTTTAACTAAAATTGTTGACGAGGGAGCTGAGTGCGCGTATTATACGCAAGCGGCAAATAAATTCAATGACAGAGTTGACCTCACAATGAATAATCCATTCTTTCGAAAACGCGTATTTCTGGCATCCGTATCAACTGGTCACACTTCTTACATACTCGCGGAAGTTGAATCGAGTCGCGGTGGTGAGTACAAGTGGGGCCATTACATGTTGACGATAGCTGATTGTCGTCGACGGATTCAGCTCGAGTTTTTTCTGGGGACTGTGCGCGCGCGGCGTGAGAGTATCAGGAAACTCGATCTGCTTATGAAGGTGCTTGGGTCGTTTCGTGCTGCGCTGATCAAAGAAGCTCAGGCCATCACCGAGTACGAGCGCGCGAGTAACAGAACGAGAGCGAAGCCCAAACCTGCGAAGCAGGTGCAAGAATAAAGCCTGGGGCGTGAGCCCCAGGAATTTGATTGTGGAAAATTACGAGCCCCGAAGGGGCGAAAGCCTACACGGCACTCGCCCACTTCGCGGGCTCGAATTCGTTTTTGGAACCACAACCTGGGGCTTACGCCCCAGGCTTTATGCCTTCACCCGCTACGCGGGCTCGACCCCAGGCTTTATGCCTTCACCCGCTACGCGGGCTCGACCCCAGGCTTTATGCCTTCACCCGCTACGCGGGCTCGACCCCAGGCTTTATGCCTTCACCCGCTACGCGGGCTCGACCCCAGGCTTTATGCCTTCACCCGCTACGCGGGCTCGACCCCAGGCTTTATGCCTTCACCCGCTACGCGGGCTCGACCCCAGGCTTTATGCCTTCACCCGCTACGCGGGCTCGACCCCAGGCTTTATGCCTTCACCCGCTACGCGGGCTCGACCCCAGGCTTTATGCCTTCACCCGCTACGCGGGCTCGACCCCAGGCTTTCTGCTTCTGCCCGCTGCGCGGGCACATGAGAATGCTGAGATTCCTCTGTCTTCTCCCACTTCACCAACTTCAGATCCATTACGAAGATCGCATAGATCACGGGGACGAGCAGCAGCGTGACGAATGTCGCGACGCTCAACCCACCGATCTGCGCGTAACACATCGGCTCCCAGAGTGGTCCTCCGTGCGAAGCGAGGGGAAACAGAGCGATGACCGTCGCGCCAACCGTAATCATCACCGGCCGCAGACGCATGATGCCGGCGTCAAGCAACGCTTCGATTAACGGCGCGCCTTCAATGTGCTTCTCCTCAATGAAGTCGAACAACACGATGATGTGGCTGACAATCACACCGACAAGACTCACGATTCCAAGGAACGCCATAAACCCGAACGGTTGTCCCATGATCCACAATGCCGCAATCGCACCAACCATGCCGAAGGGAACAGCCGCAAACACGATGAACGGCTTGATCGCGTTTTTGAACTGGAACACGAGCGCCATGAATATCGCCGCGACTGAGACCATCAGCACGATTACCAACTCGCGGAAACTCTTGATCTGATCTTCTTCTTCGCCACCGATCTCCATTCGATACCCGACCGGCAACTCCTTCTCCAGCTCCTTTAATTTCGGACGCGCCGCCGTCATCACTTCCGAAGGCAGCCTGCCCTCAGACGGCATTGTCGAAACCGTGATGGTCCGAAACTGATTGCGCGAACGCATCTTCTCAGTTTGCATTCCATATTCCATGTCAGCTATCTGCCGCAGGTGAATTTTTTGCGAGCCCTGACCAGAGTAGACGTACAGATTTTTCAAATCACCCAACTGCGCGCGTTCGTCCATGCGCAGTTTCGCCACTACTGGAATCTGCTTGTCGCCTTCCCGCAAGCTCGTAACCTGGTGACCCGCCATCGCCGATTGCGACGCCATCGCAACGTCGTAGTTCGTCAACCCGGCAGTGTTTGCGCGTTCAGAATCAGTCTTGAGCCGAACCGCAAAACTCTCCTCACCCCAGTCGTCACGAACGCGATCGGCGATCTGAGTCTCTTCCATGATCGTCTTTACTCGATCCGCATAGCTGCGAAGCATCGTTGTGTCCTCACCAGTCAGACGTATCGCAACCGGGAGACCGACTGCTTTGCCCGACTCGAGTTGCCGCACGTCAATTCGCGCGCCAGGCACTCTCTCCGAAAGGGCTCTCTGAAGTGGCCCCATCAGATGGCTGGTATCGTGCTTGTCCTTCACCTGGATGATGATTTGCGCGTAGTTTAACTGCTGCAACTCAGGCGAAAGCGAGAACCAAAATCTTGGACCACCGCCGCCCACGAACGTTGTCAACGATTTCAACACTTCGCGTGGTTTGCCATCGTCATCCAAATGATGATGACCGTATTCGTCGATCACTTCGCGAATGATCTCTTCAGAATGTGCCGCCGCATCGCTCGTTGCAGACAACGGCGCATCGGCCGGCAGCCAAACATCCACGTACGAAAGGTATGAAAGATCCTTCGGGAAGAATTGCGTCTTCAGTTGCGACATCACCAACCCGCCACCGAGCAGCAGCACAACGGCACCCGCCATGACTTTCCAGCGATGATCGATGGCCCAGTGACCGAGACGATAGTAGCGAGCGGCAAAGCCCTTCTTGCGCCGCTCCTCGATCGGCATCTCAAACTTCGGCTTCAGCAGGTAATAGCCAAGGAACGGGATAAACGTCATCGACACCAGTCGCGACGCCACGAGCGAGCACGCAATCACGACGGGTAACGTGTAAATAAACTCGCCAGTCGATCCTTTGATCATTAGGAATGGCAGGTAAGCAACGATATTCGTGATCGTTGCGTAAAGAATCGCGGTCGCGAGTTTCGTTGGTCCAAGCCACGAAGCAATCACTGGGGGATGGCCCGCGGCGAGATCTCGTTTGATAGCGTCGCCCGCCACGACCGGATCATCCACCAGCAACCCGAGCGCGATAATCAAAGTCGCGATCGAAACCTGCTGGAGGTCGATTCCGAGTACGTGCATCATTCCAAACGTCATCGCGAGCGTTACCGGGATCGAGATCGCCATCAGCAGCGCTGAACGCCATTCCCAGAAACCAATCAACGCGATGATGACAACCAGAGCGATCGCTTCATAAAGACTTGTCATAAACAGGTCGATACTTTCCTCGACCTGCAACGGTTGATCCGAGGTGCGCGCGAAGATCAGATCTTCAGGCACCTGCTGCTTCAGTCGCGCAAGCGTTGCGTCGATCTGCTTGCCAAACTCCGCGATCTGTTCACCCGATCGCATCTGAACGGAAAGCGTGATCGCGCGACTGCGCTGCCAGTTTCCATTACTGTCGCGCCAGTTGAAGAAGTTCTTGAAACGAGCGGGACTCTCGTAACCACGAACAACATCGACCAGGTCGCGCACGTACACGGAAGATCCATTCGCCGTCGGAACCATCACGTTGCCGATTTCATCGACGCTCTTGAACTCGCCACCGGGCTCGAGTGTCACGTTCTTACCTTCCACGTTCACCTGGCCGCCGGAGGTCGAGATGTTCCGCGCGCGCATTGCGTCTTCGAGCGTGCCCGGCTTGATGTTGTAAGCGGCAAGACGCTCCTGTGAATAAAGCAGGAAGACATTTTCATTCAGCAATCCGGAACGGGTAACTTTCGAGACCTGAGGGATCGTCTTCAACGTCTTTTCGATCAGATCTGTAAACTCGTCCATCTGACGATAGCTGTACTTGTCTCCTGCGACGGACCGCAGTTTTGCCTGAACTTCCTTCGGATCGCGCACCACCATTGGCGGCCAACCGTCTGGATGAAACTCGGCCGACTGAAGCCGTTCACCGATGAACTTCTCCATGAACCCAAGAATCTCCTCGTCTTTTTTGTCCGACGCGCCGTCGAACGCAACGAAGCGATCGCCTTGAATCACGCGAACGTCGTCAGCGAGATCGTTCTCCTTTATATATCCAAGAAACATCTCGATCGGCGGGCGCAGGATGTGCGGCTGCAGACTCAGCGGCGAGCTAATCACGAGCGTAAATCGTTCGCCGCTCGCACTGGTACGTTCCTGCTCGATCGCAGTCTGTATTGCACGAGCTCGCAATTCGATCTCGGCATCGTCGGTCTTTGGCGTGGCAACCGTCAGCATCAACGCGGCTGTATCGCCGAAGTCTTTGATGAAGTTGATTGGACCAGCGCCGTTGGGAAGATCTCGAATGCCGTCGAGGCGCAGCTTGATGTCGTCAAACTCTTTGCCAGTCTCTTTGAGATTTTCATCGAGCTCGACGTAGATGATCCCGAGGCCTGTGCGTGAAATCGACTCAATTTTCGTGACCTTGGCGTTGCCGGCCATCTGCTCTTCGACTCTCTTCGTTACAAGCTGTTCGACTTTTTCAGCGCTCGCACCGGGCCAGGGCACAAGCGCGACGGCCGTGCGCACCTGAACTTCGGGGTCTTTGCGCTGGGGCATGCTGATGTAGCCGTAGATGCCCCACGCGCAGGTAAGTATCAGCAGCACCCACGCAACCTGACGAGTTTGTACAAAGAAGCGTGCTGTGTTGTGCTTGCCGTTGATGAGTTCTTGATCTGTTTTTCCGTGGGACATGATTGCAGCTCCTGTTATTTGGTTAGTAAGTTCCTTCCTGACGATGTTTTCCTCGCAAAGGACGCAAAGGCGGAAAGGAAAAGCTGATCCGTATCTTCTTTGCGCCTTGGCGCCTTTGCGAGGAAAACTGTCTTCATTAGTGCATCAACCGCACTTCTTCTCCATCGGCGACCTGCGTCACACCAGTTGTGATCACAGTCTCGCCGGCCTTCACACCGCTATTCACAGCGACTGAATTACCGTACGACTCGCCAAGCGTGACGCTGCGCATTCGCGCGACGTGCTTGCCGTGCGCTTCTTCAACAACCAACACCGCGTAAGCATTCGGATCCGCTTTCGACCTCGTGATCGCGGTCAAAGGCACAACCGGGATTTCAGTTGTCGCTCCAGTCTCATTAACCGCCATCGACGCGATCATTCCAGGCTTGAGCAACCCGTCAGGATTTGAAATCGTTACCTCGACTTCGAACACGCGGCTGCTTTGATCCGCTGCCGGCGAGATGCGCGAAATGTGTCCGGTAAACTCGGTTCCCGCAATCGCGTCGGTGGTCATCGTGAGCGTGTCGCCGAGTTTGAAGTTTTGTAGTGCGAGATCCGGCACGCCAAAAGCCGCTTTCACCGAACTCACGTCAGCCAACACAAACGCGGGCGTTCCGGTTGAAACTAATTGACCAACTTCAACCTTTCTTTCGATCACCACTGCACTCATCGGCGCTCGCAGTTGTGCATCGCCGAGTGGAATACTCGCCGTATAAACCACGGCTTCGGTCGTCTTAACTCGCGATTCCGCCGCGTCAATCTGATATCGCGCCGTGTTGACCTTTGCTTCGGCGACCGCAAGTTGCGCCTTCGCGGCATCAAGCTTCGCTTTGCTGACGTCGAACCGTTCTTTCGCCGCGTCGAACTCAGGCTTCGTGATGCTCTGCGTCACGAACAGCGCTTCGGATCTTTCATAATCAAGACGCGCACGTTCGTGAGCAGCCTCGGAATCCTTCAATTGCGCGCGGCTCGTCTCGATTGCGGTCACGGCTTCTTTCAACTGCGCACTGCTTGTTTCGAGTGAAGACCGCGCCTCGCCTTGCTGCGACTTCGCTTCGTTAACTTTCGCGACGTAATCACTCTGCCGGAGTTGGGCCAGCACAGCGCCCTTCTTCACGATGTCGCCGGCCTGTATGTGACGATCCGATTCATGCTTGATCGCCTCGACATATCCGCCCACTTTGAATGCAACTTCAACCTGCGAGCTCGGTCTGATACTTGCCGAGTAACGAACGCTGCTGACGCCTGAGTGAGTCTCGACTGTTTTCACTTTGACAGGCTTTACAGTCTTTTCCTGTGCCGCAGTCTTGCAACCGACTGTCAGCGCTAAAAGGGCCATGATGATGAATAGTTTTGTGGTGTTCATTTCTCTTCTCCTATCGCCTTTTCGAAATCGGCCTTTGCTGTCCAGAACGCGAGTAATGCCTTCTGGTAGTCGTAATCTGAATTTGCCAAAACTGTTTGCGCCTGGAGCACGTCTTTCAGCAGCACTGCATCCAGCCGGTATTTGTAAGCGACCAACTGCACGTTCGCGCGCGCTTGCGTTTGGGCCAACTTCGCGACCTTCAACAACTGGCGGCTCTCCTGCATCTGGCGATAACGAGCGTTAACTTCCATCACCACCTGGCTCTCTGTGTCGAGCAGTGTGTTACTGGCCTGGCTAACGCCCCTCTCTTTGTCAGCCACTTCGCTCTTCTTGCGCCCCCAATCAAAAACTTCCCATTCCACCGACACACCAACAGCGCTCAAAGTTCGCGGAACGAAGTTCGAATAGCTGAACGTGGTCGCGTAGTTGACGGTGAAACTCACATCGGGAATGAACTCTGACTTCTTGATTCGCTTGTCGAGTTTTGCCTGCTCCACTCGCAAACGTGCTTCACGGATCTCAGGCCGGTTCGCTAGTGCCCGCTCGCGCGCCTGAACGAGATCTGTTTCGCGCATGACCGCCAGGACTGTTTCATCACCACTGCTGACCGCGAACTCCGTACGCACGTCGCGTCCAAGCAAGTGGTTGAGCTGCTCTTTCTGCGAGATCAACTGGTTCTGGATAGTCATCAACTCGTACTCGGCTTTCGCGAGTCGAGTTTGAACATCCATGTGATCAGTCTTCAGCGCCACCTGCTGAATCACGTATTCACCGGTGACGCGATCTAGCTCGTGATAGAGCTTGATATTGGTCTCGGCGGCCTGCGCGGCGCCTTGCGATTGCAGGATCGCGTAGTAGGCGCGCTTGATTTCATTGACGAGCGTTTGTTCCGCGTTGCTCAGTTGCGCGCGGGAGATCTCGCTCGCGGTTTCCTGCTGCTTGATCTGTAGTTTTATGCGGTGGAGTTGTGATAGCGGCTGGCTCAGTTGGGCCACGATCGCGCCGTTCGGCTTCGTTGACGACGTGATTACTGTGTCTTCGTTAGGAACTGGGCCGGTGCCCGGAAACGTTCCGAACACGCCCTTCTCAAAGGTGGTGTCAAAGGTGGTGAGCGGTTTTGATAGGCCGCCGCTCAGTTTGAATCCGGGATAAAGACGTGTGCGAGTTGCAGCGACGCGAAGGTCGGTTTTTTCGGTTTCGAGCCGCGCGTTCTTCGTCGAACGATTGTTCTCGAGCGCGAGGTCGATGGCCTTTTCGAGGCTCAGGACTTCCTGCGCTGAGACTGAACCGGCGGTTGCCAGGAGTATCGCGGCGACTACGAATGTGATTTTGATACGAATAAAGCCAGGCATTTTCGGCGTTCCTTTCTATCGGCTGATTGGCCCTGTTTCGGGCAGCGTCAAGATAGAAAATCGCCGGGTGTAGTCGCATATGCCGAAAGATACATTTGTGAGGTGTATTTGTTTTTGCGGGTTTTCCTCGCAAAGGAGCAAAGGCGCCAAGGTTTTTTAGATTCTGCTTTGCGCCTTTGCGTCTTTGCGAGCCAATTTTCTTTACGCTTCACGTTTCTCTGGCTTAAACTGCCTGTCCCCGTTCCCCTATGAGCACCCAAGTTGCCAACCAGGCCGGTTGGGTCGGCCAACGGCTCACGACCAAGTTGTTTTTGCCCCCCGCGCGGCAAACGTTGGTCGAACGCCCGGTTCTGCTCGATCAGCTAAAAGTGGGTTTGCGTGGGAAGTTGACGCTCGTTTCGGCGCCGGCGGGGTTCGGAAAGACCTCCCTTGTCGCTGCGTGGCGGAAGGAATGCGAGACACCCCTCGCGTGGTACTCACTCGACGAAGAGGACAACGAGCCCGCCCGGTTTCTCGACTACCTGATCGGCGCGCTCCAAATGATTGACGAACACCTCGGCGACGAAAGCGCCGAGTTGCTCAAGCGATCGACGACACCGCCTCTAAAGGTCGTACTGACCTCACTCCTGAACGAGATAAATGCTTACGATAAAGAGTTTGTGCTGGCGTTTGACGATTATCACGTCATCAAGGAGCACGGTATTCATGAAGCTCTGAGTTTTCTCATCGAGCGACTCGGGCCGCACGCGCACGCGTTGATAGCCACTCGCAGCGATCCGCCGTTTCCACTCGGACGACTGCGCGCGCGCGGCGAGTTGAAGGAACTCAGAGCGAGTGATTTGCGGTTCGGTACGAGGGAGGCGACCGCGTTCCTGAACGACGTGATGAACCTCGAACTGACCGACAGCGACATAACCGCACTCGAAGAACGCACTGAAGGCTGGATCGCAGGCCTACAACTATCGGCTCTCACCCTCCAGGGAAGAGAAAACCGCTCGCAATTGGTTAAAGAGTTTGCAGGCGACAACAGATTCGTTCTCGATTACCTGCTGGAAGAAGTTCTTAACCGCCAGACCGAACAGGTCCAGAACTTTCTTCTCCGAACTTCAGTGCTCACGCGCTTGAACGGCTCACTGTGCGACGCTCTCACCGAGGATCAAAGCGGCCACGAACTGCTCGAACAACTCGAGCGCGCAAATCTCTTTTTGATTCGTCTCGACGGGCGTGGCGAGTGGTTTCGCTATCACCATCTCTTTGCCGATCTTCTTCGTCTAAAACTGAAGCAAAAACAGCCGAACTCGATTCATGAGTTACAACTCAAGGCGAGCCATTGGTGTGAGAAGAACAACCTTTCCGAAGAAGCGATCCATTACGCTTTGGCAGCGCAGGATTGGGATCGGGCGCTGAATCTCATCGAACCGATCGCTTTCCATCAGATCAGTCGGGGTGGGTTTGAACGGGTGAAATACTGGGTCGAATCGATTCCTGAATCCGCGATCACGAATCGCCCGAGGCTATTTCCGAATTACATCCCGACGCTGGTCTACCAGGAAGACTATGAAACAGTCGAAAAGTACTTGCATCTGTTTGAAACGGCTGAACCAGAAGCCTTGCGGAAACAGTTAGGGAGCCTCGTGTGGTCGACGCGATCGCTTATTGCGGCCGCGCGATGCAAGGGGGATTGGGCTGAAGAGTATAGTCGCAAGGCGGAACAGTTTCTGTTGCCCGACGATATCAAGCAACGCGCAGTCGTAATGCAGACGAAAGTTCGCTCTGCTTCCGTGCGTGGTGATATGAAGGCAATGGAAAAGGCGTTGCTCGCCGCTCTTCCCGTTTATCGCGAGGCGCAACACCTGATCTTTCAGGTTTGGGGACTGACTGCTCTGGGTTGTGTTCGGATGTTGCAGAACCGCATGTACGAGGCAGCGGAAGACTTGCAAACCGCGCTTCAGTTTTCCCGCGAAAACCTGCAAACACGGCCTGAAACGCTGCTTTATTCGCACACTTTCACGTGCGAGGTCTATCGCGAATGGAATGACGTTGATACCGCAAAAACTCATCTCAACGAGGCGCTAAACATCATTCGCCAAACCGGACGCGAGACGTTCATGGCGTTTGTCACGGAGAATTTGAAGAGTCTCGCGTTCATGCTGGATCAATGTGGTGACAGCGCTCAGGCGGACGTGCTGATCGAAAACGCCTGGCGACGCGTCAGGCGATGCGGGAATGAAGCAGTTGAAAAGCAGTTAGAGGCTTTGAAAGCGTTGATGGTCCTCCGGCGGGGCGGTGACATGTCGATCGTAAACCGCTGGGCTGAAACGTGCGGGTTGAGTGCGGACGATGAACCGGAATACCTGAAGGAGATCTCACACTTCGTTTTCGCGCGTTGGATGATCGCAACCGGAAAAGCAAAACAGGCTTTGCCGTTGCTGAATCGCTTGCTTACCGCCGCGCAAAACGCAACACGCATACGACATGTGATTCAAATTTTTGTAATGCAATCGCTCGCCCACCAGAGGCTCGGTAGCGAGGCGGAAGCGATCAAGGCGCTCGAAAAAGCATTGCTGCTGGCGCAACCGCAGTTATACGTCCGCACGTTTGTTGACGAAGGGGAGCCGCTGTCGAAGTTGTTGCTTGAGTTGTTGAAACAGAGGGGCAAGCGCTGGGAGACGGAAAAGCCGGATATGCTTCAGTACGTGATTAAGTTGAAAGAGCTTTTTGGACCAGGTGGGCCAGGTCCGGCTGCGAAAGCACCGGTTGCGTCTGCGAGTGAAGCGCTGCCCTGGTGGTATGTTGAAGATCCGTTGAGTGAGCGTGAGCTGGAGGTTTTACAGCACGTTGCGCGTGGGCTTTCGAACCAGGAAATCGCCGACAAGCTTTTCCTCTCCGCCGGCACCGTGAAGCGCCACATGAGCAACATCTATCAAAAACTCGACGTCCACAGCCGCACCCAGGCCCTCGAACGCGCACGCACTCTCAAGGTTTTAATGTAGGGGCGGCCCTCTGTGGCCGCCCGTTTCCCGAAAATAAAGCTGTTCGATGCACGGGCGGCCACGGAGGGCCGCCCCTACAGTTTTAGCCGAAATGCCCTACGCTTTTTTCGTTGTGTCTTTTACAAATTGCTTGACCAGCTTCTCTACTGACTTGCTGATCTTCTTATCAACTCCTTTCATCTCAAGAGTACCGCTCGCGCGGCCGCGCCAGATCACCTGATTCGTCTTCAGGTCGACGAAATCAACCAACAACGTGCCTTCCGAATACTGGTTCACGTGAATGTTTCGGCTGCCCCAGAAGCGTGGTGGACCATAACCGTAGTCCTGCACACTGAGTTTGTCTTTGGTCATCACGTGGTAGACGATCGCAAAGTCAGCGTCTCCGTTGTCCAAGCGATAGCCGTTTGCGATTAACTGCGACTCCAACGCCGTTCGGATGCGCTGGCTATTCAAAGAATCGCCGGCCAACGGATCGTTAGCTCTTCGGTTTTGGACTGCGAACCCAAAGGTCTTCAAGTTCGAAAAGTTGAAACTCCGGTCGTAGTCCGATTGCACTGACTGTGCCTGAGCCGATGTCGCCAGCAGGCCAATCAGTATTCCCATCACACTCATCATTCGAATCGTTTTCATTGCTGTCTCCTTCATTAATTAAGCCGTTATTTTTTTGCTCTTACGTATGCTGAAAGTTCGATCACCGCTCCGCCGCGGAGGACTTTCAAACTGTATTTTTCACCCGTCTTAAGACTGCCTAACGCTGTTTGTATTTGGTCCAGCGTCTTCCACTCCTCGACTATCGGAATACCGGCGACTTCAAGGATGATGTCGCCGCCCACAACCAAATCAGCGCCGCCGATGTTTGTTGGAATCGTGCCCGCGATTAGTCGTAAATCTGACGCAGGTGAGTTTTCCGCAGCGCGTTGGACCAACAGACCCGCCGCTTGCGGCACATTGAAGATCCGCGCCAATTCGTTCGTCAGCAAATAGCCGTCGATGCCCGTCCAGAACGACTTCTTATTCAGCAGCAGCTTGCTCGCGACGTTTGACGTCACGGCAAAGCCGACGCCCTGAAACCCGCCCGAATTCGTAAGAATCTGGCTTACAATGCCGATAACTTCCCCCACCATATTGAACATTGGCCCACCCGAATTCCCCTGGTTGATGGCCGCATCAGTTTGGAACCTCTCAACTTTTGATAAACCCGCGATTGAGTCGGTCGAGATGTGCTTTCCACTGATGTGACCGACGGTCAAACTGTGACTCAAACCGTAGGGCGCACCGATGACGAACACGTCGTCGCCCACCTGGACCATGTCCGAATTTCCCAGCTTCGCCGGAATCAAACCCGCTGGTGGAAAGTCGAGCTGCACGATCGCAATGTCAGCGCGCGGATAAGAAGCAGCGACATAAGCCCGCTCCTTTTTGCCATCCGCAAACTCAACCGATACCTGATCCGCAGCCTGGACCACGTGGGCCGCCGTCAGAATTTTCCCGTCACTCGAAATCACCACTCCCGATCCCAAACCCGGGAGGCTCATGAATCCCTGCGCCTGCGGCGCGACTCGTCGCTCGACGGTTCGAATCACAACTACCGAAGGGTTCGTTTTGCTGAACATCTCTCGGAGTTGCTGTGCGTGTGCTTGTCCGGCGAGGCACAAAACAGCGGCTAGTATTAAGAATAGGTTTTTCATTGGAGCCTTCCTTCAGTCGTCACCGAATGCGCAGCGCGCTCGTGACCGAAATTTTCAACGGTCAAGGTCAACGCTTCGCGCGGGTAATCGACCACTGAACGCGCCATGTAAGTTGGACCAGCAGGCAAATCTTTGAAGTCCGACACGATGCGAACCGGCTTTGCGTCGTAACTCGAATTGATCTCGATCCGGCGCTGCCTGCGCGTGTTTGCATCGAGCCAAATGGTCATCGAATCGTTGGATTGCAAAACGTCAGTCGCTTCGAGACGCAACATGTTTTGTTCGAGCGTGACAGTCGCTTTGCTCATAAACTCCTGCATCTTTGCCGGAGGCAGTTCGCCGTAAGATTTCGCGAGTGCCTGGAGTGCCTGAACCACTTTTCCCGCCTCTTCCTTCTTCTTTCTGGCGATCATCCCGCGCAGGCCAAACTTCGGAAGCTTCGCGGAATCTTCTTCCATCAGGACCTGCACCGCCGTTCCGTCGGCGGCGTATCGAGTCACGAAGAGCTTCGTACTCTTTACTTCGCCGTCTTTCCGCACTTCGGTGCGCGACTTCCACGAGTACTGCCGCAACGCCTGTGCGTTCTGTTTCATTGCGAGGGCAAACTTCTGGTCCTGTTGCCCCTGGGCGATGGACCACGTAACCACCATCATTGCAATTGCTATAAATGTATTTGTCTTCATGATTCCTCCTTTACGCTACCGTTCTTAAGGCAACGTGATTCCTCGTCCTTTCATTTAATTGAGTCAGAATGTGACTGACTGCCAGCGATGCGCCGTTCTCACACCGCACGCGATGTCCGATCTGATGAGCGCGTTTCACGTAGCACGGATTCAGCAACAGCTCCTTGAGCTCCTTCGCCACTCTCACCGCTTTGTAGTTTTTGCGCGAAATGGTCCGGCCAACACCGAGCCGCGTAACGCGAGCAGCGTTGTCAGGCTGGTCATGAGCGAACGGAACAACGAGCATCGGGATTCCAGCGCGCAAGCCTTGTCCGGTCGTGCCAACGCCGCCCTGATGAACTAAAGCTTTCGCTCGCGGCAGAAGTTCGCTGAACGGCGCGTAGTTGAAGACCGCAACGCCTTCCGGCAACGGTTCCTTTGGCCGGTTCTCTTCACTTCCGATGAGCAGCACCGCGCGACGCTTAAGCACTTGTGCTGCGGCCACGCTCTCACGATAAAAATCTCCAGCGACGTGAACTGCGGCCGAACCAAGCGTGAAAACAATTGGCGGTGGACCTGCTTCCAAAAACTTCACTAGCTCCGGATCCATCGACGCATTGTCTGTCTGGTCGAAGAATGGGAAGCCGGTGATTACTGTGTTACTGGGCCAATCGGATTTCGGGACGCAGAAGGCGTTCGCGAAAAGCGCGAGATTGAGCTCGGGCGAGAATTGACCTTCGAATAACGGATGCTCAGCAGGCGGCAAACCAACATCCTCGCGGAGCTCGTAGAGTGGTACGAGCCACGGATCTGTCAGTGTCTCAATCGCTTTCTTATAGAGACGTGCCGCTGATGGTCCAAGGAATGTCAGAACTTTATGAAGCCATGGGACGTTGGGCGGAACGAACGGATCGAAGTCCGACCACAACGATGCGGGTGAAAGCACAGTGGAGACCCATGGAATACCACTCTTCTCTGCCACGAGGGGTCCAGCAAGCACGATCGGATGCGTGACGAGCAAATCAGCGCCTCGAACGGCCGCGCTCAAATCGTGATACATCCCGCGAATAGCCGGCACCAGTAATCGCTTGAACAAGTACTCGGCGCCACGGTTCGGATCGACGACTCCGTCCATCATCTCGACGTATTCGGGTGTTCCCGGGTTCGGAAGCTCGGGTCGAATCGGATGAAACTTGATACCGAGCGACACGACCTTCTCGCGGTAGTTCTCGGTGGTGGCAATAACTGGCTCGATGCAGCGCTTCTTCATTTCGAGCGCCAGGGCGATGTATGGGTGCAGATCACCCAGCGACCCGATAGTCGTCATCACCACTCGATTTCTTCTAAAAGTATTCATTTATGATTCCTCCTTTGGGTTAAGTTCCCCGTGTCAACGGCGGTGAAGATAGGAGAAAGGCGGGTGTATCCGCATATCCCGAAAGGTACATTTTGAATTTAAAATTTACGCGGATTGGATCGGGATTAACGCGGATCAGAACCGGAGAAAATACATCTTTTGGGACATTACGGGTCGTCGCGAAGCGAGTACTCTTAGGCTGAGGAGTTATTGCATATGACCACAATCAATACCGACGTAATCATTATTGGCGCAGGCCCGACGGGCCTTTCCTTAGCTTGCCAGCTAACAAGATACGGAATCGATTTTGTCGTCGTGGAGAAAAACGAGAGCTTTACGCGATTTTCAAAGGCGATTGGCGTTCAGGCGCGGACACTCGAAATTTATGACCAACTCGGCTTGGCGCAACCTGCGATCAAAGAGGGCGAAATCACAGAAATGGTCCGCCTAATCGAGGGTGGGGAAGTGCGCGGTGAGATACCTCTTGGGGATTTTGGTAAGGATCTCAGCCCGTTCCCATACGTGTTGATGCTGGAACAGAGCAAGAATGAGGAGCTGCTTTACAAATATTTGCGGGCCCACGGGCGCGACGTTCGTTGGAATACGGAACTCGAGAATTTTGCGCAAGATGCAAACGGAGTTACAGCGCAAATAAAAACTGCCGGCGGTGAATCGCAAACTGTTGTTGGGAAATACCTTGTTGGTTGCGATGGCGCGAGTAGTCCAGTTAGACACGGGCTTGGCCTTACGTTTGGGGGCAGCACGTTTGAGCGACTGTTCTACGTTGCGGATGCGCGCGTCGATTGGGAGTTGCAGAAGGCGCTGTACGTCTGTCTCGCGCGCGAAGTGTTCACCGCTTTCTTTCCGATGAAGGGTGAGAATCGTTATCGAATTGTCGGCACTTTTCCCGAAAGCAAAAACGCGGAGCAAGGCGAGGTTTTATATGAGGAGATCGAGCAACAGATAAAAAACGAAGCACAACTGTCGCTCGAGATCTCAGACGTGAGGTGGTTTTCGCTTTACAAGGTCCATTCGCGACGCGTCAACAAGTTTTCGGAGGGAAGATGTTTTCTTGCCGGCGACTCCGCACACATTCATAGTCCTGCCGGCGCGCAGGGCATGAATACAGGAATCGGCGACGCTTACAACCTCGCATGGAAACTCGCGGTGGTGATCAAAGGCTTCGCTGCTGCACGTCTTCTTGATACGTACAACGAAGAACGACTCGCGAACGCCCAGCGGCTCCTCGAATCGACGGATCGCATTTTCGAATTCGCTGCCGGCTCAAACTGGCTGCTCGCATTATTTCGAACGACGATCTTTCCGACCGTTGCCGGTTACATGACGAGTATTGACCCTATCCGAAAGCGATTGTTTCCTTTGATCTCGCAGATCGGGATTACTTATCGCGATCATACGTTGAGCCGGCACACGAGCGACGAACCTGACGACGTCAAAGCCGGGGATCGTCTGCCGTTTTTTCTCGTCGATGGTAAAAGCATCTTCGATCATTTGAAGGAGCCGAAGTTTCATATGCTCGTGTTCTCTAACACTGACCACGATTCACTTCGTGAAAAATTTGAGCGCGAGTTCGGAGACGTGGCGGATTGTCATGTGGTGCCGGTGGATTCGCGCGTCCGTGAGATCTTTGAGAAGGAGGATGATTTCATGGTCTTCCTGCGGCCTGATAACCACATTGCTTTTATATCGTCTGAGATCTCGACGAATGCCGCGCGAGACTACTTGAGCAGAATTGCTGAAAGATAAAGCTATGATTAATGAGAAGGAAATAGACAGAACGTTTTATGAGATCCAGGTAAAGGGTTCCCTGGATGCGAGATGGAATGAGTTGTTTGAAGGTATGACCATCGCGTGGCAAAACAACGTCACGACGATTTCGGGGATGGTTGCCGACCAGGCCGCGCTGCATGGGTTGCTGGCGCGCGTACGTGACTATGGACTGGTGCTAATTTCAATTAAATCCAGTTAACAGGATGAACAGGATTTAAATCCTGTTATTGTATGTCCATGTTGACACGCGCCCTTTGCCTGGCTCTGGTCCTGGTCGCAGCCGCTGCCTGCTCTTCGAAGCGTGATGCCGTTTCGATACCGTCACCAGCAGATCGCTACATCGAATCGGTAAACACAGTCTCGGGGAGTTTCGTCGTCGATGTAATTTTCAACAGCGACAAGAAGCCCTATACCGTCAATCTCAGCCAGGCGTACGCGCGCGTCGTCAAGAACCCGGAAGAGCAAAGCAAACAGGATGTTTTGATCATGCTGCTTGAAAATCCTCTTTCACGATTTGCTCTCGCCGTTGCCGAAAACCCGGACGCTGAAGCCGCCGCCGACGAAATGAGGGAAGTGCTCCAAAACCGCGGCGCTCGTGGTGTTGTTTTTCGTGTGCCTGTCGGCGGATCGAGCAGCGACGTCAAGGTCACTCCTTTTTTCAACGGCAATGATTACGATTTCGGCAACCTGGTTTTAGATCTTAAGTCGAACACCGCTGACAAGCTTGAAGGTCACATCAAGTCAAACGTGCCTTCGCAACAGTTTGATATCAACTTCAGTGTGAGAGTACAGCCGGACGTCTGGACCGGAGGCGCGTTTTACCAGCAGCCGCCGACGAAACTTTCTCCCGGCCAGGCGAGCGGACAACTCGTGATCGACGGCCGGCCAATCACGTTCAACCACGCCTACGCTCGTCTGATTGAGCTCGACTTGTTTGATGAAAACAAGAACGTCGTGAAGGTTTGGCTGACCGAAAAGCCCGTCGATGAAAAGGTGCTGGTTGACGACAGCGCCAACAACCTGCTGGCGATGAAGAAAAGCGGGAACGGTTATGTCCTTACTTACAACACGACCGGGCCCGCGCATCGCAGCGAGCCAAATCTCTGGTGGGTAAGTCAACTGGCCGAGAATACGAACGATGCGAGCTTGCAAGCGTCGAGTGACGTGTTCGACGAGATTGCGGGGATCGAGCGTGATTACGCACGATACGACAAAGAAGCGATCGAGGGACGGCTGTTTTCAGCGTTCCCGATTCACCAGGCAGATCACGTTTACAAAGTTGATTTGCTCTTCAACGCGGCCATGCTTCCCGCAGCGGTTTCGAATGGTCCAGTGACCGCTAACAATGGTGGCACGGCGCTGCTGCAAGATGGCGGCGCACCGGCGAAGGCTTATCTGGCTGCGATCGAGCGAATGAAGGGGGCAAGAAGTTTTGACGAGAAAGCAGCGGTGTGGCTGAGCGTTGTGCCCGCGGCCGACGTGGAGAAGATCAAACGAGATCTGGGCTCGCTGTCGCCCCAGCAGCGCCAACTGTTTCTCGACGTGTTTGCTCCGCTCGACGATCTTCAATTAGAAAGCGGATTCATCAAAGACAACAGAGCGACACTTCGCTTCACCGGAACCGGCCGCGAAGGAAAGGCGACAGAGGTCGTCAACATGCAACTTGAGAATGGTGAATGGAAAATCGGTAGGCGCGAGATTCGAGAAGAATGATTAGCCACAAAAGGCACAAAACATACAAAAGTAATAAATCAAGAGCCCGTACCTGAATCGTATTTTTGGTTTCTTTGTGCCTTCTCGTATCTTTTGTGCCGTTTTGTGGCTAAATTTCACGCGCCCTGAATTGTGCTAGAATGCCGCGCCGATGCCAACCGCTTCGATTCCGAGTGAGACCAACCGTCTCGTGTCGCTCGACGTTTTCCGCGGCATCACGATCGCCGGAATGGTTCTCGTGAACAACCCCGGCACGTGGGAATACGTTTATGGACCACTTCAGCACGCCGCCTGGCACGGCTGGACGCCCACCGATCTGGTTTTTCCATTCTTCCTGTTCATCGTCGGCGTTGCAATACCGCTCGCGTTCGCGAAACGAGTGGAGAGTGGCGGCAGCAAACGCGATCTTTACCTCAAGATCATCAAGCGAACACTGATTATTTTCGCGATTGGCCTGTTTTTGAACGGCTTTCCATACTTCGGACTTGCCGAGTATCGCATTCCGGGTGTGCTGCAACGCATCGCCCTCTGTTACTTCTTTGCGTCGATCATTTTTATCAACACCAAAGTCAGAACGCAGATCGCGATTACGATCGCTTTACTTCTCGGTTACTGGTTGCTGTTGAAGTACATTCCGGCGCCGGGTTACGCCGCCGGTGATTTAACGAAAGAAGGCAGCTTGCCTTCATATGTCGATCAGGTCGTCCTCGGTAAACACGTGTGGTCGCAGGCCAGGGTTTACGATCCCGAAGGACTGCTCAGCACCATTCCGGCGATCGCGACAGCGATGATCGGAGTGCTGACAGGTCAGTGGCTGCGGGCAGAAAAATCGCGTATCGAGAAAGCTGCAGGGATGTTTGTTGCCGGAGCGGTCTGCGTCGCGGCCGGCTGGGCGTGGAACGCTTTCTTTCCGATCAACAAAGCGCTGTGGACCAGCTCGTACGTGCTCTTCACCGGCGGATTAGCGTTACAGTTCCTAGCGCTCTGTTACTGGCTCATCGACATCAAGGGTTACCGCAGGTGGTCCAAACCATTTGAAGTTTTTGGCATGAACGCGATCGCGCTGTACGTTGGAGCGGGTCTGATGGCGTCGCTGTTCGGCGAGATCAAGGTTGGCACTACCACGCTTGGAGGCTGGATCTACGAGCACCTGTTTGCCTCATGGGCGTCGCCTCTTAACGCTTCGCTTGCATTCGCAATCTCGTTTGTCCTGGTTTGGCTCGTGCTGATGTGGATTCTTTATCGCCGAAAGATCTTCCTCAAGGTTTGAGCTTCTTCGCTTCGTCAATCAACAGATTGTTTCTCTCGTAACTCAAGCCCTCGTTATCTTCAAGCTTCGGTGGGTACTGGTGTTGTTGATAAACCGGATAAGCCTCCGTGCGCAGGTGGGCCAGCATGTGATGACCGCGTCGCACGGCCCGCTCATGACGTAAGGCGCTGATATCGACCGGCGCGACGACGATTCGTTCGCCCGGACCAGGCGACGCTTCCGCAAGCACTCGCCCGTCAAAGTCCACTACTTGACTGCCACCCGGCCACGAATACGGCGGGTAGTGCTTCAAGCTCGCTCCCTGGTTTGCCGCGACAACGTATGCGGTGTTTTCAAGCGCGCGACAACGATTGACGATCGTCCACCAGGCCATCGGTTCCGTCGCACCCCACGGGTCCATGTACGCTGAAACACGAATCAGGACTTCCGCGCCGTTAGCGGTCAACTGTCTCATCGCTTCCGGAAATAACCAGTCGTAACAGATTGCACAGCCAAGCCGGCCGATTGGTGTGTTAGCGACGGGAAAGAGTGGCTCGTCGTAGTCGGGAAGATCGTGTGGACTGGTGTGGACCTCGTAAGGTATCCACGTATTTACTTTGCGATATTTGTAAAGCACACCTTCAGGACCGATGAGACACGTGGTGTTAAAGACGTGTCCCGGCCATTTCGGATCGACTTCGAGCATCGAACCGCTTTGAATGTAGATGTCGTGTTCTTTCGCTTTTTGGTGGAGCCGCTCGGTGTGATCGTTCGGGATCTGGATCGCAAGTTTGTCGATCAATTCAGATACGGTTTCGAAGACAGGCGCCGCGTGAGCAAACTCGGGAAACACCACGAGTCGAACCGGCAAAAAAGGAGCGGCACCCGCGACCGCCGAATCGATCATCGATAACATCCGATCGGTGTTAGCGCGCATCGCGCGTCGATCGAGTGGATTCACGAGATCCGTCTGACAAGCCGCGACTGAATATCTTATATGGTCCATAACTCCAAAGATGTTTGCCACAAAAGGCACAAAGTTACACCACAAAACAGCACAAAAATTACAAAGGCCTATTTCGAGCCTTTTGTGTTTTTTTGTGGCTCGAAAGCCTCCGCGAAAATTGACGGCACAGAGGATGTAACTACGCGAGTATTGTATTCCTCCATGTACCTCCGTCTCTTCTCAGTCAATGGATATTGCTCAGGCCACGCGTATGGATACTTGCTCATGCCGTGAAACGGAAGTGGTCCAACCTGATCGGGGCTGGCGGAGTTGATATCCATTTCCTTACTGAAACCATCCGCATAAAGCAGGAACGTACGCGTCCATCCTTTTTTCAAAGGCGACAGTTTCGTAGCGTCAAAAGAGAGCACCAATTCATCACCCGGTTTTGCGATTACAAACATGTCATCCGATGTATTCAACAGGACGCGCACATCCCCGAGACGTGTGTAGCGACCCGGCATCACTTTCCATGGCGACAGGTATATGACCTTGCTGTAATCGTAGGTCATGGGCTGTTGACCGTCCGGTGAATGTTCGAAAGAGAAACCACGCCAACGAAGATTTGCGACAGATGGATCGAGCCGCATCATTGCCATTGGAGATTCAGCGGAGTTTGCTACGAGGATCTGATCCCAATAGATTCGCATGTTGGTAACGATGCGTACTTCGCGATTCGCGCTAAGAAACTTGCCGCTTAAATCGACGACGATAGTTTGAGGACGACCCACCGGAATACCGACGTTTTCAATCACTGTCTTCCACCGGCCGCGCTTGTCCTTCACCTGAAGCGCCGGCAGCGTGAGACTCTTTCCGCTTTGTGACGCCGCAAGGTTATCACTGGACCACGCGTAATCGGTCCAACCTGTCATCAGCAGGATCGCCCCCTGCGCTGGTAGATCCGGATTCAGTTTCAACGTCAATTCGTGCACGTCGGCGTACCCTCGGATCTTATGAAGGTTGAAATCGTCCGGGTACTGGCGGTCCTTATGTGAAATGCGTGAAAGGACGTCATGACCATGCTCGTCCGTGGCCGCAACAGGACTGCGAGCGTTTGTTGTCATGTGAAGCTTGAAGGGTTGCGGCGGAACCGTAAGTCCTTCATTCGGATAAACTTCCGTACCTGACGGATGATCCACCGCAATCAATTGCAGCTTGTCAACGAAGAGCGCTTCTTCCAGTTCGTTGGTAACGCGAATTTCGTAACGTCCGAAGCGTTCGCGGAGTTGATCGTTTCTGATCCGAACGTACTCGTCGGGGTCGGGAGTGTTGTAAACACCGGGTGCGTCGAGATGGCCCATCTCGCCACCGCCCATGAAGTCAGTCAGGAATTCAAATCGTTCACCATTCCAAACATAGAGATAGGGGCACGAAGAAGGTTTGCGATCCAACTCGGTAAGCGTCAAAGATCGAGTTGGACCACTGGCGCTGGTGAATTCTGTTTCGGCTTGAAGAATGCCCGCTGGCCACAATACGCGCACAGCGTCGACGGTAGTTCGTTTGCCGAGCCCGAAGACGATGTCAGCAGGTGCAGGCGCCGGATAAGAAGAATACGTTTCGAGTTTTTGTGCCAGACTTCCGGCGCGTATCTCGATCTTAGAACCAACACCACTGCGATTGCTGACTTTTCCGGCCAGGTTCACACGCAGAGAACGGTTTGAATTCCCACCGTTATTGCGCAGCACCAGGAGGCCTCCACCGGGAATCCCGAAAATCAGATCGGTATCGCCGTCGCTGTCGATGTCGCCAGAGGCAAGAACACGCGCACTGCTCCGTGCCGCACTGCTCTTCATGACTGTCTCCATGATGTCCAGATCCATCACGGGTATCCACGCATCACCTGTGTTGCGGATGAATCGCAAACCATTTGGAACCATCAGGATGAGATCCAGCAATCCATCGTTGTCGTAGTCGATGAACTGTGAAGCCGCGCTATTGCCGGGAGCTGGTGTAATTTGAAAACGCTCTTTGCCGTCGCTGACAGCCAGGTGGCCTGTGTCGCCACTCGAAAAATAAAAATCCGTGAAGCCGTCTTTATTTACATCGCCGGCGGCAACACTCGTCGCCCCTTTAACGGTGAGTCCGACGTCAGTTGCGACGTCGCGAAATGTTCCGTCGCGCATGTTGCGCCACAGTGAGATCTTGTCTGTTGCCGCAACGAGGAGATCGACGTCGCGTCTGTTGTCGAAATCCGTGGGAACAATCGAACGCGCCGAGACTTTGCCAGCGAGTTTTGCGGCGGCGGTGTGATCGCTAAACGTGCGGTCACCGTTGTTTCTGAGAAGAAGATAACTGTCACCGGCGATCAGTATGTCGAGATCGCCATCGTGATCGACGTCGGCGAAAGCCGTTGAGCCTGGGTTTGGTGGTGATGCCGGAATTTTGGATGCTGCTGTTACATCTGAGAAACTGCCGTTGCCGTCGTTGTGATACAGCGAGCTCGTGCCGGATCGAAGAACAAACAGATCGGGACGCGAATCATTGTCGTAGTCGCCGGCGATCGCTGCGGTGGCCAGCCCGCTCGCAGCTTTCGCAAGTGCTCCTGATTGCGCGGTTATATCAACGAACTTGCCATTGTCATTGCGGGTTAGCCGTTGTTTTGTTCCCCCGATCTCAAGCAGATCCAGGTCGCCATCGGCGTCATAATCCAAAAGGAGCGCCGCGCCGCTGTTTAGTTCCGCAGACCATTCAGCAGAGGGCAACACATCTGCCGTCACACTCGCGAACCCAACCGCAGGCGCGCGTTTATCAACCAACCCGGGCTCCGCGCCCGTCGATGCGACGGCTTCAGCGTAACGGCCCTGTTCGAGGTAGTTTGTTCCCAGAGTCGTCCCGGTCCCGCGTTGACGCAACTCCTGAAACTGCGCGATGACTTTTTGCCCTTCTTCTCTTTGACCCGAGCGCACCAACGCGGTGCCAAGGTTGTAGAGCGCGGTCGCGTTGTAAGGCTCCGCGGCGACTGCGGTGCGCAACACTGCAATTGCTTCGGGATATTTTCGTTGCTGCGCGTAAAGTTGGCCCAGGTTCACGTTCGCGCCCACGTCGTTGGGATCGATGCGCAAAACTTTCTGAAACGACGCGATCGCTTCTACCGGACGGTTCTGAGTTTTAGCGAGCAGGCCGAGAATGTAGTGTGGCTGTGGCGCTGAGGGTGACGCAATACTCGCTGCTTGCAACTCTTTTTGCGCGGCGGGCAGATCAGGCAAATTAAACAACGCGATGCCGAGATTTATGCGCGCCAGAGACAAAGCCGGCTCGAGTTGAAGTGCACGGTTGAAAGCATCCGACGCTTCTTTGTGCTTGAATTGTTCGAGAAGAGCGACGCCGATATTGTTCGCGCGATACGCTTCTTCGCGAGGGTTTGATTTTGACTGTTCTGTTTGACGATTCGCTGCCGCGGCCAACGCCGTGATCGACAGTGCCAACAGCAGAAGGAGACTTTTATGACGTCGCATTGTGCTACATTGTGCGGAGTTTCCCGCAAAGGCGCAAAGGCGCAAGCCGAATGAGTTTGGTTCCGCTTTGCGTCTTTGCGCCTTTGCGAGGAAAACTTTCTTATCGATCAAAGATGCTGTCAAAGCGAACCTCTCGGAATAATATTGCTGTTAGCCGTTCTGCGGCTGCCGTCCAGGCACCAGCCTTCCGACAAAATCATCTCCCGAATACAACCAGTTGGTTCGCACTTTCTACGTCGGTCTTGCTGCGCTCGAAGTCGGTCACGACGTCCAAGCCGACGCAAAGTTATCGCAGTTCACACAACTCGCATCGACCGAGCCCGCTGGTTGGGCCAACTGGGGACTGCTCGCACTGCGACAGCGCAACTACGACATCGCCGCAGACCGACTTCGGCGTGCGCGCGAACTCTCGCCTGATAATTCCGACATTCATTATTTGATCGGACTACTCGAAAGCAGTCGCGGGAACACGGCGCAAGCAATCACCGAACTTCGCAAAGCAGTCGAGTTGGACCAGAGGAATCTGATCGCGACTTACAAACTCGCTGAAGAAGTTGAACGTCAAGGCGCGGAAAAGAGTGCTGAAGAATTTCAAAACCTGATTCAAAAGATATTAACGACACAGCCGGACAATCTCGCGGCGCTCGTTGAATTGAGCCGGGCAGCAGCGAAGCGTGGTGATCCTGAGACGCTGAAATCAGCAGTGGAGAAGATCACTGCGCGTTCATCCGCCTGGCCGGATGAAGTAAAGGAACAAGTCACGGCATTGGACGCCGCCGTAAAAAGCGGTGATCTTCGTGCCGCCGCAACTCGCACCGGTTTCCTGCGCAACGTGTTGGTACGCGTGCCCGAATATCGTCGCAATCTTTCAGCGATCAAGCCGCCACCGGGCGAAGAGGCTGTGCCGCTCAGACAGTTTCTGAAGTTAGAAACACCTGTGTTCACGACTGCGGCTCCCGACACATCGATCGCTTTCAAACCGGATCAAGTTGCAGCAGCAGCGCAGGCAGCTAATTGGATCGGCGCAATTTCGTTGAGCGGATCTGGCGCTCCAGTACTTGTGACCGCGACCACACGTGAAATTCGTTTGTCGACTGGCGCCAGTTTTCCTTTTCCCGGAGGAACGGAAAACTCTTCTCTTAAAGCGAACAGCGTTTTACCCGTCGACTTTAGTTACGACTTCAAAACTGATCTTGTGCTGGCCGGCGGTGCGGGCGTGCGTTTTTTTCGGCAAGACACTCCAACTGCGTTCGTTGACGTGACCGCTGAGACGAAGCTGCCGCCGACCGTTCTCAATCAGGCTTGGACGCGTGCGTGGAGCGCGGACATCGAGGCTGACGGCGACTTGGATCTCATCGTTGCTACAGATCGAGCACACGTTGTTTTGAGAAACAATGGCGATGGTACTTTCACCGGCATTCAACCCTTCTCGGGTCTTGTAGGTGTTACAACCTTTGCATGGGCCGATCTCGATGCGGACGGCGATCCTGACGCGGCGATGATCGATGGTTCACAGGCGATCCGTGTTTTCAATAATGAACGTCAAGGCCAATTCAGTGAACGATCGGTACCCGGCAACAACACCGTCGCGCTCGCGATGAACGTGATGGATGCTGATAACAACGGCGTGTTGGATCTCGTGATTGTGCAGGGCGATGGCGCGATCACGAGACTGTCTGACAAGGATCATGGGGCCGGTTGGGAACGTGTCGAGGTTGCGAGAAGTGCGAATGCTCCGGGCTTCAAGATCATGATGCCGGAGAGCCTGAGAGTTGCTGATCTTGATAACAACGGAGGCCTCGATCTGTTACTGCTCTCGACGCAGTGGATGGAATTGGGCGACGCATGTGGATCCAACTGTGATGCGGGGGCAGTCGTCTGGCTGAATGACGGGAGCGGTAAGTTCGTCTCGATTCCGGAACCGGTTTGGAAAGAGCGGGTGTTTGATGTTGCCGATCTTAACAATGATGGACGACTCGATCTTCTTGGACTTTCGACGGCAGGTCAGCCAGGCCAGGCGATCAACCACGGCACGAAGAACTATCACTGGCAAATTGTTCGTCCTCGTGCGACTCAGGCGACAGGCGACCAGCGCATTAACCCGTTCGGCGTTGGTGGAGAGATAGAAGTCCGCGCAGGCTTAATGGTCCAAAAGCAGCCCATTACCGGACCGCTGCTTCATTTCGGTCTCGGTGAACAGACCAGTACCGATGTAATACGGATCGTGTGGCCCAATGGGAGCGTGCGAGCAGACTTTGAAGTAAAAGTAGACCAGGAAGTACAAGCCGAGCAGCGCCTGAAAGGGTCGTGTCCATTTCTGTTCGCCTACAACGGCAAGCAGATGGAGTTTGTCAAAGACGTTGTCCCATGGAGTTCTGCGATTGGCCTGCGCATCAACACACTTGGAACTGCCAGCGTCGAAGCCACCGAAGAGTGGTACAAGATCGGTCGCGATCAACTCGTCCCGCGTGATGGTTATTACGATCTGCGAATCACCGCTGAACTCTGGGAAACCTATTATTACGATCACCTCAGTCTAATGGTGGTCGATCATCCTGAAGAAACAGAAATCTTTGTCGACGAGCGTTTCGTCATTCCTCCTGCGAAGCTGGCCGTAACAGCAGTCTCGACACCACGCAAGATCGCGAAAGCCGTCGACGACAACGGCACGGACGTGACGGGCGTAGTAAACAATCTGGACGGAAACTACCTCGACACCTTTGGTCGAGGCAGATATCAGGGCGTCACGCGAGACCACTACGTTGAGCTCGACCTCGGTGACGCCGCGCCAACGAGTGGACCGCTTTGGTTAATCGCGCAAGGATGGATGCATCCGACTGATTCTTCGATAAACGTCGCGATCAGTCAGGGTCAACAAGAGAAAGCAAAGCCTTTGAGTTTGGAGATTCCCGACGGCCGCGGTGGCTGGGAAGTCGTTCGGCCAAACATGGGATTTCCGGCGGGTCGACAGAAAATCTGCCTGTTCGATTTGACAGATGTGTTTAGATCGGGCATACCACGTCGCTTACGCTTGCGGACGAATCTTGAAGTTTACTGGGATTCGCTCGAGTGGGCAGTGGGACTGCCGGGCACTGATCTCAGAGTTACTCGATTAGATCCACACTCGGCGGATCTGCATCATCGCGGCTACTCTGTTATCAATCAGGCGAACGTTTCGTCTCCCCAAATACCGGACTACAATCGTCTCTCAGGATCCAAACAGATTTGGCGAGATCTGATTGGCTACTACACGCGGTTCGGTGATGTGCGCGAGCTGTTGATGCGCGCTGACGATCGCTACGTCATAATGAATGCAGGCGATGAGATGTCGTTTCGTTTTGCCGCTCCATCCGCACCGCCGTCTGGTTGGGTACGCGATTATGTGATCGTGGGCGACGGGTGGATCAAGGACGGAGATTACAATTCGACTTTCTCCAAAACCGTTTTGCCATTGCCGTATCACGCGAAGAACAAATACGAAACTCCGCCTGGAAAGCTTGAGGACGAAAGGGTGTATCGCAACTTTCCTGAGGACTGGCAAAATTATCACACGCGATACGTAACACCTGACGTCTTTCAACATGCACTAAGATCGAGGTTTTAGCCACAAAATGCACAAAAAGGCAGCCAGAATAATCCTTGTTGTCATCTTTGTAGCTTTGCTCGCGACTCCCTTGTTACTCAAACGGTTCGCCAGGAGTGGGGAAGTGTCGACAGGGCGTGTCGATCCATCGAGTTCGTTGGCTCGGTACGGTTTCTATTTGGAAGAAGTCGGTCAGACGGCGAAGGTCAACTTCACTCACCAGGCGCCCACGCTGGATCGCCGCCTGGACCACATCATGCCGCAAGTCGCGTCGATGGGCGCCGCTGTTTCGGTTGCTGATTTCAATCGCGACGGTTGGGCCGATCTTTATGTGACGAACAGCGGTGAAGGCAGTAAAAACTCGCTCTTCAAAAACAACACCGACGGATCATTCACGGATGTCGCCGCGGCAGTCGGCTTGGCGGATCTGAATCAGGTTGGCACTGGCGTTTCGATGGGAGCTGTTTGGGGCGACTACGATAACGACGGCTACGAAGATCTATTCCTATACAAATGGGGCAAGCCCGAACTTTTTCACAACGACGCCGGACAGAAGTTTTCTCGAGTGACTGACAAAGCCGGATTGCCCGCATGGGTCAACGCCAACACAGCAGTGTGGTTTGACTACGATCGCGATGGAAAATTGGATCTGTTCCTTGGCGGCTACTATGCCGAAGACGTAGACCTCTGGCACCTGAAGCACACGAAGATGATGCCGGAGAGTTTTGAATACGCGAAGAACGGCGGGCGCAAGTATCTCTTCCGCAATCTGGGCAACGGCTCTTTCGAAGAGGTCAGTCAAAAGGTTGGCATCGACACGCGACGATGGGCCCTGGCCGCCGCCACGGCGGACCTGCGCGGTACCGGTTACCAGGATCTCTTCATCGCTAACGATTACGGAATTTCAGAGCTCTATTTTTTCGACGGTAAGCAGTTTCGCGAAGTTGGGAAGCAAACGGGTGTTGGCTTCTCGCCAAAGAGTGGTATGAACGCGTCGATCGGAGATGTTCTGAACACCGGTCGCTACTCGATCTACGTCTCAAACATTTCAGAAGAAGGTGTTTTGATCCAGGGAAACAACCTCTGGGTGCCACGCGAGGGAAGCAAGGGCGAGTCGATCAAATACGATAACCTTGCGCGCGCGATGGACGTGGAAATGGGCGGATGGAGTTTTGGCGCTCAGTTCGGCGATCTCAACAACGACGGCAACCTCGACCTCTATCTCGTTAACGGTTATATCTCCGCCAATCGCAAGGCGAACTACTGGTACGACTTCTCGAAGATCGCGGGCGGGAACTCCACCATCATCGCCGATGCCGCGCACTGGCCGTCGATGGATGGTCGAAGCTTATCGGGTTACCAGCAGAAAAAAGTCTGGCTTAACGACGGCGCAGGGAAGTTTGTAGACGTGGCGCAAGCCGTTGGAGCGAGTGACGTTTTTGACGGGCGGTCAGTGGCGTTGGTTGATCTTTGGAATCGCGGCGTGCTGGACGTTGTTGTTGCAAATCAAAAAGGACCGTTGCTCATTTACAAGAACAACACGACGCCTGAGAACAAGTGGATCAGTTTCGAGCTCGAGGGTGCTGCGAGTAATCGCAGTGCAATCGGAGCTGAAGTGCGGCTGTACTGGAATGGCCACCAGCAGGTGCAAAGCGTGTCGGGCGGCAGTGGATTTTGTTCGCAGAACCAGCGACGCCTGCACTTCGGTGTCGGGAAGAATCCGCAAATCGACAGAGCTGAAATCCGGTGGCCATCAGGGAAGATTGAGACATTGCCAAAGCCGTCAGTTGGACAACTCCATAAGATCAAGGAGGCGGCATGAGCCAATCGGCTATCGGAGCGTCCACTCTTCAGGCCTCGAAGTGGAAGCTCTCATTGAATAGTCGCTACCTGCCGCCGCTTTTTATCACCACAATCCTGGTGGTGGGCCATTTCGCGTACGGCATTCTCGAGAGTTACGAGAGGACGGCGATCGCGATCGTTTTTGCGCTCGTCGCTGAATTGGTGCTCGGCCGGATCTTTTTTGGTAAGTGGCTCAATCTCGCAAGTGCGTACATCTCAGGTATCAGTGTCGGCATACTGATTCGCTCGCCTGCTTTCTGGCCTTACGCTTTGTGCAGCGTGATTTCGATCATGTCGAAGTATGTGTTGCGAGTGAAGGGCCGTCATCTTTGGAACCCTTCAAACTTCGGCATCTGCGTGTTGCTGTTCCTTGCGCCGGAGACGATTGCCGCGCTTACAGTTCAGTGGGGGAATTTTATCTGGCCGTTGCTCGTCATCTGGATTCTGGGATCGGTGATCATCTGGCGTGCGAAGCGAATTCATATCAGCGTGACGTACGTGCTTTCGTTTTTCCTTTTCGCTTTTGTGCGCAGTTGGATTACGGGCGATCACTGGTTGTCTGAAGTTTCGCCAATCACGGGACCGATGTACCAGTTGTTCGTGTTCTTCATGGTTACGGATCCGAAGACGACCGTGAAATCGAAGAAGTGGCAGTGCATCGTCGTGTTTATCGTGGCGTTTGTTGAGATGTTGCTCCGGCTCAATCACGTGGTTTATGCGCCGTTGTATGCGCTGTTCCTGGTTGGTCCAGCAGCGATGCTGATCGAGATCTGGTTGGAGTCGAGACGTTCTGCATAGAGTTTTCCACGCAGAGGCGCAAAGACGCAAAGAGGTTGTTAAGTTTTTCTTTGCGCCTTTGCGTCTTTGCGTGCAAATTTTTCCGATGAAAATAGATACCGCTGGCAGGCTGCAATACTGTTTGCTTCTGTGCTTGCTGTTTTCCGGCTGCAAGCAGGAAGCGCCGGTGGCGCCAACTGCGCCAACCAACGAAGCGGTCGCAGTCGCATCACCTTCACCAAGTCCAACACCGCCACGTCCTTCAGGCCCAATCGAATTCACCGACGTCACCGCCGAAGCCGGGATCCGTTTCAAACACAACAACGGCGCGTTCGGCAAAAAGTATCTTCCCGAAACGATCGGCTCAGGCGGCGCTTTCTTCGACTACGATAACGACGGCTGGCAGGACGTTATCCTCATCAACTCGATGGACTGGCCTGAGAACAAGAAGCGCAAATCTTTCCCCGCGCTCTATCGAAACAACAAAGACGGCACGTTCACAGACGTAACTCACCAGGTGGGTCTCGGTGTCGAGATGTACGGCGTCGGCGTCGCAATTGGCGATTATGACAACGACGGCAACGACGACGTCTACATCACGTGCGTTGGTCCAAATCGCCTATTTCGCAATCTCGGCAATGGAAAGTTCCAGGACGTGAGCGCGCGAGCGGGCGTCGGAGATCCAGGTTTCTCGACGGCCGCGGCGTGGTTTGATTTCGATAACGACGGCAAACTGGACCTTTTTGTCGGCAACTATGTCGAGTGGTCGCCGGAAACCGATCAACACTGCTCGCTCGATGGAAAGAACAAATCGTACTGCACTCCGCAGAATTACAAAGGCCAGAGCCCGACGTTGTATCGAAACCGCGGCAACGGCACGTTTGAAAACGTCACCGCGCGAGCAGGTGTCAACGACCCTGCCGGTAAAACGCTTGGCGTCGCACTGCTTGATTATGACGACGACGGCTGGATAGATCTCTTCGTCGCTAACGATACTGAACCAAACAAGCTCTATCGCAACAACCACAACGGCACGTTCAGCGACAATGGCGTTGTCGCCGGTGTCGCGTTTAGCGAAGCAGGCACTGCTCGCGCGGGAATGGGAGTTGATGCGGCTGACTATGACGGCTCAGGAAAACAGAGCGTCGTGATCGGAAACTTCACAAATGAGAGCATTGCGTTGTATCACAACGATGGCTCCGGGTTATTTACTGATGAGGCGTCCGCTTCAGGAATCGGCAAAATGTCGGCGCAGTCGTTGACGTTTGCATGCTTCTTCTTTGATTACGATCTCGATGGAATGCTCGACATCTTCGCTGCGAACGGCCACGTTTCGGACGACATCAGCGTGGTCCAACCGACAGTGAAGTACGCACAGCCGCCGCATCTTTTCCGCAACCGCGGGAGGAAAAAGTTTGAAGAAGTGACTGCGAAACTCGGCCGTGCGTTGAGCCGCGCGATTGTCGGACGCGGCGCTGCTTACGGCGACATCGATAACGATGGCGATCTCGATCTCCTGATCACTACGAACAATGGACCAGCACGACTGCTGCGTAACGAGAACGCGAATCAGAACGATCTGCTGCGCGTAAAAACTGTCGGCGCGAAATCCAATCGTAATGGTATCGGTGCGAAAGTTGTGTTGAAGACGTCGAAAGGCAAGACGTTGCACAGCATGGTACGCACCGGATCTAGTTACTGTTCTCAGTCTGAAACGTTGCTGACTTTTGGGTTAGGCCAACCTGAGGAAGGAACGACGCTCACGCTCGAGATTGCATGGCCGGGTAATCAAAAAGAGACCATTGCAAATATTAAACCGAACCAGTTTGTGGTTGTGCAGGAAGGAAAAGGAGCGACTACGCAGGAGCCGATTGTGTTTTCGAGAACGCCAGCGCCCTCGCCGACGCCCAAATCGCAGTGATGTTTAGCCCCCGTTTAGAGTTCAAGCGGCTTTGCCCGAAAGTATTCGAGTCGAATGTAGCGACGAAATATTCTCGCGCAAAGGCGCAAAGGCGTAAAGAAAACCCTTGGAAACGCGTAGCGCTTTGCGCCTTTGCGTGAGACATCTTCTCCGCATAAGGCACTTTTCGGGCAAAGCCAGCTCAAGCAGCTCAAGCTTTAGCTTGCAGTCGTCGACCTCATGGGCCAAGCTAAAGCTTGAACTCTAAACTGTCGAACAGCTACGCTTATTGTTGTGTCTTTAACCGATCAGCGTCTTTCTTGATCTGCGTGCTGAGTTGTATCAAATCTTCGAGATCGTGCCGCGCTCTTGTGAGCTGTTGCGCATCGACCGTATTCGGATTCTCGATCGACGGATTCGTAACAAAACTCCGAATCTGCTTACACAGTTTGATCAACGCGTCTTTCATTTGCGGGTCGTTGATCTCTTCTAACTTGTGCGACGTGTAACCTTCTTCCGGCGCGAGGTTGAACCTCGATTGAACTCCCGTCGCACGTTTCCTGATCTCACCTGATGCGTTTGAAACAAAACGGTAATCGAGAGCGTTCTGGGAGGAAAGTGCGCGGGCGATTTCGTTGTGAAGTGTCAGGATGCGATTGAAGTCCTGCTCTGTCTGCGCCATCATAGCTTTAAGTCGTCGCTGATCAGGCGGACCCCCAGGTTCATTTCCGAAATTCCTGAGTTGATATTCGCGGCGGCTCATGTCCTGCTGGCGAATGCGATCGTTGTTTCTGCGATCGATAGGAGGAGGCGATCCACTCTGTGCAAAAACCGGAGCAGCAAAAAACCACATGAGGGCGACTGCAATCAACAAGTGTTTCATTAGCACACCTCCGATTTGTCCGCACAGTATAGCGCTGCAAAGACGTTGAGGCTACAAAAAGGCAGAAAAACCACAAATGACTTCACTAATCTACAAAAGCAGTTGACGGATTGTGCGCTATGTACTAATTATGCTTATCGCTCGGTCCCTTGGCATCTAGCCCCGCTTCTTCTGATTTCCTTCCATCCCGGGTGAACGGCGCCGGCGGTTTTGCGGTATGCGACGAATTGACCTAAAGAAAGCAAATGTGGCGCGTTCGAACACGATTCGCGATATCAATCGCCAGATCGTGCTGAACTACGTGCGCGAGCGAGGTCCAATCTCACGCGCTGAAATCGCTCATGAAACCGCTCTCCAACGCTCTACAGTTTCATTGATCGTCGAAGAGTTGCGTGTAGACGGTTTGATCGAAGAAGTGAGTGGCGAATCGACTGGTGGGCGTCCACCAATTCTTTTGTCACTTCGTACTGCCGATGCTGTCGCGATTGGTGTGGACCTTGGAACGACCCGAACAATCGTTGCTACGAGCGATCTCGCCGGTCGTGTGATCGAACAGGAAACTTTCGAAACGAGTGCCGACGCGAAGAAGACGACAAAAGAGATCATCGAACGCTCACGACGATTTATCAGAAGAAACAACGGCACGATCGAAGGCATCGGGATCAGCTTGCCGGGGCTTGTTGATCCGCACGGAAAAGAATTGTTCATCCCCACTTTCAAGTGGCGGGATCTGCCGCTCGCCAGCGAGATAAGCTCGGGCACCGGGTTGCGCGTGACGATGGACAACGACGCGAACGCCGCCGCGCAAGCTGAACTCTGGTTTGGCAGACCGGAGATCCGCGAGGTGCGCGACTTCATCATCGTGCTCGTCGAGGACGGTGTCGGTACGGGAATCGTTTTCGACGGTCAGGTTTATCGCGGAGAAAACGGAGCGGCAGGCGAATTCGGACACATGACGATCGGGCAGGGAGCGCCGGTGGCGTGCGCGTCCGGAAGTCGAGAGTGTTGGGAAGCGTTTGCATCTCAACGATCGGCACTCGCGCGCTACAAAGCACTTTCGCGTGGTTCAAACGGAGAGCTGAACAACAACTTCCAGGAGTTGCTGGATCAGGCTCTGCGAAGTGATGGTGCAGCCCGCTCCGCACTGAAAGAGACAGCGCACTACTTAGGAATCGGCATCGCGAACTTGATCCGCGGCCTGGCGCCTGAAGCGGTCATCGTCGGTGGTCCAATCGTCCGCGCCTGGCCGATCATCTCGCAGGAAATCAGCAGTACTGTCGAAAATACGATCTGCCGGGGCTTACCTTCCACTCGCATAATCGCTTCCACCCTTGGTCCGGAGCCTACTCTCATGGGCGCCCTCAGCCTCGTTTTGGCGAGTAAATTTGCGTCTGTCTCGGTAACCTGAACCTTCCAGACATTTGTTGGGTCTGCAAACAAAGTCCCGGTCTAAAAAATAACTCACCACAACCCTTCAGCGAGGCGAAAATTTCCTTGACAATAAGGACGTTTAGTATTAAAAACTTTTGCTAGCCTCTGCAACAAAGTACTCAAGAACAACTTAGCTGGGTAACTCAGGTCCGCGGTATTTAACAATTTGAAGTTCCATTTTCAGGTAACACTGAGGAGGTTCTGTATGTCGATAAGGTCTTGGATGCAGGCGTCGATACTCCTGCTGAGCATTGGTTTGCTTGTCGGCGTACATGCCCAATCGAGCACTACCGGAAACATCACCGGTACGGTAAGAGACCCGCAAGGCGCTGCGGTCCCGAAAGCCGAGGTCACCGTCACAGAAGAGAAGAGTGGTACATCGCGTACCGTCAGCGCGACTGACGATGGCTTTTACAACGTGACCAGCTTACCGGCTGGCATTTATTCCGTTAGCACTTCTCCCGCCGGATTCAAGAAAACGATCCAGACCGGCATCCAGCTTCACGTCAACGAAAACAAAACCGTGAATCTGGACCTTCAAGTGGGCCAGGTAACGGAAACCGTTACGGTCACGAGTGAACAAACTGCGGTTGAATTGAGAAGCGGTGAGGTCAGCAGTCTGATCACCGAAAAGCAAGTGACTGAATTGCCTTTGAATGGCCGCAATTACGCTCAGCTTGCTTTGATGGTGCCCGGTGTTTCCCCTGTGACGCAGTCAGGCGCGGGTGGTGCGTTTGCGACTCGCGGAACAGGACTCAACTCGGGCGTTGACATGTCAGTCAACGGCAACCAGTCAAACTCGAATCTGTGGACCGTCGATGGCGTCAACAACATGGACGTTGGATCGAACCGCACGTTGCTCGTGTTTCCTTCAGTCGATGCCATTCAGGAGTTTCGTGTTGAGCGCAACAGCTTCAGCGCGGAGTTTGGCCAGGCCCAGGGCGCCGTGATCAACCTGATCACCAAAGGCGGCGGTAACGAGTTTCATGGTACGTTGTTTGAATTCTTCAGACACGATTCACTGAACGCAAACAACTTCTTCCTTAACCGCGCCGGCCAGCCAAAGCCGAAATTGAAATACAACAACTTCGGCGGCAATCTGAGTGGGCCAATCGTTAAGAATAGAATCTTCTTCTTCTGGTCGGAAGAGTGGCGACGTGAGCAACGCGGCCAGGTGCTTTCGTCACGCGTGCCAACAGCCGCGGAGAAATTGGGTGACTTCAGCGGATCGCTTACCGGTCCGCGCCCGCACGTTCCAGGCGGCGTTTGTACAGCGGCCGACACGTCAGGATGTTTCCCAAACAACCGGATTCCGACAAATTTACTTAGCCCTGCTGGCCTCGCGTTGATGAAGCTCTTTCCGGATCCGACTGGACCTGGTATCGGCGACTGGGCAACGTCGCAACTCCAACCTATCAACACGCGACAGGATCTCATTCGCGGTGATGTCAACATCACCGACCGTATGAATTTGATGGTCCGATACATCAATGAGTACTGGGATCACAAGGGAGCTGCGGGTAATTTCTGGGGCAATGCTCCGTATCCAACGATTGCGTCTGATTGGAGTCAGCCGAGCCATAGTTTTGCGGTGAAACTGGCGAACACATTGTCGTCGAAGGCGGTTAACGAATTTCAATTCTCGATCGCCGGCAACGACATCATCATCAGCACTTCACCCGAGAGTGAAGCACTCGAACAAGAGATTGCTTCGAAGTTTCCAACAGTATTTCCACATACTGACGGCCGAGTCGGTGGCGCGGTGCCATCGCTGTTCTGGGGCGCAGGCGGATATGCAAATATCTGGCATCAGGCTCCGTGGGCCAATCGTGAGGATCTCTACATTTGGAAAGACGACTTCTCCCTCGTCAAGGGAAATCACGACCTGAAGTTTGGCGCCCTCTTTAGTCACAACTTCAAAGACGAGCCGGGCAGTGGCGCAGGCGGTGGTAACCAGGCAATTACGATTCAGGGTTGCGGTGAGCAGACTGGCCATTGCATTGCCGACCTCCTGCTTCGCGATACGGTCCTTCTTAACTACACCGAGATCGCAAATACGGAAATCGCTGAGGGACGTTGGCGCGATTACGAGTTCTATGCGAACGATACGTGGAAGCTCCATCCGCGCGTGACGATGACGTACGGTTTGCGTTACTCAGTGTTTCCACCGGCCTGGGAGAAAGACAATCGCATCTCGAACTTCATACCGCGACTCTACAATGGAGTTGACTTCAATACCGGCCTGGTTACTGCGGATGAAGCCGAACAGTTGGGAATCGGTAAAGCAACCATTGAGACCTACAAGGGTGGCTGGCAGCCGCGAGTCGGTCTGGCGTGGGATCTCTTCGGCACCGGCAAGACCGCGATGAGAGCCGGCTTTGGACGGTACATGAGCCGAGCGCAGGTGATTGAAGATCTTCTGCGTATGACAGGTAATCCACCATGGACCACGACAGTGAGTGCGGGCTCAGGCTGGAACGGCGCAGGTACAACACTCGCAAATTGTCCGACGTGCCGCAGTCTCGACACGATCAATCCCGGACTGGCAACCAACGTCGCTGGCGTGAACCCGAATGCGGGCTTCAATGCGGTCGATACGGGCTACAGACCACCTGAGAGTTACCAGTGGAACCTGACCGTTTCTCATGAGCTTATGAAGGATACGATTCTTGAAGCTTCGTACATCGGCAACCATGGCTTGCACATTTGGCGACGCAATGTAAACCGTAACGATATTGCTCCAAATCAGGCCTGCCGTGGAAGCGAGTGCGACGGAAGCAATGCTCCGGCGAGACTTCAGATCGCGCGTGCCGGCCTCGGCGTCGCGAGCCCTGTCGCAGGCGTGGGAGTTCAGGATCAGGGAATTTTGATTGCCGATAATCGCCCGTTCCAGGGAGTCGGAAACATCACGACTGATGAGTCGAATGGTAATTCGAGCTACCACGCAATGCAGTTGTGGCTCAACCGGCGGTTCACAAATAATCTGGCGTTCCAGGTCGCATACACCTGGGGACACAGCATCTCTGACGTCGCGCTAACGTCGTTCACGAACACCACCAGCGATCCATATAACTTCGAGAGTGACAAAGGCGACGCCGACCTCGATCGGCGCCACACTTTTGTCAGTAACGTAGTTTATGTGCTGCCATCGTTCCGCAGTTGGGGTAAAGGTGCGGAGTTTGCCCTCGGTGGTTGGCAGATGAACGCTATCGCTTCCTACTTCGGAGCGACGCCGATCGAAATCAGTACCTTCGCGAATACGCTCGGTACTGCCAGCGCAGTTGGACAGCGTCCGAACTACACTGGCGCGCCTTTGTACCTCAACACCGGCGATCCGACACGACACTTGAACCCGGCAGCCTTCTCTGTTCCCGCAGCCGGCCAACTCGGCACGTTGGGCAAGGGCTCGGTTCGCGGAAAACCAATCACGAACTTCGATTTTTCGATGGCGAAGAATTGGCGATTCAAAGAACGGTACGGGTTCCAGTTCAGAGCGGAATTCTTCAACGTCTTCAACCATCCCAACTTTGTTGGGTTTGATCTCGACACGAGAAACGCGACGTTTGGCCAGTTGCTCAATATCCAGTCGTCGCGCGAGGTTCAACTCGGTATCAAATTTACCTTCTGATATACTCCCCAGAAATCAGAACAGAGACGAAGCGCTGAGTTATTAAACTCAGCCTTCGTCTTACGTTTTTGCCGCAGTAGTAATGCCACAAAAGGGCACAAAAAGCATAATTCTGTCTGCGAGTATATTTGTGCTTTTTGTGCCTTTTTCCGGCTCAATCTCCGGTCAGGCCGACCTCTTTCGCAAGCACTACGAAGCCGCCAACAACTATCATCGCGCACGCAATTTCGCCGGGGCTGAAGCCGAATTCAAAATTATTCTCGGTGAAGCCTATCGACGCCTCGGCAAGATCTATTCAGCGCAAACTAACTATCTGGGATCGGTTGAGGCATTCGAGTCGGCGCTTGCTGCGCGTCCCGACCAGACGGATGCGCTAGTTGACCAGGCAATCGCCTTTTTTCACGCCCGACAGTATGAGAAAGGTATTGCGCCGCTGCAGCGAGCGATCGCGGCGAATGCTCGCAACCCAGCCGCCCATCACATGCTCGGCAAGACTTACTTCATGATGGGTGAGTTTGACAAAGCCATACGCGAGCTCGAAGAGACATTAAAAATCTCGCCAGGCGATTACGACGCCGAGTACACGTTAGGTCTCTGCTTTTTGAAAAAGAAAGACGTTGCGAAGGCCAGGGAATTGTACGCGCGCATGGTCGACCGACTCGGTAACCGTCCCGCGTTGCGAGTGCTGGTCGGTCGCGCTTACAGAGAAACAGGATTTCTGGTGGAGTCGATCGACGAGTTCAAGAAAGCGATCGAGCTCGATCCACGATTCCCGCGCGTCCACTACTATCTCGGCCTGACGTATTTATTTAAGGACGGCGCCGCGAGAATTGCGGACGCGATTGAAGAGTTTAAGATCGAGCTGGCTGCGAATCCGGAAGAGTACTTCGCAAACTTCTATCTCGGCATCCTCTACATCATGGAGAGGAAATTCCCGGAAGCCGTAACCTTGCTTGAGAAGGCCGCGCAAAAGCAGCCAAAGAATCCAGATCCCTATTTTCATTTGGGCCAGGCTTACCAGGGCGCCGGCAAACACAAAGAAGCAGTCGATGTGCTTCAAAAGACAATCGCTCTTACTCCGTCGCTCGAACACAACGATTACCAGGTGACTACAGCGCATTACCGGCTCGGCCAGGCGCTGATCAAAGTCGGCCGCACCGCCGAAGGCGAGAAGGAGTTGCAGCGTTCTCAGGAGTTGAAGTCGAAGGGCTTCAAGCTGGATGAGAAGAGAGTCAGTGAGTTTATAGGCGGCAACAACCTAAAGGATCAGTCTGGACACGAGCTGGTCAAAGCGGAAGGCATGATTGCTGAACGGGTCGCGCTGGATCCGGAAAAGGCGGAAAAGCTGAAAGCCGAAGAGTCGTATTACACAAAGGTTGTTGCGGCGGCTCACAACAGCATCGGTCTGCTGCGTGCGGAACAGCAGGATTTTCGTGAAGCGTCGGCGCAGTTTGCGCTCGCGGCAAAGTGGAATCCGAGTCAGGAAGGACTTAACTACAATCTCGGGCTGGCAAACTTCAAAGCTGAGTTGTACAAGGAAGCGATACCCGCCCTCGAGAAAGAGCTCAACCTCAATCCAGGCAATATCGGCATCAAGCAGTTGCTGGGACTCAGCTACTTCATGATGGCTGATTACGCGCGCAGCTCGACACTGCTGAGTGATGTAGTGGCCGTAAAAACTCAGGAAGCCGCGCTTTACTATCCGCTCGCGCTCTCGCTGTTGAAAGATGGAAAGATCGAAGCTGCAACCCGCATGATCGAACAGATGGTTGCGGTCGGTGTAAACACTCCGGAACTTCACATCCTGTTTAGCCAGGCACACTACGAAAAAGGCGAAGTCGGCAAAGCGCTCGAAGAGTTGCAAGCGGCTCTCGCGCTCGACAGTAAAGTGAGGTTGGCCCACTTCTACATGGGCCTGATTCATCTTAAAGACGGCAAATTTCAAAATGCCGCTCGTGCGTTCCAGCAGGAGCTTGCGTTAAATCCCAACGACCTCCAGGCAAAGTATCATTTGGCTTACGTGATACTCGGGCAGCAGGAAACGGATCGAGGGATCGCGATGATGCGCGAAGTTGTTCGCGAGCAACCGGACTTCGCTGATGCTCGTTACGAACTCGGCAAAGCGTTGCTGCAAAAAGGCGACGTCAAAGGAAGTGTTGAGAGTCTCGAGATCGCGGCGCGATTGAAGCCGAATCAGCCGCACGTTCACTACCAACTGGGTCGCGCGTACATTGCCGCCGGACGTAAAGCTGAAGGCGAGAGCCAACTCGAGATTTCGAAAGGTCTCCAGGAGAAAGCGCGCAGTAAAATCAATTGATCCTTATGCCACAAAAAAGCACGAAAGTTTTTTTGAGCATTTTGTGCCTTTTTGTGGCTTCAATCTGCCACGGGCAAGGGCCGGCTCCGCCCAAGATCACGTTCACCGACATTACCGCGCCGGCCGGTATCACTTTCAAGCACGTCGCTTCTCCCGATAAAAAATACATCGTCGAATCGATGAGCGGTGGAGTCGCCTTTATCGACTACGACAATGACGGCGATCTCGACGTTTACCTCGTCAACTCCTTGACCGTCGATCTGGTGAAGTCAAAAGGAAAAACAAAGAGCGATTTATACCGCAACGAAGGTAACGGCAGGTTTACGGAGATTTCCGAGAAGGCAGGCGTGAGTGACATTGGATGGGGCATGGGCGTGGCCGTCGGCGACTACAACAACGACGGCTTCGAAGACATGTACGTCACGTGCCTAGGTCCCGATCACCTGCTGAAGAACAACGGCAATGGCACTTTCACAGACGTTACAGCCAAAGCAGGCGTCAACGATCCGCGCTGGTCGACCGGCGCGTCGTTCGTCGATTACGATCACGACGGCGATCTCGATCTCTTCGTCTCAAATTACGTCGACTTCGACATCAACAACCTTCCGGAATTTGGACAGGGCAAAACCTGCCAGTACAAATCGATCCCGGTGCAGTGTGGTCCAAGAGGACTGAAAGGCGCCGGCGATTCTCTCTTTCGGAACAACGGAGACGGCACGTTCACCGATGTTTCAAAAGCGGCGGGCGTCACTGACGCCCAGGGTTTTTACGGTCTCGGCATCATCACGAGCGACTTCGATGAAGATGGCTGGATCGATGTGTTCGTCGCCAACGATTCAACGCCTAACTTCCATTACCGGAACAAAGGCAACGGCACCTTCGAGGAGATCGGATTCACTGCCGGTACTGCGGTCAACGAGAACGGCAGCGAACAGGGGAGTATGGGAGTGACGGCCGGCGACTACGACCACGATGGAAAACTCGATCTCTTCATTACAAACTTCGCGGACGAGTACAACACGCTCTATCATAACGACGGCAAGAATGCGTTCACCGATCTTTCATACTCGGCAAAGGTCGCGGCTGTGAGTTTGCCGCACGTCGGCTGGGGCACGAAGTTTTTCGATTATGATAACGACGGTTGGGTTGATCTGTTTGTCGCGAACGGTCATGTGTATCCGCAGTTGCCCGCGTATCGTCAGCCGCGATTGCTGCACCGCAACAGCCGGAATTCGACGTTCACTGAAGTGTCAGCGGAGTTCGGCGCTGTTTTGACTGAGAATCGCGCGAGCCGCGGAGTAGCGTTTGGCGACATCGACAACGACGGCGACGTCGATCTACTGATTGCGGATCTGGATGGCCCACCACAACTGCTGCGTAACGACGGTGGAAATACAAGCAATTCGATTCTGATCAAGACCGTTGGAGTGAAGAGCAATCGCAGCGGCATAGGCGCGCGTGTAACCGTTGTCTCCGGTGATTTGACGCAAGTTGATGAAGTGCGGAGCGGCGACAGCTACATCTCTCAAAGCGATCTGCGATTACATTTTGGTCTGGAGAAGCGGACGAAAGTGGATTCGATCCTCGTGCGTTGGCCCAGCGGCACGGTTGATAAAATCACGGGTGTCGGAGTAAACCGGATCATCACGATCAAAGAGGGTCAAGGAAAAGTCGACGAGAAGGAATATGGCCGGAAGTCTTAAAAAAACAATTCTACTTTTGTCTCTTTTGTGCCTCTTTTGTGGCCCAACTTTTGTCGCCGCCCAAAAACTCGACCTGGTCCAGGCGATGGAACAGGTCGCAACCCTGATACGTGACAACAAGCTCGCGGACGCCGAAAAAGAACTCACCTCAATCTTAAAAATCAGTCCTGACCTGCCTGTTGCACTCAACTTCATGGGGACACTTCGGGCCAAGCAGGGAAGGTTGAACGAAGCTGAACTGTTATTCCTTCGCGCTGTGCGAAACGACAACAAGTTCGCAGGCGCGCGCATGAATCTCGTTTACCTCTACCTTCTGAAACGCGCCCCTGACAAAGCCATCGAGCAACTCGAGGAAGTTGTCGCACTGGAGCCCGAGAATGTCGAGGCCAAAGTGGTGTTAGGGGACACATATCTCACAAAGAACAATCTGCAAAAAGCGGAAGAGAATTACCTCGCGGCATTAGACGGGCGGCTCGACAACGCCGGCGCGCTGTTCGGTCTATCGCAAATCTCGCGCACGAAGGGTGAGATGAGGGAAGCATCGATCTACTTGAACCGCGTCGCGAGTCTCTCCGGTGACTCGAAGTCTCCTGAGTTTCTTTACAAAGTCGGGCTTGAGGCGATGCGAGTCGGGATGATGGACGAAGCGAAGTCAGTGCTTGAACGTTCGCTCGAACTGCGACCAAAAGAACCGTCGTATCTACTCGCGCTGGGTATCGCGTGGTTGCGCAAAGGCGATCTCTTCGAGGCGGAAAAACTCTTCCGGCGTCTCCTCGAGATTCAACCGGCAAATGCCCAAGGCCAGCTACACCTCGGCTACGTGTTGCTCAATCAAAAGAAATACGCCGAAGCTCGAACGTGGCTTGAAAAGAGCGCGCGCCCTGGCGTCGCGATACCGGAAGTTTTTTACTATCTCGGTCTCGTCGCTCAGGAACAAAATGACGACGTGCGCGCAATCCCCCTCTTCGAAAAAGCCGTGCAGAAACTACCCTCGTACGCACACGCGCGCATCGCGCTCGGTGCGAGTTACATGAAGCTGAAAAACTACGCGCGCGCGAAGCAGGAACTGGAGACGGCGGTGAAGCTGGATCCCGAGGAGCCCACAGGTCATTACAACCTCGCGTTGCTGTATGCGCGACTCAAAGATACGGCGCGCGCTCAGGAACAAATGCGTATCGTGGACCAGCTCAAAGCGAAGGGCGCCTCGAACAATGGCGTCGTCGTGTTGCCGCCAAAATCGTCTCCACAATAATCATGTAAAATCCTGTTCATCCTTTAATCCTGTAAAAAAACTTCCGCATGCGCGCTCTCATTGCATTTTTTCTGGTAAGTGTTTTCACTACAGTCCAAAAACCACCCGCGCGCACGCCTGTTACCTTCGAGGAAGTCCCCCCATCGACAAGCAAAATAACCTGGGCTCACGATAACGCCCACTCGCCCGATCGCCAGCTCCCTGAAACAGTCGGCGCCGGTTGCGCATTTCTCGATTACGACAACGACGGTTGGATGGACATCTACTTCGTCAACAGTGGGCCATCAGATTTTTTTACACCCGCCACGCGGCTCAAGAATGCGCTCTACCGCAATAATCGTGATGGAACGTTTGCCGACGTAACGGATAAAGCCGGAGTTGCGGGCGGGAAGTTTGGAATGGGTGTCGCCGCAGGTGATTACGACGCTGATGGAAACGTCGATCTCTACATAACGAACTACGGTTCGAACATTCTCTATCGCAACAACGGCAACGGAACGTTCACTGACGTCACAGAAAAGGCCGGTGTCACAGCGCCTGGTTGGTCCACCTGCGCGACCTGGTTTGACTACGACAATGATGCCAAACTCGATCTCTTCGTCTCGAGTTTCGTTTTCTACGACAAGTCGCAAAATCCATTGTGTACTGACGAGACATTGAAGCGCCGTTACTACTGTGTGCCCAGACTCTTCAAGCCACAGCCGTCACGACTCTTTCACAACAACGGCGACGGCACTTTTAAGGACGTGAGCCGTGAGTCGGGCATCGCCGAACATCCCGGCAAATCGTTTGGCGCCGTTGCGACGGATATCAACAACGATCGGCTAATCGATCTATTTGTAGCGAACGACACGATGCCGAATTTTCTTTTCGTCAACAAAGGTGCAGGGAAATTCGAGGAGATTGGCTTATCGGCCGGCGTCGCATATGGAGCAAACGGAAGACCTCGTTCGGGCATGGGAGTCGATGCCGCTGATTACGATGGCGACGGTTGGCAGGATCTTTTCGTCGCGAACATCGATCAGGAGTTTTTCAGTCTCTATCACAACGATCAGGAGTTGATCTTCACTGACCAACCGGGCGAAATCGCGCCGGCGACTCAACTGCTCAGTGGTTGGGGTTTGAAATTTTTCGACTACGACAACGACGGCGATCCCGATCTGTTCCTTGTCAACGGGCATCCTGACGATATGATCGAGTCGCGTATCGCTCGCGTGAAACACAGAGAGCCGCTGCTTATGTTTGAAAACACGGGTCGCACCTTTAAGGATGTAAGCACGAGCTCGGGCGCGGTTTTTAGCAGGATGTTTTCAGGCCGCGGCATGGCGATCGGCGATTTTGATAACGACGGTGATGCGGACGTGCTTGCGTCGAACAACGGCGAGCCACCACTGTTATTACGCAATCAGGGCGGAAACCGGAGCAACTGGGTTGGTCTTCACCTGATCGCGACGAAGAGCAACTCCGCGGCAGTCGGCGCTGTGATCACGTGGCAGACCGGTACAGTGAAGCGCACTCGTTTGAAAACCGGTGGGGGAAGTTACCTTTCATCGCACGATCCACGCGAGATTCTCGGGGTTGGCAGTGCGACCAAAATCGATTCGATCGAGATACGTTGGCCCAGCGGAAAAGTTGATCGACTCACAAACGTGCCGTTGAAGGCATATATAAAGGTTGTAGAAGGAGCGGGTTTGGTTAACAAGTGAGGGTGTTTTTCCTGAGAAAATTTGGCTCGCAAAGGCGCAAAGCCGCAAAGGCGTTTCTTTGGTTTTGCTTTGTGCCTTTGAGTCTTTGCGTGGGGATTTTCCTCGTTGGTTTGGTCGTTTATGCACAGCAAGACACTTTCTTCTCTGAATGGCGCCCAAACTCTGAGACGCGCGGTATTCGCTTCGTCGGTAACAAAGTTTGCGCCGATTGTCACCCTAAAGAAGCACGCAGTTAAATACGCCGATGGGCCAGGCGCTCGAAGTCGCGCCAGATTGCAAGATCGTCACAGCGCGTGGAAAGCTCACATTCAAGAATGGTCCATACACGTACGAGCTTGCGCGTCAGGGGCAGGCAGTTAACTACACGGTTTCCGACGGAACAAAGAGCGTTACCACACCAATTCTCTACTGCTTCGGACAGGGCCACATCGGCCAGACTTATGTCTTTCGCTACAACAACACCCTCTACGAAACACGTGTGAGCTATTTCGACAAACTTCGCGCGCTTGATTTCACGATTGGCCATCAACCATCCGTTCCATCGTCGCTCGATGACGCGCTCGGACGCGCCCTCGGTGGCTCGGAACCGCGTGAATGTTTTGGTTGTCACACGACGGGCGCGGTGAATGGATTGGAGTTGAACCTGGATCGACTAACGCCGGGAATCGGGTGTGAAGCGTGTCATGGACCAGGCGAGAAACATCTCGTCGCGATGAAAGAGAAGAAGTTTGAAGAGCCACAGATCTTTAATCCGGGAGGCTTGGGCGGGCATGAGCTTTCACAGTCGTTCTGTGGAACGTGTCATACGAGTTTTGAACAGACGATGCTCATGCCGGGCCAGTCGTCCATCAACAATATTCGTTTTCAACCTTATCGCATGTTCAATAGTCGCGGTCACAACACGAACGATCCACGAATAAGTTGTTTAGCCTGCCATAATCCTCATGATAAGTTGCAAAAAGAATCGTCCTATTACGACTCGAAGTGTCTCGCGTGTCACCTAACCAAACCCAAAGACACAAAGACCGAACGTCGAAATGCGGCAGCATGTCCGGTGAGCACGAAGAAATGTACGACGTGCCACATGCCGAAGGTCGAATTCCGCGGCATGCATGCCGAGTTCACCGATCACTGGATACGTATCGCGAAGCCCGGTGATCCCGTGCCGCGCTAAGCGAGGCAAGATTAGCCACGAAAAGGCACAAAACGCACATAGCAGAAATCATTTATGTGCCTTTTGTGCCTTTTCGTGGCTAATAGATCTTGATCCAGTGGTTGCGGACCTTGGGCCGGATCCGGACGCCGTCGTGAGTTGAAAAAATGACGCTCGAAGTTTGATTTGGCAGATGGCAGTCGACGCACTTTCCCGCGATGGCGCGACCTCGCTTCGGAAACAACCCGCAGCTCTCCACCTTGTGACACGTGAGGCACTTCTGTGAGAAGTCAACGACTTCACGTTGACGCACGTGTACGTCGTGACAAGTCGAGCACGTCATCGCTGACGACTTGAAGCACTTACTTCTTTCGAGCAGCGCTACCTGATTTCCATGAACGTCCAGCGGTTCATCAGGCTTGGGAACCGTCAGTTGAATATAATCTTCCAACGCGTTTCCTGCCGTGAAAGAAAACGGGGGCGCCTTCGCCACGCCGATCCCGCCATGACACAGAGAACACAACGCGAGTTGACGATCGCGTGGCAGTTTCGCCGGATTTACAATCGCCTGGTTGAAGGGTTTCGGAGCACCCGGCAAGTTGAGATCGACGTGCTGTTGACCTGGACCATGACATCGCTCGCAGGACACACCCAGTACATAATTCGATCGGCGATACTTGTTAGGCACTGCTGAATCAGAAACCGGCTCAAAAAATGATGCATGGCATTCCATACACCGCGGCGGTACCGGTCTTGTGAACTCCAACATTCGATCTCCGTACCCGGGACTGTTCACCCAGCTCGCATTCTCGGTCCAGTACGAAACGGGAAGTTGAAAGAGCCGATCCTCTCCCCAGTAAAGATAAGTCTGACCTTTGCGCCCGGAGCCGACGACGAGGTCGAAGCGTGCCGAGGCTAAACTTATCTCAGGCTGTTCTCCGGACAAACCGATCTGGTAGAAACCATCTTCTTTGGCTGCCATCCTGTAACGGGTGTCGAGGGATATCTTGAGGATGTTCTTGCCGGAAGCAAAACTGCCGAGGATCGATTTTGCTGTTGCCGGCTGTGAGGTCAGGTGATGCGCCGTGCCGAGATACTTCCGGTAGTTCTCATGACAGGACAGACATTTGTCGTTGCTGATTTGCGCAACGGCAGGGATTGGTACACAAAAAAGCACAAAGATCATCAACAACAGATCTGACTTCCTTTTGTGCATTTTTGTGTCTAAGGTTTTATCTCAGCAGCGGTGTTCACCAACTGCTTCACACCGGAAATAACTACGAACTCCAACGCGCCATAGGGTTTCGCCGCTTCCTCAATCTTCGCCAGACTGGTTTCACGCCACTCCCTCGGTGGCGGCATGCCAAGCTTCAAATAAGAGATCGCTTCGAGTCCAACTTCTCCCAGTTGAGAAAGGTTATGGGCCAGCGGTTTGATCTCTTTAAGCGCAGGGGAACGATCGATCATTGGACCAAGCGACGCGCCCGCAGTTTGCCAGCTCGCGAGCATTTCATGTAGCTCGGGTCTATAAAGCTGGTATCGCGGACCATCGCCCAGAAACTCCGTTACCATCCACGAAAACTTCCGTCCCCCTTCGGCGTCGGGAGTGGCCGCGTCAATCACACCCGTCAGCGGGCTCAGCATGTTCTGCGGCCGTTGCTGGTAACGCCGGTATTCTTTTACAGGTTCCACTACGGAAACAAGTGTTTTGAGCGGACCTATCTCGGTATTGCGCACGAGTCTTCGCAACATCATGTCCTGATTTTTCTTGTGCAGCAGTCCCAACTCTTCCAGTTGAAGACTGATGATTCCCAACCGGCGATACATATCTGCGACGTCAGTGACACTTTGCGGAGACCAGAGTCTTTCGGCGACTGCAGCCGCACGCGGCCAGATGCGCGAGTCGATCGTTTCGGGCGTCACCCATTCTGCCCACATTGTCGCTTCGCCACCCAGAACGTGTTTCGCCTGTTCGGGTGTCAGTGTGCTATTCGCGGGAAGCGGATCGGGAGTGTAGTGTTGGGCGGCCGGGTGAATGAGATCGATGTAAAAACCGTTGGAGAGAATTCCGTCGTAACCTTTCTTTGCTGCTTCCGCGAGCGCTTCAGTTCCGCGCCACGAGTGAATCACCACGTCCTTCGGAAGTTCGGGTTGCAGAATCTCATCCCATCCAATCATCTTCTTTCCGTGCTTCTGAAGGATCTTCAAAAGACGGGTGTTAAAGTAAGCCTGTAACGCGTGGTTGTCCTTGATCCCTTTCTGCTTCATGTACTCCTGGATCTTAGGATTCCTGTCCCACTGCTTGCCTTCGTTCTCGTCTCCACCGATGTGTAGATAGTCGTCGGGAAAAAGGGCCGCCATCTCTCCTAAAAACGTCTCGAGGAACTTGTAGACTTCTTCACGCGTCGGATCGAGTGCGGGCTCAAAAATTCCAGGCCGGCGCTCAATCGTATATGGACCAGGCGCACTGCCGAGCTCGGGATGACCGACAAGCCAGCTCGTGCTGTGACCGGGTATGTCAAACTCCGGCACCACGCGAATGCCTCGATCGCGCGCATACGCGATGATCTCTTTTACCTGGTCCTGCGTGTAGTAGTTGCCGTCGGATCCGAGTTGATGCAACTTGGGAAACTTCTTACTCTCAACACGAAAGCCCTGATCCTCGGTCAAATGCCAGTGAAAGACATTCATCTTTACTGCCGCCAATCCGTCCAGGTTCCGCTTGAGCGTCTCCATTGTTTGAAAGTGACGCGCAACGTCGATCAATAACCCGCGCCACGGAAATCGAGGCTTGTCGTCGATCTGAACTCCCGGAAAAAAGTATCCGTTTCGATCGGCGTCGAGGAGTTGCAGCAGAGTTTCCAGGCCACGAAGCACACCAACAACCGTCGGGGCAGTGAGCAAAGCCTGCCGGCTAGTGATGTCGATGCGATAACTTTCATCCTCACTCACTGACGGAATACTCTTGCCGGCGCCCTGAGCGTGAATGATTAAGTGTGTCATCTGATCGTCTGGCGCGAACCCCGGCGCCATCGTCAGTACAGTTCGTCCTTCGAGACGCTTCATGAAGCGAAAAATGCCGGCTTGCAGCCGCGCATCTGAATGACCTCGTGTTGCGACTTTGAAATTGCTATCAACCGCCAGTCGCTCTTTGTGAAACTTCACAGACGCTGGTACCGGCATCAAGTTGAGCTTCGGTGGTTCCGCGCCATTTTGCGCATTGGCAACAACCGCAGACACCAGGACAGGCAGGATTGAAACGTATGTTTTGATTCTCATTCTGGTAGTTTTTTATGTGCCGTTTCGTGGCTCTATTTCAACGTGAATCTTTGCGTTAACCCACCAACTTTTACGTCAAATTCTCCGGGTTCGACAACGGGTTTGTTGTCAGCGCCGATGAACGACAAATCCTCGCGCCGTAGTTTGAAAGTCAATGTCCGACTCGCACCGGGCTCGAGACTGATCTTGGCAAAGCGTCGCAGCCGTCGATTGGGTGGCGATATTGATGCAGCCAGATCGCTGACGTAAAGCAAAACCGCTTCCTTGCCGGCGCGCTTTCCCGTGTTGGTAACAGTAACACTCACCGGTATCTCTTCATTTGCTGAGATCGTTTGTTTTCCGAGACGCAGATCGCTGTAAGCGAAGGTCGTGTAGCTCAACCCATCGCCGAAATGAAACTGTGGGTTGAAAGCCAGGTTACCAAACGACGTGTTCTGAGTTTCAAATGGTTTGTGATCGTAATTGATCAGCCCATTGGGTGTGCGCGGGTAAGTGAAGGGAAGTTTACCGCTCGGATTTACATCGCCGAAAAGCACGTCGGCGACTGCGGTTCCGCCTTCATTGCTCGGGTTGTAGGCCATCAGGATCGCACTGGCGCTATCGGCAATGCGATTAATGATCCGCGGGCGTCCTTCTACGAGCACCATCACGATCGGTTTGCCCGTTGCTTTTAGTGCTTCAGCGAGTTTGATCTGCGGTTCGCCGATCGTCAGGTCAGTGATGTTGCCCGGTGTCTCGCAGTAAGAACCTTCGCCCAGCGCAAGCACGATGACATCGACGTTCTTTGCGGCACTTACGGCTGCGGCAATGTCAACTTCCTGTTCCTGGTCAGTCGGGTTGTTGTTCGAGGTTGTGTTCGGTGCCCTCGTGATCTTTGTACCTTGCACGAAAGTAACGTTCGATGCTCCGATCTTCTCCTCGATCGCTTTTCGAATCGTGTGCCGGTCCTTTGGATAGAGCGACTCTTCCGAACCCTGCCAAACGTATGTCCAGCCATTGTTCAGTGAAATTAACGAGTCGGATGTTGGTCCAGTGACGAGCACTTTAGTCGTCTTGGCTAACGGCAATATGTTGTTGGAATTTTTCAATAACGTGAGCGACTCGCGCGCTGCCTGCAAGCTCACTTGCCGGTATTCGGGAAGCGCAAACTTCGCTTTCAGCGCCGCCGCCGGAACCGGTTTCTCAAAAAGTCCCAGCTCAAACTTCACGCGCAGGATTCGTCGTACTGCTTCGTCGATTCTTGTTTGAGGAACTGCGCCTTCTTTAACCAATGCGATCAGATGATCGGCGAAACTGTAGTCGAGCGGCACCATGCTCATGTCGATGCCCGCCATGACTGAGAGACGCGTCGCTTCTTTTTCAGTCGCTGCGATGCGCCACATCGTTACCAGCTTCTTGATGTCTTCCCAGTCAGAAACGACAAAACCTTTGAAGCCAAGCTCGCCGCGCAGAATGTCGGTCAGGATCTGTTTGTTGACGTGCCCGGGAACTCCGTTGATCTCTCCGGAGTTGATCATGATCGTTCGTGCGCCCGCTTTGACGGCCGTCTCGAAGGTTGGAAGGAAATACTCACGCAGGTAATTCTCAGGAATCCATGCAGGCGTTCGATCTCTTCCCGTGAGTGGGAAACTGTAGCCCATGTAATGCTTCAAACTCGATGCAACTGCGTTGTCCGAAGCCACGTCTGATCCCTCGAGGCCGCGAACGAACGCAACACCCATCACCTTTGCGAGATAAGGATCTTCACCGAACGTTTCCCAGAAGCGTGGCCATAGTGGGTTGCGACCGAGATCGAGCACCGGAGAGAAGCTCCAGGGTATGCCTGAGGCACGAGTTTCAATCGCGGTGATCTCCGCGGCCCGTCTCATCAGCTCGGGATTCCACGTGGCCGCCATCCCGATTTCTTGCGGGAAGAGAGTAGCGCCCTGAACGTAGTTAGCGCCGTGGATCGAGTCGATGCCGTAAATGACCGGAATGCCGAGTCGCGTTTTACTGTGCAGCATCCTGAATCTGGCTAATGATCTGATGCCAGGTGTCTACGGTTAGCGCCTGATCGGCGACGTTGAGAATCGAACCGACTCCATACTTGGCGATCGCCTTCTCGAGTTTGGCAGGATCGATTTTTACGTTCTGATCCCTTCCAGTGACGATCATCTCGATCGTCAGTTGGGTCATCTGCCCAACTTTCTCTTCCAGCGTCATCCGTTTGAGCAGATCTTCGATCTTCTGCGTGTGGTCGCGTTCGGGACCGGTACGAATAGTGCGCTGGAAAAACTCATCGCTATCGTTCAGATCGGTTTGCGCGTGAATTGTGGTTGGGGCTTGAAGGGCGAAGCATAGTGACAGACTGGTCGCCCACAGGGCACGTAGGAGATTCCTCATCTATTTTGCAGACCTCAGGCAGGAATACAGGAACGCCGGGTATTTTCTGCTATTTGGCCGGACTTTTCAATGGTGATCGAACAAAGATTATTTAAGCCCGGGCGCTCACCAGAAACTGAGACAAACGGGAACGGGGATTTCGGCTACGTGGCCGGTCGATTTCAAGCGTCCGGTTAGTGGATCGATGGCGAAAGTTACGACGTTGTCGGTGCGTTGGTTGGCTACTAACAAGAATCGCCCCGACGGATCGATGGTGAAGTTGCGCGGCCAATTGCCCTCTGTCGAAACATGCTCGAGTGTCTTGAGCTTGCCGGTGCGCTGATCTATCTCGAACACGACGATGCTGTTATGACCGCGATTCGATCCGTAGAGAAATTTACCAGACGGAGACACGTGGACATCCGCACAATAACTGACGCCGGAAAAGTCGGCTGGAAGCGTCGAGATAGTTTCGATCTGCGTGAGCGTTCCGTTTACCCCGCTGTACTTGAATGCCGTCATCGTCGAATCGAGCTCATTGATCACGTAAAGATACTTGCCAGTTGGATGAAGCTTGAGATGACGAGGGCCCGCGCCCTGTTGAAGTTCCGCCGATGCTTGATTGCCCGGTGAAAGTTTTCCGGTCGTTCGATCGAACCGGTAAATCATCACTTTGTCGATGCCGAGATCCGCGGCGAGAGCGTAACGCTCCGATCGATCGAGAATGATGCAATGAGCATGCGGTCCCTTTTGTTGTTCCTTGATGCTCGAGCCTTCATGTTGCTTCACCTCTGTTGCCATTCCGACCGTTCCATCTAAGCGTACTGGCAGCGCGGTGATGTTTCCGCCGGTGTAATTCGCAACGAGTAAAGTTTTTCCTTTGCGATCGAGCGTGAGATGACATGGATCTGCGCCTTGAGTCGCCTGTTGATTCAGCAGCCGGAGATTGAACGTTTTAGGCTCGATTGCAAACGCACTCACACCGCCACTCGGTTTTCCGAGAAAGTCGGGTACTTCGTTCACTGCATACAAAAAACGTTTGCTTCGATCGATCGTGAGGAACGACGGGTTAACTGACTTGAACGAGCTCTTGCGCGTAAGTTCGCCCGTGTCGGGGTTCATCTCAGTAAAGGTAGATACCTTCGCTCTTGCCTGATTGTGTGTACGTACCTACATAAAGCACATAGCTCTTGATGATCCATCTGTCCGCGCGACTCGCCGTAGCTGCAAGCAGACCAATGCCGCCAGCTTTCAAAAACTGGCGGCGTGAAAAGGGATTGTTTGTCATTAGACCAGAGGTCTTAAAATGAAAAACGACAAATGTCAAATGATATCTACAAATGAGCAAAGGCCCTGACTCGCATCAGGGCCTCGCCTCAGTAACAGTGTGTGGGCTTTTCTACTTATCTTCCTCGATCGATCAGATAGTGTTCCGTGCGCTTCACTGCCAAAGCTTTCTCCAACGCTTTCTCCTTGTCGGAGATTTGAATCTCGCGTCCGGTGTTGCCCCCCGCAATCCAGAAACCTGACAAGAAGTAGAGATCTTCGTAACGGCTAAAAACCAGTTTCGTATTTTCCACGTTATCGTTGGAACGAACAGGTCGCGTCAGAAGCACGGCTTTGCCGGCGTTGTTCTTGTGCCTGATCACCCATACGGTATCCGAGTCTTTCCTGTTGCGCTCGATCACGTATTTACCGGCATCGAACGATTTCTCACCGACGCTAAAATTAAAAGGTATATGTATGATAGTTTGCCGGTCAGACTGTCCTAGCACAGATGAAAACGTTAAGAGTACAAGTAGACCAGACAACGCGATTGCTCTTTGCATGTATTTCATGGCGCTCCTTCAGGCACTTCCAATTATCGGCAAGCCCGATTGCTTACCGTCACATCCAATAACGCGAGAAAGATCGGGGAAATGGGCCACCTAAAATAGACGGCGAGACGCGGAGACGGGGAGACACGGGGAAGATCACCGCGTCACCCCGTCGCCCCGTCTCCGTGTCAGCTACTTCAGTAGCTTCCCAATTTCGCGCCATGTAACGAGCTTTATCTGGTTTTCCTGTAATAACTTGCGGAAGGTGTCGCTGGTGAAGAAATCGAAGTCGCGCTGGCGCCAGGCTGCTCCCCAATTCGGATGATTGACTGTTGCGCCGCGCATTTCGGCGTCGTCGTAAGCGAGGTGTATGACGACTTCAGTCACGCCCGGTTCGAGATTTTTGATGGCGTCGCTGTAAAACTTCCCCCAGTCGCCGGGTGCGACTGACGGATTGATGTCGAGAATGCGATCGATGTAAACGTCGTCAGGGCTGAGTACGGTAGGCAAAAAGTCCGCGCGCGAAAACCACGTCTTTGCGATCCGCACTGGGAGTTTGTGTTTACGCGCGACGCGCAGGAACACTTCAAACAACGCTTTGCTTTGATAGAGCGTTCCCATGTGAGAGTCGAGATGTGTTGGTTGAATGCCGAGTGCGCGCGCTTTCTCGATCTGCGCGTTGATTTCGAGTTCGACTTCTTTAACATCGGCATTTGATGCAGCGTCGGTTTCTGTAAGACGAAGATACCCATCTTTGTCGAGCAGAGATTTCACGCGATCGGTCGCAACCACCGGTCCCCAGCGGAATGATGTCCATTCACTCGTGAGTGTTAAGTGCAATCCCAGATCGGCTTGAGGGTTGTTGCGTGCGTAGGCGGCGATCTCGGAGAGCCATGGACACGGAACCATGATGCTGCCCGAGTTCACGAGACCAGTTTCAAATGCCTTAATCGTCGCGGCATTGACCGAATGGGTCATGCCGAGATCGTCAGCGTGCACGATCAGGAGTTTTGCATCACGAGGGTATCCGAGTCGTTCCGCGAGGGACTTCTGGGTGTCCTGACTTCGCGCTTCGCCAAACGCGAAAAGGGTGAGCAACGCGAACACGGCGGCAATAATAGGTCTCATGGCGGTACAGAATACATTTTTTGTGCTTATTTGTGGCAAAAACCACCTGACGGGGACTTATGTCGTGAGGTACAATTAAGTCTGAAAGCACCCACAGAGTCTGATGAAACCCTTGAAAATCGGCATCACCGGCGTTCGTGGCATTGTCGGTGAAACCTTTACCCCAGAACTGGCCGTCGAGTTTTCAGAAGCGTTCGGGACGTATCTCGAGCGCCGGCGAATCCTCGTGTGCCGCGACACGCGACCGTCTGGTCCAATGATTCGCTCGGCCGTGATTGCCGGACTGCTCGCCGCAGGTTGTGAAGTTGTCGATCTCGGCATCTGTCCAACGCCGAGCATGCAGTTAGCCGTGAAGTGGCTGAAGGCAGACGGTGGCATCGCGATTACTGCCGGGCATAACCCCTGGCAGTGGAACGCGTTGAAGTTTGTTCGTGGCGACGGGCTGTACCTCAATCCAACTCAGGGTGAAGAGCTGCTCGACATTTATCACCAGGGCGAATTCGCAAAAGCGACGTGGGACACGATCAAGCACACGGTGCAAACAGCTAACGCGATCGAAGAACACGTCAAACTGCTAAATGAGAAGTTTGACAGCGAGGCAATCCGATCGCGAAAACTGACTGTGGCAGTGGATTGCTGCAATGGCGCTTGTTCGTTTCTGAGTCCCAAGTGGTTGTCAGCTTTGGGATGTGAAGTTCTGGCAGTGAACGACGATCCCAGTGCTCCTTTCCCACACGCACCCGAACCGAAGCGCGAGACGATGGCCCAACTCTGCGCAGTTGTGAAAGCCGGTCGAGCGGCAATCGGTTTCGCGCACGATGCGGATGGTGAGCGCCTTGGAATCGTCACTGATCTGGGTGAGCCACTCTCGGAGGAAATGACACTTGCGATCGCCGCTGATATTCGTATGAGGAAAAAGAAAGGCGCCGTGGTCACTAATGTTTCGACGTCAGCAGCGATCGACATCATCGCCGCGCGTCATGGTGGAAGTGTTGTGCGTACTCCCGTGGGCCAGGCGTACATCTCCGAAGGTCTTATCGAACACAACGGAGTGCTTGGAGGTGAAGGCAGTGGCGGGATCACGGTTCCTGAAGTGCATTTGACGCACGACAGCGCAGCGGCGATCGGATTGATTCTCGAACATTTGGCGCAGACTGGCGAACGCATTTCAGATCTCGTGCAGCAGCTTCCGCAATTGACGACGTTGAAGCACAACGTTGCGGTCGCGCCGCATCGTTTGTACTCGGTTTTGCAGGAGTTTCGTGCGGCTGTGGAGGCGGAGGGAGTCGAAGTTGATTCCACGGATGGGATCAAGATGACGTTGGCGGGCGGCTGGGTTCACGTGCGTGCTTCGAATACTGAGTCGATGATCCGGATCATTGTAGAGGCTGAAGAGAATTCGGCAGCGCGCGGTTTGCTGGATTGGGCTCGAGACCGGATCAAGAAGTAACGCGGGCGGGGCAAACGGTTTCCGTGCCAAATTAGGGGCAAATCCAACTTTAGTATGAGAGCGATACCAACTTTAAAGATTAGTATCTCTGGCGTCCGCGGAGTTATAGGCCAGTCACTGACGCCTAAACTTTTGACGCGCTTCGCCCAGGCTTTTGGCACACACACCGGATCAGGAACGATCGTGATCGGACGCGATCCGCGTACGTCCGGTGAAATGGTTAAGCACGCGGTGGTTGCAGGCGTGTTATCAACGGGAAGTCGTGTAGTCGACATCGGCGTGTGCCCTGTACCGACAGTTCAACTGCAAGTACGTCATCGACGCGCGCAAGGTGGCATCGCGATAACCGCGAGCCACAACCCCGCAGAATGGAACGCGCTCAAGTTCATTGGATCAACTGGTCTCTTTCTCGATGCCGGGCAAGCTCGAGAGTTACTCGATATTTATCACCAGGGTGAATACACAAGAGTCGGCGGCGCTGAGCTCCGAACCGTCGAAGAGGTCGAAGGCGCCACTGACCTGCACGTCAAAGCCATTCTTGACGCGCTTGGTCCACTTCCGAAGACGGCGAGAAAACTGCGTGTCGTGCTTGACTCCTGCAACGGCGCGGGATCGTTAGTTGGACCAAAGTTAATCGAAGCCCTCGGCGCCGAGGTGATTCCGATCAACGTTACGCCTGACGGCTCGTTCCCACGTCCGGCTGAGCCGTTGCCTGAAAATCTTGGTGACCTCCGCGCGGCAGTCAAACAGCATCGCGCCGACATCGGATTCGCGCAGGACATGGACGCCGATCGTCTAGCGATCGTCTCCGACCAAGGTGAAGCAATCGGCGAGGACTACACACTCGTGCTCGCCATGCTCTTTGTGCTCGGACGAGAAAAAGGCGCCGTCGTTGCGAATCTGTCTACGACTTCAGCGGTTGCAGACATCGCGAAAAGATTCAACTGCCCGGTGTTTCTGACGAAGATCGGTGAAGTGAATGTCACCGATGCGATGCGACAGCAGAGTGCGGTTATCGGAGGCGAAGGAAATGGTGGCGTGATCTATCCACGCATCAACTTCGCGAGAGATAGTTTGGTTGCGATCGCACTGGTGCTGCACCTGCTCGCGGAATCCGAAAAGTCCGTGACGGAGTTGCTCGAGACTATTCCGCGATACAGCATCGTCAAGGAGAAGATGGCTTGTCCGTCAGACCGGATCGCGACTGTGCTCAGGACTGTACGACAGGAGTTTGCGAAGTATCCGATGGACACCCGCGATGGTGTCAAAGTCAATCAAGCTGATGGTTGGTTTCTAGTGAGAGGTTCCAACACGGAACCGATCATACGCGTGGTGGCCGAAGCTCAGGATGAAGTCTCCGCACGCAGGAAAGTGACGGAAGTTATCGACAGGATTTCAGGATTGACGTGATTTACCCTCCCGAAAAATGAAAGGAATAATTGATGCGTTCCCCTTTAAGAACCCTCGTGTGTCTTGCGGCTTTGTGTGTCGCGGCTTTTGGTCAACAAGCCGCTAATTCCACTCTTACCGGAACGATCACCGACCCACACGGCGCCGTCGTTGGCGGTGTGAACATCACCGCAACTCACAAAGCGACCAGCATCAAGCGTGAGGTGACGAGCAACGACGATGGCCTTTACGTATTTTCAAACATGCCTCCCGGCGACTATGAACTGCGAATCGAAGCGAAAGGATTCACAACCAAAGTAACCAAGACAGCTGTCTCACTAAAAGTGGGACAGACGGTTACGTTGAACGTGCCGCTCGAGGTTGGTGTGAGTGAAACAGTAGTTGTTGACCTTGAACCACAGCGGGCGCTCATCGACAACAATGATTCGCTGATCCACGGAATAGTTGAGTCGCGTGAAGTTGAGGGGCTGCCGCTTAATGGCCGCAATTTTCTAGAGCTCGCGTTGTTGATTCCAGGCAACAGTCCCGCGCCAAACTTCGATCCTACGAAAACAAATACCGTCGTCATTTCATCCGCGGGTCAACTGGGACGCGGCGGCAACGTCACGATCGATGGCGTCGATACTAACGACGACGTCGTAGGCGGCTCGATCCAAAACATCTCGCAAGACGCGATTCGAGAATTTCAGATCGCGACGAATCGCTTCTCAGCACAACTCGGACGATCGGGTTCCTCAGTAATCAACGTCGTCACTAAGTCCGGCACTAACGATCTACACGGATCGGGTTCGTTCTATTTCCGCGACAGCGGGTTACAGGGCCTTCCGGCGACTTTAGACCGCAGCCTTGATGAGTCGCCGCCGTTCGATCGTCAACAATATGCGTTCGCTTTGGGTGGTCCAATCAAAAAAGATCGCGCATGGTTCTTCGGCTCGTTCGAGAACCGAAATCAGGATGGGGTGGTGCTCGTGGGAACAAGAGCTCTCGCGAGTCGCACGATCAGGCGCGACTTTGCAGATTCACCGCTCGACGATTTCATGACCACCAACCGAGTCGATTGGAACCCCACCCAGTTAGACCAGGTTAACTTCCGATATTCGTTTCAACGTGAAAAGGGAACTGCCGCCAGTACACTGATTCGCTCGATTGGATCCGCTTCGCAACGACAAACAGGCGATAATAAGTCGCACTCGTTTCTGACGAACTACAATCGTGTTTTTTCCCCAACCCTCGTAAACACTCTCAGATTCAGTTTTAGTGATTTCATCAATCAGACACTGCCGGTCGCGCCTGGACCACAACTCACTTTTCCGAGCATTCAGGACGGCGCGTCATTCCGCGTCCCACAGCAGACCAAGCAACGCCGGTTTCAGTTTAGTGACGCGTTAACGATGATTCGCGGAAATCACACTTTTTATCTCGGCGGTGAGATCCAACACGTTCAATCGGATCTCGATCTCAAAGTGTTCCAGCAAGGCCGCATCGAGTTAATCGAGGACTTTCCGGATTTCGATCGCAACCTCGACGGCCGTGTAGATGATAACGATCTGTTGTTTGCGGTCACGCTACGCAGTGGAGTTCCGGATCGATCGTTGCTCTTGCCAGACACTAACAGCACCTATTTCGCGGGGTTTATTCAGGACGACTGGAGGGTGAATTCGCAGCTCACGTTGAATCTCGGTTTGCGCTATGAGCTCGATACCGATGTGAAGAACGTCAGTCGAGTGGATGAGTTGAACCTGCTGATCCTGCCGTTCCTGAACGGAGAGAGAAGCAAAGACAAAAACAACTTCGCGCCGCGCATCGGTTTCAATTACTCGAGCCGCGACACGCGCACGAGCGTTCACGCCGGTTACGGAATTTACTACGACCGCGTGACGCTCGAGATTCAAACGCTCGAGCGCGGGCTCGATGGGCGCGCGCTGCCGGTCGAAGTGCGTGCCGGAAACGTGTTCTTTATTCCACCCCAGTTTCTTTTCGATCCTGTAAATGGTGTGTTTCCACCACCAGCGCCGACCCTCGCTAACCCCTTCACCGGCTTTGTGTTACCGGGTGCAGGAGCCGGCGGCATCAACATCATCGACAACGATCTCCAGAACCCGATGGTTCATCAGATCAATGTCGGCGTTCAACGTGAGCTTGGTCGTAACCTCGCCATTCGGGCTGACTACGTGCGAAACGTGGGCACGCATTTCATCATCGGCCGTATTGTCGGGACTGTTCCATTCAATCCTGTGGTTGGTGGTCCGGAGCTGGTGAAGAATCTCGAGTCGAGTGTCAGGACTAAATACGACGGCTTGCTCGTGAGTGTCGAGAGGCGCTTCTCTAATCATTACCAGTTCAGAGCGTCATATACTTTGTCGCGCTCGTCGAATTATGCGAACGACGATCAGATACCATTCTCGAATGGACCCATAGATTCCAACGACCTGCGACGCGAGTATGGTCCAACACCGAACGATCAGCGTCATCGCTTCAGTTTCTCCGGTTTGTTCCAGTTGCCGGGTGACATCCGGGTTGCTCCGATTCTGAGTCTTGCGTCTTCGGTGCCAATGGATATTTTGCTGCCCGATGGCAGTTCGCGAGTTTGTGAACTGCAAAGGAACGCCGGCGCGCGCCAGTTTCGAACGGCAGCGGAGCTCAATGCTGCTCTAACTCAAATCAATGCGGCTGGTGGCTCGCTTTGTCCAAACCCGGATCCCAGCACGGGGTTCAAGCCGCGTGTGCTCGTGCCACTCGTCAGTGACGACCTGAAGTTTGGCGACAACTTTTCATCACTCGATCTCCGAGTATCGAAAATTTTCCGTGTCGGAGAGCGATGGAGTATCGAACCGATCGCCGAAGTGTTCAATCTCTTCAACGTTACGAATGTGCTCGGCGTGTCGAACGTGAACTATTCCGGCTTCAGCAATGTGCTGGTGAGGGATAGTAACGATCCGAGCAATCCTGGATTTCTGCGATCGTCGAGTTTTGGACAACCAGTAACGACGGCGGGCGGAGTGTTTGGTTCGGGTGGACCACGCGCGTTTCAGTTCGCGGCGCGCATTACGTTTTGAAATGTTTGAGCTCAGACGACAGATTGGAGTACGCACCGCTACCGCGCTCGTCGTGGGTGAGGTCATAGCTGTCGGTATTTTTCTGACGCCTGCAGGCATGGCTAAGGATCTTGGCTCACCCCTGTTGATGCTCGTCGTGTGGTTAGCGATGGGCGCGATGGCGCTTTGCGGTGCACTCTGTTACGGCGAGCTTGCGGCTAGATTTCCGGAAGCCGGTGGAGGTTACGTCTACCTCCGCGAGGCGTATGGACCAGCAGTCGCTTTCATGTACGGATGGATGGCGTTTCTAGTCATGGATCCGGGCTTGACTGCCATACTCGCAGTCGGTCTCGCAACTTACGCGGGCTACGGTCTGAAACTTTCACCTGTAGGCATCAAACTACTCGCGATCGCGACAATCTTCATAGTGGCCCTGATCAATATTCGTGGAGTGAAACTTGGCGCGGGATTCGTGCGCACGCTCACATTTCTGAAGCTGGGTTTGCTTGTCTTTATTTGCCTTTGGGGATTCGGATTTCAACTCGGCGACTGGTCCAACTTCACTCCTTTTGCTGCCCGTCGCGAAAACTCTGCTCCACTTGTTGGTGCTCTCGCGGGTGGCCTCGTGGGCGCGTTCTTCGCTTTTGCTGGTTGGTGGGACCTAGGAAAACTCGCGGGTGAAGTCAGGAATCCCGGTCGCACGTTGCCGTTAGCGCTAATGTACGGCGTGATCATTATTACGGTCGTCTACATCCTGACGAGCTTTGCTTTTGTTTACCTGGTTCCGTTGGACCAGGTTACGTCAGGCGAAACTTTCGCGGCCCAGGTGGGTGAGGTTTTGTTCGGTCGTGCTGGTGGATTGATCTTCTCGCTCGTGGTTGTCGTCGCGGTGCTCGGGAGTCTTGCGGCAGTGATTATGTCGGCGCCGCGCGTTTATTTTGCGATGGCGCGCGACGGAGTTTTTTTTCCCTCCGTCGCCGCGCTGCACCAACGTTTCGAGACACCGGCGCGCGCGATCGCGCTTCAGGCGGTGCTGGCTTCAGTGCTTGTTGTTGCAGGAAGTTTCAACGAGATCCTGTCGTATTTCGTGTTCGTCGTGATTGTGTTTGTTGCGCTCACGGTGGCTGCGCTGTTTAAATTCCGACGCGAAGATTCAGACGCTGTCAGGTATCTCACGCCGGGCTTTCCCATTACGCCGGCCGTGTTTCTGGCGATGATTGTTTTGCTACTCATACTGCTCGGCGGTAATAATCCAAAGCAGGCGTTCCTCGGCGTCGCTGTGGTAGCGTTAGGCCTGCCGGTTTATCTGTTAGTGTTTCGTAACAGGCGATTAGGCGCTCACGTGGAAAGAGGGAGTACTCAATGACCTGGATTAAAACGATTCCTGTCGGTGAAAGCGACGAAGTGCGGAAGGCAGTTGAATCTCAGCGCGAACTGTATCCGATTGAATATGCCACACCTGTTCACCCGACGTTGGACGGTGAAACGGCAGGCATCGTGGCGTCTCACAGTTTGATTCCAAAGGCGCTGTATCATGCGTTTGCGACGTTTGGGTCGTTGATGTCTCCGGACTTACCCTTGAACAGGCGACAGCACGAGATGATCACGACCGTGGTGTCGGTTACTAACCGGTGCCATTATTGAATCGAATCTCACGCAGAGTTTCTGCGTCGCGTAACGTTGGACCAGGACATGGTGGCCGCTCTCGAAGAGGACTACCGTAATGCGCCGATCTCCGAGCAGGAGAAAGTGATGCTTGATTACGTGGTGCAAATCACTCGAGATGCGACTCGTATTTCGCCCGGGGATCACGATCGCTTGCGGTCGGTGGGTTTTGATGATAAGGGGATACTTCAGATCACGCTCATCGCATCATGGTTCAACTATATAAATCGGGTGGCCGATGCGCTGGGTGTTGGCCGCGCAGGGTAAATACGTCATGAAGGCAGCGCCGAAGGGCGCGAAATATGATAGCCAGGGGCAAGCGCTGAGCGGAGCGAAGTGCGTCGCCCCTGGTTAGCATAAGTAAATTTGAGAGAGCACTGAAAGTGCGAAATACCGCCGGTCTTATTTCGCTCTTTCAGAGCTTCATCGGTTAATGTTCTATCGTTCCCAGGGGCGACGCGCTTCGCTTCGCTCAGCGCTTGCCCTGGCTATCATATTTCGCGCCTTCGGCGCTTTGATTTTTGGCGAGGAGGTTTTATGAAGAGGAAAGCCGCAATCAATATCTTTCTCGTCTCCTTGATGCTACTCGCGGTGCCTGCGTACGCACAAAATCCACCAAAACCTCAGGATGACGACATCGTCAAAGTCAAATCCAATCTCGTCAACATCGACGTCATCGTCAAGGATAAAAAAGGCAAAATCATTTCGGACCTGAAAGCCGAAGACTTCACAATCTCCGAAAACGGTGTACCTCAGAAGATCGAATTCTTTGACGCGCCACTCCTGGGGTCTAACACGATAGCCGGATCGCCGGATCCGTCAGCAGCACCTCGCAATTACGTCTCCCTCGTGCTCGATTCGCAAACCACCGACGTCACAAACGTGAAGCAAGTTCGCGAAGGCGCGATCAAATACGTGCGCGAATCGGTAACCGATGCTGATGCAGTCGCTATATTGGCTGTGACCACTGGTTTGCAGATGCTCCAGCCATTTACACAGGACAAGGCAAAGCTCATCGCCGCTATCGAGAACTACGGCGTCAACTCTCAATCGAAAAATTTCGAACACAAAGATCTCGCGGGCAATATCGAATCACAGCGTGACTTCCTGAACACCGCCGCGCCTCCGGGAGATATCATGACTAATGCCGGAGGTGCCGCGGCCGCAAGGGTGATGGTTGCACGACGTGTGCTCGCGCAATTTATCAGGCTGCGCACCGCGCTTAGTCTGCAACAGTCGCGTCCAATACTCGCCGCATTGGCTGCATTAGCTGAAGGGCAGCGAATTATTCCCGGCAAGAAGACACTCGTTCTGTTTTCACAAGGCTTCGTGACGCCCGAAGTGCTCGACTGGCAGGTCCAGAGCACGATCGACATTGCCAACCGTGCGAATGTCGCGATCTACATCATCGATGCCGCCGGATTGAGAGCTTCCGCACCGGCTTCGGGAGCGTTCGTTCCGGCGACACCACTCGCTGGTGTCTCGGGCATCGCAAAGCAGGAAGAGCGAATCCGCGGCGTTGGTGGCGAGACTGTATTCGACAACGTGCGACAGGAAGGGCAGAGTCGCGAATACGATATTCTCTATCGCATCTCCGGCGACACTGGCGGCAGGTTTCTCAAAGGTAACAACGACATCGGTCAGGGACTCGAGCGAATCAACCAGGAGATTCAATCGCGATACACGCTCGCATATCGAAGCTCGAATCAAAACTTCGACGGTACGTTTCGCAAAGTAAAAATCGAAGTGCGCAGACCTGATGCGCAGCTCATTTCACGCTCCGGGTACTATGCGATTCCACCGGAAGAGATCGTTCTCCTGTCGCCTGCCGAAAAGAAACTGTTGGCGAGTTTTGCGTCGATCGAAGGAAGTCCGGCCCTCCCCCTTTCTGTTTCGCTGAGCCAGTTCCGATCGCGCGACGGGCTTTACACGGTGCCGCTCGCGATCGAGCTCCCGCCGTCAGCGGTGAAGTTTGAGCGTAAAGGTGAAAAGCAGTCGCTGCAGTTGGAAGTTTTGGGAGTGTTGAAGGCAACGCCTGATCGTGTGCTTTCGCGACTCGGCGGAAACTTCGATGTGAATCTCGCAGAGAACGACTACAAACAAATTCTTAACAACAGCATCTTCTACCGCCAGGATCTGCAACTTGCTCCCGGCGAGTACACGCTTGATTTGATCGTAAAAGACAAGCAATCAGGCAAAATATCTGCGCGACGCGAACAGTTTGTTCTGCCTGAACTTGATTCTGAATTTGCGACGACGCCGGTTGTACTCAGTCGCTTCGTGCAACCAGCGAGCCAGCTCCCGCCCGATCCGGCGGAGCTTCCGGACGTCTTTGTTCACCGCAAAACTTTGATTCGCCCTTCGGCTGAGCGCAAGTTTCGCGCGACTGATAACCTCATCATGTTTCTCGGAGTCTACAATTTTGCAAACAGTCCTGACAGTGGCACGCCGTTGGTCAGAGTCACGGTCCGACTAATGAAAGACGGGCAGCCCGCAACGAAGCCATTTGATTTTGTGTTAACTGAAATACAGAACCAGCCGGTGCCTCACCTGAAATTCGCGGAGTATTTAACACTCACCAACCTCACACCCGGTCGTTATCAGGCGTCGATCGAAACGAAGGACATGGTTACGCGAAAGTTTACAAAGCAGGAAGCGTCGTTCGAGATCGTGCCTTAACTTTGCGACTTTGCGCCTTTGCGGGAAATTGACTCTTGCATATTTCTGAACTCGAAACACCCGCAGTAGTAGTTGACCTTGACGTGATGGACCAGAATCTATCGCGCATGGCTGATTATTGCCGCAAGCGCGGGCTTCTTTTACGACCTCACACAAAGACACACAAGATTCCTGAGTTAGCTAAACAACAGATCGAGAGTGGCGCAACCGGGATCACCGTCGCGAAGCTTGGCGAAGCACAAGTGATGCTCGACGCCGGGATCACCGACATACTGATCGCTTACCCGATCGTCGGAGCAGGTAAAGCAGCTCGTCTTGCGACGATCGCCGAGCGCGCGAGTATTACGGTTTCACTCGACTCGGAAGAAGCAGCGATTTTTATTTCTGAAGCCGTCTCGCGGCGCGGGGCAAAGGTTAGTGTTCTCGTCGAATTGAATGTGGGTTTTGATCGTTGCGGAGTGAGCAGTGAAGTTGAAGTTGTGAAGCTTGCTAAGAAGATTGCGTCGCTGCCGGGGTTGGAGTTTAAGGGATTGATGTTCTTCCCCGGACACTTCGGAGTTGAGCCCCATGAGCGAGCCGTTTTGCGAGCGCAGGTAAACCAACTGCTGGACCGAATTCTCGAGGCTTGCGCGCGCGAGCGATTGCCCGTGTCGATTGTGAGTGGAGGCTCTACGCCCGCGGCTTACGAGAGCGAAATGTTTCATGGCGTGAACGAGGTGCGTCCCGGAACATATATCTTCAACGATCGAAATACAGTTGGCGTGTCTGCTGCGACGTTGAATGATTGCGCCCTGTCGGTGCTGGTGACTGTGGTCAGCACGGGCGTGTCTGGCCGGGCGGTCATCGATGGTGGCTCGAAAACTTTTTCGTCGGATCGCTTCCAGGCGGAAGACGGAGTTGGATTTGGATTAGTGAAAGAAGATCACGCTGCGCAGATCGAGCGCCTTTCCGAAGAGCACGGGCATGTGAACATCGCGCGTTCTGATCGCCAATACAAGGTTGGAGATCGGCTCAGCGTGATTCCAAACCACGTGTGTACGACGGTGAACATGCATGATGAGATATACGGCATTAGAGGTGAGCAGGTCGAGGTTGTGTGGCGTGTTGAAGGTCGAGGAAAAGTGAAGTGAAGCGGACCGAACAGCATTTTCCTCGCAAAGGCGCTAAGGCGCAAGGTTCCAGCTCGAACTGGTCAGGTCTTTCTTTGCGCCTTTGCGGCTTTGCGAGGAAACTTTTCTCTTGCATTCTGCCGGTGATGATTCTGTCTGCCCCAATACATTCAAACCCACAAAGCTCTTACGATCTCGTAATCCTCAACGGCCGTGTCATCGATCCGGAGTCAAAATCCGACGCAGTCCGCAACCTCGGCATCTCAAACGGCACGATCAAAGCAATCAGCACCAGAAATCTCAACGGCCGTACAGTGATCGATGCTCGCGGTCTCGTCGTTTCCCCCGGTTTCATCGACCTTCATCAGCATGGTCAGAACGAAGAGAACAATCGCTTCAAAGCGATGGATGGCGTCACGACCGCGCTCGAGCTCGAAGTCGGCACTGGAGACATCGACGATTGGTACGCGCAAAGGGAACGAGGATCTCTGATCAATTACGGCGTGAGCATCGGCCACATCGCTGCGCGCATGAAGGCCATGCGCGAACCCGTTGGATTCTTACCGAGTGGACCAGCGGCTCACAAGACTCCCACTGACGCTGAGATTTCGGAAATGAAGCAGAGCCTCGAGCGTGGGCTCCAGCGCGGGGCGGTGGCGGTTGGATTTGGAATTCAGTACACACCCGGTGCCTCGCGATGGGAAATCCTCGAGATGTTTCGCGTTGCACAGCGCTTCGGTGCGTCGTGTCACGTTCACATGCGACATGCGGGAGTGAAGGAGCCCGGCAGCAGTATTCAGGCATTGGAAGAACTCATCGCCGCGGCTGCGATTACAGGCGCGCCGCTGCACGTCGTACACGTGCAAAGCACCGGTGGTCCAGCCACGCCGAAGTTGCTGCAAATGATTACTGAAGCGAAGTCGCGAAAGCTCGACGTAACGACCGAGTGTTATCCCTACATCGCAGGAATGACTGACATCAAGTCGGCGATCTTTGATGAAGGCTGGCAGCAGGTTTTCGATATCGACTACAAAGATCTGCAATGGGCCGCAACAGGCGAGCGACTCACGAAAGAAACTTTTGATAAGTATCGCAAAACCGGTGGTATGGTCGCGGTCTTCTCAATGACGGAAGAGATCGTCGCGGCCGCGATCAGGAATCCTGTAACGATGATCGCGAGCGACGGCATTCTCGAAAAAGGGAAGGGCCATCCGCGTACCGCAGGTACTTATTCACGTATTCTCGGCAAGTACGTACGAGAGCAAAACGCGCTGACCTTGATGGACGCGCTGACAAAGATCACGTTGATGCCGGCACAGCGCCTCGAGCGCCGCGTTCCGTCAATGAAAAACAAAGGTCGCATACGCGCCGGCGCTGATGCCGACCTCACTATCTTCGATCCTCAATCCATCGTCGATAAATCCACTTTCCAGGAACCTGCAAAGTATTCCGAAGGGATCCGCTTCGTCCTCGTCAACGGCGTGCCCGTTGTGAAAGACGGTCAACTGCAACCGGATGTCTTTCCGGGCCGCGCGGTTCGTGCGCCAATCAACTAGGGCCACAAAACTCCACAAAACAACGAGCGGTGTGATGTTTTCAGCTTTTTCACCATAAATAGTAGGAGGCTGATTATGATCGCCGTCAAAAACCTAAACGCACGCGAGCAGATCTCGATCTGCACTCGAAACAGCCAGTACCAGTTCGAGGTTATAGCTCCAACCGAACGCAGAGGATTTTTGAGCGGAGGTCAATTCGGCGACGAGCAGTATGAGGCCATTCTTGTAGGTGGATTTTCCGGCAACGAGAGGCGCGGCCGGCTTTCCGCGGCACTCGAGCTCGGCGCGTGTGCGCTCTTTTACATCGCCGCGGAAAAAAGAATGAAGCGCATAACAACGTCGATGATCATTAACTTGAGAGTCGGATGTGAGGTTGTTTGATCGAATTATTTTTCAGGCAGGTTCATTTTATCGTCGACGATCGCTTCCATCGGAACGCCCGCGAGACGTGCGTATCGCAGCACTACGATCAGGTCGGGTTCGCGTGTGCCGAGTTCAAAATTTGAAACAGCAGAGTAATGAACTTTGAGTTCGAGAGCTCTTGCCATTTCGGTTTGACTCATTTGTAGACGCTTGCGAATGGCCAACAACTTGTGGCTCAACTTTTTCGGCTTCTTTCGGCGCGAGCGTCCCATCAGGCCGAATCTCCTGACGAAAATTCGCTCTTGTCTTTATGTGTATTTTCACTTACACTGCGCGCCGATCTAGAGGATATCCGGAAGGCCCGAACTGGTCGGGCGAGTCTCACTAGCCGGTGTGCCCTCGCGTCTTAATCACAAGCAGATCCTTTAAATTTAGACAGATCTTTGGAGCGCGCTTGCCCGGAGGCAAATAGTGGGGGGTTGCCTTGTGCGTTCCGACCGAGAGCGGTAGTTCAACTTCGCGGTTCGTCCTACCGCTCTCCTCTTTCGTCAACTTCCTTAAATAGTCACACTATTTCCAACCCCCGTCTGTTCTAAAACAAGAGGAACATCAGTTTCGATAAAATTTAGCGTCAAGCAGGTTGAGTTATTGTTTTTGAGACAGAACTTCCCCTGGTTGTCACGTATGACAACTATTGCCGAGCCCAGCTTCGCGAGGTGCGCTCATCACTCGGAACGACCCGAAGGTTAACGCGAGGATTTTCGGTTGGCAATATGTTTACGCGTAATCATTTCGTAAACTGAGTACCTGTCCTCGTACATCTTTTAACTGAAGAGAAGTCGGATTTCAAGGTATGGCCCAAATTTCCCCATCCTCCCGCGTTTCCCTCTGGCCATCTGTCTACCTGATCGCGCTCGCGTACTTCGCATTCCATCTCGCAACCTCGACGCGTTACGGATACTTCCGCGATGCCTTGTATTACCTCGCGTGCTCGGAACATTTGGCGTTCGGTTATGTCGATCAACCACCACTGATCGCTCTGCTTGGCTGGATCGCCAGGCATACCCTGGGAACCTCATTGCCGGCACTACTTTTTTGGCCCGCACTCGCCGGTGCTGCGCGCATCCTGCTCACAGCAGCGTTGGCCCGCGAGTTCGGTGCTGGGCGTTTCGGGACAGTGCTCGCCGCCGCTCTTGCGATTACACCGGGTGCGTGGTGGGTGATCGATCATCAGTTCGCGATGAATTGTTTCGAACCTTTGTTGTGGGGCGGTTTGGCTTACCTCGTGGTCCGTCTGATCAAAACAAGTAATCCGAAGCTCTGGTTGGCGTTCGGTGCGATCGCGGGTGTCGGATTGCAGACTAAGTACTCGATTGTCGCGTTCGCCTCCGCATTAGTCGCCGGCGTTCTCCTGACGCGGCAACGAAGATTGCTGTTTACTCCGTGGATTCTCGCAGGAGGCGCGCTCGCATTCCTGATCTTTCTGCCGAATTTGATCTGGAATATTCAAAACAACTGGCCGTTCCTCGAGCTCATGCATAACGTGCGTGCAACGGGAAAAGACGTCGTTCTACCGCCCGCTCAATATCTATTGCAGCAGGTGCTGATGATGAACCCAGCGAGTTTTCCGTTCTGGTTTGGTGGTCTTGTCTTTTTGTTTTTCTCACGCGACCTGGAAAACTATCGCGCGCTGGGTTGGGCATTCGTGATCACGATCGCGTTCTTCATGATCACGCACGGTAAGGACTACTACTCCGCGCCTGCGTATGTGATGTTGTTTGCCGCAGGCGCTGTTGCAACAGAACGATTACTCAACACTGCAAGACTCTCCGCGCTGCGAAGCATTCTGAAGCCCGCGTGCTTTCTCTGGTTGATACTCGGCGTCGCGCCGTTGCTGCCGTTAATTCTTCCCGTGTTGCCGATCGATCAGTTCATTCGTTACCAGTCGTATCTACCCTTTGAAGTTCCAAAAACCGAGACGAGTTTCATCGGCGAAACTTTGCCGCAGTATTACGCCGACGAGTTTCCGTGGCCAGGCATGGTCGCTGAGGTAGCTCGTGTGTACCATTCGCTCTCGCCGGAAGAGCAGAAGCGCACTGCGATTTTTGGCAACAATTATGGTCAGGCGGCTGCAATCGATTTCTTCGGACCACAGTACGGATTGCCAAAGGCGATCAGCGGACATCAAAACTATTTTCTCTGGGGGCCGCGGCACTACACGGGCGACATTGTCATCGTGCTCGGCGACGAAGAAAGCGATGCGCGCGAGCACTTCGACTCGGTGACGGTTGCCGCCACGCTGAATAATCCGTACGCCTACAGTTACGAAAACCGCCCGATTCTTTTGTGCAGAGGATTGAAGTGGAACTTGCAAACCGAGTGGTCGCGAGTAAAGAATTGGCGTTAACGGACCGAAACACCACGATTTTTTCGCGTTAACAGGGAGGAGAGGAACAAATGGCAGCGACACAGGTGGCAACGAGCGTGAAATTGCGGGCAGGCAGGCCGGAAGACGCCGAGCGATGCGGCTACATCTGTTACGAAGCGTTCAAGACAATTTCTGAACGCCACAACTTCCCGCAGGATTTTCCAGCGCCGGAACCGGCGATTGGATTGTTGTCTTTCCTGCTATCACACAACGAGGTCTACGCAGTGGTGGCGGAAATCGATGGCGAAGCAGTCGGCAGTAATTTTCTTTGGAAGCAGGGGCTGGTTGCGGGAATCGGTCCTATCACCGTCGATCCGAAGGTACAGAATTCTTCTGTCGGGAAACGTTTGATGGAAGACGTCATGCGCCATGCTGAAGAACGTGGATTTGCGAGTGTTCGTCTGGTGCAGGCCGCTTATCACAACCGTTCACTCTCGCTCTATACCAAGCTCGGATTCGACACGCGCGAGCCGTTATCATTAATGAACGGACAAGCTCTCAATCTCAAGATGTCGAGCCATGTTGTGCGTGCGGCAAACGAAAACGATCGCGCAGCCTGCAACGCGTTGTGCTTCAGGATTCACGGGCACGATCGCAACGCGGAACTCGTCGACGCGATCAATCAGGGAACCGCGACGGTCGTTGAGCACGAGGGTCGCATTACAGGTTACGCGACCAGCGTAAGTTTTCTCGGACACGCGATGGGTGAGAGCAACGAAGATTTGAAAGCATTGATCGGCGCGGTTACTGAATTTCAAGGTCCGGGATTTCTGTTACCGACTCGCAACAGCGAAGTGTTTCGCTGGTGTTTAGAGAAGGGTCTGCGAGTGATTCAACCGATGACGCTGATGAGCAAAGGTTTGTACAACGAACCGCGCGGCGCGTTTTTGCCGTCGATTATCTATTAAGCGCGTTTGACCTGATACTTCAGAACAACGCAACCGTTGCTCAACTGCCGGCACTCGCTCAACTCCAGATTGATCTGTCGCGGCATTTCGTAGAACAACGGAATTCCCGATCCCAGCAGCACCGGATGGACGTTGAGTCCAATTTCGTCGATCAGGTCTGCGTCAAACAACGACTTCGCCAGCACACCTCCTCCCATCACCAGGATCCCTTTGCCTTCTTCATTCTTCAGACGGCGTACAAACTCAGCCGCATCCTCAGAAACAAAAGTCAACGATTTGGTGTTCCGCTTTTTGAGTGTTCGTGAGAAGACATAATTCTTAACACCGGGATAAGAGACTTTCCCGCTTCGTGCTGCGACTTCGTAGGTGCGCCGCCCCCACAAAACGGTATCGATCGTCTTCCAAAAGCTACTCATAATCTCAGCGACTTCGTTAGTCCAAAGAAGCCAATCAACCGCGTCATCTTTGCGGGCAATGAAGTTGTCGAGGCTGTTCGCTCCGCCGAAAGTTATTTTGCGCATAATTCTCCTCAATTCATTTACGACACACTTTCGCGTTAATTATTCGAGATCACCGGAAGTTGCTCGGCACATGTTTCGCTAAGATCAAGGCAGGGGGAAGTTATCATGGAAGCAACAAGGATCACGACCGATGAAGTGAAAGAGCGCCTGGATCGTGGTGAGGAGTTTGCATTTCTGGATACGCGCAATCCAACGGCTTGGGGAGAGTCAGACAAAAAGCTACCGAATGCGATCCGCGTTCCCGCTGAGGAACTCAATCAGCACCTCGATGAAATTCCGAAAGACCGCGCGGTTATAACTTACTGCACTTGACCACACGAAGGATCGAGCGCCCGTGTGGCGCAAGAACTCGCCGACCGTGGTTGGAAAAATGTTCATCCGCTCTATGGCGGATTTAATGCGTGGGTCAAGGCCGGTTTACCGGTCGATTCGAAGTAGATAAACTTCTGAGCCTAATTTGGGATCACATAGGGCACAAATATAATTTTTGTGCCTTTTTGTGGCTACGGTTCTAAGTTCGGCTCGTAAGTGACAATAAACTCGAGGAACTTCGACACTTCGATCATGTCCTTGCCTGTGAATCGAATGCTGTGCGCATCGGTGCGTTCCACGATGCTCAGGTAGCTCAATACTTCTGACGGACGGTAGTTCTTGAAACGTACATCGAGTTGAATTGGACCCGCGAGTTTATAAGGCTTGAAATCTTTGATACGACGAACAGCTTTATTCGCTTTCTCCCGGATCAATTTGTAACTGGCCTCCGGCATGATGGTTTTTGCGGAGTGAAAACCTGATGCCCACTTTACGACTGCTCCTTCTACGTCTCCGATCAACGCCTGAGTTTCTTTCACCACTGCATCATCACCGGAGACCATGATCACAGGGACATTAAAGTGCCCTGCGATTGCGGCGTTCAAACCTGCCTCCGAAACCGAGATACCTTTCAGCTTGACGTCGGCGAGCCTCGCGCTCGAGATCGTGTGTGCCCGCACACCGGCAGAGTTAGTCGTACCCGTGTGATAACCGATAAAAATCGCGCCCGCGAACGTCTCGTCGATGCCTTGCATCATCATCAACGGCCTCGGCCAGGCGCGTACGACGAGGATGTTTGATGGCAGTTTTTCCAGCAGCAGATTCTGGCCGTTGCCGTGCGAGTCGCTGACGACGATTTGAGTGGCACCCGCTGCAAGCGCGCCTTCGATCGCCGCGTTGACTTCCTGTGTCATGAATTCTCGGAAACGTGCATACTCGAAACCTTGTGGGCCGAGCTGCTCGTTTGTTACCACGCCGACCACGCCCTCCATGTCCGCCGAGATATAGATTTTCATCGGTGTTTGTCCTTTGCCGCTGACCACAATCGTGAACAATAAAAGCGCGAGCCAGATCGCACGAGGTTTCATTTCAGCGCTCCTTATGTTGCTTTATTTAACTGCTTCGATAACTTTGATCGTTTCCAGCGCGCGCAGATACTCCACCACTACCTCCAGTGGAATTGGACCATACACGGCTGAAACAAAATCGCGGATGTCCTGCGCATTGCGGGTTCCGTTAACGAGATTCAAGACCTCGTAAGCATACTCACCTCCTGAACCGCGCAAACCCTGGAACTGCATGATTCGAAGCGCGCTCTCACGTTCAGCTCCGTAGTGATCGCTGAAGTAATCGTAACCAAACGCGCCCATTGGACCCTTCAGTTTCGCATTCCGACGGAAGATCAAACGGCCGTCACCTTGTGAAGCTGGACCCGCGTTGGTTCCCCCCGCAAGCTTTTCCATGTTGTTGAGAAAAGCGGTCGCGTCAGTGCGCGTGGTTTCCGGAATACGAAAGAAGCGATTCATCGAATCGACTAACGCGCGTTCGTTCCAGAGGTGAAAGCGTGTCAGCTTCGAAGCCTCTTCCGGCGCCAGTGCAGCGCGCCGCGTTAACATCGTTGAAGTTCTTTGCAGGCTGTGCGTCTGAAGCACTTTCAAGATCGAAGCGGCATCGCTCGACTTAACGTTCGCTAAAAAATATGCGCTCGCGGCGCCGATGAATGCGGCGCGTTTCAGTTTTGTCGGATCGACGTTCGCAGGTGTGTCGAGATTAGTGTGAATGTAACGATCGGGCCAGTCGTTCAGGTAAATCGCTGGAATGCTGAACGAGCTATCAGTGTAGATCTGATGATCGCTGCCCATTGAGAACTCAGCCATCTCCGCCTGCAGAGGTTCCTTGCCGCCTTCAGCCGCAAACATCGGATACGTAGCACTCTCGCCTTTTGCAAACTGAGCTGACTGATCGTTGACAAACTGTCCAAAGTGCTCGGCAACGTCGTTCACGAACGACGGCAGACTCGCTGGACCACGTGTTACATGAAAGATCGCTTTCGTTTCGGGACCGCCACCGACCATGTCCATGTGAATCACTGCCTTGATGCGAGCGGCTATTTCCGGACGAGCGTTCAGTAACGTGATCGTGCCTTCAATCTCCGGCGGCCAGATGAAGCGGATGGTCCGGGCTGGGCGGGCAATCTTACCTTCCGCGATCAGCTTGTTGAGAGTGCGTGCAACTTCGAGGATCGCGACGCTTCCACTCGCGTTGTCGTTTGCGCCCGGACGCTGGTGATCGAGGTGACAACTGAAAGCGATCTCTTCCTTGCGCAGGTTCGGATCGGCGCCGGGAATCGTTGCCGTCGCGACGTCGTAGAAACCGGAATGCTTTCCGGCGCGCACGATTGCAGTAAGCCGAATCTTTTCTCCCCGCGCGAGGCGCGCTTGAAAGTCGCGCGCCTGTTTTGGGGAGATCATGAAAGCGAATGTGGGTTTGGGTGCGAAAGTATCGAGATGTCCCCAGCGAACCAGGTTTTCGTTTTCACCCCACCACGCGGTGCGCTGATTCTGTGCGTAACTGACGATTCCAACTGCGCCTAATCGCTCGATTGCATGACGAGCCACTGCGCCCGGTTGCGCTGCCGCGAGCACGAGCTTTCCGCGGACATCCTTGCCGTCATAGTCTTTCTCTGCTGCCCCGTTGCCGACGTCAACTAAGTCTGCCGTTGCTTCGCCACTCTCGCTGTCCTGTGCGAGTGTAACCGGCATCGCATCCCAACTCGCGAGTCGCGCATGCCTGGTCCAAGCTGAGTTTGACTCACGCATCTCCCACAGCTCCGCAAATTCAGCATCCCAGGGCGGACGTGATTTTTGAGTGCCGTAAAAGGTCTTTCCGTCGGCGGGAAACTGCTCGACCCGTGCGTCGGTTATTCCGTAATCGCGGAGTTGTTTGACGATGTGATCCGCGGCGGAACGAAACCCGCGCGACCCGCGCATGCGGTGATGGCGAGCGATGTATTCGAGATTGCTCTTCGCCGTTTCACCGGAGAGTTCCTGCGAGAGCGCCGCGATGACGGAGTCAGGCAATAAAGTCGGTTGAGTGTTTGCAGGAGTTATATTGAGCAGTAAACACAAGAAGACAGCCGTCAACTTAGTCCACATAAAGACTCCTTTGTAGGGGCGGCACTCCGTGGCCGCCCGTCCGTGGCGATGCGTTTTCGTAAGAGACCTATTCGACGCACGGGCGGCCACAGAGTGCCGCCCCTACAAATTTTTCGTCGGCGTCCAAATTTGTCGGCGTCCAGATTGGTAAGAATGGAGCATGCTAACACAATCGTGCTCATTTGTAGGCGCGACGCAGTTTCCTGATTAAGTCCAGATCCTCGACTACGTCTGTGCTATCTGTGAACTGATCGATCGATCCGATATCGGTGTCGATCTTTTTTACCTTCGGATCTTTGATCGCTTGCTTTATCGCGTCGGCGAATCGTTCGGCGAATATCACAGAATAGGGCCGGCTGTAATAGTTGGAGGTGTTTGTCGAGAGTGGTTCGGTGATCTTCAACGCGTTATGGCGCGTGGCCATGAGTGAATAAGCCTGTGCGAGCCATTTCTCCCTGGTCTTCCAGGTTTTCGCCATTAACGTGCGCTTTAGTATTGGACTTATAGGGCCTGCGATCTCGAGTCTGCTAAACGCTGTGCCTAGCCATTTACTGTAAGGCGCGTATGTTCGTTCCATTAAGAAGCTTAGCTTGATGATCTCGCGAACCAATCTGGCTGCCACGAGTTGCGATCCGAGTTCATCGCCGACGTGTCCGGTGCGTCCGACAAAAGCTTCCTCCTGAGAAATTCTGGTCCACTGAGCTGCCATCATGTACAGCCAAACGTCCTTTGGATAATACTGGAGCCGCGCGCGCGCTTTTGTCAGTTGGCCCAGGCCATCGTAATAAACTTCACCGCTCGTAAGTTCGAGCAAACGTTGCTGCGGAAACGTCAGCCAATCGGAAATCGTTATTCTTCGTTTCAGATCGAACCCGAGCCGGGCTTGAAAGAACGATCGAACAGTGTAGATATTGATCATGTGGTCCACTGGACCACGATTGATCTTCACCGCGTGGCGCACGCCGTTTGGCTCTGGTTTGCCGTAGTTGGTTGAATAACCCATGAACTCGTAAGGAAGTTTAGCAGCCAAAACTTTGCTCATCTTGTCTTTCAGTCGTGGGTAATCTTGCTCCCTCAGAAACAGCAGCACCCGCGGACCCCAGTGATGATCTCGAGAAACGCGCGTGTCAAAGCCAAGCACCTCTGAACCCCAGCCAATCAGCGCCGCCGAATGTCTCACTCGCGGAAACGCATTGTTGAGAATCGGCTTGACTTTGTCTTCGTAGAAAAGCTTACTTAGCCTTAATCCGGGAATGAACTTCGGCACGTTAGTGCCTCCTTTGTGACTTTGTGCCTTTCGTTCGGTAAGTTTATCCTGAAGGTCCGGACCATGGACAAACCTGGGGCTCACGAAATCACTGAACTTTTGCTGGCTTGGGGTGAAGGCGATGAAGAGGCTCTGGAGAAGATCGCGCCCCTGGTCCACGCCGAACTCTATCGTCTGGCAAAACGTTACATGAGCCGGGAGCGCCCCGATCACCTGCTGCAAACATCCGCGTTGATCAACGAAGCTTATGTTCGATTGATCGACTGGAAAGCCGTGCGCTGGCAGAATCGCGCACACTTCTTCGGCGTCGCAGCGCAGATGATGCGTCGCATCCTCGTCGACTTTGCTCGGCGTCGTCCAAAGGTCGATAAAGACGCCGAAGCGCTCAACATCTCGCTCGACGAGGCGCTTAATGTCTCAACTGAGAAGGATACAGATCTACTGGCGCTGGATGATGCTCTGACAAGTCTCGCGGAACTCGACGAACGAAAGAGCCGTATCGTCGAGCTTCGGTTTTTCGGCGGATTAAGTGTTGACGAAACCGCTGAAGTCATGAAGATCGCACCCATCACGGTAATGCGCGAATGGAACAAAGCCAAGGCGTGGCTGTATCGCGAGCTCACCTCTAATTAATCGATGGATCCAGATCTCTGGAAAAAAGTTGACGCGTTACTCGAGGAGGCGTTGGCCCAACCGCCCGATCAACGCGAAGCGTTTGTGACGGAGGCCAGCAAAGACAACGCCGAGTTGCGCGATGAAGTCTTGAGCCTGCTCAAAGCGCAGGAGCAAGTCGCTAACTTCATGGAACGCTCGGCAATGAAAGTCGCTGCTGAACAGTTGGCCCAGGATTCAAATCTCACCACTTACTTCTCGCTCATTGGAAAAGAACTCGCTAACTACAAGATCGAAAAACTTCTGGGCGCAGGCGGAATGGGTGAGGTTTATCTTGCTCGTGACACCAAACTAAAAAGACCGGTAGCGCTGAAAATTCTTCCGTGGCACTTCGTCGCCGACGCCGAGCGCGCAACTCGGTTCCGAACAGAAGCTCGTGCGCTTTCATCTTTGAACCATCCCAACCTGATCACGGTTTATGAAGTTGGCGAAGCCGATGGCGTGCTCTTTATCGCGACTGAGTTTGTTGAAGGTCAAACCCTTTCCGCTCTGCGCCAGAAACTAACGCTGCGAGAATTGCTGGCGATCGTGGCCCAGGTCGCCGAGGCTTTATCAGCCGCTCACCAGGCGGGCATTATTCATCGCGACATCAAGCCTGACAACGTGATGGTGCGGCCCGATGGCTATGTGAAAGTTGTGGATTTTGGTTTAGTAAAACTGACTGAAGTCGCGGCGAGTAAGACCTCACAGGAAATCGCGAAAACACAACTCGGCGCGCCGATGGGGACTTTGGCTTACATGTCGCCGGAACAGGCGACGGGTGATTCGATCGATCATCGCACTGATATCTGGAGTCTTGGTGTTGTACTTTACGAGCTCGCCACCGGAAAGAAACCCTTCGCAGGCGAGACGCGACACGAAACAGTTAACGCGATTCTCTCGAGTGATCCACGGCCCGCGAGGAGTATTGACGAGACCTTTCCATCAGAGCTCGATCAAATTCTGAACAAAGCACTCGAGAAAGACCGCGAACTTCGTTATCAAACTGCTTCAGACTTTCGCGCTGACATCCGTCGCCTGTTGCGAATGATCGACTCATCCGCCACTGCTTCAAATCCGCGCGCGATCACAGCTCCGATTCCGCAGTTCGTTCGACGCTCGTGGTTCTGGCCTATTGCTGTCGTAGCAGTTCTGATCGTCGCTGCGATTCCGCTTGGCTGGTATTTGACGCGCGCAAAACCGATCGCACCTGATTGGTCGCGCGCGGTGCGTGTGCAACTGACAAACCAGCTCGGAACAGAATACTTTCCGACGTTCACGCCGGACGGGAAAAGTTTTGTTTACTCAGCCATAAACAATGGACACTGGGATCTATTTGAACAGCGCATAGGTGGAAAGATTGCGACGTCGCTGACACGCGACACGCCTAGTAACGACAGTCAGGCTGCGTTTTCTCCGGATGGTGAGTACATCGCGTTTCGCTCTAATCGTGATCCGGCGGGCATTTATGTGATGGAGCGAACTGGCGAAAATGCTCGACTCGTGATTCCGGGTTGCAGCAGTCCTTCATGGTCTCCGGACGGCAAGGAGATCGTTTGTAGCACCCGCTTGCAGAGTGTGCCGTCGATTCGAAATCCGCGACCGAGCTCGTTGTGGATAGTAGGCGTTGCCACAGGCGCCAAGCGCGTGCTTTGTGAGAATGACGCAATGCAGCCGGTATGGTCTCCGCAAGGCAATCGCATCGCATTCTGGTACATGGCGCCAAGCTCTGGACGAAGTGAGGTTGCGACGATCTCTAAAGACGGAGGTCAGATTGAGGTTATCGCGAATGATGGCGCAACTAACTGGAATCCGGCATGGTCTTCCGACGGCAAGTTTCTTTACTACGTTAGCGATCGCGCCGGGAGCATGGGTTTTTGGCGAGTGCCGATCGATGAACTAACAGGAAAAGTGCAGGGCGAACATGAAGCAGTTGTAACACCATCGCCGTTTAGTCGCCACTTAAACTTTTCGCGTGATGGCAGGCGACTGATCTATGTCCAAACAGAACAGGAATCAAACATTCAAGCCGTCAAATTTGATCCGATTCACGAGAAGGCTGTTGGTGAGCCATTTTGGATCACGCGCGGTGATCAGCAACTCGTTCGCCCCGACCTATCGCCTGATGGAACGCACTTCGTTACGCGTCTACAAAGGCGAACGCAAGACGATATCGTCATAGTTCAGCGTGACGGAACGAACGTGCGCGATGTTACGAACGATAGAGACTTTGATAGGTACCCGCGTTGGTCGCCGGACGGGAAGAGAATAGCGTTTACTTCGGATCGAAGTGGTCAGTATGAAATCTGGACCACCGATGCGAACGGGACGAATCTCACGCAGGTCAGCTTCAACAGCCCTGGTAATACTTCGTTTCCACTTTGGTCTGCGGATGGCCAACGCATTCTCTTTCGCCGTGCCGGAGTAAATGCCATAGTTGATCTCAATAAAGATTGGGCCAATCAAACATTGGAGGAACTTCCCGGGGAAGCCAGGACGGATTTTGTCGCCTGGGACTGGTCCGCAGACGGTAAGAGACTGATCGGAACTGACTCTGGAAGCAGTGTGCATTGCTATTCATTTGAGACAAAAAGTTTCGAGAAGATATTGGATAATGGCGCCTATCCAATGTGGCTGGCCGATGGTATGCGGTTCCTCTACTTGTCGGAGGGTAAAGTCTACCTGAGTGATATTTCGACGAAGCGAACGCGCGAAATACTGTCACTGCAAGAGAATCGTTTTAACAGCGTCGGCATTTCGCGAGACGGTCAACTGATCTACTTTACAGTGTACTCAACCCAAAGCGACATCTGGCTCCTGGACCTGCCTTGAACGAATAACCCTCGCAAAGGCGCCAAGGCGCAAAGACAATCACGAAATTCTGCTTTGCCTCTTTGCGCCTTTGCGAGGAAATCTCCTTCTAAAGTGAAGGAATCGCGCGAAAAGTATCATTCTTTTTTCCTTTGTGCTTTTTGTCCCTTTTTGTGGCAAGCTTGGCCGACACGTTTTGAGCCTCGGCAATCATCTCTGGTAGTTAGACTGCATAAGACCTTAATGAAGCACTTTGTTTTTGCATTCGCGTTGTTTGTCTGCGTTCTCGGCCACGCATCACTGGGAGTGGCGCAGACTTGTGAGGTTTTGAAGGACGAGAATGGCCAGCAGCGAAGGAATGGGAGCCGGCTGTGCGTCACTCTCAAGATCACGAATGGTGCTCTGGATATCGATCGTTCGCAGAGTAGCTTTGTTGCGTCAGATGAGTTCAAGCGGCGTTTGTTGATTCCCCCAGCGGAAGCGGAAGAAATCGTCTTTACGACTTTAGGAAATCTTCTGAAGACAATCCCTAAGCCTTATCGCTTCGCACTCTCCGACGAGGACAAAACTCGCGACAACAACAACCAACTCACCGACGCAAAAACAGTTGCGATACGGACTGCCAACGCAGCCTGGCCCGCCTACCTTCAGCAGTTTGACGACTGGGCAACGTCGACGAACCGGACGAGCATGCCCGAAGTGTTTTCAAGTTTTGAGTCGGATGCCCTAACGCCACTCGTAACAGCGCACGAAAAAACGGCGCTGCTGGTTTGGGAAGACGGTTCGTTTGATGCCGAGCAGGGAACTTTCACCTTCACAGTGCTCGATCCGATCAGCAATTGGGCCGATGAAACTCAAGTGCTGATCTCATTTCCCGATCTACCGGATGGACCTAAGAAGACAGCGCGACGAAAGCGGCTCGAACAGTTGTTGAGGCCACTCGCCGGCCGTCCAAGATGTAACGACTGCATGAAACTCACCATCGAGAATTTCTACAAGCGAATGGGACTCCAGCCTGAGATAACCTTCGACGATCGCAACACCTCGCCGCTCCGAATCGGCGTCATCGAGAGCAAAAGAATCGTCAGCATCTCCTGGCGATCACTGGAGAATGATCCGAATATCGATAAACTTTTGTATTCGCTCCTGACCGATAAAGCGTTTCGACACTTTGTGAAGCGACGCGCAACCATCGGCACTGTATTCAACTACCGCGAACAAACGGGAGAGCCGGGACCTTACCTCAGCGCTCAGCGAATGCAGATTCAACAGCTTCTCGTTACTCAACTCGGCTACTCGGCGAGTCTTAGTCTCGCGCCGGGAGAGGCTGGGACAAGTTCGGCTTTCAACATCACAATAGAAAAGTTAGCGAAACCAGATGACGCTGACGCCCCTGACACCACTAACACGCATCCCGAATCCGCACCAGCAACCGCCAATCCTGAAGGTGTCGTGACTGCACACGAGCAGGAGAAAAAGACTGAAACTGATTTTGCACCGGAGAACGAAGACAAGAAACCGAAAGATAAAAAGCGATACGTCGGAGGTGGGATCGAATATCAACCCGGACAAGGTATAAAGTTTTTTGGCCTGGGCCAACTTTCACGCTTTACATTGTTGCCTGGCGCCGTCAACAACTTGTCAGTGAAAGCTGGCGGCTTCGGAGACGACGGTGTGTTGGGAAACGCAAACTACTTCGCTGATTACGTTTTCTTCAACACTTTTCACCGGCGAATGTCTGTTCAGTTCACTGTCTCCACCGACCTTGAAGCCGATCGAAATCTGACCGCGCCGAACACGGATGAACGGCGTCGCAGCGGGCTCGCGCGTCTGGAGCTTGAACTATTTCGAGATCGATCGGGCAGCTTGTTACGCTTCTTCACTGAGGGACGCAATGAGACAGTTGAACTGAAACCGAATCTCGAACCGATCGTCAAAAGCAACCTGACAACGTTGGAGTTCGGAGCGTTCTATTTCTTCGAGAGTGTTGAAGTCGAACGCCCGCGACGCATCCGCTTCGAACCGAAGTTCAAATTCGGGTTGGGTCTCGCTGTCGGTGAACCTCGTTACAACAAACTTCTCGCCACCGGAAATTTTCACCAGGTGCTGCCCCGTCGATACGAACTCGACATCAGTGGCCGCGCTGAAGTGGTGAGCCAAGCGACGCCTCGGTTCGAGCTACCTGCGTTCGGTGGTTCAGAGATCCTGCGTGGCTTTCGCGCCGACGACGGTTTGGGCCGCAAGCTTTGGGCCGTGCAAAACGAAGTATGGATTCCACTTAACGTCGGCAACGATCAAAGCACTGGCCTCAAGGCAATGTTAAGAGAAAAGATTAAGGCGGCGGCTTTTGTCGATGTTGGTGGTCTATACGATGCCATCAACGTTTCCTCCGGCATGCGCACGGGAACAGGCGCCGGCTTAAGGTTCATCTACAACCCGATCATTTTTAAGTTCGACTTCGGTTATGGTTTCGGCGAAAAGGCCACTACTGGAGGGAGGGGTAAATTCCATTTCGGTGTAACTAGTAATTTGCCATTTTGACGCGCTCACGCGCTTTGCTTTCGAGGAAAAGGAGAATTCAGATGCCTGGCCTACAGTTAACCAAGAACAATGACACCTTCGTAATCGACCCCCTTGGCACAGTCACTATCAACAACGCTCCGGGCGGCAAGTGGAAGACGGACCAGACAAACAAGATCGTAGTGACGAAGACCGACAACTCAACCGTGTCGTTTGACGTCGCCTGGGAATTCAACTCAGACAATCAGCTTGTAGTTTCAGCGGCGGGCAAAAAGTTTAACTTCACCGAGGTTCCGGGAAACGTGCCGCGCTACGAGACGCGCAATGCTGTGATGGTTGTCACACCCAAAAAGAACAACCCGTTTATTTTCGAGTTGCGCGGCGATTGGTCTTTGTCGGAGACGCACGACCTCACGTTCACGATCAATGGAAAAGCCTCGACGATTGACGGCTTCATCAACGATCCCCGCAGCCGGTTCATGTTCCATTTTTCGAACAAGAAAGCCATGTTGCAAAGTTCGGTGCTCGGGTTTGTTGGCACGTGGTCTGAATTCGTCGATCCGGCCGGTGCGCCAAGACTCAAGTTTGTTTACAAACGTGATGGTCAACCTGACGGCGAGTTTGTGTTGCCGAAAGGCATCACGATCGATAAGTCGATGAACCAACTGATGTACGAGTATGACAAGAACGGCAACAAACGCCGGATTCAGTTGGTTGGTACCTTGATGATCAGCGACGACTTTACGATCCGTTATGGTCTCGATCGGCAGAGCTCGGGCGACGGGCAAACACAAGTAGGCAGCACGACGTTCACCTTCAATGCCGCTTTCAAGAAAAACAACTTCACTGGCGATCTTGATCTTGCGATCGTCAAGCGCGATGGAAGTGTCGGCGGGACCACGATCAGCATCTCCGGGAACTTCACCGCAGTAATCGGAAGCGCGAGTTTGGTGGCAGGCTTTACGTTTGAACAAAACAGAGCCGGGAACAAGACGACGACGACGTTTGGATTTTCAGGCAAGCTTCAGTTTAACAACAACAAGGGATCGATCGAATGGGCGTTCACAACGGATAACACAACTGTGAAGACGATCACCCTGGCAATCAACGTCGACATCACCCTTGGAAAAACTCAACTCGACGCACGGCTGAATCTCAAGATGCAGGGCGGACAAATGCAAGGGATCACGTTCTTCTTAGGCGTCGGGTTTTAAGCCACAAAGCAGAGTTTGTGTCCTTTGTCGCCCAGAAACGCAGCATATCGATCGGCTGCTTTGGTCACGGCAAGTCGCTCCGTGTTCGTCAAGGTTCTTAAGAGTTGCACAGCGATCGTGACAGTCTGCTTATCGATTGCGCGTTTCCAGGTTCCCGCGAGTTTGCCGTCGACGATCAATGCTGGACCGAGTGAGTTTCCGACGACGCTGCGGTCCTGGTAAGCGACGAGGTATTCATCGAAAGCGGGCAGAAGATATGCTGCCTGCTTCGATCGTCGCGGCGCTTGAACCGCAATTTGGCCCATGAGCTCGACACCGCGACGTGCGTCTGACGCGGTCAAACCAGACCACCAGGTGAAATCCTGCAAGGACGCTGGTCCATGACTCGTGAAGTAGCGGCGCGTGAGTTTCGCCAGGGCCTCATCGCGATCAAGCGCTTTTGTCTGAGGCACGCGTTCCTCCAATAGAGCGTACGTCATTTTTTTCCCGACATCGGACCACTGCAAACAACACCGTCCAATTCTGCGCGCAACATGATCTGTGCTAAACGGATCGGATCGTCTGCCGCCACACCAGCACGATTCAGCACTGTCTTGAGATCATTACGAGTCAGATGTTTTCCGCCTTGCAGGGCTTTCGTCAATGCTTTGTGAGATGTTTTGAACGTTGAAGCGTCGAGTTCGTACTTGCGATAGTATGGGCCGGCCTTGATGTTCACGCGTGGCCCAGTCAACTGCAAAAGCCAGCGAATATCGTCAGGCGCAACGAAGTGCCACGTCGGACGCATCAGGTGTGTGCGAAGTATTTTCCCCTCGATTGTAAGCTTTCTCGACGTTCGTCATTCGTCGCCTCCCGCATGCGAAGTCCAAGCGCCCATTTGGCGGCGTTGAAATCCTGCGCTTGCACGGCGCCAAGCCAACGGACGACATCGGCGGGTTTCCTGAATTCTGACGAAGATAGTTTTTGATTGTGAAGTCGTTGATAGAGAAGGTCTGAGCTAGTCATTTTCGCAAATGAAGGATCTCGCGGTTATCATTATCTTGTTCTTATTGCTCACGTCGGGCTGCACGCGCGCTCGAAATGAGTCGCCAATAGTAGCTCACGTCGCGTCGCCTTCACCAACGGTTCTTGCCCAGCCGAGTCCTTCGCCCACACCTGAGAGTCCGATTCGAAAAATCGATTTTCGCAACTTTACGTATGCGTCCAACGGCATTTATGGAGAAGCGTTCACGCTTAAAGACGGCGAGCATGGCGAACCAGACACGGTATCATTCGTCGATTCGGTTTACGGTGATGTGACGGGAGACCGCGGTGAGGAAGCGCTGATAGTCCTGTTCCATGATGTTAGAGGCTCTGCGATTCCTTACTACGTGTACGTCTACGGAATCACGCGCGAACAACCGAAGCTGCTCTGGTCTTTTGAAACCGGAGATCGCGCGCAGGGAGGCTTGCGTCGCGCGTTCGCTGAGAATGGCCAACTAGTCGTCGAACTTTATGGCAAAGACACACACCTGGACGGCGACCTTTATGCCGGCAGCCGGGTTGCTTGTTGTGCCGAGTATTACACGCGCTCGCGTTACGAGTGGAAACGCAATCGCTTTCGACAAGTTTACGAGCTGGAAGTTCTACCTGCTGAAGGGCATGGTTCGTATCTACATTTACTCGACGACGCCCGGCTTGAAGTCGCAGACAAAACTAAATAAACTCACCGCTGCTCTCCAACTCCCACGGCCTTCTTTAAGACCTCAACATAGTCGATTCAAGTTAAACGGAGTACCGAACCTATGAAGTTTTTTTCCTTACTTAGCGACGACATTTTCATCTCTTATTCTCGAAAGGACGGCAGCACGTATGTTGTTGGTTTGGCTGATGAACTGACAAATAAAGGCTTTTCGTGCTTCATCGATAAACTCGGAACTGACGCGGATCCCAACCCTCCCGAAACGTTGTTTGAACGGATCCGGGCATGCAGACTATTGGTGGTCCTTGGAACGGAAGGGGCGGTGACCTCTTCTGCAATTACGAAGGAGGTAACAGAATTCGCGGAAGCGAACGGAACCTCCCGAATCGTACCCATAGCTTTTGACAAAGGAAACGATCAACAAAGTGATTGGACACAAGCAGGTTGGTACACGAGGGTTGTTGGTCTTCCCCGTGAGCATGAGAGCAGAACCTTACTGGAAACCGGCACACCGTCCGAAGTGATCCTCAACCGTATTGAAAAACAGTTTGCCTATACCAAGAGCAAAGACCGTCTACGGAAATACCGAAATCGCACATTTGGAACCTTACTCTTCCTGATCCTTGCCAGCATACTCGCAGGCGGCTTTGCTTTTTATCAATCGAACAAGGTTGTCCGCGCGCAAAACCAAGTGGCAGAGGCAACAAAAGAAGCTGCCAGACAGATTAATGAAGCACAGGAGAATGCGAAAGCTAATGTTCGCCAAATAGAACAGGACGCCCAGGCACGAATAGCTAAATCACAGGCCGACGTCGCCGCAGCGGAGCAGGCTGCTCAAACGCGAATAGCGGAAGCCCGTCGCACTCAGCTCGCCGCCGAAAGGACCGCCGCAAAGGCTCAACGAGACGCGAAGATTGCCGGAGATCAAGCGAGGAAACAGGAGCAGATTGCTTCTTCTCTTCAAATATCGAATCAGGCTGAGCAAATGCGTGCCGAACAACCTGACTTGCTCGAACCGAGCGTGTTGGTTGCAAGAGAAGCTTTTGTTCGCCTTACAGATTTAGGGGTGGTGTCAGCAGAGGCGGACCAGGCGCTTCGTCGTGGCCTCAGACTGTTAAGGAGTTCCATTCCGCATCCAGCTTATGCCGATCGACCCCGTCCATTCATCACCCTGGTAGCACTCAGTCCGGACGGTCGTTATCTGGCAACTGTCGATCGCGGTGATAGCCGGTTGGGTTGGGAGATTTGGGAAGTCGGAACGTCAAAAGGCGTCAGCGTTCCAGTAACAGGAAGCGATATCAACGCGATAGCATTTGAGAAGACAGGGAAGTTCCTGACCACAGTAAGCTTCGATGGATTGGTGTCAGTATGGACCAATTGGGATGGAGCTACTCCCAAAGCGCAACCTATCAAGTTTGAGATTGTCTATGAGGCCGAAAACGCAACAGCGTTCAGTCCCGACGGCCGTCAACTAGTAATGCGTACGAACACAAATGATCTTCTCTTGATCAAGTTGCCCTCATTCGAGACCACTCGATTGCCTATTCCGCCTGTTCCGATGAAGGATCCAAACTATCACCATCGCGTTCTGGCTCTCGCGCTAAGCAACGATGCAACCCTGGTATCGCTTGCGTATTCTGATGGTTCAGTCCGTGTTTGGAAACCGGAGACGCAAACAAAGCTCGCTAACATTACAGTATTTCCTGAGCAAGAGTCTCAACGTGAGAATCCCCAGCGAATATCTGGGCTAGCGTTCGACTCGGCGGGACGTCGATTGGCAATCGCTGCAACCGATGGCACGGCGCGAGTCTGGTCCATCGACTCGATGCGCCAGGTTGCCACGTTCTCTCAAGAAGACGTGATCGCTTCTGTCAAATTCAGTCCGGATGATCGCTATTTAGCTACAGGTGGACGGGACAATACTGCGCGAGTTTGGAACCTCGAGCAGGGAACCGAATCGGTTCGGGTTACGCACGATTGGTGGATTGATAACCTGGCCTTCAGTTCTGATTCCAAATATTTCGCAACCGCAAATAGCCAAGCCCAGGAATGGGCGGCAAACAGTTCGCGAGCACGTATTTGGAACCTGGCTGAGAGCGTCGAAGACTCCCCTCTGGCTGCGTTTAAGTCAGCCCATTACGTTTATTTAAGCCCCGGAGGCCGGTACTTTGCAGCCGTGTACGATCGTACCGTTAAGGTATTGTCTACTAGCACCCGACGCGAAGTATTCACAACTGACGCGCAATTCTCGGGCGAAGCATGGGAACCCCTTTCCTTTAGTCCTAACGATAGATTCCTCGCTGTTCGCATCGACGATACCACGCGCAGGATCGTTGACCTCAGCACCGGGCAAATTGTTTCCACAGTAAATGCCGACAAAGTAGTTTTTAGTGGTGACGGTGAAGTGTTTGCAGCTATCAGGCAGATGCATGGGGGCGAGATCATCGACCGCACCGTTCACGTATTCAAAACCATTGGTGGCGCATACACCGGAGTAGTGCCTTCCGCTGAGAGGATCATGCCCTTTTCGCCAAACAAGGATGGCAGTCACCTGGCGGTGACCGATGGCCGTTACCTTCATGTTTGGAAAATGGGACCAAGCCCCGAAGAGGTTGTTTCGCCTCAAGAAGTGGGAAATGCATATGAGCTTTCGTGGACAGTTGATAATCGAATAGCCGTTCGCACTGTCGACGGTGTCCTGAAGTTTTTTGACCTCGCAGAAAAGAAGTTGAGGACGCCCGTTGATTGTGGAGCCCCGGTCGTCACCTTCACCGTCGCGTCAGACGGTAATTACCTGGCTGTCGCAACGGAAAAAAATCTTTGCGTAAAGGATTTGCGGACGGCTGCTACTCGCACAATTCCCATCAATAGCAAACCGCTAAAGATTTTCTTAAGCGCTGACGATAAGCAGATCGCGTTGCTCGAGCAGAACAAAACCGTCTCCATTTACAATCATTCAACGCTGGAGCCAATTGCAAAACTTAAGTTGCAGGAAATGGTTGACAATGCGGCGTTTGATTCCACCGGAAAGTATATCGTGACCTCAAGTAGCAAGAGTTTCTTCGCGCGATCATGGCTCTGGAGGCCAAGGGAGATAATAGGCGACTCCTGCAAGCGTCTTCCGCGCCCTCTAAACAAAGATGAATGGGAACGTTATGGACTGACCGGCACGGCCGCTGAGGTGTGTTCTCCCTAAATGGACTTTATCGAACGATCCGTATCTGTGGTTTGTTACCCACCGTGCCGCGGAAGGTGAGCGAGATGAGGAAGGTGCCTTCGGTATCGATGGAGTCGGGGAGTTTGACGACGATTTGGGAGAAGTCGAATCCCGGTACTTTGCGGATGTCTTCGACGATTAACGGGTAGATGTGGTTTTGAGTGTCTTCCAGTTGGACGAGAACGGATGAAAGAGCTTCGCCGGAGTTCAATTCGATTCCCGTAGCGAAGAGCATGATTCGAGTGCGCTGATCTGAACTGAGGTTATGAATGTTTCCGAGTGGGAATGGATCGCGCTTCAGCAAGAAGGAATCTAAAGCCGCGGCTCGCGAGGTGTTTTCTTCCAGGAGAAGCATCGGTTTGTCGTCGTCCAGGATCGTGATGGTGCCAGTGAACGGACTTCCTTCCATCGCACCCGAGCCTGGGGAATTCAAGACCAGGTTGATTGTTTCAGTACGCTCGACGAATCCGTCGTCAACTATCGGAACCACGAACGTCTTTACAGTTTCGGAGGCAGCGAACTGAAGCGACCCGGATGTATTCGTGTAATCAGACGTCGTCGTCGCCGTTCCATTGCTGGTTGCGTAGTTAATCGACACGGGATTTGAAGTATTGCCGTTACGACTCACACTCACCACAACACCGCCTGCGCCTTCACCAACGAAATAATTGGTCGCACTGAATTGAATGCTGCTGATTGAAGGAGTCAACCCAAACTGCCCTCTGATCTCACCGGCGGGAAAATTCGAACTGTGAACATTCACGTAAAGGAGACCATTCTTCAAATCCTGCACCTGCGAAGGAGTGAGGGTGATCTGAAAATCGCTGATCTGGCCTATCGGCAGTGGGAAAACCGGCGCCGCACTCACGCCCGGCGCTGCTGGACCATGGATGTGAGCGTCAGTTTGCGTGCTTGAGAGTGAATTAAACGTGACCGAAACGCGCCCGGTTTTCTCATCAGGACTCAGGAGAAGCGTCGCTCGCCCTGTCGCCGTCGAGTTGTTAGGCGGAGTTTCCTGCGCACCATTCAACGTCGCCGTAAACAACAAACTCGGTTTCGACTTGATCTCGTAAACCGCTCCGTTCGAGAGCGAAACAACAAACACGTTTCCGTTTGGCCCACCTTGAATGTCCGTCGTAATGCCGAAATCCTTTCCGATCAGGAGGCTCTCACTCTCTGTCTGATCGAACTTGTCGATGTTATCCGCAATTCGATCCGCGAGCCGGGGATCGGAGAACGAAAAATGCTGGCGATCGGTAGTTAACTTGAACCGGAACAAGAACCCGTTGAGCAACGTCGTTCGCGAAGCGCCAACGAATAGATCTCCTTCAAACTGCGGGCCCAGTCCTCGTCCTTTGACAAAACCAATCGGCGACGGCGCGACCGCATACTTCCAACTGAATTCCGGATCCAGATACTGCGCGCCCGGAAGCATGAACATCCTCGACACCGCCTGCTGCGGCGTTTCGGCGATGTTGCCCGGCGGCCAACGAAGCTGCTGAAGATTGCCGGCGCCGTAAGTCATCTCAATCGATCTGAATTCAGCGACACGGCTGACAGGCCCCATTGTTTGTATCCAGCCACCATTGAAACCCGGCGTCACGCGATTGATTTCGTCAAACGCATCGTCACCGTTTTCCTGCGTCCACAACGCGCCGCTCAAAGGATCGAAGTCCATTCCGAAACTATTGCGCACTCCATACGCGAAAACTTTTTTGAGATTCGCAGCGGCTTCGCCGGTCAGGTTTGTAGGAGCGTTGAAGAAAGGATTGTCCGGCGGCGTTGAGCCATCATCATTCAAGCGCAGGATTACTCCGGTGAGGTGTGCATCGTCAGGCTCTGGTCCACCAAACTGATCGTCAGGGACTGGACCACCACCCGTAATATTTTGCAGCAAGCCTCTGCGGCCGTTGTCGCCAAAAATAATGTAGACCTTTCCGTCCGGACCAATTCGCACGACTCCGCCGTTGTGATTGCCGCGAGAAGGCTGGCCAGCGTCGGGCTGCCACGCGCGCAGCTTGATCAGGTTGCGATCGAACGTGAGCGTCGAACCATTCCAGACGTAACGATCCACACGATTGCCCAGCAGCGGCACTTGATCCACGTTCGCCGTGTCGCTGCCAGTGCTGCTTTCGGTCCAAAAGAGGTAGACAAAACCGTTCTGCGAAAACTTTTGATGCAGCGCGATCCCGAGGAGCCCGCGTTCCGATGCATTATTCACGGCGAGATCGAGCGGTGTGCTGTGCAAAACGCCATTCACGATCCGCTGCACTTTGCCGGTTGCTCGTTCCAGGACCAGAAAATCGTTTGATCCGATAAACGCGAGGCTGGTCGGCTGATCGAGGCCGGTAATGACAGTGCTTACGGTCAGATTGTCGTCCAACATAGATGGCGACGGGGCCGCCGCTTGAATCACAGTCGTGGTGCTCGCTGTGTTGTTCGTCGAATCAAAGTCGCTTTCGCCGCCAGTTACTGTCGCTGAATTGATGATCTGCCCGGGCGAAGTAGGCGTGACGACGATCGTGACAATCGCGCTCGCGCCAACGGCCAGACCGCCGAGGTTGCAATTCACTGGTCCACTGCCGCTACAACTGCCTTGCGTGGCTGTCGCGGAGACAAACGTTACGCCTGCGGGCAGTGTGTCAGTAACAACGACATTCGTGGCGGCTGCTGGACCATTGTTTGTTGCGGTGATGCGATACGAAAGACCAACACCAACCTGCCCGGGATTTGGCGATGCGGTTTTTGTGATAGACAAGTCGGCACTCGTTGGGCTGACAACATTCAAACTTGCGGGTACCGAATGCTGTATGGAACCGGATTGTGTATTGATGGTAAAGACATGGTTAGCGACAGGAGTGCCTGAACTAGTAGTCAAAGTAAGAATCGATGTCTTCGAATTAGCGTCAGTGATGTTGATCGACGATGGATTGAAAGCGGCAACGACGCCTGCTGCAAGTGCGCTCGTGCTGAGATTCACCTGACCTGTGAACCCTGCGAGGGGAGTTATGGTTAACGTGTACGTGGCGTTACCGCCCGGCACAACGTTTCGCGATGCCGGCGTGACTCCGATCGCGAAATCCGGAGTGCTCGAAGCAGGCGCTGAAGCGACGAAGGTTCGGTAGATGTAGTCGCCGGACGTGTTGCCGTCGTTGTTTGCTTGATTGCCCGCCGCATAGAACGTGACTGGACCAACATCAGCCGGCGGCGCAGTCCAGTTGAACGTCCAACTCGCGCCGTTTAGTTGACTGATGAACGTTCCCGCTGCTGAGTGTTCGATGTACTGTCGCGCGGATCCTGGACCAGCATTGTTAAGCACCTGAGTCAAACCGTCAGTGCTTTGCAATTCGCCCGCCTTTTCGTCTGACGCGGTGTCTAAGACAGTCAGCTGAAAACCCCAGCGAAGACGAGTCGGATCGACGTTCTGATGCGTGACTGTTACCGGGTATGTTTGACCTGGAACATAGGTTTGAGGCGCTGTGATCGAGATTTTTCCAGTGCCTGCGTCGGGCGGGACATGACATTCAGCGCAAGCCTCAGGTTCCTCATGCGGGGCGCCGGTGTAACCCGCGGGTGGACCAGCAGAAAAGGCGTGAACCGGAGGAACCGTGGAGTTGTGAGATAACACAAATCCAAGAAACCCGGCCACAAGTGAGGTCACTACAGCAAGCCGGATCAGTTCGAGGTTACTGCGCCATACGCAATCAAAACGAGTTTTTCCCACGCAAAGGAGCAAAGTCGCAAAGCAAGCCCTTACGGTTCCGGAGGTCTTCCTTTGCGACTTTGCTCCTTTGCGTGGGAAAACCTTCTCAGGAAAACAAGAACTCACTAACTTGTTACACAGAGCGTACAGAGGTTGCACAGAGAAATTCCAAACACATTTGCTTTAAGCCAGGAACCCGAGGTTCGGTGTCGAGAAGCGCCCTATTAGCGGAAACACCGCCGGCAAATCTGCGCTCGACAAGCCATACCAATTTGCAAGAGTCGCAGCGTATTGTTCAACGGAAGTTGTCGGGATCCACCGGCCACGCGGACTCGATCCACCATCAGTGTCGTCTGGTCCTCCGAGTCGCAGTGTCGGATACGTACCGTAGAACGTATGTCCAAGCACTTGTCCACCAACGATCAATTGATGATTCCCCCAGGCGTGGTCCGTTCCGACAGCATTGACACCCGTTCCCGCCGGTTGAAATGTGCGTCCGAAGTCTGACATCGTAAACGTCACCACTTTATCCTGAACACCAAGCTCGACAGTGGCCAGGTAAAAGGCATTGATTGCCTGACTCACCTGCGTCAGCAAGCTTCCTTGTCCGCCGATCTCCGCTGAGTGTGTATCAAAGCCTCCGATCTGTGTAAAGAAAATCTGCCGCTTCATGTTTATTCCGGCAGTTGGATCAGTACACGCTTTGATCAGCAGTGCGACCTGTTTCAGTTGGCGGCCGAGAGATGTGTTTGGAAAGACAGTGGTCAGCGTCGGGTTCACACTGCTCAACGCAATATCCGTTTGAATTGAACTTGAACGAATGTCGCTGGCAGCTTTCACGAGTTTGAAATTGTTATCGAGCGTTCGCAGCTCATTGAAAGAAGCAAGCCGCGACGCCTGTTCGCCCGAAGTGCCTGACATGTTCAGTTGCAGAACGTTGGCGAGCGTAGTATTGGAATCGGCAACGGCTAGCTGCCTGGTGTCGACCCCAGTCAGGATAAGGTTGACGCCCGCGATCGAAACGTTGCTCGGAAAAGTCGCTGAGCCGTTTAGTCCGTTAATGCGATCGCTCAATCTGCCTGCCCAACCTGTTTGACTCACCGTGTTTGAAATGGCCGTTTGAAATAGTCCGACCTGATCCGAATGCGAGAAGAGCTGCAGCGGTTTTTTGCCGGTGCCGTTCTGATACGTCGTCCTCGTGATAGGTTCAACTAATGGACCATTGTTGCAGAGCACCGCGAGTTTTCCCTGGTTGAAGAGGGTGCGCATTTCAGGCATGTTCGGGTGAAAGCCATACGAGCCGCCGCTCACAGGCGAGATTTGAAGCAGATCCTGCTGAGCGATTGCGAGACCGGCAGCAGCACGCACATTCGAGTAGCCCTCGACAAGACTGCCTTGTGGTCCATTGTACTGATCGAGCGAGACCAGCATGTTGTTTCCGTCGTTGCCGCCGTTCAGGAAAACACAAACAAGCGCTTTGTAATCGGTTGCAGCCTGCGGCGTAAGCGCGTGAACGATGCCGAACGTGTCGATACTCGAGGCCAGCGCCATGCCACCGAGCGCACAGGCACTTGAACGTAAGAAGTCTCTGCGGTTGATTGCCATGATCGTTATCTCTGAATCTCGTACTGGGAAGAAGTTGTTACCAGATAAACGGCTGTTCGCGCGCGCTTCTGATTACGCGTCGTGACGTTTGCATCGTTAATCGCGTTCATCGCCGTGACGATCGAAGTGCGCATCTGCGGATTCATCGTTCCGTGCAGCAGCAACGAATCGAGCGCGTTGACTACGTCGATCGGATTTCCAGCCATCGCTTCCAGATTGGCGATGTCGATCGATGTACCGCGCGGTCGATCAGGGCTCAGCGCCGTCGGTGTCGTATTGGTGCTCACTCCATTAAATATGAGCGTGTTGATGTTATTGGCGCGACGGAGTGTGGTTGTTGTCGAAAGAATGCCAAACGCTGGTCCAAGTATCTTCGTGCCTGGAACCTCATAGCCTGGCTGGTAGTAACTGAACACGGTCGGCGGTTGGAAAATCGGCTGATCGATGCTTCCCGTAAAGTCAGTCGTCGATCTGTTACCGAGCACGCCGTCGCTGGTTGAAAGCTTGTCAAACGACTTGACGTTGAACGCGCGCAGGAAGCCTGATATTAACTGCGCCGGCTCGCGTAACTTGCCATAGTTTGGATCCGTCTTCAGGTCACCACGCGCTTCGGGATCCAGCAGAATCGCCTGCACCACAAACTTGAGATTGCCGCGAGTATTCGTACAACCCTGCGAATAGAGCCCGTTGCAGTCGTTGTTGAAGACTCGTGCGACACGCTCGACGTAAGCCGGACTCGGATTACTCGTGACGAGGTGTTGAATGAGCTGCTTGCTGATGAATGGACCAACATTCGGATGTTCCGAAAGGTGAGTCATCACCGCGGCCATGTCTGATTGTGCGCAAGCGATGTTTGCGGTTCCGTTTGGACTCGAGCATGCAGGGATGCTGAATCCATTCAGAAGCGTCTTAGCGCCTGCGTCGTGGTTTTGACCACCACGCGGCACCATCGGATCGCGGAAATTAGTGATACCGGCGCCAATCGCGGTAGCGAAGTTCCATCCGGTGAACACCCGCGTAAATTCATTCACGTCGGCCTGACTGTAGGTTGGAATGATGACGCCTTGCGCATCACGCTGCGGTGTACCATCGAGGTTTAGCACGTCAGTGCCGATGGAGAAGAGTTGCAGAACTTCACGCGCGAAATTCTCGTTCGGACTTGTCCTCGTACTCAGACGCATATCGAGAAACTCACCCATCGCCGGGCTGAGCGTGATTTCGTTGAGCAGTGTCTTATAACTACCAAAAGCATTTCGATCGAGAATCTGCAGATACATCGTCATCCAACTCGGACGGTTCACTTCGCTATTCGCAGACACCACCATGATCTGGTGCAGCGCAAACGCGACCCGCTGACGCAACTGGTCGTTCCGGTAAAGCGCGTTGCTAAAGAACGTCCGGTGCACGGGATACATCGTGTAGTTATCGCGAATGCAAACCGTCTGGTTGTAATTCGGATCTGCAGGATTGGTTGTCGGACACGTTAGCGATGAATCGTCCGTCGGGAAAGTTAGATCCGGGAAGTTCGAACCTTTTGCCACGTTTGCGGGTGCGAGGTTGAACTGTTCGTCGAGGTAAGCCTTGAAGCCCATGGCTTTAACTCGCGCGATTTCAGCAGGCGTCGGTCCCCAACTCGCTTGTTCGAGGAAACGCACAGTGTCAGCGTCAGTGGCTGCTCCGGTGAATGGATCCGGAACCAGAGGCGGATCCACGCCTGGCGGCGTGACTGGGGCCGGCGTTGCGACGGCGCCTGCATCATCAGGTGGTCCGCCACCCGCATGTCCAATCGCAACACGCACTCGATTACTCGACATCCCGTGCAGGTTTAGTCGCAGTAAAACGTCGCCAACGTCGCCGAGGTCGTCGGCGAGCCTGAGAACGATCATCGTGATACCGGGAAAGTTTGGAACCTGGCCCACGTATTCAACTCGGAGTAGGTATATCTTGCCGGCCGCATCCTGAGCGTCGGATGTAAAAGCGTTGGCGCCTTCGCCGGCCAGGAGTTCGAGATCCATTGCGAAGATGCAGATGCGGGTTCGCGTGTCAGAGCCGAGAGGGACCGTTGCCGTGGTCGGAAAAGGCTCAGCTTTCATCGTAAACGATTCGAACGCCACGGCACGGGTACTTGTTGACTGGCTGATCAGAATCGGTTTTTTGTTGGTAGCGGCTATTGCTGCGGTTAAGCTGCAGATCAGTAAAACAAACAGGGAGATAACGATCCTTGCAGCGCAGCGCGGAAAGCTGGTCTTCATACAGGATGGGCTCCGTCGCGGTTTCCGAAAACGACTCTAGATCTCAGGTGAGGTCTTGCTCTCGCTCGAGGGGCGACCTTGGTTAATAACCGAGGTTGGCGTAAATACTAGCATCTTTCATTCCTCGATTGATCGGTCTTTTAGACGAAGGAAACAGCGAGATAGTCTAAAATTGTTTACATGGACCAGTGGTTTTGTAGCCCGCGGGCGACAAAGTTTATCTAGACCGCCTGAAATCATCGATTGAACTGGAGAGATTGGCTCGTCAAAAATCATGAGTGAAGCAGAGGCATCGCTCGCTCGGTGGCAAAGTTTGTGGCAGCAGCTCGCCGCATCGACTTCAAACGACGAGTTGTTCTTCAGGCTCGTGGAGTGTTATTCGGAGCCGCACCGCAAATATCACACGATGCAGCACCTGAATGAGTGCTTTACGCATTTGGAGAATGTTCGTTCCATTGCGGAGCGATCCGAGGAAGTAGAACTGGCGTTGTGGTTCCACGATGCAATCTACAACACGCGTAGTAAAGATAATGAAGAACGGAGTGCCGAATGGGCCCGCGACAGCGCACTTGCCGCAGGACTGGCGGACACTCAAGCAAGTCGCGTTTACGAACTGGTGATGGCAACGATGCACGATGCAATTCCCATCGGAAAAGATGCGGCGGTGCTGGTTGATATAGATCTCAGTATTCTGGGTTCAGACACACCGCGCTTTGACGAATACGAAACGCAGGTTCGGGAAGAGTATCGGTGGGTGCCAGCGCCCTTGTACCGCTCGGGACGGAGAAAGATTTTGCAAGAGTTTGTAAACAGGAAGAGCATCTATTCGACGGAATATTTTAGAAACCACTACGAGGCGCAGGCACGTAGCAATATTGCCCGGTCACTTGCACGGCTGTAGGCTGTAGGTTCGGTTTTGTGGATTGGTGCATCAACAAGGAAAGGGTGAATTCATGCAACTTAAGAGTGTTTGGCGTACGGCGTTGTTGGTAGGAGTTGTGGCTGCCGGTTTGATAAGCGTCTCCGAAGCGGGTCCAGCTCCGCAACAGGACGTTATCCGTTTAGAACAGCGCATGAACCAGTTGGAACAGCGACTGTTTTCGATGGAGAACAACCTTCGCAACATCGAACAGCAGTCGCGAATCGGCAGCTCCTCTGTGCGAGGGTTCAATCCTGAAGACGTCGCTCGACTGCGCCTGGAAGTTCAAGCGCTTACAAATCGCCTCGCAGAGCACGAGTGCGCGCTGCAGAAGTTAGACGAAAGAACACTGAGTGCCGCGATGAAGACCGCACGGAGAAAGTCTGCCGCTGCAAACGATGCATGCCGCCAGAACGCAGATACTCCCGTTCAATTACGATGATCTGCTTCGATCGTTACCAACGTTCCGTTGAATGCAGCGGTCCCGCAGAGAGCGTCAATCATTTCATGATCGGTCAGGTCGTTGATGCTCTCGCCGGCGTGTTGTTGGGCCACCTGTAATTGATTTCCACTCCGGCCATGTCCCCAGCCATGCGGAATGCTTACGACGCCAGGCATCATCTCACCCGTTATATCGATTGGCAGGACGACTGATCCCACTCTCGATCGCACGACCACATTCTGACCTTTCGATAATTGCCGCTTAGCGGCATCGGTCGGATGCATGAGAATTGTGCACTGCGGTTTGCCTCTAACTAATCTTTCGCTGTTGTGCATCCACGAGTTGTTGCCGCGCAGTTGTCGACGTCCAATCAACAGCAGATCGCCGTTGAGGTCCGCCGGAGAAGTATCAAGGAATCGTCCTTTAACGCGTGCGACATCTTTGACGAGAGCTTCCGGCGCCAGCTCAATGAATTTGTCAGCGGTCTTCAAGCGTCCGGGCAGGCATGGCTTTAGTGGACCAAGATCGATTCCGTGCACGGCGTTCTTAACTTTGCGCAAAGTCAGACCTTTGGAGAATGGATTGACGCCGGCTCCGTATGGTCCAAAACGCAAAGCCAAATCAAGCATTCGGTCAGGGCCGAGGAAGCGTTTGAGCAACTTTCCTTTAACCCGGCCGCGTAGACTCTCGCCTTCCATGCGTGACTGCAGTTCGAGCAGGATCTGCCAGTCGTGTTTCGCGTCGTCAGCAGGTTGAAATAACGCGGGCGAGAATTTTGTCGTGTTGCGGATTGCCAACAGGTGAAATGGCAGATCGTAGTGATCGCGCTCGAGCGAGGAGGTTGGAGGCAGAATGATGTGTGCGTGCCTCGTTGTTTCGTTGACGTAGAAGTCAATCGACACCATGAACTCCAGGCTCGCAAGCGCGCGATCGAGCTCGCGGCCGTTGGGTGTCGATAACACTGGATTGCCGGCGAAAGTTACGAATGCCTTAACCTGTCCTGCGCCTTCGGTGAGTATCTCTTCAGCAAGTGTGGCGACGGGAAACTCTCCCGTGAATTCAGGCAGCTTTCGTACACGGCTGGACCGCCGCGCAAAACTTCCGTGCGGCGACAGTGACCTCGGCGCAGCAACAAGGTCGAACGCGGGAAGCGTGAACATAGCGCCACCCGGTCGATCAAAATTTCCAGTGACTATGTTCAGGACGTTAATCAACCACTGACAAACTCCACCGAACTCCTGTGTGCTCACACCGATCCTTCCATAACACACAGCAGATTCAGCGGCAGCAAAGTCTCTCGCAAGCGCTCGTATTTGATCGGAATCAATTCCGGTGATTGACGCAACGCGGTCTGGTGGAAAGTCGGCTACAACGTCGCGAACAATTTCCACGCCTTTCGTAAACGAAGCCAACTGGTCCAGGCGCGTCAACTTTTCATCGAACACAACGTGTAGCATCGCCAGCAGCAACAGCACGTCTGTACCCGGACGTATAAATAGATGCCGATCGGCTAATCGCGCCGTCTCGTTGTAACGCGGGTCAACAATTATGACTTTCCCGCCACGCTGGCGAATCTCCTGCAACCTGCGACTCATACCGGGAGCAGTCATCATGCTTCCGTTTGAAACTGCCGGATTCGCGCCGAGGATCAAAAACAACTTAGTGCGATCGAGATCCGGAATCGGTAATAACAACTGGTGACCAAACATCAGGTACGATGCAAGATGATGGGCCAGTTGGTCCACAGATGTCGCTGAATATTTGTTTCGCGTGTGTAGACTACGGAGAAACTGTGGTGCGAACAGGAGTGCGCCGGAGTTATGGACCGTTGGATTACCAAGGTACGTCGCAACAGAACTCTTGCCATACTTCGCTTGAATGCGCTTGAGGTTCTGCGCCACTTCATCAAACGCTTCGTCCCAGCTTATGCGTTGCCAACCGCTTGAAGTGCGTCGCACCGGATACTTCAGTCGATCTTTGTCGTAGTGAATATCCTGTAAGGCAACGGCCTTTGGGCAGATGTATCCCCGGCTGAAGGGATCGTCTTTGTCGCCGCGGATGTCCAGGTGTCCATCAGCATCGACACTGATTTCGATTCCGCAGATCGCTTCGCAGAGATTGCAGTTGCGATAGTGAGCTGCTGTCTTCATGCCGAGATTCTCTCACATTCAGTCATAAAGAGGCACAAAAGCTCAACGGTCTTGTGCCTCTTTGTGGCTTTTCTCATTCAGCCGGAATTCGTTTGTCGTATTCCGCTTCGAGTGTGTCAAGCTTTGACCAAAACGGTTTTGGCACACGGTCGTTGAGCACGTCGATAAGAATGCCAACGTGTACATGCCAGCCGCTCGCCACGCTGACCATCTCCTGGCGGTTGCGCAGACGGCGATGTGTCAGAACCATCAGCACTTGTTCATCTCGCTCGGACAATTCAAAAGTGACTTCCGATTCGTCTCCACTCTCCTCTCCCCACGTGAAGCTTAATGTGTGCGGTGGTTCATATCGTGTCACGTGACCTGTACTCACCATGCCCTCGCATTCTTTGTAGCGTTCGGGCGGTGGCCCACTGTCAGGAGCCAGCTGGGAGTTGTTAAAGTGAAATTCGAGTTTTCCGCCTGCACGCAACTCCATCGGTCCGGAGGCGAACCATTTTCCGCGCTTCTCCGAATCCGTGAGATAAGTCCAGACACGTTCAATTGGACCAGGGAGCAATCGTTCCAGGCGAACGGTACGATCATCCAGAGCCACGCCGTACTCGTCGTCGGTTTGCTTCATTTGTGCATTCATCAAGATATTCCTTTCTTTCGCTTTTTACGCGTAGGCGATTTCGCCTCGTCTTCCGCCTTTAAGAGAGCCTCTAACGCATCGAGTCGAGCATTCCACTCCGCTCGCTGAGTTTCAATCCAGGTTGCAAGCTCATCCAGTTGTTGCCGGTTGAATGACAGGAAGTGTTCGCGCCCAGCCGTTCGACGGCGCACAAGGTCGGCGCGCTCGAGAATGCGGATGTGTTTCGACACTGCGTTAAGCGACATGTCAAAAGGCTGCGCGAGTTCGGTAACGCGCGCCTCACCTCGCGACAGCCGCTGCAGGATCGCACGCCTTGTCGGATCGGCAAGCGCTAACAGTGTCTGATCGAGATTGGCCTGTCGTCCTATCATATTCAACCTTATGGTTGAATATAAATGATTCACGAAATCCTTGTCAACGAGGCGTAGTGTCTTAACTTAACCTTCTTCTCCGTGTAATCTCTGCGTCTCTGTGTCTCTGTGGTGATTTTAGCCACGAATTAGTTAACCACAGAGACACCGAGACACAGAGGTTACACAGAGAAATCAGTCTAAGACACCATCCAACGAGGAAAGGGCTTAGTGGCGATGTGCTGTGGTGAGTGTATAATCCTCGCCCCCGAATCCTTTCAAGGCAGCCAATACAATGCAGACGAAGAAAACAGATCCGATCTACGAGTTCTACACGAGTCACCCTTACCCGCCTCCGATAGACAATCTCGATCGCGCACGCGAGATGTGGCAGGACGAGAATATCCATCGTGCCGAGCATCACCTGCTGTGGCCCCACAAAGAATACCGGCCCGATCTCAATGTGCTCGTCGCCGGTTGTGGAACGTGGCAGGCGGCAAAGCATGCGATATGTCATCCGGCGGCTCACGTGGTTGCAATCGACGTCAGCCCGACAAGTCTTCAGCACACAAATGCTCTGAAGCAGAAGTACGACCTGACGAATCTCGAGACGCGGCAGTTGTCGATCGAGAACGTTGCCGCGTTGGACCAGAGTTTCGATCTGATCGTTTGCACAGGCGTGCTGCACCACCTTGTCGATCCCGATGCGGGATTGCGCGCGCTCCGATCTGTGCTGAGCTCAGAGGGCGCGCTTTATTTCATGGTGTATGCGCCATACGGTCGCGCCGGCGTCTACATGCTTCAGGAGTACTGCCGCAGACTCGGCATCGGAACGTCGCAAGAAGAGATCAACGATCTGATCGAGGTGTTGAAGCTGTTGCCGCAACATCATCCGTTGCTGGCTACACAAGGAGGCTCGAGGGAGTTTCTCAATGGAGATGCTCTGGCTGACGCACTGCTGAATCCGCGCGACCGGTCGTACTCAGTCCCGCAGTTGTTCGACTTCATCGAGCGCAACGACTTGCAGTTCGGGCGTTGGTATTGGCAGGCAGCATACTTGCCCCAATGCGGTTCGATCTCATCAACAGCTCATGTGGAGAGGTTGGCCGCACTTCCGGAACGCGATCAGTACATCGAGATGGAGTTGTGGCGCGGGCTGATGAGTAACCACAGTGTCGTGGCTTATCGAAACGACATGAATCTCGATCGCCTGAAGATTAGTTTTGACGATGACAGCTGTCTGCGTTATGTACCCGTTCGTCTTCCGTGGACACTGTGCGTCCAGGAACAGCTTCCGCCCGGAGCTGCCGGAGTGTTGTTGAACCAGACGCATCTGTTTTCGGATTTGTTGATTCTCATCGACCCGCAACAGAAGCAGATGTACGACGCGATCGATGGACGCCGGAGCATCCTGCAGATCATTGAGGCGGTTAAAGCTTCTGGACCACGCGCGCGCGACTTTTTCCAGCAGCTCTGGTTGCACGACCAGGTGGTGTTTGACACCTCGACGGCTCAGTGACGTTCGGGGCGCAATATCAAGACGAGTAGCCAACCAAACAAAAAATTCGAGCTCGAAGTTTCAAGGAGATGTGCCATGCGCACTTCTGCCGGCATCAGTGTATTTGGTAACAACAGCGGTGCGGTCATGAACACTCCGAACAGGAGGGCAACTGCCAACTCCGATTCCCACCGCTGACCCTTTAACATTTTTATGACCGGCACCGCGATCGCGGTCCACAATAAAGCTCGCACAGCTTGAAGCAGAAAAAGCATGGGCTCGTTGCGGAGCACACTTGCGACATGGGAAATGAACCCTGCCGGATCGCTCCCGCCGTAATACGCGCGCACGGCCGGATTTCTCCAGGCTATGAAATAACCGAATGTGAAATAGATGACGAGGTAAACAATGACGATGATAGATAACTTCACAATCCACTTGCTCACCGGCATGTTCAGTTGCGTGTCTACGGTGGTCCGGCCTGTATGCGCTTTGGCCTTCCCGAGAATCAACACGGCTAAGGGAGCAAACACAGCGGCGATAATCAATCCTGCGAGGAAAAGTCGCGGCAGCATGCCGGGCGGCAATCCTGTAACAAAATACGCAGTTTCGATCTGCGACATCACAGTGCCTACGCCGAAGAAAATTAAGAAGACTGACAGGATAAGCTTCCAGCCTGTCCACTGAGAACGGAGTATGATGTAGGTCCAGACGGCGGGGCTTATTAAACTGACAATGAACAGCGCGAGCAGGGTTGCACTAGCGTCCGCGGGCGCGGGTTGCTCAGCAGTGGTTGATAGCAGCGCCCCAGAGACGACGACAAAAGCGGCAAAGTAAACAAGGGCCACCGCCAAGAAACGAAGAGCAGTTAGTATTAGAACTTTCACGGCGTGAATCTCAAGAGTTAATACTGCGTTTCCGCTGGATTAGTTTCTGGTTTTCCAGGAGAAATTAAATGGAGCTCCCGCTAACCCCATTAGAGTTCGTGCGCCGTACCCGCAGGTTGTATGCAGATCGGGAGGCTGTAGTGGATGGCGATTTACGCCTGACGTATGCCGAGTTTTTCGAGCGTTGTGATCGGTGGTCCAACGCCTTGCGATCACTTGGCGTGAAGAAAGGTGATCGCGTCGCTTACATCGCTCCCAACACTCATACCATGCTCGAGTCGTTTTATGCTGTTCCTCAAATCGGCGCGGTGCTTGTGCCTCTTAATTACCGTCTTATCGCCGACGACTTTGAATATTTTGATCAACCACAGCGGCGCTGGTGTTGTTTGCGTTCACTCCGATTATCTCGATGCGGTTGATAGCATTCGCTCGCAATTGCCAAAGGTGAAAACGTTTGTCGCTCTTGAAGGCGCGAAGGAAGGGTGGCTCGATTACGAAACGCTGCTCAAGGACGCGCACGATGCCAGTGAGATTGCGTCGATTGAAGAAACGGATCTGCTGACGATCAACTATACCAGTGGCACAACGTCAAGACCGAAAGGCGTGATGATCACCCATCGCAACGCTTACATCAACGTCGTCGGAACACTCATTCATCATCCGATGACGGTCGCCGATCGGTATCTCTGGACGCTTCCCATGTTTCATGCGAACGGTTGGACGTTTGTATGGACTGTCACAGCCGCCGGCGGCACGCACATCTGTTTGAGAAAGGTCGAACCCGCGGCTGTCTTCGAAAAAATCAGGAACGAATCGATCACTATGCTCTGCGCTGCCCCAACAGTTCTGATTGGCATTGCCAATGGGCCAGAAGAGCTGAGACGTGAAACACGACGAGGCGTGCGAATCATGACGGCGGGTGCGCCACCGGCTGCGGCAACGATCGAGCGTGTCGAGGGTGAGTTGGGATGGGTAATTACTCAAGCATACGGCCTGACAGAAACTTCTCCATTCATTACGATTTGCGAATCCAGACCTGAATACGAAGCACTTTCGTGCGCGGAAAGATCCGAGATCAAGGCGTGCCAGGGAGTCGAACTGCTGACATCGGGTGAGCTTCGCGTTGTTGATGAAGAGGGAAATGAAGTTCCACACGATGGAAAGTCGCTTGGCGAGATAGTTGTTCGTGGTAACGCGGTAATGAAAGGTTATTACAACGATCCCGAGGCGACCTCGCGAGTTATCAGAGATGGTTGGTTTCACACGGGCGATGCGGCGGTGGTCCATTCGAATGGATATGCCGAGATTCGCGACCGTATGAAAGACGTGATAATCAGCGGCGGTGAAAATATCTCGTCAGTTGAAGTTGAAGGTGTTTTGTTGCGTCACCCGACGATTCAGGAAGTAGCGATCGTCGGTCTTCCACACGAGCATTGGGGTGAGGCGCCATATGCGTTTGTAGTGTTGAAAGCGGGCACGAACGCGAGTGAAGAGGAGTTGCTGGAATTCGCGCGCAATAAGCTCGCGCACTTCAAGGCCCCTCATGGTGTGACGTTTGTGCCGGAGTTACCGAAGACTGCAACAGGGAAAGTGCAGAAGTACGTACTGCGCGGAAGACCGGCGATCGCGAAGCAGTGACGGGGGGAGACGGAGACGGGGGGACGGGGAGAGGGGCGAACATCTCCCCGTCTCCCCCTCTCCCCGTCTCCCTCTCTTCTCTAGCTTTTCGATTTCAGCGCGCTGAGCTCTTTCTCGAGTTTCTCTATCTCGTCCTGCACGCCCGCTTTGAAGTCCGGGTTTGCTAACGAGGTCAACGACTTCTTGAGCGCCATCAGACGAGCAACCACCAACGCTTGCTCCGCTGGAACGGCGACGTCGGGCGCCACGCCTGTGCCTTCCCAATTCGTTTTTGTGATCGGGTTGATTGCGCGGCCCGTTGGTACGAATGCTCCAAAGTGCTGATGCATGCGGAACATGCCGCCTGGATGCGCTCCGCCGCCAGTCGTTTCACCGATGATCGTCGCGCGTTTGAGGTTCTTCAGGTTGTAGGTAAATTCCTCAGCGCCTGAAAACGTGCGCTTGCTGGTCAGCACATACACGTCTTTATTAAGGTAACGCTTGCCGGCAACTTCTTTCCTGGTCCAAAACTGATCGGTGCGATCACCTTCACGCCAGTAGAGATCGTTCAGGTGTACCGGTTCAGGTCCGAACAGGTAAGAACAGATCAACGCAACCATCGCCGGGTTACCGCCTCCGTTGCCACGCAAGTCGATGATCAGCGCGTCGGTACTGTTTACAAAGTTCATCGCTGCAGCAACCGTGTCGGCGCCGAGTTCTTCATCCATGAAACCCTGAAACTCGACGTACCCAAGGTTGCCGCGCAGTCGTTCAACTTTCGTGAACCCATGATTCATCCAGCTCATGTCGCGCTTGCGTTGCTCGCGTTCTTCGGCAGTCGGCTCACGACGTGGTCCGCGCTCGGGAATCGCTGAATGTGAGTAGCGCACGCGCAGGTGCTTGTCTTTGCTGATCGCCTGGAGATCTTTCGTCAACGTGGACGCAAACTCTTTCGCGCTCGTGATCTGATCGTACTCTTTCTTACCGGCGCGCTCACGAATCGACGTCTCCATTTTCTTCGCTACGTCGGGGAACACATACGAATCGTTCAGCCGTTTTAGAATCCCATCGATCACTTGCGTTCGCGTCGCCGCGTCGATAGTGAGATCAGGCTGCTCCGGTTGTGCGGCAGCAACGTTGGCGACGCCGAGTGTGATTATGCAGAGCACAGCCAGACGGATGGCGGCGCCGCACACAGTTGTTTTGAACATCGGTAATTCTCCTTTGTAATTGAATCTATTTGCGTTTGAGCAGACCGCCCATTACTAAATCGACAACGTCAATGGCTCGTTGCTCGACTTCTTCACGTTTGCCAAGTTCAGTCGTGCTGAGACTGTAGGGCAACAGCCCGTTCGTCGCTTGCAGGAGCGCCCGAGCGGTGGCGTTTTCGTCCTGAAAATCGAATTCGCCCAATTGGCGGCCTTTGACTAAGAGTTCGGCAAAGATCTTCGCTTCCGCTTCGAAGTACTGCGCGCGACGCGTCAGGAGTCCCGGACGCAGGGCAGCGAGGAGATCATTCAAGCTCTGGGTGTAGTGCTGGATGCTATCGAAGCGAAAGAGCACACGCGTCAGCAGCATGAGACGAAGCCGTTCCGCCGCGGTAGCGTCCGAACCCGCAATTTCTCTGAGCCGGTCTTTGACACGTTCGACGATGCGATCGACATGCGAGAGGACAATTTCCTCTTTGCTGGTGAAGTGGAGATAGATCGTGCCTTTGCCGATACCCACTTCGAGAGAGATGTCCTCGACGGTCATTTTCCGGTAGCCATACCGAGCCAGAAGCCGGTCAGTAGCGTCGAGAATCGCGTCTTTTAATGCCTCTTTAGGGAGAACTGCTGCCATTTTGCCGCCTTGACTGTTGACCAAAATTAAATTCCAGTCACAACAAACGCGGGAGGAAGGAAAAAGTTCCGGGTATTTTAAGCCGTTTGGGCCGTTTGTCGCTATGCTTCGTACATGAAAATGAATTTTAAGGCACGATTGTTCCTGATCTTGTTCGCGTTAGGGTTAGTTGGCGTCGTGTCTTTTTGGCTGGTTGACCTGGCGGCGATCGTCGCGCGCATCCCTGTTCCGGCGGGAACAGAACGTCCCATTATTACGCTGGCCATCAAAATCCTCAGTTTGATTCAACCCGCAGTGCTGCTGCTGGGTGCTGTGATCATGGGGATCGCGCTGGCTCCGAAAGTGGGTTTGTCGGCGCCATTTGCAGAGTGTCTTGCCGCCGGTGGACAGTGCTTTCCGGCGTTAAGATCTCAGATCAAGCCAGGGGTCATCGGCGCTTTGGTTGGAGCATTCGTTATTGTTCTGGCTTCGCTTGTCTCGAAGCCATTTTTCATGACCGAGACTGTCGAACGCATAAGCGAGATGGGAACCTTCGTTCCATTTCCGACGCGGCTTTTGTACGGTGGGATAACTGAAGAGTTGTTAATTCGCTGGGGTTTGATGACACTTTTCGTGTGGATCGGGTGGCGTGTCTTAGGGAAGAAAGTCAGCAAGCCGGCAAGGATTTACTTCGTCGCCGCGATTTTGTTTTCGTCACTCCTATTCGGCTTGGGCCACCTCCCAATTGCCCTCACGTTGCTGCCTGAGAGATCAATAGCCTTGATCGCTTTTGTAATCATTGCCAACTCCGCTTTCGGATTTGTCGCCGGCTATCTGTATTGGAAGTACGGTTTGGAGGCGGCAATCATCGCGCATATGATCTGCCATGTTTTGTTGGCTACCGCGCAATACGCCGGACTGTACTTTTGAATCATCGTTCGCCGACCGCGTAAACGAAATCTTTAGTTCTCAATATCAATAAGCCATCAGATATGGCAGGCGTGGCCATCAATGGCTGGCCCATGACGTTTGTCGCGAGCAGCTCATACTTTGGTCCAGCGCGAACAACAAATACGTCGCCATCCTCACTCGACAGGTAGAGCTTTCCATCCGCAGCCACCGGTGACGCACTAAACGAACTCGGCAGTCGCTGTTGGTAGATCATCGTTCCTGCCTTTGCGTCGTACGCAGTTAACACTCCGTTGTCGGCGACAGCGTAGAGCAGATCGCCGTAAATGATGGGAGTCGGTGTGTACGGGCTACCTTTACTCGCTTTCCATGCGATGAAATCGTTCGTTTCCTCACCCTGCTTCAGCGAGATATCGCCAACAGCACCTGGTTTGAACGCGTACATGGGACGTCCGGCAGGATAGCCGCCGGTTATATAAATCAGACCATTCGCAACGAGTGGCGCTTGCATCTTCACTTGCGTGTCGCCATCGGCGAAGCGCCAGATCTCCTTGCCGGTGAGTGGATCGTAGCCTCGAATGAAGCGTCCGCCGTTTACAATTAGTTCAGCGCGTTTCGATTCGGTGTTTATTGTTGGCGTGGTCCAGGAAGTGATTTCGCCGCGCTCAACTCGCCAGGCCTGTTTTCCGTCTTTTAGATTGAACGCCGCGATGAACGATTGCTTGTGTCCATCTGCCTGTACGATCACGAGATCTTTATAAATGATGGGACTGCTCGAGTGACCCCACGACGAACTCGGATCATCCCACAAGCCTGGATTCAGTATTCCCAGATCCTGCTTCCAGATCAGTTTGCCATTTACGTCGTAGCAAGCAAGTCCTTCCGAACCGAAAAGGGCGACGACATATCTCCCGTCAGTTGAAGGGGTGGAATTGGCCTGTGTGGCCTTCACGTGTCTTCGCGCCCGCGGCACGCCTTCGTACGCAGTCTCGGACCAGATCACACGGCCGGATTTCTTGTCGAGCGCGTAAATCCTCCAGGTGTGTTTTACGTTGTCGTCGGCGAGACCGATCCCGCGGTCCTTCGCGATAAAACCGGTTGCGCTATCACTGCTGATCGCCGTAATCACAAACACGCGATTTCCCCAAACGATTGGACTAGCATGCGAAAAACCGGGGATTGAAGTCTTCCAAACTATGTTCTGCGACTTATCAACACTCCACGTCGCAGCAGTTTTTCGTCCCTCTGCAACTCCGGATGCATTGTTACCGCGAAACGACGACCAGTTCTGAGCGTTCGCGATGGTGATGGGACACAGAACTAGTACGAGAGCAATAATTAATTTCATCGACGACTCCTGTTTGTTGGCTTTGTGTGATCCGAAAAAAAAGAACAAATGCCGTACGCGTTGGATGAGATTTCCACCCAACGTGCTCACTCTACCATGAAGCATCTGCACTACGATGAAAGCAGTTTGTTTGTTTCTGTTCCTAATCGTGAAGTCGGCGAAGCCGACGAATGCATAAAGCCTGGGGCGTGAGCCCCAGGTAAACAAACCAAAATAAAATCGAGCCTATTAACAGGCGGCAGCACGTGGATCCACGCGGCGGTCGCCCGCATCACGGGCTTGCGTGTTCTTGCATTCGCAACCTGGGGCTTACGCCCCCAGGCTTTATGCTCTTACCTGCTTCGCAGGCTAAGCTCGCAGGCTGAATCGCAGCTTGCATCTTTCCAATACATAAGACATCATCAGCGGCTGTTAATCCTTCTCTCGCGCATTGACGGTGATGCGCCCCGCGCACAAGCGCCGGACGTTTGGATGGTTCGAGAGCAGGTTTGTTTCAACATTTCGAAGCCGCTCTTGATTGAGTGCATCCGAACCTGATCCCTTCGAAGGCTACCGTTCGCCGAAGCGAATCCGATTCGCAGCTTCTTTTCGTTCCTAAACAAAGGAAAGGTATCTCTGTATGGCAAAGAAACTCTATGTTGGTAATCTCGCTTTCCAAACGACCAGTCAGGACATTCAGGACCTGTTTGCCCAGGCCGGGACGGTTGAATCAGCGAGTGTGATTGAGGACCGCGCGACCGGCCAGTCGAAAGGATTCGCGTTTGTCGAAATGTCTACTGAAGAAGAAGCTGCGACAGCGATTGATCAATTCAACGGTAAAGAGTTCGCCGGTCGAATGTTAAAAGTGAATGAAGCCAGGCCACGCGAGAACCGTCCTGGCGGTGGCGGCGGCCGTGGATTCGGCGGCGGCGGTGGCTATGGTGGCAATCGCGGTGGCGGTGGTGGTCGTGGTGGCGGCGGTGGTAATCGCGGTGGCGGGAGCCAGGGACGTCGCGGCGAACCGCGCTGGTAATCACGACGCTTACTTAGATTCGGTAGTGTCGCAGTTTTGTAATTTGTCTGGGCGACAACTCTTTTCTCAGCTGCTCTGTGGTTAGATAGACGCTGAAGGGGTTGCACACAGAAGTTTCAAAATGCGATCGCTACCGAATCCTGTTTTTAAAGGACGATAAATGAATTTCGAAGTACTTAGTACAGTCCAGTCGGCAAAAGAGAAGCTTGGCGTGAATTGGGCAAATGTAATTTTTCTTGGTCTGGCGCATCTCGCAGCGGTCGCTGCCCTCTTTTTCTCGAGCTGGTCAGCGGTGATCACCGCGGTTGTCCTTTACTGGGTGGGCGGGAGTCTTGGCATTGGGATGGGTTATCACAGGTTACTGACCCATCGCGGTTATAAAGTTCCAAAAGCAGTTGAATACTTTCTTGCGACCTGCGGAACACTGGCGCTCGAAGGCGGGCCGATTCAGTGGGTGGTTACGCATCGCATACATCATGCGCACGCAGATCGTCATGGCGATCCGCATACGCCACGCGATGGAGGTTGGTGGGCGCACATCGGTTGGATCTTGTGGGGCACTGCTCAGAATCACGACCAGGCCACCATCGCTCGTTATGCGCCCGACTTAGTAAAGGATCGTTTCTATCGTTGGCTGAATCGCTTCTATTACCTTCCGCTTTTATTGGTCGGAGTGTTGCTCTTCATTTTCGGCGGGTGGGGCGTCATGCTGTGGGGAGTCTTCCTCCGGTCGGTACTTGCCTTCCACGCGACATGGCTAGTTAACTCCGCGACGCATCTGTGGGGAAAAACAAGATTCGCAACGGATGACGATTCACGTAACAGTTGGTGGGTAGCCTTGTTGACATTCGGCGAGGGCTGGCACAACAACCATCACGCGCATCCTACGTCAGCTCGTCATGGTCTACGCTGGTACGAGATTGATTTGAACTGGCTGGGCATTCGTGCCTTGCAACTACTGGGATTGGCCCACAGCATCAAGCGCCTCCGGTTCGATCGGTCCTCCTCTGACTGGCAGTTGGTAAGCAGCCGGCGCGTGAGATCTAATGAGACTTAAGGTAAACCCATTTCGCAAAAAATTCTTTCAAGCTCTTTCCGTTCGCTTCTTCCATCGCACTCACGAAGTCAGTTGTAACAACTGACTTCCCAAAGTGCCGGCGAGTGAAGAGTCTCAGTCCATTCCAGAACGTGCGCTCTCCCATCTGCTCGCGCAGCAAGTGCAAAACGTAAGCTCCCTTGTCGTAGACGAGGATACGGTCTTCACGCGTCGGGCGTAGCCAGTCAGGAAAGACAAGCGACTTATCCTTGCCCGCCGCACGCACCTTCTCGTAGTTTGCGCGGTACGTCTCGATCTCGCGCATATAAGCGGCGCGTCCGAAACGATGTTCAAGATATGCCGCGGCGATGAAGGTCGCGATTCCTTCGTTGAGCCAGAAGTGATTCCAGTCGCGGCAGGTCACCATGTTTCCCCACCACTGGTGCGCAAACTCATGCGCTGCAAGCCAGAGTTCCTGTTCCTTCTCCAGCAACTGCTTTCCGTAAGTTTCTCTCAACGCGGTGAAGCTGCTCATCTCTTGTTCGACACCACCCGCGGCGAGCACTTGCGTGTACGTTCGATCGGCATACTTAACACCTGCGCGATCTTCAAAGAAGTCGAGCATGCTGGATGTCTCCCGAAAGATGCGTCGCACTTCATCCGCAGTGTAGTTCGTCGCGAGGTAATTAAACTCAACGTTTTTGTATTTCTGTGTTACGACCTGAAATGGACCAGCAGCAAAACCGAAGATGTAAGTTGGAATGGCATTATCCTGTTGCCACTCGGAGACACGCTTATTATTCGGCAGTTCACGTTGCGAAACACGTTGACCATTGGCGACTGCCGTTAGGTTCGCCGGCAAGATCAGTTTGAAGGTCAACGTCGCTTTATCGCTTGGATCGTCAACGCAGACCATCCACTGGCTGGTCGAAAAGATCGTATGGACCTGTTGTCGATCCGGAAAGAATCGGATGCCAAATTTTGGTGATCCGTGAAAGTCGATCTCGATCTCGCGCGTTCGACGATCCCGTGGCAAGGAGACTCGGAGGCGATGGTCCACGACTTCGAACTTGAGCGTTGCGCGTGCGAGTCTGACCGAGTCAACGATGAGATCGCCGCAGTTAAACTCCGCTTCGTCCGACTCGGTTGAGAATCGAATTCGCACCGTTCCCTTGACAGACTTGCCGGCGATGTCGGGCTCGATAGTCGCGGTGTAATGCAGCACATCCATCTGCGTGGATCCTTGCGCGATAACACCGGACATCAGAATCGTGAACACAATCGACGCAATGCTGGAACATCTCATTCTTCGTATCCTCTCGCACCATTCTACATCCTAGAATCGGAACGCTCGCGATCCAAATCCATCAAGAATCTCATTAACAAATATCCAAATTGAGCAAGCGTTGAATAAGTTGACACTCTTTTGGAGTCCAGGCTTCAGCGTGCCGCTTCCGAAATCGAACAAGCAAGCCAAAGCTTGAACTCCAAACGAGTGATCAATCGCACGACGGAATGGCCCTTGCCCAAAACTCTGGGGGAGCCACCCAGACGCTTCCTCGTGTTCCACAATTCGGACAAATAACAGATCCAACTTTTTGGGAGGAATATCCATGAAAGGATTTTTGATCGCTGCGGCGCTGCTCTTGCTCTCACTGAGTGGCCCAACTGCGCTGGCGCAAACCGGTTCAACCGGTGCGATTGCCGGCACAGTCACGGATCCGACCACTGCTGTTGTCAAGGGTGCGTCGATCACCGTGAAGAATAACGCCACTAGTCAGGAGTTCACCGCTACCACAACAGATAATGGAACCTTCAATGTTCCAGCACTGACCTCCGGCAATTACACTGTCACTATTGCCGCGTCAGGTTTCAAGACTACTGTTGTTCCGGACGTCAAAGTTGATGTCGGCGCACCTTCGAGTGTCAACGTACAACTTGAAGTAGGCGCACCAACCGAAACGGTCCAGGTAGTTGACGTGGCTGGTGAATTAATAAATACACAGAGTGCGACAGTCGGTACTACAATTACCGGCCGCCAGATCATCGATCAACCGCAAGCTTCACGCGACGCGCTCGACCTGGTCACTCTGCTTCCGGGCGTTCAGACTACTGGCCGTCCTCGCACTTCAACCGTAAACGGTTTACCTAAGGGTGCACTCAACATCACTCTCGATGGCGTCGACGTGCAGGACAATCTGATCAGCTCAAACGATGGTTTCTTCACCTTTGTGCGGCCGCGCATTGATGCCGTCGGCGAAGTTTCCGTCTCCACTGCTGCGCCGGGCGCTGAGAGTGCCGGCGACGGTGCTGTGCAAATCAAGTTTGTGACGCGCGGCGGAACAAACGAACTTGCCGGCAGTCTCTACTGGTATCACCGTGAGCCAACTCTCACGGCGAACTATTACTTTAACAATCAAACCCTGGCTCCGACGTATTTCGGTAAAGCTCCACGCAACCGGATCCTGCTCAACCAGTACGGCGGTCGAGTTGGTGGTCCAATCCGCATTCCAAAGCTTTTCGATGGCAGAGACAGAGCGTTCTTCTTTGTCAACTACGAAGAGTTTCGTCTGCCGGAGCAGCAACTTCGACAACGAACCATTCTTAATCCGTTGGCCCAATCGGGCATTTTTACTACGACGACGGGCGCGCAGGTCAATGTACTAACGCTTGCAGCAGCGAATGGTTTTACGTCGACGATCGATCCAACCGTCGGCGCTCTGTTAGGTGACATTCGCGCTTCAACTTCTCTTCAGAGCGGCAGCATTCTGCCGATCCCTGGCGACCTGAATCGTCAGCAATTCAACTTCGTGGGCGCTGGCGGTCAGGATCGTTATTTCGCGACCGTTCGCCTCGACTTCAATCTAACCTCGAATCACGCTTTAGCGAACGTTTGGAACTATCAGGAATTCGGCGGCAAGCCTGTTGACTTCTTGAATTTCACCGATCCGGCGTTTCCTGGATTTCCTAACAGCGCTGGTCAGAACTCCCAGCGTTGGACCAACGCCACATCACTTCGTTCGACGCTGACGCCGAGCCTCATTAACGAGGCACGCTTCGGTATGCTCGGCGGCCAGTCAAACTTCGGACCAATTGGACCGGATCAGTTTGGTAATCAAGGCGGTTTCGACTTGAACTTCTTTGATCTCGGAATCACTGATGCTTCGGCGGTTCAGGCGTTTCCGCAACGGTTCAACAGAGCCTTCGGCGTGAACTTCGGTTCCAGCAAACGCAACACGCCGAGTTTTGAATTCTCCGACTCGCTGACATGGGTCAAAGGCCAACACACCTTTAACTTCGGCGGCAACTACAATTTGATCAAGACGTTTTCTGATTCAGTTCAAAACGTAGTTGGCAATGTGAACTTCGGAATTGCCGATGGAGATCCGGCAGAGGATCTCTTTGTCACCGCTAACTTTCCCGGCGCGTCAGCGACTGATCTGGCGACCGCCGCTCAGCTGTATGCGACACTGACCGGACGCGTAACTGCCGTTGATCGAACAGCATTCCTGAACGATGGCAAGTACACGATATTCGGATCGCAGATTCTCAAGTTTCGGCAACCACAGTTCGCAATGTTTGCGCAGGACTCGTGGCGCATTCGTCCCAACGTGACGATGAATTTGGGCGTTCGCTGGGAACCGCAGCAACCGGTTGTTTCTGAAAACGAGAACTTTGCGAAGGTTACTTTCGCAGACTTGTTTGGCGAATCCGGAGAAGGAAATCTCTTCAAGCCGGGTACGTTGACGGGTAGGACGAGCCAGTTAACCCCACTCGGCGTCGGAGAAAAACTGTACGACACCGACTGGAACAACTTCGCTCCAAGCGCCAGCGTCGCCTGGAGTCCGAACTTCGCGGACGGTTGGCGTCAGCGCTTGTTTGGCAACCCGGGACAGAGCGTAGTTCGCGCTGGTTATTCAGTCGCGTTCGTTCGGGAAGGCCTGGGCAATATCACACAAGTCGTCTCCGCTAATCCCGGCGGCACGCTCACACTCAGCAGTGATGTCGATACAGAAACTCTGCCGATCGGAACTTTGTTCCGCGATCGCGCAGCCCTGACACCACCCTCGTTTGCTGACACTCCGACTTATCCAATCACAGTGCAACTCGGCGACGGGATCGGCGGTTTCGATCCGAACCTGAAGACGGGTCTGGTCCACTCGTGGAACTTCGGCGTACAGCGTGAGATCTTCAAGGACACGGTTGTCGAAGCGCGTTACGTCGGCACTCGTGGCCGGAATCTCTGGCGACGTTTCGGTCTAAATGAAGTCAACGTTCTCGAGAATGGTTTCCTGAGTGAGTTTCGTACGGCTCAGGCGAACCTCGTTGCGAATCAGGCTGCCGGTCGCGGTAACACGTTCGCGTTCTTCGGAGCGGGAACTGGAACGCAGCCATTGCCGATCATGCTGGGCTACTTCACTGGTTCAAATGCAAATGCGAACAGTGCCGCGGCCTATGCAGGCATAGGACAATTCACCAACGCCACTCGACTGGGACAATTGAATCCAAACTTCGCCAATCCGGTTGCTTTCGCAACGGCGTTGCAGAACAGTTTTTCGGAGAACGGAATAACGGCAGGATTCCCATCCAATTTCTTCGTGGTTAATCCCACCATCGGGCTGATTGGAGGCGTCCAGGGCGTGACGTTAACCACAAATGACGTTGACACCTGGTACGACGCGATGCAGCTTGAATTCCGTCGTCGCTTCTCTGCAGGCTTACTCCTTCAGATGAGCTACACGTGGTCGAAGTCTCTGAGCAACCTCTACGCTTCGAGTCAGAGTTCACTGGGACAGCCATTGACTCTGCGAGATGAGAATGAGGGCCTCGAGAGGTACCGCGCGCCCCAGGATCTGCAGCATTCGTTCAAGGCCAATTGGATTTATGAGTTGCCTTTCGGCCGTGGCAAGTGGTTTGGCGGCGGCGCGAACGGGCTTACCAATCATCTGATTGGAGGTTGGGAATGGCATGGCACCGCTCGTGTTCAGAGTGGTAGACCATTTGCACTCGGCAACGTTCAGTTAGTTGGAATGACGGCTGACGAGTTGCAGGAATCCGTTGATGCTCGCAGGCAGCCAAATCGCACCGTGACTTTCCTGCCTGACGACGTCATTCTCAATACGCGCCGTGCGTTCAGCGTGTCGGCAACCGGCGCCGGTTTCGGTGCGCTCGGTGCACCGACCGGAAGATACATTGCGCCAGCCAACAGCAACGGTTGCCTTCAGGCTTTCCCGGGCCAGTGCGGCTTCGCCAATCTGGTTCTCGAAGGACCTCGCTTTGTTCGTTCCGACATGAGTTTGGTGAAGAAATTCCACTTCTCAGAAAAAACGAACATGGAGTTTCGACTTGAAGTGATGAACGTATTCAACAACATCAACTTCCTGGTCGGAGGAAGCGCGGCAGTTGACGCAGCGGCAATCCCTGCTAACAACCTCGCTTTGCTGGCGCCGAACTTCTCCGGCGCAGCCTTTGGGACGATCACGAACGCTTACCAGGATATTTCGACAACGAACGATCCAGGTGGCCGTCCGGTGCAGTTTGTGTTCCGATTCAACTTCTAACCTTTCATCACCCTTTAACCAAAAAGGAGTGCAGCCTTCGGGTTGCACTCCTTTTTTCTGTTTGATACACAAAAAATCCAAATTCATAAACGGCTCTTTGGGACGAAGCGTCCGAGGCGAGTGACGAACTGGCCCAATTTTTTGACGAGCGTGAGGGCACGTGTCTTGCGATTCGGACAGAGCGGAGGGTAAGTTTATGAGCAGTCTCGTTACCAGCCTGAATCAATCTCAATTTTTCGATACCAGAATCAGTTATTTGAAGATTCTGGCTTTATCGCTGTTACGCGAAATCGCGTCTGCCGAGAACATGGACGGGCAGGGTAGGAACGCCATTGATTTGCAGGCCGAAGTGCGACGCTTCGAGACGGAGTTGATCCGCAGTGCGCTCATTCAAACCGGCGGCCGCCAACGCCAGGCTGCCCGGCTGCTTGGAACGAAAGTCACGACGCTCAATACAAAGATCAAACGCTACAAGATCGACATTCCGGAATAAAGTTAAGCCACAAAAAGGCACAAAATGCACAAATCAAAAATTGCTCTTTTGTGCATTTTGTGCCTTTTTGTGGCATAAGCTGGTTTCGAGATGACTGCCCTCGAAACTGAACGATTACTCCTGCGGCCATTCACAGTTGACGATGCCGAGTTTATTCTGACGCTGCTCAACGAACCGTCGTTCCTTCGTTACATCGGAGACAAGCAGGTTCGAAACCTCGAAGATGCGCGGCAATATATTCTGAATGGCCCAGTCGCGAGTTACGAACGACATGGCTTCGGGCTGTCTCTCGTCGCGGTCCGCGAATCGAACACGCCGATTGGAATGTGCGGTTTGTTGAAACGAGCCGAACTTCCGGATCCTGACATCGGTTTCGCTTTCATTCCCGCGTTCTGGAAGCAGGGTTTCGGCCTTGAAGCGGCTACCGCCGTCTTGACCGACGCACATCAGCGGCTGAAACTCGAACGCATCCTCGCGATCACGAGTCCGGACAACGAAGCATCAATCAAGCTTCTCGAGCGGCTTGGATTCAGATTCGAAAAGCTTATGAAACTCTCAGCGGATCGCGAGCAGGTCAAATTATTCTCAATCGTTTAGAGCTCAACCCAGTTCAGAGTTCAAGCTTTAGCTTGCAGGTGCTGAAATCGAGCAGGCAAGCTAAAGCTTGAACGCTTGAACTCTTAAAGTAAATCTCGAGTCAACGAGCGGTGAATGTGGATCGCGGCCATAGCTCCTTCTGCGGCGGCGACGACGGCGAGTTGAGAGTTCGGAGTGATGTCGCCTGCGGCGTACACGCCTTGAACACTCGTTTGCCGCGTCTGATCTACCCAAACCAGATCGCACTCAGGGTCCAGACGACATCCAAGTGTTTCGTGAAAGTTAGTCGCGAGCTCTGTGCCGAGGCTGAAGAACAGCGCATCGCATTCAAGCGGCTCACCCTCGGAAAAAATCACGCGCTCCAATTGCTTGTTCGCCGTATCGCCTTCGAGCGCAACGACCGCTTCAGTTCGAATTGCGATTTCAAGCTCAGCTAACTTTGCACGATCTTCATCCGAGATATCACGTTGATCAGTCAGTAACGTCAGCCGCTTGGTCCAGGTCAAAAGGTTTGTGGCAAAAGCCGCTGCGTTTTTACCATGCGCCAAAACCGCCACGCGTTTGTCTTTCACTTCATATCCATCGCAATCGGGACAGTGGAACACACTTGCACCATAGAACTCGCGGAAGCCTGGACAGTCGGGAGTCAGGTCGCGCAAACCCGTCGCGAGCAACAATCGACGCGCCTCGAAAGTCCGTTGTTCATTTCCTTCCGCTCCGGCAACTACACGAAAGCATTCGTCCGCAACTTTCTCGACTTTGTTTACGCACGCTTCGATGATCAACCCGCCGTGAGTTGTAACTTCATCGCGCCCGCGGGCCAGGAGCTCATTTGGACGGATTCCGTGATGCCCCAGGAATCCATGCACGCCGTGCGCGTATTCGTTACGTGGGCTGTTGTGGTGAAAGGTAATTGTTCGGCGAAGATAGCGAGCCAGGAAAAGGGACGCAGACAGGCCTGCCGGCCCGGCGCCGATGACGATGCAGTCGTACAGATCATCAACCATCTACGGGCCAGCGTCCTTGTATCAATGAATTAACAACCTATCGCTTCCTCGCGGCTGACTTCTTCGACCGCGACTTTTTCGCCCCTGACTTCTTCGATCCTGACTTCTTCGATCCCGATCGCGGTGCACGTTTCGCCGCTGAAGAACTCGAAGCACGCTTCGCCGCGGACGCGGCTTTCTTAGTTCCACCTTTCTTCGTCGCTTTGCGCGCTGATTTTTTCGAAGATTTACCGGCTTGCTTACGCTCTTTCTCCATCGCCATGCGCTCGCCCAGCTCGTCGACCTCTTCTTCACTCAACGCAGCTTCAGCCTTCGGGAAGAGCTCGTTTTCCTCTTCCTCGACGTGGTGCTCAACATTTTCCTGCAACACTTTGGCTTGCGCTTCCCACTCTTCGTTGGCGCTCCTTGATCTGCTCAATTCACGTAGCAGATTCTTGACTACGTCATGCTCTTCATAAGCTTCCAGCGTTAGGTCGTGCGTTTCCTTTGGCTCTTCGGTTGCGGGGTAGAAAATCTTTTCTTCGATGTGGGTGTGGAGCTCAAGCTCAGTCTTGATTTGCTCAAACACCCGTAATTTTGCCGCGCTCCCGCGAGCAGATTCTAACTGCTGAAAGAGCTGTTCAACTTTACGGTGATCTTCTTTGAGTAATTGAAATGCGTCCATAGGTTCCCCCTTGTTTGTGTGTAATGGCCCACTAATAATACTTTCTCAAAACACGAAAACGGACACTCGTGATAAAACCACATACGTTCTTTGTGTCTTTTGTGACTTATTCAGCCTTGCTCGACAAGAACCGTTGCGCGTTCTCTGGCGTCGTCAGCGTCCGCGTGTCCATTCGATCTACGTACAACGTGCCGTTCAAATGGTCTATTTCGTGTTGCAGAATGCGCGCGTACCAACCCTGCGCGTCGATCGTTATTTCTTCTCCTCGTTCGTTCAAACACTCGACACGAACATTTAGTGCGCGATCCACAACCGCCTGGTAGCCTTCGACGCTGAGACATCCCTCGAAAAATCGAGCCGACGAATCATCCAGGAACGACAGTTTCGGGTTGATGATCACGTGAAACGGAACCGCCGATCTTTGTAGTTTTGCGAGGTGACCGGCAGGAACTCCATCCAGATATTCCGCGCGATCCTCAATGACCGCGAGTTGAATCGACTCACCGATCTGCGGCGCGGCCAGCCCAACTCCAGGCGCGTCGCGCATCGTCTCTCGCATCAGTTCGATCAACTGGTGAATTGACGGACTGGCGATCTCCCCTTTCGTCAGTGTGCGACCTTGTTTTCTCAAGACGGGATCACCCGCCTGCACAATCTCTAACGTCATTTACGTAACTCCTCGATCGACATATTATTGTACGATTCGGATGATGAAGAATATGTCACGACACACGCGCGCGTTACTAACTATTGGGTTATCCATCATGATCGCGGTCGTGGTTGCGGGCAACGGCGCTCGTGTGCAAAACGACTGGACCGAGCCGTTTCCCGCTTTTCGAATTGCAGGGAATCTTTACTACGTCGGGAGCAGGGGATTGGCGAGTTATCTGATCACGACCTCCGAAGGACACATTCTCATCAACAGCGATATGGAAGCTAACGTTCCGATGATTCGCGCGAGTATGGAATCGTTGGGATTCAAGTTCAGCGACATCAAGATTCTTTTGATTAGTCATGCACACTGGGACCACTGCGCTGGGAGCGCGATGATCAAAAAGCTTACTGGTGCGAAATACATGGTGATGGAAGCGGACGTTGACGTCGTCGAATCCGGTGGCAAGACTGATTTTCAGTATCGCAACGACCCGACAACGCTCTTCCCGCCAACCAAGGTTGACCGCGTACTGCGTGATGGCGATCAAGTGAAACTCGGAGATGCGGTACTCACGGCGCGTCTCACAGCGGGCCACACGAAGGGTTGCACGACGTGGACCATGAAGGTGACTGATGGTTCGAAGACCCGCGACGTTGTGATTGTGGGTAGTCCAAATGTGAATCCCGGATACAAGCTTGCCGGCAACACTGACTATCCGCGTATTACTGAAGACTACGAGAAGCAATTCCGCGTGCTGAACTCGTTATCGTGTGACTATTTCCTCGGCGCTCACGGCAGTTACTATGATCTTGATAAGAAGTACGCGCAGTGGAAAGCGGGAAATGCGACGGCGTTTATCGATCCCGAAGGATACAAGGCGTTTGTAGCTGATCGTGAGGCAGCGTTCCGAAAAGAGTTGAAAAAGCAGCAGGCTCCTTAACGAGTCGTTCAGAGAACGCAAAAGAAGTGTCACGCAAGGGCGCAACGGCGCAACGAAAAGATGCAAAGTTTTCTTCCTTTGCGCCTCTGCGCCTTTGCGCGACAGTTTTTGCTACCGTGCTGTGCGCCGGGGTTGCCCTCACCGGTTGCGGACTCTCGAAGTCTGAAGCTCCTCCTCTGTCTCCTGAAGTGAACTTGCCCGCATTCGTGGATGAGCCGGAGTACGGCACCAACGAGGACATCGCCGCGCCACGACAACAGCGAATCTTCAACCGCAATTTCAACGCGATGGAAGAGATCCTCAAATACGATCCCGCGAGGGTGCGACAAGAAATGCTGAAGCGCCTTTCGGCCGATCAGCCCATGTCGCTGAGACTAATCGCTGCCTCTGTTCTGGTTCTAAAAAACGATGACCACGGAAGACAGTTTTTCATCGCCCAATCGAAAATACCTCAGGGACTTGGGAATGTTTATGTAACTTTCAACCGGTTGGTCTGGTCGGCGAAACCGTTGACGGGCTCCGAGACTGATTTGGCATGGGCCGAAGATCTGATGATCGAAGCTTTGCAAAATCGAACGCAAGTATCACGGCAGGTTGCATTGCCGTTTCCCGAATTTATGAGATCCGATGAGCGGATGATGGAGATCCGGGAGCTGGCGATTAGATATGGAGAATTCGCCGATCACGTGGCGAAAATGCGGAGCGAAAAAGGCTTGCCCGTGATCCTTTCGCTGCTGCGCGAGAAACTTCCCTATCGAGTTAAGACGTGTATCCTCTATCTCGGTCGTTACAAAGACGAGCAAGTTGGACCAGTCGTGCTCGGCATTCTTTCCAGTTATGAAGATGAGCACACATACAGCTTTGCGGTCCGCGCCGCTTCTGATTTGGGATTGAAAGCCGCGGTACCAATTCTGTTGCGACATCTTAGCGACGAGGCTTCGTATGCAGGCTTGAGGTCCCTGGCTGACGCCAGTGCGATACCGGCTATCAAAGCCGCGCTACCCCGGCTGAAATCCTACGCGCGCGCTGAGGCTGAGCTAACGCTGATTCATCTACAAGGCGGCGACGTCGTGCCGCCTCTCCTGCGACTGCTTAAACGAAAGGATTTTCTTTTACGAACTGATGTACTGATCTGGCTCGAGAAACTTCACGATCCTCGATCAATTGAGGCCGTTACACCCGCGTTGTGTCATGACAAAAAAGCCTCAGTGCGCTCGTGGGCGATCAGGGTCCTCGCGGCGGTGAAAAATAAAGAAGCAGTTCAAGGGCTGGTCACCGGGCTCGGTTGTGACTACTCCAACATTGAGCGATGGAAGACACACAGCGACCACGACTTCAACACAGAGTTTCGCGAAGAAATAGCAAAAGCTCTTCATCAAATCACGGGTGAGAATTTCGGTCCGGGCCAAAAGCAGTGGCAACTCTGGCTGGACCAGCAGACATTTTGATGATTTTTTTACGCTGGAGTCATAGTTGATTTTACGCCGGAGGCGTTCGCTAATTTCAGCCCAGGGTTCGAAGCGAAGCGAGAACCCTGGGTACGCAACAGAAATTCTTTCAAACCCTGAAAGGGTTAGCATCAACCATCGTCGCCACCAGATGGTCCAGCGCTGCGGCTGGGTCGTCGCAACGGCCGGTATGGACTGGAGAAGTTTGAATGACTGTACTCCGTGGTGCTACGAGCCAGTGAAATCGTTGACGTTGCGGTAGCTGGCCGATCGATCCGGCTTCCTCGCCACCGCGGCAGATGACTGGAATCGTCGCGAGATGGGTTCTTACTAAATCCAGGTCAACGCCTGGATCAAGAGCGAGAAGTCGCGCCTCATTCAACTTGATCCGTGCTTCCAGGAAAGAACGATCGGGACACGAGAGTATTACGCCGGCGTTGATGAACTCTTCACGGTCCACTTTCGGTACGACCCGGATCACAGCATAGTCATACCTGAATTTATCGGGCACGAATCGCCTCCTCAACGAAGTTACGCGGTTCCTCGAGTCGCCTTGTCAGGTACTCAACGTAAGCTCGCCTGTTTTCCGCGATCGTACTAAACGGCGCGTGGTCCTTCATCCACTCGTCCGGTATGAGGTCCACAACTGCTGTTATCAACTCTTCGGTGATCAGTGCAGCCATCGTCGTGTCTGCCGCTTCGATTGAGTTTGCGAACGGAAGCAGAATGTGCTCCTTGATCATAGCGAACGGATCCTTGCTGCGTTGGTCCATGTTAGTCCAGCCATGATGAAAGTACAGAGACGCGCCATGATCGATCAACCACAGCTTGCGATGCCACATCAACATGTTTGCGTTTCGCGGAGTGCGATCGACATTCGTGACGTAAGCATCTAACCAGACGATACGGGAAGCCAGATCAGCATCCGGTTTCTCAGCAACCGGATCAAACATCACTGAGCCTGGAAGATAATCGAGTCCGAGGTTCAGTCCGCCACTCGCGCGAATGAGGTCTTGTATTTCGGGATCCGGTTCCGTCTTCGCAATCTCCGGATCAAGGTTCACGAAAACGAGTTCCGGAACCAACAACCCCGCCGCCCTCGCAAGCTCTCCAGCAATCAATTCCGCGATGAGTGCCTTGGCCCCTTGCCCCGCCCCACGAAACTTGAGCACATACATCCCATCATCATCCGCCTCAATGATCGCCGGCAGCGATCCACCCTCGCGCAGCGGCGTGACGTATCTTGCAGCATTCACAGTTCGCATTCGAATCAGAGATGACGGTGTCGTGCGCTTACAAACGATTGAAGAGATCGACGGCAATTGTTGCGCAGATTTCTTTGACGCGGTTCCAGTCCTGCCATTTTGTATGGAGTCTGCGATATTCGGTCAAGTCTGTGTTCTCCAAATCGTAGGGCATTGGGTTTGCCAATTGAACTTGCAACTGCTGCAGGGCCGACTCTTCGCTCGTTTGTGGGTAGAGTTGATCCAGTGCGATCAATGCTTCCATCACCCGAGGTGGTCCGATACGTTCTGCAAGCGCAGCAAAGTCCAGGTAATCCCGGGTCGCATTACGTCTCAGAATCAATACCCCCTTGATTCGAAGCAGTTCCTCTTCGGTAGGCACCATAAGTCGTACATTACCGACCTCGACTTGCTGCGTTTCTAACGGTTGCTCTCGGATCAGCTGCCGCACGCCTGTTTCAATTCCGTCAAGGCTGCCTAATATCAACACTGGTCGCTTTACCCGCGCGGTGCGCCATCCCGCGACTGCTTCCATCTCAGCCAGCACCTCATCGAATCTGTGGCGAAGATCGGGCAGAACGTGATCCGCGTCATGTGAGAGCCGATGTTGCGCAAAAATTGCTACGGCTGTACGACCGACCAGCGTGGCATCAGGAATAATCTCTTGCAGGTGTGCCGCTGCAGAAAGCAGTTGCTCCCATTCAGGCAAATTGCTTTCGGACATGGAAGTTCCAGAAGTGATATCGCTGTGCGTAAGGATCAGACAGGCGAGGCTTGGAGACCCGAAGAATTCGTTCTCGGATTTCCGAGCGGCTCGCGGCAGCGTCACGAAGCTCCTTCCAGTCATCAAGTCGCCCGCGAGCGATCACGTCATCGATCGCAGCAAGTGTCCAGTCAGAATGATTCAGATGACGGTGCAACATGCGGTGGATTATAGCAGCTTGAGTCGGGCGTGGTGTTGCTCGATGACCTTAGCTCGCGTGGATTGGAGATCACAATTTGTGATCTCCCGGCTCGCCAAGCATCTCAGGCCATTCCTTATTGACTTCCCCGCGGCACTGGACCGAAAATGGGCCGCAGTTAGCCCAGGCGGCCCCAGACGACTTCATTTTTTCCGTCCCTTGCGCCTTCGAACAGGCAGCGTTTGTAAGTTTCTTACTAATTATGGCTTCACCGACACCCCCATCGTCGCGCATCCATCGGATTGTGCTCGTATTAGGAACCGTGTGCCTGCTCGCAAGTTTCGCGGGCGTGGTTCTGGTTGCTGCCCACAAGTCCGACGACGACCTCCCAACAGCCAACACAGCCGCGACGCCAGCGGACGAGCCGGCCAGAACCAGAATTGCCGCACACTTCGGCAACCTGCCGCTCAGCTTCGAAATCAATCAGGGCCAGATCGACCAGTCAGTGAAGTTCGTTTCACATGGTCCTGGCTACGATCTATTTCTGACCACAAACGAAGCCGTTCTCCGGATCCAAAAACCGCGCTCCCTGCAAGCAGACAAACTGCAAGAGGGGCGCGAAGGCACTGTATTGCGATTGAAGATGCTCGGTGCGAGCGACAAAGCTCAAGCCGAAGGTGAAGACGAATTACCCGGCAAAGTAAATTACTTCATCGGCAACGATCAGGCGAAGTGGCGCCGCAACATCCCGACTTACAGAAAGGCCTATTTCAAAAACATCTATCCCGGCATCGACGTGGTCTATTACGGCAACCAGCGCGAACTCGAATACGACTACATTGTCGCTGCCGGTGCGAATCCGAAACTCATCAGATTCAGTGTTGAAGGTGCAGATCAAATTCGTCTTGATAAGAGCGGAAGTTTACTGCTGACTTTGAAGCACGGAACGGTGTCTTTGAACAAGCCCGTGATCTACCAGCTCGATGAGAACGGTAGCCGGCGCGAAGTTAAAGGCGGTTATGTCATCAACGGAAACGAAATCAGGTTCAAGGTCGACCGATTCGACTCCGCCAGGTCGCTCGTAATCGATCCCGTACTCTCATACTCAACACTGCTTGGATCCGGCAGCAGCGACGTCGCTTTCGGCATCGCAGTCGATTCGCAAGGGAACGCATACGTTACCGGGACGACCGATGGTCTTAACTTCCCTACCACGCCAGGAGCGTTCAAGTCCACCACGCAACGCAGCGGAGCATTCGTAACAAAACTCGATCAAACCGGAAGTTCACTGGTTTACTCGACCTACCTCGGCGGCAACGAAGGCAGCGGCAACAGCTCCAGCATTGCAGTGGACTCCGCTGGAAATGCTCACGTCACCGGAAGCACTTCGGCGCCCGACTTTCCAATCGTCAACGCCTTAAAGACTAACAGCACTTTTTTTAAGACAGGTGATGCGGCTGTTACGTGGAACAATCAGAATTCAGGGCTGAACGGCGGCGTGTTTGTGCTCGCGGTCGCTCCAAGTGCGCCGAATACAATTTACGCGGGGAGCACGAGTGGATTCTTTCGCAGCACTGATGGCGGATCGACCTGGACCAGGATAACCACCACCGGCGTGTCGAGTTTCAACTTTGCTAACACGATGGTGGTTGATCCAACCAACCCTTCAGTCGTTTACCTCGGGCACTTTTTCGGCTTCTTCAAGACAACGGACGCCGGCAGCAATTGGAATCAAGTCAACGTGAACCCGCCGAACTTGCCCTCGGTGTTCTCTATCGTGTTCGATCCGTCAACGCCTTCGACCATGTATGTTGGAACGAGCACTGGTGTGTTCAAGAGTACCGACAGCGGAAGCAACTGGATCCCACAAAACAACTTTGGCACACCCACTACTCCGAATGTTCATGCATTAGCTATCGATCCAACGACGCCGTTGACGATCTACGCCGGCACTTTTGGCAATGGTCTCTTCAAGTCGACAAATGGTGGCGGTGTTTGGACCGCAATGAGCAACGGAATGGGCGGTGGCGCTCCGACAAACGTTAGTACCATCGTGATTGATCCTGCCAATCCTTCAACGATTTACACGGGCCATGGTTCTTCACTTCAAGGAGGCGGCATCAACAAGAGTATCAATGGCGCTGCTTCGTGGACTCCTCTCACGAACGGTGTTCCAAATTCCGGCGTCATGGCGATGGTCGCGACTTCGTCCGGCGTTTTTGCGGCAATTAACAGTGGCGGCATTATCAGGACCACAAATGGAGGAACCAGTTGGTCGCCGAGCACCACAGGTCTATGGAGTCCTAATGTTTTTAGCCTCGCCAGGCATCCCACCGATCCGTCGGTTGTGTACGCCGGAGCACTCGGCAGTGGTCAGGGCGACGCCTTTGTTACTAAGTTGAACGCGGCAGGCTCCGGTTTGTTATTCTCGACTCTTCTCGGAGGAAGTAGAGACGAGATCGGCAATGGCATCGCAGTCGACGGAAGCGGAAACATCGCTGTCGTGGGCCAGACGACCTCTTCAAACTTTCCTCTTGCGAACGCCGTCCGCTCGACAGTGACTTTGAATGGAAACTGTACGACCGGGTTCGCGACAAAGATCAATCCCTCTGCTCCGTCATATACTTTTTCAACGTATCTCGGTGGCGGCGACTGCGACGTCGCGAATAGCGTCGCAACGGACACGTCCGGTAACGTTTACGTAACGGGAAGGACAGGTTCCGCTGACTTTCCAACCGCAAACGCGTTTCAGCCAAACTTCAGTGGAGCGCAGTTCAACTTTGATGCCTTCGTCACTAAATTCACGCCTGACGGTGCATTTATATATTCGACTTATCTTGGTGGAGGTAGTTCTGATACGGGTTTCGGAATTGCTGCGGACGCTTCCGGAAACGCTTACGTCACAGGCATCACTAGCTCAATAAATTTTCCCACTCAAAATCCAATTCAAGCCAACAACGCCGGTTTTGATGGAGACGTGTTCGTCTCCAAGTTCAACAGCACCGGCTCAGCGCTTGTTTACTCTACATACCTCGGTGGTTCGGGATTTGACAGCGGACGCGGAATAGCAGTTGACTCGGCAAACAACGCGTATATAACCGGATTCACGAGTTCTCACAATTTTCCCCTCGTCGCGGGCGCGCTACGCACGAAGAGCCCGCTGTACAAGAGCGTCGATGGCGCTGCAACCTGGTCCAATGACAATTACGGTTTTGCTGGTCCAATCCCTTTTTCCGGAGCCCCATCAGTTTCTGGTTTGGTAATTCATCCGACGGAGACTTCAACAGTCTACGCAGCAACAGGGACCGGTGTTTTCAAAACCACGAACGGTGGCCGAACGTGGTCCTCAATGAGCAACGGTCTTCCAGGCAGCGGTGTGACTGCGCTGGTTATCAATCCGTCTGCACCTTCTACACTCTACGCAGCCGTTAGTAATCTTACGAGCCAGACGGGCGTTTATAAGACCACGGATGGCGGGGCTAACTGGGTCCGTCGCAGCAACGGAATTGTTGGCTTGGAGTTGAATAGTTTTGCAATCGATCCGGTTACACCGGATACGCTTTATGTTGGTATTGCCTGTTGTCTCCCCGGTAGTCGCGTCTTCAAGACTACGGACGGAGGAGATAATTGGGCGCCGTTAGGAAGTGCACCGACTTTGAATCCTACGTCAATCGCCGTAGATCCACTGAATTATACGACCGTCTACATTGCCGACGGAGCGACACCGGGCGAAGTTTACAAAAGCATCGATTCCGGTACGACATGGCAATCGCTTGGCTCGAAAGTTTTATTCGCCCGCTCAATCGCGATCAGTCCGCATACAGCGGGAGTGGTTTACGCTGGTACTGACCAGGGCATATTTAAAACCATTGATGGCGGTACAAGCTGGACCCCGTTTACTTCGAAAGCAGGGAAGATCGTTTTCGATCCGGTAAGTTCGTCAACTCTCTACTGGTTATCCAACCCGTTCTCGTTCAACTCGGAGGGCCTCTTCAAGAGCACTGACAACGGGCAAACATGGATTGCTGTGAACAGGGGACTCAACGCGCCCCAGGCTGTCGCGCTTGTAATCGACCCGCAGAAACCTTCGACGTTGCATCTTGCGTCATCGTCCTCCAGCGGGACAGACTCTTTTGTCACCAGAATCAATCCGACCGGAAGTGCGCTGGTTTATTCCACCTTCATTGGCGGCCCGCTGAATACGCAGAACTTCTCCAGCATCAGCGCTCAGGCTTTCGCCATAGCGGTCGACTCGTCGGGGGATGCTTACGTCACGGGGACAACCTCGTCACCCGGCTTTCCGGTCAGTGCAACTGCGTTTCAACCTTTCATGCGTGGGTTCAGTGACGCGTTCGTTTCGAAGCTCGCGATGTCACACATCATCAGCGGACGTGTGTTGAATAATGGCGCGCCTGGTTCACCTCTCAGTGGTGCGGAAGTCGTCTTGAACGATGGTACGTCGTTAACCAGCGTGTTTACCGAAAGCGATGGCTCTTACCAGTTCTCACGATTGCGCGCAGGAGGGAGCTATACGGTCAGCGCAAGCAAGCCTCACTTCACGATGACGCCCACGAGCCAGACTTTCAACAATCTCAACAGCGATCAGGTATTGGACTTTTCAGCCCTCACCAGCGACTCGGAGTTTTACACGGTCAGCGGACAGGTAACGGAGAACGGCGTTGGCTTAGCCGGTGTGAAAGTAACACTCAGCGGATCTCAATCCGGTCTAAGGACCACCGATAGTAACGGAAACTATTCATTTGAACTCATCGCCAGTGGCAACTACACCGTAACTCCATCGATCGTTGGTTTTAGTTTTGGTCCAACCAGCCAAACCTTCAACAACCTGAACGCAAATCAATCTGCAAACTTTACCGCCACGCGCCAGAGTTTTGTGGTTACGAACACTAACAACCACGGCGCTGGATCGTTACGAGAAGCCATCATCAACGCAAACGCCACACTTGGCACAGACACGATCACCTTCAACATTCCTGGATCGGGAGCGAAGGTGATTAATCTGGTAATTGGGCTGCCTGAGATCACAGATCGAGTAGTTATCGACGCGACCACTCAACCAGGGTACGCTGGCGCACCGCTAATCGAGCTCGATGGATTAGCGGTTGGCAGCAATGGGCATGGTTTGCTTATCAAAGCCGGCGGCACCACGGTGCGCGGCCTGGCGATCGTCAACTTCCGTAGTAACAACGGCATCTGGTTGAACGGGTGCGACAACAACGTGATTCAAGCGAATTACATCGGTATCGCTGCCGACGGAATCACGCCTAAGCAAAACTCGCGCGGCATTCTCCTTTCTAACTCATCCAACAACGTAATCGGAGGAACCACTGCCGCCACACGCAACGTTATCTCGGGAAATTCATTCGCTGGTGTTGAAATAAACGGCAATGGCAACGTGGTGCAGGGAAACTTTATCGGAACGAATGCTGCCGGTACGGTTCAGCGTGAAAACGGCGCCGGAATATCGATCTTCAATGCGCCTTCTGAGAACAACCTCATTGGTGGAACTGCGCCGGGCGCCGGCAATCTTATTTCGGGCAATCAACTCGGAATCTCAACTAACGGCACAGGCACCACCATTCAAGGTAATTTGATTGGAACCAACGTCACGGGTACAGACAAGCTCGCCAACGTAAACGGCATCCAGGCCATAGGTCTGAACATGCTGGTCGGTGGTCTGACACCGGGCGCGCGTAACGTGATCTCGGGCAACCAGGGACATGGTCTCTATCTCCGCGGCGCTGGTAATAAGGCACAGGGCAATTTCATCGGAACCGACATCACTGGCACGTTGCCTTTAGGTAACCTGGGCTGGGGTGTTATCGCCGGTGAAACTGCGCTGATCGGCGGCACGGTGCCTGAAGCGCGAAACATCATCTCTGCTAATGGCTCTACAAACGGCGATTCTGCAAACGTTGCCCTGGGTTTGAACGGCTCCGGTACAGCGGCCACGGTGCAGGGTAATTACATCGGCACGGATGTCACCGGCACTCATGCTCTCGGCGGCACCTTCGCCGGGATTAATATCTTTACCAGTAACCACACAATCGGTGGGCTTGTTGCGGGCGCGCGGAACGTTATTTCGGGAAATATGATCGGCATCCAAATCGCCGGCTTCTCGGGTGGACCAGTCGGTAATGTCATCCAGGGGAACTTTATCGGATTGAACGCACTCGGAACCGGCGCAGTGCCAAACACTCAGCACGGCATTGCGATTTCTGAGGCATCAAATAACACAATCGGCGGCACGCAGCTGGCGGCAAGTAACAAGATCGCCTTCAACGGCGGCGCGGGAGTTTCGGTCGCCTTCGGCTCCGGCAATGTGATTCGCATCAACTCCATATTTTCAAACGGCGGTCTCGGAATCGATCTCGGCGCAAATGGTGTCACCGCGAACGACGGTAATGATGGCGACACTGGTCCAAACCAATTGCAAAACTTCCCGGTGATAACGTCGGTGTTGTCGTCGGCCACTCTCACAACGATTTTGGGCAGTTTGAAGTCGATACCAAACACAACTTTCAGCGTCGACTTCTACTCGAATTCGGCTGTGGATCCTTCAGGAAACGGAGAAGGGGCGCAGTTCTTCGGCTCGACGTCAGTGACTACGAATGTCAGCGGCGACGGCACGATCAGCGTGACGTTGCCAAGCGGTTTGGGATCGGGCCGAGTGATTACCGCAACCACCACTGATCCCAATGGAAACACGTCGGAGTTCTCGGCAGCGGATGCCGCCGCAGCGTCCGGCAGCGTGCAATTCAGTGTGGGCTCAATGCAGGTGATCGAAGACGTGGGCGCGTTAACTGTGACAGTTCTCCGTACAGGCAGCGGTGCAGGTGCTTTGAATGTTGACTATGCAACAGTTGACGGTACCGCGATCGCAGGTCAGGATTACACGTCGACTTCCGGCACGTTGAGTTTCGGTGCTGGTGAGACAAGTAAGACTTTCCAGATCCCGATTACGGAAGATGCCACGACCGAACCCGATGAAAACTTCAGAGTTGAGCTGCGCAACACTTCGACTCTTGAATCATTGGGATCGCCCAGCATCCTGCTCGTTACATTGCAAGACCGCACAACGGTTCCGGTGCTTTCGATAACCAGCGTGGCTGTTGTTGAAGGTAATGCGGGTACCACGACACTGGCAGTGCTTACGATCAATCTTTCGGCCGCAACTGGCCGAGCCGTCAGTGGTAACTTCGCGACATTTCCCTTTACTGCGTTTGGCGGCGCGAGTTGTTCTACACAGGGAGTCGATTACGAAAGTACTTCGGGCACGTTCTCGTTCAGTCCCGGCACCACGACGTTTGCAGTCCCTGTCAAGGTTTGCGGCGACACCAGTGCAGAGGCGAATGAAACGCTCCGCGTACAAGTCACGAATCCTACCGGGGCGACAATTATCCTGGGTCAGGGAATTGGTACGATCATCAATGACGACGTACTTGAGTTAGTGCTGGAAGAGTCTGGTCCAACTCCGAATCAGGCGGCCGCTCTGGATGCGCTGCTGCTGCGGAGAGATCCATTCCGAATCGTCGGTATTCCTGACTTCTTCCCGTCGCTCGTGGATCGGAATACGCGCGTGGCCCTATTCGCGCGCAACCTGCAATTGAATCCCGGCGAGCTGCCCTCAGCGGTGATCGTAAGGTTCACCGCGAGCACAGGTCAGATCTTCGAGGTACCTGTTGAAGCCGTGACCCCGGTCCCGGATACGGATTTGACCCAAGTAGTCGCGAGGGTTCCGAGTAATCTGGTGGCCGGCAACTGCACCGTCTTCATCCGGGCCCACACGCGAACGAGCAACACCGGGACAATTCGAATCGCACCATAGCTTTCTGGCAAGGACAGCAAGCCTGCGAAGCAGGCGCAGGCATAAAGCCTGGGGCGTAAGCCCCAGGTTACCATGCATTGCGAATGGAGCCCGTGAATATGGGCGACAGCGCTGTCGCCCGCATAGCGGGCTCTAACGTTAATGCGTGAGCCCACCTGGGGCTTACGCCCCCAGGCTTTACGCCTGCGCCTGCTTCGCAGGCTCTCAGCTTTTTGAAACCTCTGGACACTTCGGGCGTTAGCTGGTAATCAGTTGCGCAGGATTGTTCAGCCAAAAAGATGAGCAGGATATTTCATCCTCTACCGCGAACTCTTTTACTCGGAGTTGTCGTCCTCATGCTCACTGCGTCTGTGTGTCCAGCGAGGCCGATGCCCCTCGACGGCGTCTGGCGATTCCTGTTCGACCCAACAGATTCAGGCGAGAAAAACCAGTGGTTCAATCAAAATCTGCCCGGCGTCATCAGGCTTCCCGGCATCCTGCAAGCGCAATACGTTGGCTACGAAATCGGCCCTAACACGCCCTGGGTTCTCACGCTTTACGATCGCTTCTGGTATTTGCGTGACGACTACAAGTCGTACCTCGATGTCGGCAAAGTAAAAGTACCTTTCCTGTCGCAGCCGCCTCGCCATTATCTGGGCGTCGCATGGTTTCAACGCGACATAAATATCTTCCCGCAACAACAAGGCCGGCGATTCGTGCTGACTCTCGAACGCCCTCACTGGGAAACCTCTGTCTGGCTCGACGGGCAGAAGATCGGATCCAACCGGAGTCTTGTCGCACCGCATATCTACGATCTTGGCACCATCAGCGCAGGCCGCCATCGAATCACGATTCGAGTCGACAATCGCATGGTCATGCCGTATCGACCCGATGCTCACAGCATTTCAGACTCCCTTGGCGGAACGTGGAACGGCATTGTCGGCAGGATCGAACTCGATGACACGAGCAGAGTGTGGATCGACGACGCCCAAGCGTTCCCGAATCTCGAGAAGCAGAAGATGCTTATCAAGGTTCGTATCGGTAACCAAACCGGATTGAGTGGCTCAGGAACACTAACCGCAATCTGGCCTGATGTCGGAATCGTGCCCGTGACATGGGATGAAAAAGGTGGAACCGCGGAAGTCGAAGTGCCTCTGCGCCTCGAGCAGGAAAACTGGGATGAGTTTAATCCACGCTTACATCCGCTCAGGTTGTGGTTGCGGGCGCCCGGCGTTGAAGAGTTCTACCAGTTCAGAGTTGGACTGCGCGATCTGCGAGCAGTGGGAAAAGAATTCGTCGTTAACGGCAGGCCAATCATTTTTCGAGGTACGAGCAGTGGCGGCGACTTTCCACTCACAGGTTATCCGCCCACCGATGTGATCACCTGGCGCAAACTTTTTGAGACCTGCAAAAAGTGGGGATTCAACCACATGCGGTTCCATTCGTGGACTCCGCCTGAGGCTGCCTTTGAAGCCGCCGATCAACTTGGCTTCTACCTTCAAGTTGAGGCAGGCATGTGGAACGAGATTAATCCCGGCAGTGCGATGGAGCAGATGCTCTACGAAGAGACTGATCGAATGATCAAGGCTTATGGAAATCATCCTTCGTTCATGCTGATGTCGCCGAGCAATGAACCGAAAGGCAAATGGCAAGAGGCGTTGTCGAAGTGGGTGGAGCATTACCGCAAGTCAGATCCACGCCGGCTCTACACAACCGGAACGGGCCACACCGAACGAGAAATAGAGAACCTGACGGAAGGCACTGATTATCTCGCGCTGCACCGTATCGGCGTGAATATGCTGCGACGCGAGTCAGGCTGGTTTGGTCAAGACTATGCTCGCACACTCGAAGACATCAAGTTGCCGGTGATCGCGCACGAGGTGGGCCAATGGGCCGCGTACCCCGATTACGAGATCATCAAGAAGTTCACCGGCTACATGCGGCCATCCAACCTCGAGATCTTTCGCGACTCCCTTAAGGCACACGGGCTGCTCGAGAAGAACAAGCAATTTGTCTACAACTCAGGACGCTTTCAACTGGCTGCATACAAAGAAGAGATCGAAGCGAACTTGCGAACGCCCGGTCTGAGTGGTTTTCAACTACTCGGTCTGCACGATTATCTCGGGCAGGGAACTGCATTCGTCGGAATTCTCGACGCGTTCTGGGAGCCCAAGGGTTACATCAAGGACGAAGAGTTCAAGCAGTTCTGCAACGTTACCGTCCCGTTGGCAAGGTTGCGGCAGCGTGTGTTTACGTCTGCCGACACGCTCGAAGCAGATGTCGAAGTGGCGCACTTTGGACCTGAACCGATTGAACGCGGCCTGGCTGTTTGGAAGATTGTCGGCACTCGTTTCAGTGGAGAGTGGGAACCACGCACGATTCCGATCGGAAAGAATCATTCATTTGGAAAGATCACGGCCGATCTCTCGAAGGTTCTTGCGCCGGGAGAATACAAGCTCGTAGTCACTATCGCTCCCGAGTCGTTCTTCAGTCCCGTAAGTCGCGACATTCTGCCTGGTCCAAAAGTGACTAAGGGAGTCACGTATTTCGAAAACGAGTGGAAATTCTGGGTGTATCCCGCTTCGGATCCGGAAGAACATGCTCTCAGGCAATCAACCACCGGTGTAGACGGCAGCCCTTGCCAGCCGGTGCGTGGTCCAGATGTTTTGGTCACCACTTCATGGGACGATGCTGAGAAGACGTTGGCTACCGGTGGGCGCGTCATATTCGTTGCTCTTGGTCAGAATCTGAGTTGGAATAGTCCGCCGGTCGATACCGTGCCGATCTTTTGGAATCGTTTGATGACTCCGGCTTGGGGGCGCATGTTGGGATTTTGGGTTGATCTGAGAATAGAGTTCACGAAGCGTCGCATGCTCTCAGGATTTCCCACGGATTCGCATTTCGATTGGCAATGGCGTGAGATAACTCAAAATGTGCGCGCGGTGAATCTCGACAGCATGCCGGCGGAGCTGGAGCCGGTGGTGTGGGTCATCGATGATTGGAACCGCAACTACAAGCTTGGCGCTCTTTTCGAACTCGAGGTTGGTGATGGAAAGTTGATCGTCTCCGCATTCGACGTCTCAAATCCATCGAGCGCGAACGTTGTCCTGCGACAACTTCGTTATGGCCTGGTCAAATATGCGCGCAGTGATTGTTTTCAGCCGCAGGTCAGCGTACCGGCTGAGCAGGTTCGGAGTTTGTTGTTCGACACGCGCATCATGAAAAAGCTTGGCGCGGTCGCCGAAGTGAATGGCGGGTCTGCTAATAACGTCATCGATGGCGACCCGAACACTTTCATACTCGTAGGAGATGAGAGTGCACCGATGCGCGAGCAGGTAGATCTCGTGATCACACTCAACGCGCCGGCGGCGATGGCAGGCGTGGTGTTGATGCCGCGCCAGAATCATCGCGAGCACCAGGGCGCCGTTCGCGGATACGTTCTTCAAGTGAGTGACGACGGTCGTGAATGGCGCGAAGTTGCTCGAGGTGACCTGCTTTCAACCCTTGGGCCTCAGCAAGTTGACTTTATAAGTCCTGTGACGGCCCGGTACCTCAAATTCATCGCGCTCTCCGGCTTCGGAGATGACAAGTTAACGTCACTCGCAGAACTGGCGGTGTTGACTCCCGAGGCCGTTAAAAAACCGAAACCGAAACCACCAACGCGCCAGGCAAAACCTTAACAGCTCCCTCGCAAAGGCGCTAAGACGCAAAGGGATGCCGATTAGGAACGCGGCAGCGCTTTGCGCCCTTTGCGCCTTTGCGTGAAAAATTGTTTCTGATTCGAAAGTGGGATCGAAGAGTCCCGCAACCGAAACTCCTCATCAACGCATCATCACTAATCCTTCGTAATTTGTTTGGCACACGTTTTGAAATGCGCGTGTCTACCATGCATGACCTAATCTACTGCTTCCGTATGCTGCGCAAGCGGCCGTCGTTTACTCTCGTTGCCGTCCTGACGCTAGCCCTGGCTATCGGTGCAAGCACAGCTCTCTTCAGTATCGTCAACGTCGTGGTGCTCAATCCGTTTCCTTACAAAGATCCTTCACGAATCTTCTTAGTCCGCCAGAGTCTTCCCAAACTCGGCGTGCAGGATCAACTGCGAGCTTCCGGACCGGAGTTTGTCGACCTCGCGAAGAGCGGAATCTTTGAACAAGTTGCCGCATACGAACCTGTCAGTCGGAATCTCACCGGCAGTGACGAACCCGAACGAGTCTCGGCAGCCAAAGTGTCGACTGATTTCTTCTCGATGCTCGGCGTAGAACCCATGATCGGCCGCACGATCGCGCCCGCGGAACAAGGCCCAACCGGACAACGAGTGTTGGTGATCAGTCATGGACTGTGGCAGCGACGTTTCGGCGGCGATCCGGCAGTGTTGGGCCAGAGTGTCTCACTTGACGACGAACCTTTCACGATCATCGGTGTCATGCCTCCGCACTTTAGGTTTGAAGAAAATCAGGCATGGTTTCCGTTTCCATTCGACTTGAGCCAGGGCCAGCGAGGCGGACGCGTTTTCCCGATACTCGCACGTACAAGCTCGACTGTGGACCAGGTGAATGCGGCCCTCGCTAATCTCGCGCGACAAAACGAGCAGGACTTCCTCGGCACTAACCAGGAATACGCAGGCCGCGGAATCTACGTACAGCCGCTTTCCGAGTTTTACTTTGGACCAGTGCGCCGAGCTCTTTTCATCTTGCTGGGCGCGGTCGCGTTAGTTCTTCTGATCGCATGCGCGAACATCGCAAACTTACTTCTCGCAAAGTCGATGAGCCGCGCGCACGAAATCGCAATCCGAAAATCGATGGGAGCAAGTCGCGCGCGAATCATTCGTCAAATGCTGATCGAAAGCGCTGTCTTAGGTTTACTCGGCGGCGGGCTTGGAGTGCTGATCGCCTCGTGGGGAACACGCGCGCTTGTGAGTTTCATTCCCGCAGGCACACTTCCAACTGGCCTCGACGTCACGATGAACTGGCAGGTACTTCTCTTCGCGTTAGGCGTATCCCTCCTAACCGCGTTCATCTTCGGACTTTGGCCCGCGATCCAGGGCTCTCGAACACAGACACGCGACGCGCTGCAAACAGCGAGTCAACGAGCAACTGCGAGTACTAAAGCTCGACGCGCTCAGAGCGCCCTCGTAGTTGTTGAAGTCGGCCTGTCGCTCATTCTTCTCGTGATGGCGGGTCTCATGATTCGCAGTTTTGCGAAGCTGACGAACATCGATCCCGGAATGAGCACCACGAACGTCATGACGATGCGCATCAATCGTTCGCCGGCCAAGTCGAAAGACGGTTCACAGAACGCGATCTTCTTCCAGAACGTGATCGATCGCGTGAAGACCTTGCCCGGTATTGAAGCAGCGGGTGTCGCGTCGCACATGCCGTTTGTTTTCACCGAAGAGTTGCCCATCACGGTTGAGAGCGTCGCGAACGCCGGAGCACAAACGCAAAGTATCGACACGCGCACCGTAAGTCCGGACTACTTTGCGACCATGCAAATCCCGCTGCTTGGCGGGCAAATGTTTTCTGCTGAAGACGGACCCCAGTCGATGCCTGTTATCGTCGTGAATCAGGCGATGGCTAACCGCTATTGGCCCAATCAGGATCCACTCGGAAAACGGATCAAGATGGGCAACGTCGACTCGAAGAGCCCGTGGTTCGCTGTAAAAGGTGTTGTCAAAGACTCAGCTCAAACCGCGTTGGACCAGGGAATCAGACCCGAAGTCTATTTCACATTGGGACAGATGGCGGGACGCTATCGCCGCATGAACCTCGCAGTGCGGACGAGTGTTGACCCAAGAACCACGTTGGCCGCGATTCAATCCGCGATTCGCGAAATCGACAAGGACCAGCCTGTATATCAAATTCAAACGATCGATGAACTGATTGGCGAATCTATCGGTACTCGTCGCTTTGCTTTGACGATCCTGATCCTGTTTGCACTGCTCGCACTCGTACTGGCAGTGTCGGGAATTTACGGAGTGATTTCTTACTCGGTAAGCCAGCGAACGCAGGAGATTGGGATCAGGATGGCCCTGGGCGCGAGAGGCGCAGACGTTCTGCGACTCGTGCTGATCCAATTCATGCGACTTACGCTTCTTGGCGTCGCGCTCGGACTGGCAGGCGCGTATGCGTTGACGCGATTGATGACAAGCCTCCTGTTTGGAGTGACTGCCACTGACATCACGACGTTTGTTTTAGTTTCAGTTGGTCTTTCGCTCGTCGCCTTAGTCGCCTGTCTCATTCCGGCGAGACGCGCAACGAGAGTCGATCCACTAGTGGCGTTGCGGTACGAATAATGCGAAATATTTCTCACGCAAAGGCGCCAAGGCAGCAAAGGAAAACCCTTGGAAACGCGTAGCGCTTTGCGCCCTTTGCGCCTTTGCGCCTTTGCGTGAGACATCTTGAACTCCAAACGTGATATCGTGCATCAGAATTAAACACCAAAACTGAGGTGGAGCGATGAAGGGGTTTGCGCAAGACTTGCGCCTCGCCTTGCGAGGCATGCTGAAGCAACCGGGCTTCACGTTGATTGCGGCGCTCACATTGGCGCTCGGTATCGGTGCGAACACTGCGATATTCAGTGTCATCAATGCGCTCATTCTCAATCCCCCAAACTTTGTCGAAGCCGATCGCGTCGTCGCGCTCTGGCGAACCGCGAAAGACAAACGCACCAAGGGCAACACATCGTATTTCGACCTGCAAGAGTGGCGTGCACAGAGTAGTAGCTTCGACGCGATTGCGGCTTACAAACCCAACGGGTTCACGCTGCTCGAGGAACAGGCCGACCGCGTGCAGGGCATGCGTGTCACTGCCAACTTCCTATCACTGCTCAAGGTCAAACCGGTTCTTGGCCGCGATTTCCAGGTAGACGAAGAAAAGCGCGGCGCCAAAGACGTGGTGATCGTCAGTCACGATTTTTGGCAGCAACGAATGGGTGGCGACGCGAGTGCGGTAGGAAAGGATCTCACTATCGATGGTAGCCGGTTCACTGTTATCGGCGTCTTACCCCAAGGCTTCGAATTCCCACTCGCACGACAGTCAACGGAACTCCTGACGACAGTCGCCGGCGAAGAGCAAAATCTCGACGAAGCTGGAGCGTTTGTTTTCCTCGCCTTCGGTCGATTGAAACAGGGGGTCACGTCCACGCAGGCGCAAGCGGAACTGATCAATATCGCCGCTAATCTAGAGCAACAGCATCCACAGTACTGGCGCAACACGACTGTTAACCTCGTACCGGCAAGTGAAGAGATTGTTGGTCCCGAAACGCGCCGCGGATTGTGGGTGTTGCTCGGTGCAGTGGTTTTTCTTTTGCTCATTGCTTGCACCAACGTATCGAATCTGATGCTGGTACGGGCGACCGTGAGGCAAAGAGAGTTGGCTTTGCGCGTCGCACTCGGTGCGGGAACCTGGCGCATCCTGCGACAGTGGCTAACGGAGAGCATCTTACTTGCGTTGCTCGCGGCCGGAATGGGTGTGCTGTTGGCCACGTGGGGATTGAACGCGATCAAGGCTTACGGAGCAGGACAACTGCCTCGACTTCATGAAGTGCAGATCGACCTGCCCGTGTTGATCTTCACCGTAATTGTTTCGATCCTGACTGCGGTTATTTTCAGTTTGCTTCCCGCATTAAAAGCTTCGCGTCCGGACATCAACGAAGTTTTGAAAGCAGGAGCGAAGACGGCAACGAGCAGTGGTTCGTCGCAATTGTGGCGTGATTCACTGGTGGTGGCCGAAGTCGCGCTTGGTCTGGTGCTTTTGATCGGCGCGGGCTTGATGATGCGCAGCTTTGCTTCGCTGACAAACGTACATCCGGGTTTTGATCCGAACAACGTCTTAACAGCTCGAATCACTCTCACTGGACCAGCTTATGACGACACCGAAGCGCGGCGGCGTTACGTAAGCCAAACGCTCGAGCGACTCAGGGCCTTGCCGGGTGTCGAGAGCGCCGCGCTCGTCGCGCCGATGCCTTTCAGTGGCGCCGAGATTGGTGGAGACTTCAGGTTCGAAGGTTATGCTGCGCCTGAGCCCGGAGAAGAGCCGGCCGCAAACGTGCGAAACGTTACTGCGCAATACTTTCAAACCATTAAAATTCCTCTCCTGAAGGGTCGTTACTTCAGCGAGCAGGAACAGCGCGGTGACGTTGGCGCTGCGATCGTCAACGAGAGGTTCGCGAAGGTCTTCTTCGCGAACGATGATCCGATCGGTAAACGCATCAGGGAGCTCGGTGTGAACCAGAATCCGGGCGATCCTAAACAGTATGAGATCGTTGGTGTTGTTGGCGACATACATCACAATAGTTTGACGAGAGCCGCCTCACCCGAAATCTATCTGGCGCACCAGCAGAATAGTTGGACCTGGGGCAATTTCCTTGTACGCACAACGAATGATCCGGCAGCGCTCACTCGCAGTTTCACAGATGCGATTCGCGCCAGTGATAAGACGGTGGCGGTGACGAGAGTGAGACCGTTAACGGAGGCGATTTCCGATACGACGTCGCAACAGAGGTTTTATGCGTTGCTGTTTGCGTTATTTGGCGTCACTGGATTAATCCTGACATTGACTGGCATTTACAGCGTGATCTCATATACCGTCTCACATCACACACGTGAGATAGGGATCAGAATGGCGCTGGGAGCACAAGGCGGAGATGTGTTGAAGTTGATCGTCGGAAAGGGCTTCGTGTTAACTGCAATCGGTATCGGGATCGGCTTGCTTGGCGCGTTGGGCATTACGCGCGTAATGCAAACGTTGCTCTTTGGGATCAGCGCGACTGACTGGGTGACGTTCACAAGCGTCGCGGTGTTGCTGACGGTCGTGGGTGTTCTCGCTAGTGCGATTCCCGCCCGGCGTGCGACAAAAGTGGATCCGCTTGTAGCGTTGAGATACGAATAGGGCCACAAAAGGCACAAAAGTCACATAAGAAAGAAAACGGATTAACTTATGTGACTTATGTGCCTTTTGTGGCTAATTATTTAGGGAATTTTTTGATCTGATCGGGGATGTTTGTGACGGGGAGGAGAGTCGTGGTTTCGTTGCCTGCCGCGATCTTGATAGTTTGAGAGCCGCCCGTGGATCGCGTTCGTTCCGGTAGCGTTTTCTCATCGAGCAACAGTATGTGCTCTCCCGGTGGCAGGTCGCCGATCAGGAAGTAACCATTCTGATCCGTTAACGTGTCGCGACCACTTCCGGTCACAACGCGCACGTCAGGTAACGGGCGTTCGGAATCATCCATGCGCCCATTCTCATTCAGGTCAAGCCATACGACTCCGCTTACGCGGCCGGTGCGTACGACGCGAAAATCAACCACAACATCACGCGTATCGAGCGTGATTAGTTGCTGCGTGTTATCCAACAACGTGAGATCAGCGCGTACTGACAGCAGATCTAAGTAGACGGAATGCTCACCGCGCGTAATAGTGTCGATCTGAAAGTTGCCGTTTGTATCCGAAACAGCGTAACGACTCCCATCCACACGAACTCTCGCATTTGCCTGTGGGAGATCTATCCCCGGATCAAAACGTCCATTCAGGTTAACGTCCTGGTAAACCTTGCCTGACACCGTGCCATAAGAATTCAAATCCGCGAGTGGGCCATTGATGGCACGCTCTGCATGACGTGATGAGAAAAACAAGCCGTGCAAAGTGAGTAACGCCGTCGTGCCTGTTTGCGTTCGTAAGTAACTGAATTGCAGCGTGCTATTGCGTGGCAATTTGATGGACGTTGATAGATGCTGCGAAAGGTGAAAGCGTTCGGTATCACTTTTCGTGTAACCGAGCCCGCCGCTGATAGCGAAGCGGCTACGAAACAGGTTGGACATTTGCCACGTTGCGGTACCGCTAAGTAGTCCTCGACTACCCACCGACTGGCTCACCTCGAAAGTGTTTGCCTGGTTTATCCGAAAATTTCCACCAGCTTGCAAATTCAGACTCGTAGCACCGAACGACTTAACACGCGCAGCATTGACGAACATGTGCCAGTTGTCGAATCGCTTCGTCGCAGTGATCAGTGTGAACCCCGCGTCTTTCAATTGCGTCGTGCTGCTCTGCGTGTGCGAGATAAAGAGAGTGGGCCACGTTTCACTCGGCGTAAGATTCACCGTCGTCGTTAAGTAGCGATTAAACTGTCCTGTCCTTCCAGGGATCGTCGCGGTACTTCCGCTGACTGTTGCCGTAAGCCAGTTTCTCGGTTGCCAACTCACGCCGGCCGCGGCCAGGTTATTCGGCGCGTGTATTCCACTTTGAGGACTCAGAAATGTTGGACCGACGTAAGCGTACCGGCCTTGTACGAGCAATTCATTTGTCAGCCGATAAGAACCCGTGAGATTGATCGCAACGCCGGCGCCTGATGTTTTGCTCGTGCCCGAGGTCATGCCGTCGAACTGGCCCATGGCGACATCCGCCTGAAAACGGTTAACACCCGATGTGTACTTTACTCCGCCCGCAACCATGTTGCCTCCTCGGCTTGGACCACCAAAGTGCATCGCCCCGGCGGAAAACGTAAAGTCAGGCCGCCGTGGAGCTATGAGGTCAGTTGTTGCCATTACGCCGAAGATCTTTGTGTCGTATCGGACGGGCAGCAATAAATGCTGGGGATTATCAGGCGGCGGCGCCACCGCCAATCCCGAAGTTGTTTGCCCGCCAAAGAAGTCGAGTCGAACGCGATCCCAGGGCAATTGGACCAACCCGCCGCGCACCGCCGCGGTCATAAATTCTACGTCCGTGCCGGTACCAAATTCCCCGCCAACGAAACTTTGTCCGTTTGGGCGATCCAGCCTGACACTTCCACCATGCAGGTTCGGTCGCGAAGAATTACTCGTGATACCGATCGACGAGTTTGCAATGAAACTCAACTTAGCGTCGCCCGCGCGCCCGGTTCCACGCAGGACCAGACTATGATCACCAGTCGAAGCATATCGACTGAAGTTGTAGTCGTACTCGATCTGAAAGAGTTCCCACGGCGCACGTTTAGCTCCGGGCCGAATTGTCTCAACCTGAATGCCTTTGCGGCTGATGACGATCGCATTGTTTTCGTCGCGCCTGACGATCACGTCTAAAAGTGCTGCGAGAATCTCGGCGGGTAACATCAGTTCGTTAGGTGTGGGAGGAAAAATCAGGTCGGCACTGCCGGAAAGCGTTAAAACGACCGCGCCGTTCTCGCGCACTTCATTCAACTGAGCATTGAAAACCGCGGTCGTGCCGTTCTGGCGACGAATCGTCACGGTGCGGGTTGTTGAATCTGAGCTGAGTGTATCGCCGAGGGCCTGGGCGACGGCGGCGATGGGAAGAAACAACCGGCCGCCGCGTAATTGTGGAGTTGTGTTTGGTCCAACGAGTGCTCGTTCGTTAACGATGATTACAGAGGTCTCTTTTTGAGCGAGCGCCGGCACCTGAGCCATGCCGAGGCAGCAGAGACTTACGATGATAATCTGTGTTATAAACCTCAAAATGCTAAAGGACCTGTGCAAAGTTTTCTGTGGTTTGTGTGCCTTTTTGTGGATTTTCGCTGTTACCGTCGAGGCACAACCCGGCTCGGTAACAGTTCAGGGGAGAGTGAGCGAAGTGGTCGCTCTCTCCGTCGCACCGAATTCAACTCAGCGCGACGTAAATGTTGATGTGGTGAGCAGTGGTGGCACGGTGCGAATGACTTTGTCAGGCAACGGCGTCGACTCTGACGTCATTCATGTGCCTTTGCTCGTTCGTTCAAATATCGATTTCAGAATCCGGGCCAGAGTCGAATCTCAAACCGCCCAACTGATGCAACTGTCCGTGATAGACGTGAGGACCACCGGAAGGTTCGTTTCACCTGAGGCGATCAATAGCCTCGAACTACCCAAGCATCTCGACCCGGAAGGGTTGGCCGGACCTTTCCTCGTCGCTAGTGGACCGCGTATTTCAACCGGCGGTACTCTTCAATCTCCAAACAACGCACTGCAAATCACCCTGCGTATTCATGTCAAACCTCAGTCACGCGGACCATGGATGGTCCACCTAACGCTCTTTAACGACTAACTCAGTTATTCCTTCTGTCGGTCGATTACCATCCTGAAAATCAACGCGATACTTCACGTTGTAAGTACCGGGTCGCAGACGCGTCTCGACAACGACCGGCTGAGCCAATTCAGAACCTCCCAGCAAAGGTAAAGCTTCTTTCTGCGGCAACTCTGCGATCGAAAGACCAGTACTATCCGTTATCTTCAACGAAGTCAGCGGACGAATGACACTGTTGCCGCCGTTCTTGAGAAGAGGAGTGACAGTTACTTCGCTCTCAGTAGCTTCTGCTTTAAGACTCTCCAACGATCCCTGCCGGCTGAGTTGCGGCACTTTGATATAAAACACCGCCGCCATTCGATATCGAATCACTACCTGGCGACGAGTCTGATCGAGCTTTATGCTGTCAGGCCGTTGTTCGACAACGAGTGACGTCAGGTGATCTCCCGGCGTCGCATCTTTTGGAACTGAAATGGTGACTCTGATTGCATGCAGGTTCCCGGGTATCACCATCGTTTCCGCGGGACTGTGGATCACCCACGAACTCGCGGAGTTCGGTAACGTGTTCGCCTTTTCGAATCTCACCTTGCCATCGCGATCGATGGTCCAATCATTCAAGCTTGCGACGATGCGCACGGGTTGTGCGGTTCCCGCCGAGGTGTGATAGTCGAGGTTAACGACTACAGTAGTTTCTGAACCTGGTTGCATCTCGAGTTCAAAGCGAGCGGGCGCCAGTGAGATACCACTAACCGGGGGAGTTGGACCCGGGGCCTGCGCGCTCACGCACAGCAGCGTCGTCAAAGACCAAACGAGAACGATTACGAATCGGAACATGTTGGAACCTCTTAGCAGGGAACGTTTGGACCAGGCGCGATCGTGAAGATAAGAGTTGCGGAAGAAACTCCGGGCGCGAAAAACTGCGGTGTTAGCGTGAAAACGGCGTCGAAGATGTAACCATCACTTTGCTGGCGTTTCGAGCTGTTGTTCTTTGAGAGTTCCGGGCCAGTAAGAATTACGGTCGAACCGGATAAACTGGCAAGCGATGATGGATAAGTCACGCGCCCGTTAACTCCAATGGTTGCACTCGCAGCAGGATCGTTATCGAACGGCGAGCGAATGACATGAGTGCTCTGAGTGCAGATTTGGCCGGCGCCACCCAGCCGGCGAATATTTTGGATACCAAAACCGATGTCTGATGCTTGCAGGGCCTGAATGTTTGCGTTGTTCAGGCCGCTGGATGAGACCGAGACCTGGTACGGTTGATTGCTTCGAAGCGCGATCGGTACAACCACCGTTACAATCGCATTTGTATTAGCCGGCGAGACTTCCCCGAAGTTCACAGTGACTACCAGATTATCCAACACACTGGCACTGCCGGTTATTGAACCGTTCAGAGACCCTGTGATTGTGGGTTGACCACCGCTGCTGATGTCCAGCGCCTGCGCAGAAGCAGTCTGGGCGACAGCGAGAACAGTCACAACAATGAGAAATGTGTATGTGAGTCGCATTAGGGTGCGGTCACGGTGAAAGTGACGGAGATCGTAGTAGTTCCGTTTTCAAAAAACTGCGGCTTAATTGCAAAGAATGCAGGCACGACTAATCCGTTTGCATTACTCCGCGGCACTGCGTTCATGATGAAAGGACCGCTGAGCGCGGTTGTGGCTGCAGAGAAGGCGCTGAGATTCGATCTCACCGCGGTGAATTCATAACGACCACTCGTTGCGTTCACAGATCCATTCGCAGGCAGAGTCGGATCACCCGAAGTGGCGTTCGTGTCCGAGCCTGCTGTACTGACGCCGGTTCCCGATCTCGTGATTGTTCCGAGGCCAAAACCTACGTCAGCGGCTCCGATCCTGTTTGTGGTAGTGCCGGAACTCGTTACCGCTGCACTCATCGACAACACATAAGCCGCGTTGCTTCGCAGCTTGAGTGGCACTTGCGCGATGACGAAGGGATTGGTGTTACCTGGACCAAGTTCACCAAGATTGATTGCGACCGCAAGCGGAGTATTGACGACTCCATCCGTCGTGACACCACCACCTGAGTTACCGGTGAGAGTGACTGCGCCTCCGGAGTTGAGCTCGACGAATTTCGAGACGGTTGCGCTCATACTCACCGTTCCAGTCGTCGAAGTCTGTCCTAAACAGTTAATCGCCGCGAGAAACAGCAGCAGAGTTGGCAGGAGTATTCTGATGATTCGCTGGGGCATGATTGACGTGAGATATGGGTTCACCGGCCGTCAGCAAAAAGCTAACGACCGGTGCCATTTAGACTGCAGGGGGTAAAGATTAAAGCGCTACGACTGTGAACTGCGCGGTAATCGTAATCGCCGGGGCTGGATCAAAGAACTGAGGCTTCACGGCAAAGATCGCCGGAAAGGTTAAGTTGGTTGCACTGTTTGCGGAGACTGCCTGGTTGATGCGTGGTCCACTCAACACTGCACCTGAAACAGCATAGGCGCCGAGAGTCGAGTTAGCTCCCGCAAACACCCAACGTCCGTTGGCGTCCGTGCTGCCGCCGACCGTTGGATCGCCAGGGGTTGCATTCGTATCCACACCCGCCGCGAGATTCGCCGGACGAGCCGCGGGCGTCAAACCGAAACCGACGTCAGTATCTTTAAGACTAAAGGCTGTTGCGCCTGCGCCGGCAACACTGCTCACCATATTGAGTTGATAAGCTACGTTGCTGCGAAGCCGGACGGGCACGCTCAACTTCACAAATGAATTCGTATTGGCCGGGCCGAGTTCGCCCAGGTTTACGACTACTGCCAGGGGACTGTTGGCGGTTCCATCAGTGATGACGCTGCCACCCAGGTTACCGGTAAGCGTGACGGCTCCACCGGAAGTTAATTCAACAAAATTCGAAACGGTTGCGTTCATCGTGACGGACCCGGTAGTTTGAGCTGAGGTCATCACTGCTGTCATCGTTATGAGGGCTGCGGTGGCAAGAAACTTCAGGACACTTTTAAACATAGTCGCGTTACTCCTCTACGGTTGGGGATAGGGCTCAGGTCACTTTTGTGAAGGAGACTGAGGAAAAGGTGGTTCATAGGGGGAGCTCGTTCCGTGGGGATTCAAGCAGGTTGGGTGCGCCTCTTACCCTATGACTCGTGGCGCAAAAGAATCATATTGGGCCAAAACTTTGTTTGTCAACGGAAATGATTGTTGATCGCATTATTCCGGGCAAGTTGGTATGAATTGATGAGGAATCGGTCAGTTTGGAAGCGGGTGTGGCGGCTAAAATAATCGAAGATTGACCCCGACAGTGGTGTCCGCAGGCTCGACAAGGTGCGGGTCGTCAACCTTAACGTCGTTAACGTCATGACTGACAGTGTGGCTGATCATCTCGGAGGCAGGAAAAGGCTCAAGGAGATGTTTCAGGTGGTCGGTTCTGGGGTCCTCAGCCAGCCATTGACTAACGTATTCGGGGCCGATGATGACCGGCATCCGGTGATGAATTCGAGCTAACAGCTCGTTAGCCCCCGTGGTGATGATGGCGCAAGAAGTGATCCATGTGTCTCCGCTTTTCCATCGGTCCCAGATACCGGCAAAGGCGAAAGGCGCCCCGTCCTTCATCTGAAAATAATAAGGCTGAGAGATTTTGCCGTTCCGCTCCCATTCGTAAAAACCATCTGCGAGAATCAAGCATCGTCTCTTTTGAAAGGAGTCGCTGAAGGCCGCCTTCTGTTCGAGTGTCTCCGCCCGCGCGTTGATGAATCCTTTTGGTTCTTTGCTCCAGTAAGGAATCAGGCCCCAGCGAAGCAGGGTGGCTTCTCTTACAGACTCGCGCTCGACGACTGTCACAATCTCTTGACTCGGAGCGATGTTGTAGCGTGGAACATAGTCGTCCGGATCGAACGAATTTAACTGCTCGAACTTTACGCGCTCTGGTGTTTTAAGAGTGAATCGTCCACACATAACTATTCGGAAGTTTTTGGTCCCATGCTCGTCTAATCTGCACAATGCCTTTCCGGTTGATGCTTATCTTAACACTTGCAGTTGCCGCCGCTTCGTGTACGCGGCCCACCACGGCGAGTGAACCAGTTGCGCCCGCGGCGGTCTTCGTCTCCGACAATCCCGATTCGATCTTTGCCGCAGATCCAAACGACTCCTGGAATCGAATCTTTCGCGCGTTGTTTACGCGCACCGTAAAGCATCGCTTATCGGACGCTTATCGTGAAGGCGCGCCCTTCATGCAGCTTCACGGTCTCGGAATCGGCATACAGCCGTTACGTATCAGCAAAGCACAGTTTACGAGGACCGAACTGGGCGACAGAGCCATCGAACCTCTATACCCAACCTTCTTTACCGAACGACGGGCCTTCGCAAATCTTATCTGAACCACGCTACTCCGAATTCAGCGCTGCTCTTCGTGAAGCAATCGATGAAACTAAAGTTCGATCTCCTGTCGAACGCGCGTTGATGCAGGCTGATGTCTGGGGAGCTTACGACGTCATCTACAGAATGCGACGCGGCAGTCCGGTAATCAAAGCAGATCAGTCTGATCCGGAAGGAAAACTTCTTACTCTGCTACGGCAATTTATTCGAAAACTCGCATTGTCGGGCGATGAGATCAAGTCGCTGAAGAATAATTTCCTCGTTACAGCCGGTGAAAGTAAGCTGCCGGATCTGTTTTCAACTGAAAGTGGGTGGTTGGAAATCGAGCTGCTTTCGCACCGTCACCATGAGGACGCGGCCGGTTATCGCCGTGCTGCACGAGTGTTTGTGAAGCCTCGAACTCGACCGTCTGATCCCGCTCAGTTCGTCGAGAGTCTTAAACAAAGTGAACGTCACGACAAGGTTGAGGCGGTCGCGCTTGTTGTTCAGAACTTACTGATCGATGCATCGGGCCAGGTTGTTCCTTCACCTTTGTTTAGCGACGTTCAGTTCCGGTTTTTCAACAGCCATCCGGCTGAGCTGCGACAGTTTGAGCTGAGCCGTCGAAAGTTGTTGACGGAACCAACATCAGGTGGGCTCGTTGAGTTTTCGCCCGAGAGTCCATCGTATCTGATCTCCGCAGGGAATGATTACGATTTTGCAACGCCGATCCGTGAAGCGGGTGGACCAGTCCTCGCACCTCTGCGAACACGTTGCACGCAATGCCACGGATCTGGGTTAACGGGGCTGATGACCTACTCGATCCATGACATCCCGCCCGTTCCCACCGTCAGGATTTTGTCCGATCAAGAGCGTGCGTTGTACGTAGCTCGGCGTAAGGAGGAACGCGACGACTTCAAATCTATATTTTAGACGCGGATCAGATCTGCGAGGATAAGTACCAAACATTTCCGAATTCATCGTTCACCCATGCGCTCCGATCGCCGTATGGCTCGTTTGAAGGTTCCTTTGCTGATGTCGCACCGGCGCTCAGCGCTTGCTTGTAGGTCGCATCCACATCCTCTACGTACATGTAAATCGCCGAGGGCATCGATTGCCATTGATCGTGCGCTTCGCCCATTTCGACGATCGAATCACCAAGACGCACTTTCGCGTGATAAACGAACCCTTCGTTCGATTGGTGGCGCTCAACCACCTCAGCTCCGAACGCGTTCTGCAAAAAGTCGATGAACTTCGGCGCGCCGACAGGATGGAAGTAAACCGTGACCATGTGCAGATCCTGAATCGGCGTTTGATCAAAGCGCTTCGCGATGTACCACTCGTTTCCACCAACGTCCTTAACACCAGCGACGCGTTCGCCATACTCCTGGTCTGACGGCGCCGCCAGCGACGTCGCTCCCGCAGCAACTGCGCGGTCAAAAACTTCGTCCACATTCGGAACATACAAGTGAATGGCGACCGGGCGCGGCTCAAAACCTGGACCACCGCCGATCATTACAACTGAATCACCAATCTTTACCTCGCAATGCAGCCCGCCCGCGGAACCTGTCGAGCGGAACGATTCAACTGCTCCGAACGCCTCCTTCACGAAGTCGATTACCTCGACTGCGGGTTGCGCGATGATATAAGGCGTAACCGTGTGGAAGCCCTCGCGCCTGAAGTTCTTCGACTTCGGTTTACTCTCACGTTCCCCAAGGAACTCATCAAAGCCCTTTTGCATATCGGCGACTGAGACGTCTTTTTGATGTGTTGCCACCATCCATGTGTAACCGAATGGATCTTTGAGTTGTCCGGCGCGATCTCCATACGACTGGTCCTCGATGGGCCGAGTCAAAACAGCTCCTCCAGCAATCGCACGCTCTGCAAACTGGTCCACGTTTGCAACATACAGGTGCAGCTTGATCGGTGAACCGCCGAGTGTTTCGGCGCTAATTGCGTCGTAATCGGGGTATTCATCGGAGAGCATGAACACAGCGTTTTCTACCTGAAGCTCGGCATGACCGATCTTTCCGCCGGGCTCTGCAAGCCGCATCAACTCAGTGGCTCCGAAGGCGCGCTTGTAAAAGTCGATTGCAGCCGCGGCGTCGCGGTAGCACAAATAAGGAACGAACATCGATGGTTGCGGCGCGGCTTCGATTTGTTTAGCTGCGGTACTCATGTCCTTGCCTCCTAATTGTTCTTTGAGCGCGGCGCGGAACTGGTCGGACGGCAGTCCTCGCAATTCGCGCGCAACCGCTACAAGTTCCGTCAACTCACGATCCGCTTCGTTCACCGCGGGTTCGCGTTCGGCGAGCAGCGCGGCGACGGCGTCGTCCAATTGATCGATGATGGAACGTTCAGCCATTTACTTAAGCCTGATCGCGCAAGCGTGCGCGAAGATTTTCTAAACCTCGAAACTGAAGTTGCTTGACTGCACCTTCGCTGCGATTGAGATCGGACGCGATCTCACGAATACTTTTCTCCTCGCCAAAACGTAGCAAAATCACTTTGCGCTGATCCTCGGGAAGCGCTTCGACGGCGCTGAAGAGTCGTGCGCGACGTTCTACTTGTTCGAGATCCGAGTCCACTGAGCTATTCGTCGTAACTTCGGTTTCCGTCGTTTCGCGTGACTTCTTTCGTGTGTGGTCGGCAATTGCGTTTGCGGCAATTCGATAGAGCCACGTCACAAAGGGAGCGCCGCGCGATTTGAACTTTGCAATGTTGGCCAGGGCTTGTTGAAAGACGTGCGCGGTGAGGTCCTGTGCTTCAGATCGATCGTGAATCCGGCGAGCTACATACGCATAAACCCGATGGAAATTCTGCTCATAGAGCTCCGCAAAGCGGCCCGGATCCTTCTGAGCAGCCTCTACCGCCATGCGTTCGTCCGATTCAGTAACCCGACTCAACTTAGCCTCGCGCCAGTTTGCTAATGATTAAAACTGAGTTTTAGCTGAAAAGTTACGGTGATGCGAAGAAAATTTTGGCTTTTTATGCCGTTTTGTGGCTTTATTTGCACCGAATGAAAATCAAAACGCTCGGCCCGGTGCTCGTCCTCTTTTCGATAACGAGTGCGGCCAGGGCTCAGCCGATCAAGAACGCGATTCCAGACGTCGGCGCGACCGTTGCCGTTGTCGTCTGTGCGTGTAACTGGTGGGCCATTGAAACGTGCGCAGGATCTCAACGGCGAATACCTTCTCAAGCTCGAACCTGATCGCATGATGGCCTATTACCGCAAGCGCGCCGGCCTTCAACCAAAAGCACAAGGTTATCCGGGATGGGATGGCGACGGCAAAAATCTCACAGGTCACATCGCCGGTCATTATCTATCCGGTGTGTCGATGATGTATGCGAGTACCGGCGATCCGCGTTTCAAGGAACGGGCTGACTACCTCATCAAGGAGATGAAGGAGGTTCAGGAAAAGAACGGCGACGGTTATCTCGGCGCGATCGAGGGTCTCAGAGAACAGTTCGCGGAAGTCGCGAAAGGAAATATCAAGTCAACCTTCTTTGATCTGAATGGTCTCTGGTCTCCCTGGTACACGCTGCATAAAACTTTTGCCGGACTTCGAGACACTTACCGGTACACGGGCAACCCGGTTGCACTCGAGCTTCTCGTCAAATTTGCCGCGTGGGCCGAGACAGTGCTGAAGCCGCTTAACGCCGAACAGATGCAGCGTGTGCTCAACACTGAATTTGGCGGCATGAATGAGGTGCTTGCAGATCTCTTTGCCGACACTGGCGATAAACGATGGCTCGCACTCTCGCGTCGCTTCGATCATGCCGCCTTTCTCGATCCACTCAAACGACGTGAAGATAAATTGGCGGGACAACACGGCAATACGCAGGTTCCAAAGATGCTCGGAGTGTTGATGCAATACATCTACACCGGCGATCGATCCGACGGCACTGCCGCCGAGTTCTTTTGGGACGCCGTTGTCAACGATCACACTTACGCCACCGGTGGACACGGCAAAGACGAGTATTTTGGACCACCCGATCAGTTGGCCGAGCGGGTAGACGGAAGGACGAACGAAACGTGCAATGTCTACAACATGCTCAAGATGACGCGGCGTCTTTTTGCTATTGATCCCGACATCAAGTATGCGGAGTTTGACGAGCGCGCTTTATTCAATCACATCCTCGCGTCAATCGATCCTCAGGATGGCCGCACGTGTTACATGGTTCCAATCGGTCGAGGAGTGCGCCACGAGTACCAGGACATGTCTCGTAGTTTCACGTGTTGTGTCGGTAGTGGCATGGAGAGCCATGCTCTTCACGGCAGCGGGATCTATTATGAGTCAGGCGATCGTCTCTGGATAAATCTTTATATTCCGTCGACGGCAAACTGGAAAGCAGCAGGCGCAACAGTCACGATGACGACAACGTTTCCCGAAGGCGATGCAGCGACGTTGAACTTCGCTCTGCAACAGCCGAAGTCTTTTACGTTAGCTTTGCGTCGCCCGTCGTGGGCCGGTGATGGTTTCTCGGTAAAAGTGAATGGAAAAAAGGTCGACCGTTTGCCTCGTCCTGGTTCGTATGTCGAACTGAATCGAAAGTGGAAAACCGGCGACAGCGTTTCACTTGTACTGCCAAAGACGTTGCGCATCGAGGGACTCGCGGACAATAACCGTCGTGCGGCGTTAATGTGGGGACCACTCGTGCTTGCTGGTGATCTCGGTCCTGAACGGCGCGGTGGTCCAGCGGACTCGCCCGCGTTGATCACCGGAGAAAAACCGCTGACGGTATGGTTACAGCCGGCGCGTGACAACCTTGGTGTGTTTCGCACTGCGGGTGTCGGCCGCAACACGGCAGGCGAGGCTAGCGAGGTTGAGTTTGTTCCGTTTTACCGGTTGCACCGGCGAACTTATTCCGTCTACTGGGACCTCGACACGAACGAGAGTTGGACCAGGAAGATCGACGCGCTGAACGCCGAGCGAGCCAAACAACAGAAACTCGAAGCCGCGACTGTCGCTTTTGTGACGCCTGGAGATACCGAAAAAGAAAAGTCTTTCAACGCGAAGAGTGAGGATTCCGCACCCGATCGCATACAGGGTCGCGCAGGCCGGCGATCGAAGAAGTGGTTTTCATACGAGTTGCCGGTTGATGCCGCCAAACCGTTGGCGCTGGTCGTTACCTTCAGTACCGAAGAACGTGCCAAGCGAACGTTTGAAATTCTGGTGGATGGACAACGCGTAGGGGATGGGACGATCGAACGTTACCCGCCCGGCAGTCCGACAGGGCGCTTCTATGATGTCGAATACAAACTGCCCGCGGAGCTTATTAAAGACAAGCAGAAAGTGACCGTTCGATTTCAGTCAACGGGCGGCAACGAAACCGCGACTGTCTTTAGTATTCGAATAGTTCGAGCTGACGAGAGATAGTGGCCACAAAAAGGCACAAAAAGCACAAAAGTGTTAACACACTCTTTTGTGCTTTTTGTGCCTTTTTGTGGCTACCTTATTCCGTTTGTGCACAAACCCTCGACCTCGAAACACCTGACTTCAAACTAAGGTTAGACAAGTCGTCGCAAACGGTCGCCGCACTCGAACCGAAAGCCACTCCGGGATTCGACTTCACACCCGCCGATCGTTTGGTGCAACGCGCCGCGAATCGTTATCACCATCTCGGCGATCTCATTCTTCGCCTGCGCGCCGGCAATTTTGGACCATGGCAGAAGTACGATACAGCCGAGTCGCGCAAGCCCGTTGAGCCGTCAACTCCTGTTGGTCCAACTCTGGCCACAGCAGATCTCTCGCCAACGCTGCCTTCTGATATTCCACTGCAAATCAAACGTTCGTGGATCGTCGATAACAATCGCCTCATCCTGCGCTTCGAGCTGAAGAACAAGACCCATCAACCGGTTCAAGTCGGTGCGCTTGGCATTCCGATGATCTTCAACAACATCATCACCGGACGTAACCTCAAAGAAGCGCACGAGAAGTGTTCATTTTCTGATCCTTACATCGGACAAGACGCCGGATATTTGCAGGTAACCCGGTTGAGCGGCGCAGGCCCGGCATTAATCGTTGTGCCCGACGGCCAAACGCCATTCGAGGCGTACGAACTACTCGCTGAACCGACGAGACCGAGTCAAACATTCGAAGGCACATTTGCGTGGATGGTCCACACGCACGCCATTGCCGAAGAGGAGTGGCGCGGTGTCGTTCCATGGAATCCCCCCACATTCGCAACGATCGCTCCCGGCGGGACGCGAACTTACGGCGTCAAGTTTCTGCTTTCAAGTGAAATTCGGAATATTGAAAAAGCACTCGCGCAAGACAAGCGCGCCGTAGCGATCGGTATACCGGGCTACGTGTTGCCCATGGACATCGATGGACGTCTCTTCATAAATCACGAACGCAAAGTGAAGAGCTTCGCAGTCGATCCAATAGGCGCACTCGAGATCAAAGAGGATCGCGTAACAGCACGAAAATGGAAAACGTATAGAGTACGTGGGAAGAAGTGGGGACGTGTGCGTCTTGCGCTCACTTATACAGACGGATCCACGCAGTCGATCAGTTATTACGTGATTAAGCCGCCGGCCCAGGCAGTCGCCGACCTCGGAAACTTTCTCTTCACGCGGCAATGGTTCGACGATCCGAGTGATCCATTTCATCGCAGTCCTTCAGTGATGAGTTACGATCGTGAGACAAACAAGATCGTGACGCAGGACAGCCGCGTGTGGATTGCCGGGCTCGGTGATGAAGGTGGCTCGGGTTCGTGGCTTGCGGCTGCGATGAAGCAGTTTGGGCAACCACGCAAGGAAGAGATTGCGAAGTATGAACAGTTTATCGATCGCGTTTTATGGGGCGGCCTTCAATACAAAGATGGTCCAAACAAGTATGGTGTAAGGAAGAGTCTCTTTTACTACTCGCCGCAGGATCTGCCTGATGTGAAATACGATCCTGCACTGAACTGGACCACGTGGACGAGTTGGAAGAAGGTCGATGCCGAATCGATCGGGCGCGGATACAACTATCCTCACGTCGTCGCGGCTTACTGGACCATGTATCGCCTCGCGCGAAACCATACGGGGCTGGTGAGTAATCACTCGTGGGATTGGTACCTGGATCAGGCGTACGAAACCGTCAAATTCATGTTTGGCCGGCAGCCGAACGGGCGGCGTCGAGTTGGCTACGTTGAGCTCGGGTTGATGGAGGGTGACATCCTCGTCGCGGTGTTGGAAGATTTGAAAAGAGAAGAGTGGAAGGAAAAGGCGCAAGTTGTCGAAACCTTGATGAAGGAACGCACCGATCGCTGGAAGCAGGAACCGTATCCCTTCGGAAGCGAGATGGCGTGGGATTCGACCGGTCAGGAAGAAGTCTACGCGTGGTGCAAATACTTTGGTCACGACGACAAAGCTCTCGTCGCATTAAACTCGATCATCGCGTACATGCCAACCGTGCCGCATTGGGGTTACAACGGCAACGCACGACGTTACTGGGACTTTCTCTATGGTGGCAAGATACGCAGGATTGAGCGGCAGTTACATCATTACGGATCGGGGCTCAACGCGATTCCTGTGCTCGCGCACTTTCGAGAAAATCCTGACGATGAGTACCTGTTGCGTGTTGGTTATGGCGGCACGATGGGCGCGCTCTCCAACATCGATCAGGAAGGTTTTGCGTCGGTAGCGTTTCATTCGTTTCCGTCGACGCTGAAATGGGATCCGTACACGGGGGACTATGGTCCAAACTTCTTTGGTCATGCGTTCAATACGGCCACGTACGTGATCGATCATCCGGAGTTCGGCTGGCAATCGTTTGGCGGAAACGTCAGCATTCGCGGCAACTGGGTGAATGTTCAGCCGCTCGATTCATTTCGCAAACGCGTGTTTATCGCACCGCTGGGTTTATGGTTGACACTTGACGCGGGTACCTTTGAAAGTATCGCGATTAACACACGGTCCAGGCTCGTGCGAGTAACACTCTCGCGAGCCGATCCGTATACGCCGAATGCTCGGCTTCGGGTACAACAACCGGCGCGCATTGCTTCCGTGGGAACATACGTGCCGGGACAGAATTTTGTTAAGGAACGAGACGCGTTCACGATTCCCCTCGGACGCAAGGCAACTATGATCGAACTTGGGCACAGATTACACAGATGATTACAGATCGTTTTATGAAATCTGTGTAATCTGTGGCTAAATATTTCCGTGAGCTAAAATGACGTGGGAAGAGCGATGGCATCCGCTTAGAGAAGAGTGGGTCGTAGTCGCTGCACATCGCCAGGATCGCCCGTGGGGTGGCAGCACTGTGAGCCAGAGTGCGCCCGCGCTGCCCGAGTATGTCGCGGATTGTTATCTTTGCCCGGGCAACGTGCGTGTCAGCGGCGAAGCTAATCCTCATTACGAGCAAACATTCGTGTTTGAGAACGATCATCCGTGTGTGTCGCTGCACGCGCCGTCTCCGGCGCAACCGCCCACCGGTCTTTATCAGAATCGTCCGGCGCAAGGAATCGCGCGGGTGGTTTGTTACAGTCCGAAACACAATCTCACGTTAGCTGAATTGACGCTTGATGATATTCAACAACTGTTACGCGTGTGGCAGGAACAGTACGACGAACTCAGTCGCCGCCCAGATATCAATCACGTGCTGATTTTCGAAAACAAAGGCGAAGTCGTCGGCGTTTCGAATCCGCATCCACACTGCCAGATCTATGCGACCAACTTCGTCTTCAAGACGATCGAGACAGAAGCTCGCGTGAGCCAGGCTTATCTCGAGCAAACCGGTCGCGTGCTTTTCCAGGATGTCATCACCGCCGAACAAGAGGCAAACACTCGAATCATCGTGGAAAACGAAACGGCCATTGCTTTCGTGCCATACTTTGCGCGCTATGCGTATGAAGTGTTTGTCGCTCCGAAAAAAACGCATCCAAACATTGCGACGCTCTCCGCGCGCGAACTTCTCGATTTCGCCGCCGTGCTAAAAGACGTGACTGTGAGGTTCGACAATCTGTGGCAGATGTCTTTTCCTTACGTCATGCCGTTGCACCAGGCGCCCGCTGACGGCGGCGATTACCGCAGTTTTCATTTTCATATCGAATTCCATCCGCCGTTGCGCAAGCCGGATCTCTTGAAATTTCTTGCGGGTCCCGAAGTTGGCGGCGGCAATTTTCTCAGCGACACTTCGCCGGAAGAGAAGGCCGCCGAACTGCGCGCGCAAGCTAACGTGCATTACAAAGAGTCGTTGAAATGACAGGCGATATTGGAAAACTTCTTGACCCGTTGCGTAGATTGCACGGAATGATTCGCGCTTCGGTAGTGGAAGCGTGCGAACGTGCATCGTTGGCCGAACTCGCAACCGTCGTCAGCGAACAGGAGGGCGACACGATCTTCGCTCTCGATCGTTTTAGCGAAGAGCTGTTGATCGATTTCTTTGAGCACGAAGTGGTGCCGCTCGGGCCTGTGCTACTGATCGCCGAGGGATTAATTGACGGCCAGATCACGCTTCCGCGCGGCACGGCCGAGTCAGACGTCGTTTGGCGAATCATCGTGGATCCGATCGACGGAACACGCGGTTTGATGTATCAAAAACGCAGCGGCTGGATACTCACGGGTGTCGCTCCAAATCGCGGTCCAAACACCGGCTTGAACGACATCGAGCTCGCCCTGCAAACCGAGATACCGCTCGCGAAGCAGCACCTCTCTGACGTGCTTTGGGCCTTTCGCGGCGAAGGATTTCAAGCCGAACGATTTAATCGCTTGACCGGCGAGAGCACGGCGCTCGAACTGCATCCGTCAACTGCGCGCGACATCACTGACAGTTATTCGCAAGTGGTTCGATTCTTCCCGGGCGTGCGTGACGTGCTCGCTGCAATCGACGACGAGATCGTCCGCGGAGCAGTTGGACCACCTTTGCCGGGAAAAACACAGTGCTTCGAGGATCAATACACCTCCACGGGTGGTCAACTTTACGAGTTAATCGCCGGACACGATCGCTTCACGGCAGACTTAAGAGCGCATATGGAGCCGATCACCACAGAACGTGGACTGCCGCGGCTTCTGTGTTGCCATCCTTACGACTTGTGTACCGAACTCATCGCGCGTGAAGCAGGTGTGATAGTCACAGATGTTGAAGGTGGTCCGCTCAGTGCGCGCCTGGCTGTTGAGCCTGATGTGAGTTGGGCGGGTTACGCAAATCAACACATTCGCGCTACGGTTGAACCTCTCCTCCACGCGGCGCTGAAGAACCGCGGGTTATAACTCAATGTATCGCGTCGTTCACGGCAACCCGTTCCAGTCGCCCGACGTTCAGGATTTCATCGATCTCATCAACCGCACTCCGGATCTATTCAGTGTCGAAGGTGATCTGATCGTCAGTCGTGCTCCGGGACGATTGGACGTGATGGGCGGCATCGCTGATTACTCCGGTTCACATGTTCTGGAATATCCGATCGCGGAAGCGACTTTTGCCGCTGTCCAGTTGAATGCTGAGCGCACTCTCAATATCGTCACGATGTTAGACGACCAAATGCGTCATTCGTCGTTCACAATGCCGTTGAGCGTTTTTGATGGACCCGTAGATTATGAAACAGGGCGTGGGTTCTTTGAGCGCGACGCGGGTAGTCACTGGGCGGCATACGTTGCTGGTGTCTTTCTCGTATTGATGCGCGAACGAGATGTGAACTTCACCCGTGGCGCGAATATCTTGATCTCATCTCGAGTACCGCTCGGAAAAGGCGTGAGCTCATCGGCGGCTCTGGAAGTCGCCGTGATGCAAGCGGTTGCGGAAGCGTTTGGGATCAGCCTTGATGGGCGTGATAAGGCGCTCCTCTGTCAAAAAGTCGAGAATGCCGTGGTCGGCGCGCCGTGTGGTGTGATGGACCAGATGACCTCCGTGTTTGGAGAGCGTGATCGCTTGCTCTTCTTGCAATGCCAGCCGGCTGAACTCAAACGCATCATTACACTGCCGCGGCAACTGATGCTTTGGGGCATCGATTCAGGGATACGTCACTCGGTTGGCGGCGGAGATTACGGCTCGGTGCGCGACGCCGCGTTTACGGGTTTGCGAATCATTTCGGATCTGAAGGGAACAGAGGTCGATTACCTTGCAAACATCTCGCCGGCAGAATTCGAAAGCCAATTTCTCCCCCGATTACCGGAAGCGGTCAGGATGCCAACCGCGCACCCGATTTATGAAAACGTACGCGTTCAGCGCTTTGTTGATTTATTGGACCAGTGTGAAGTTAATGATGCTCCGCAAACGATCTTCAAGGAGCTCGGCGAACTGATGTACGAGTCGCATCAAAGTTACACCTCATTAGGTTTGAACTCCGCAGGAACCGATCTTTTAGTCGACCTGGTCCGCAAAGAAGGACCGGCCTCAGGACTGTTTGGCGCAAAGATCACTGGCGGTGGCAGTGGCGGAACAGTTGCAGTTCTGGGCGATCAAACCTCACGTGCCGCCATCGAAAGCGTCGTCGCAAGTTATGCGAGAGAGACAGGCCGTCTACCTTACGTTTTCAACCGCTCATCGCCGGGCGCTCTCGCGTTCGGACATCTCCGACTCACTCACTGAGCCCGTTTACCTCTAATTCTCGCTTATAGGTCGAAGTCGAACTTTAACAGGAGGACCTCAACCATGAAGCGCAGAATCTACTTAGGTATTTTGACCGGTATTTTGGCGGGAATGTTGGCAATCCCCACCGCAACAACCGCTCCCGCGTACGGTGAGGATGACAACGTCGACTACGAGGTGTGGGTCATCGATCAATCAAATTCAAGAGATGAAGATGGCAACGGCACCCTGGATAGCGGTGGGACGCTTTATGCTTATAACGGCGCCGATCTTAAAGGAGAACAAGCGTCGGAGGCTGTCCCTGCAATCGTGGATCTCGGCGGCGCGTCGCGCGATCTGTGTGTAGCGCAAACCGGAACCGCCCCCGTACGTCCCCACATGTTCACATTTAACCGAAGCCGAACCCACGCCGTGATCTCATTTGTTGCTTCCGGACATGTGTTGTTTATGAACACAACGACAAAGGCGCCGATTCGGTGTATCGACGTTGGAGCGCAAGCGCACGCATCTGTTCCGGCAAACGATGAAACTTTCGTGGTGGTGGCGAATCAAAACGGCAGGTTGTTGCAGCGCATCAACACCAACTATCAAACTAATACTTTCACACTCGACAACGCTGCTCAGATCAATCTGGCAACGTGCACGACACCCAGTGGAGCACCGTGTCAGGACGCCGTGTTGCGCCCTGACGCTCGACCCATTTGTCCTGTGATCGACCGGTGCGATCGTTTCGCCTTTATCACCCTCGCAGGCGGTGGACTGTTTGTAGTTGATCCAAACACCACGCCGATGTCTATCATCGCCGAGTATGACAAAACGACCGTGCATCCTGATGGTTGTGGAGGAGTTCAGGCGAACGGCCAGATGTATATCAATTCCGGCGGCGCCAGAGAGGCAGATCTCTATTCGTTCCCTTTGCGCGGGTACTTGAGTTCGAATCCACCCAACACACCGGCGCCGACACTCATTTACTCACACGATGGTACAGATTCTGACTCTCACGGCGCTGTCGCTACTAGTGCGGATCGGTTTCTGTGGGTTGTCGAAAGGTTCGGAAACAACATGACCATCGTCGATACGAAGGACAACTCGGTGGTCGACCAGTTCAGCCTGGTTGGGCCGGTAAGTAATGATCCGGCGCCTGACCTGCTGGATATTTCTCCTGACGGGAAATTTATTTTCATGTCGCTGCGTGGTCCTAATCCGTTAACCGGAAATAATCCGGCATTCAACAACTCGGTAGGCAGCACGCCAGGTGTGGGGATTGTTCGTGTTCAGGAAGGTGGGAAGAGAGGACGGTTCATCGCTCGACTCCCGATTAGCCGGATCGTCGGTGGTGTTGAGCGTGCAGACCCTCACGGCCTGCGTGTGCTGGTTAAGTAGAAACGAGTCTACTGACGCGACGGCAGCACGAAGGACTTCGTGACCGGAGTGCTGTATCTGTCGCCGTCAGTGTTTTCGATAGTCAGCTTCACGTCGCCGCCGGTCAGATCTTTCGGTAGCCTTACAACCAGTGCATCGAGCGCGTAGAACGAGAAATCACGTGGTGACAGCGTGAATTTCTGATCTCCTTGTTCAAGCGTGATGCGAACAAATTGCGGATTGTAATCAATGCCTCGGACGCGTACCGTGAGATACCGGCGGCTCGGATCATAAGCCGTAAAATCTTTGCCTTCCTGCTTCAGTGTTTCATACATCTGCTTCATACGCGCCAGATCTTCGTCAGTCGATTCGTTAACGCCGATCAATTCCGGCGCAAGCACTTCGTCCACGATCTCTATATTCACCGGAGCACTCATTCCGTTTTGCTCGCCGCGCGAAGGGTTCAGCACGCGAACTTGAGCACGACCGATGATCTCGCGCGTGGTTCTTACGAAAAAGGCAACCGGCACGTCGGGCTCTTTGGTTAGAGCAATCAGCATTGAGTTTGGCTCGATCGTCGCGAAGTACCGCGCGTTGCCCTGCTCAACTATCACTCGTGTTTCCTTCGGCGACGGCTCTAGCGTGCGGCGATGGTCGATTGAGATCTGAAACGATTGGCCCGCCCCGACCCGGTTCGGACTCACCACCAGCACGCGTGGCGCACTCACATTCGGAGCCTCTGTCGCACGCGTTATGTCCGTGATGGTGGCTACCATCGTCAATGCATCGCTGACCTGGCCATTCGCCTTCAGACGTATTTCGACTTCAGCCTTGCCTAACGTTAGCGCCGCGGGTACATCGAGCTCCAATTCTTCGCGTGCAGCCATGAACCCGAAACCTTGTCCTCGTTTCTCGATCTTCTCGGGAGAGCTCGTAACCCGCGTGACTGCGTCGTAATCAACACCGCCTTGCTTGAAGCGAATCAGAACCGCTGAGTTCGGATCGTCAGGATCTACGAGTGGTCTAACAGAAACATGTACAGTTGCGCCACGTTCGAGTCTCCACCCGAAATCGTTTCCTTCAATCTTCCTGGGTGTCCAACCAGGTGGCATGCTCGCCGAGGCCAGCACGGCTGTTGTCCCCACAAGTGGTTTCAAAGGCTTGTCGAGTATCTCCATGCCGATCGCATTTCCACGTTTGCCTTTAACCACCGTGATAACTTCTGCCGGCCCGGGATGAAGCCCTTGCGGCACCACAAAGCTGACGGCGTGGTACGCGCGCATCTTCATTCCGCTGAACTCGATAGTGCTCCTGTTGGACGTGGAAGGATTAGCGTCCGGGGTCATCCTAAATGTGACGATCCGCACCTTTGCGTTTTGAGTGACGCCGTCCTGCGACACTTCAATTTTGAAATCGGTCGCGGGAAACATGGTCGGGGTTGCGCCGGAACTTAAGCCTTCGATCATCACCTCCATCACTTGTCCGGGTACGGCTTTGTCGAATGGCTTGATTCCGGCGACGATAAACGACGGCTGTTGAGATCGAATAGTGACTGAAGCAGTCAACACCAACAGCACTACCAACGTGAAATGCTTGAGCTTCATTGGCCTATGATGCAATCACCAGCCCGTGGCGAACAAGTTTCGAGCGGCCTTCACGCGCTGTTATTTTCAGCGTTTGTGCCTTTTTGTGGCTATACTTCGCCTCCGGAAGCAGATGCCGTTTCCCGTCGCTCATTCACTGATTGGCGCAACTGTTGCCGCTGCGCTCGCTAAGAGATCCGAAGCGCGGTGGCAGGTTTTGTGTTTGAGTGCGCTTCTCGCCGTTTGTCCTGATTTTGACTACCTTTTGAATTTGTTGCGGATTGGCCGCGGTGGATGGCACCACGGGTTTACCCACTCAATTGTGTTCGCGCTCTTTGCCGGTGCGCTGACTGCTTTGGCGTATGGCTGGCGCAGCATTCACGGCTTCATCGTTTTCAGCTCCGTGACAGCCTCGCACACATTGCTTGACTACGTGATGACGGAGTCGCGGGGAGTGTCGTTGTGGTGGCCGCTTACCGATCGACGTTATAAATTCAGAGGACCGAATCCCATCGACTACACCTGGGACGACTCATCGTTCTGGACCGCCGCTGCCGATATTCTCCGCATCAGTCTTACCGAAGTGCTCGTCTTTGCTCCGATATTACTGTTAGTGGTTCTGCTAAAGAGATACTGCCGAACCAGCGACCAGGGCTCGCCCGTTTGACAATTCTCTCGTTCTCAAGTATCTTGATATCAAGATATTTTGAGAAGCGATGACTGTAAATAACCTGAAATCTTTATCCGGCGGAAGTGGAGTCCACGTTTTCCTTGTGTTGTGGAAAGCGGCACGGGCGGTCGAGGCGTACGCGGAAGAGAGTATCGCGCAGTCGGAAATGTGCGGTAGCGACTTCGCCGTTCTCGAAGCGCTGTTGCACAAAGGCCCACTCCCAATTAACGAAATCGGTAAGAAGGTATTGCTGACGAGCGGTTCGATAACAACAGCGGTCGACCGCCTGGCAGACAAAGGGTTTGTCGAACGCCGTGCTCACGGCACCGACCGGCGAGCAAAAATAGTTCATTTGACGAAGGAAGGGAAAAAACTGATCACACGCGTGTACGCTGATCATGCGGCGGACATGGAGCGACTCGCGTCCGCCTCGTTGACGAAGAAGGAACGCGAGACGCTGATTAAATTGTTGAAGCAGATCGGGTATGAAGCGGCAAGCCGCGGTTAACAAAGGGGAATGTTATGTCGAGAGTGAGTGAAGCATTGAAACGGCGCACTGTCGCCGGCGTTGTAAATAGCATCGAGACGTTAGAGGGCGCAGGCTTTCTTGTGCGCCGCCCGTTTCCGAAACCAGCGTTCTCGGAATTTGATCCATTCCTGTTACTCGATGAAATGGGTCCGATGGAGCTTGGTCCAGGTGAAGCGAAAGGAGCGCCGGATCACCCGCACCGGGGATTCGAGACAGTGACCTATGTGTTGTCAGGTGAGCTCGAGCACAAAGATTCGAGTGGTCACGCAGGACGCTTGCGCCCGGGCGACGTCCAGTGGATGACCGCCGGATCGGGTGTTGTGCATTCGGAGATGCCGAGTGCCGATTTCGCGCGCAACGGAGGACGGATGCATGCATTTCAACTTTGGGTGAACCTTCCAAAGCGCGACAAGATGATGAAACCGCGTTACCAGGAGATTCCGAGTGCGCAAATTCCAAAAACGACTTCAGCCGATGGACTCGTAACGGTGAACGTGATCGCAGGTGAAGCGTTGGGCCAGAAAGCCGTGATCGAGACTCGCACGCCGATCATCTACCTGCATTATCAAATCAAACCCGGTGGAGTAGTTACACAACAAGTGTTGAGCGCTTTCAACGCTTTTGCCTACGTGATTGATGGCGAAGGAGTATTTGGAAGCGAGCGCGAGCGGGGCACCGATGGGCAGATGGTGCTATTCGCCCAGGATGGCGACGAAGTACGCATCGAGAATTCGGCAGACGCGAAGGCTGCACTTGACGTGTTACTCATCGCGGGATCGCCTTTGAACGAACCAGTCGTGCGTTATGGTCCATTTGTGATGAACACACGCCAGGAAATTCTGGAAGCAATTGACGACTATAGCCAGGGCAGAATGGGCGCGATCATCTGATCTGCGTTAATCCGTGTAAATCCGCGGCCTATTTCTTCATCCGGTTTGCAGTGATGCGCGAATTGACACTCCGTGGCAGAATTACGGTTTCGTTCAAGAGGCACAAGCAATTCGTATGGCAAAACCGGTACTGCTGACGGTGGACGATGATCGCGAGGTATTGCGTGCAATCGAGCGCGATCTGCGACGTAAGTATGCGAGCGACTATCGCGTATTGCGCGCGGGATCGGGACAAGAGGCGCTCGAAATTGTTCGTGAACTGAAAATCAGAAACAACGCCGTGGCGCTGTTCCTGATCGATCAAAGAATGCCCGGGATGTCGGGAGTTGAGTTTTTGGCGCAGGCGATCACGCTCTTTCCTGATGCGAAACGCGTGCTGCTAACAGCTTACGCTGATACTGATGCGGCGATCGCCGCGATCAACGAAGCCGGCATCAATCATTATTTGCTCAAACCGTGGGACCCGCCTGAAGAAAATCTCTATCCCGCTCTTGACGAACTACTCGAGGATTGGGAGGCGGCTTTTCCGACGCAGTTTGAAGGCATTCGTGTGTTGGGGAATCGCTGGTCGCCTGCTTCGCATAACATCAAAGATTTTCTGGCGCGCAATCACGTTCCATATCAGTGGCTCGATATTGAAACGGCTGCATCGGATTCGGAAGTGCGCAGTCTCGTCGAGTTGCTGGACGAAGACGACATACGAAGCTTGCCGATGGTGATTCTTCCCAACGGCGTTCGGTTGCGACAACCCTCATTGGCGGAACTTGCCGAACACGCAGGATTCAAGACCCGCGCTACAGAAGCGTTCTACGATCTCGCGATCGTCGGTGGTGGTCCAGCAGGACTCGCAGCCGCAGTCTACGGCGCCAGCGAAGGTTTGCGAACAGTGATGATCGAGCGTGAAGCGCCAGGTGGTCAGGCCGGCATGTCGAGTCGCATCGAGAATTATCTTGGTTTTCCGAGTGGCCTAACCGGCGCTGATCTCGCACGGCGAGCTGTGGTCCAGGCCAAACGATTTGGCGTTGAGATCATTTCCGCTGAAGCTACTGCCGTGCGCATCGATGGACCATACCGGTTCTTGCAACTCGCAAACGGAGCCGAACTCAGTTGTCATGCCTTGTTAGTTGCGACGGGTGTGCAGTGGCGTAAGCTCGACGCGCCGGGAGTGGAACGTTTGACCGGAGCCGGCATTTATTACGGTGCGGCAATGACCGAGGCAATGTCGACGAAGGACGAAGATGTTTACGTTGTCGGCGGCGCTAACAGTGCAGGACAGGCGGCCATGCACTTTTCGCGGTACGCGCGACGAGTCGTCATGCTTGTGCGTGGCTCATCGCTTGCGACCTCGATGTCGCAGTACCTGATCAATCAGCTCAAGGCCACTCCGAACATTCACATCGAATACAACACACGTGTGGTGGAGGCCCACGGTGAGGATCGACTTGAAGCGGTTTCAATTCATTGCACTGAAACGAATGAGATAAACAAAGTGCCCGCGAATTCCTTGTTCCTCATGATCGGGGCTGCGCCAAATACCGAATGGCTGGCCAATGTCGTGGAGCGTGATGACCGAGGCTTTATCTATTCCGGCCCGCAACTCACACGCGATGGCAAACGGCCGAATGGTTGGAAACTCGATCGCGATCCAGGGCTTTTGGAAACGAATGTTCCTGGTATCTTTGTTGTTGGCGACGTACGGCACGGCTCAGTCAAGCGTGTGGCATCGGGCGTCGGCGAGGGATCAGTCGCAATCTCTTTCGTGCACCAATATCTGAGCAAGGTCGTGTGACAGATGGAAGAAGCGAAGACAGATGGTATGGAGACTGTGACGGGTGGCATTGATGCTGGTGCGCCGAGGAGTTCTTCACCGGCCGATAAAGCTGAGGCGCTGAAGCGCGTCCATGTGTTTGCCGATCTCCCCGATGAGCAGGTGCAGTGGTTTGCCGATCAGAGCGAAGACCGGCGATACAAGGCCGGAGACGTTTTGTTCCGCAAAGACGACAAGCCTGACGCGATGGTGGTCTATCTTGAAGGCGAAGTACATGCATACTGGGACGAAAACGATCACGATCAGGTTTACATCGCGCGCGCAGGCGAGCGATCAACTGAAATAAGCGGCATGCTTCCGTTTTCACGCATGAAGGCGTTTCAAGTAACGGGATATGCGGTGACAGACGTCCGCTTGTTGTGGTTTCCGGCTAAGTTATTTCCTGAGTTGATGCAGCGCTCGCCCGTGTTGGTCCAACGCCTGGTTGGGATCATGAGTGATCGCGTGCGTGAATCAACCACTCTCGATCAACAGCAGGATAAATTGATGGCGCTCGGCAAACTGTCAGCCGGTCTCGCGCACGAGCTGAACAATCCGGCCGCAGGAGCGACGCGCGCAGCCAACGATCTAATCGAAACTCTGAAACAGTTGCGCACGGCTGACATGCGTCTCTGTGCTCATGAGTTGACGGACGAGCAGCAGGCGTCAATCGGTGCTTTTGAAGCAAGAGCCATCGATCACACCGTGACCGCGGAACAGTTGAACTCGCTCGATCAAAGTGACAGGGAAGATCAAGTGTCTGAGTGGCTCGAGTCGCATGGAGTCGAAGAACCGTGGAAACTCTCGGGAAATCTCGTCGAGGCGGGGTTGGATTCGGAAGCATTGGGCCAACTGCTCGGAGAGATACCGCCGACCGCGATCGTTGATGTGCTGTCGCGAGTCAACTGCCAACTCGCGGCAGCGAAGCTGGCTAGTGAAATCAAGACTGCGACGGCGCGCATATCAGAGCTGGTGCGGGCGATTAAAGAGTACAGCTACATGGATCAGGCGTCGGTGCAGAACCTCGACGTTCATAAAGGCATCGAGAACACGCTCATTATTCTGAAGTACAAGTTGAGAAAGAAGAACATCACCGTCACGCGCGACTATGCTGAGTCGCTGCCGCTAATCAAGGCGTACGGCAGCGAGCTCAACCAGGTGTGGACCAACTTGATTGTCAATGCAGTGGATGCGATGAGTGAGGGTGGAAAGCTGAAGGTACGGACCAAGCGTGAGCCGACTGATATTTTGGTTGAGATTCGTGATAACGGTGCGGGAATACCGGCGAATGCGAGGTCGCGCATCTTCGAACCGTTCTTTACTACCAAGCCGGTGGGTGAGGGAACCGGTTTGGGTTTGGACACCGTAGCTCGTATCGTCCGCAAACACCGAGGCAACGTTCGTTTCGAATCAAAGCCGGGTGATACCTGTTTTCAGGTTCGGTTGCCGATCGGATAAGGAGAATACGCATGGCCACATTACAGACTGTGGAACGTGAGGTTGGTGACGTGACTGTTCTGGATCTTTGGGGACAGATCACGATCGGCGACGCGAGTGAGGCGTTACGTGCGATGATTCAGGAGCTGATCAGGAAGGGTCGTCCGCGCGTCGTGCTGCATCTCGGAGGTGTGTACCAGGTGGATTCGAGCGGACTCGGATGCATGGTCGCCGCGCACACGAGTCTGCAAAAATGTGGTGGCGACCTCAAGCTCGTGCAACTGAGCCCGCGTTTGGAGGATTTGATGGTGATGACGAAGCTGGTGACTGTGTTCGACGTTTACAAAGACGAAGCCGAAGCACTGGAGAGTTTTCGGCATTGAAGAAGAAGAAACTAATTGACGACGGCGAGCGAGAGTGTTGGCCCAGGAAAGGTTACACGGGTCCATGGGAAATCTATTGGCCGAACGGTGTGATCAAGTTTCGGGGGAACTACGTCAACGGGAAACAAGAAGGGGAGCATTTGTGCTATTGGGACAACGGAAAACTCGCCCAACGTGGCACGATGGTTCATGGAAAATGCGTCGGCGTTTGGACTGACTATTCTTACGAGGGCGCTGTCAGTCTCCAGGGAGAGTTTGGACCAGCAGGGAAGCAGGTTGGTGTGTGGAGGAGGTTCTGGGACGACGGAACCGTGATGAAGGAAGAACCGTATGTTGACGGAATGTTGCACGGTACTGTTCGTCACTTTTCCTACGATGGAAAAGTTATTCATGAAGGCGAGTTTCGCAACGACGAACCTTACAACGGTATTTGTCACACGTATGATTTCGACAGGCACCCGCACTACACGATGATTGCAGAATACATGGACGGAGAAATGATCCGCGAACTACCCTTCGAATCGGTTCTTGGCGCCGGTGACTCAGAGGATGAATCGATTCATTAAACTCAACGCACCCTCGCTGCCTTACTCGGCACTGCGGCAAGTTATCCGCACAATCACGGCTTTGCCGCCTGATGTGAGGCGGGGCTATGCCCCGCCGGTCAATCTGGAAATTGATATTGGGCTTCGCCCTTGGTTCGAAGTCGCCGGTGAGACCGAACCAGGGGCACAGCCCGAGCTCAAAGGCCCTTGACGGCGCGGCATAGCCGCGCCTCACATCAGGCGGCAAAGCCGATGCAACACTCTACCTTGGTCCAATAGTCAACACGCCTTCGCCGCCGCTGAACAAGCCCGCTAATACTCGTGAGTTGATAAATCGCCGAGCGCGATCCTAGCGCAGAGTAGCCTCCTGACTCGCTTTCACAATCCAGAACTTCCAATTCTCGATCGGCGTTCCTTTCGTGTTCAGGTTCGACGTCAGATAGTAGAGACGTTGCGTTGCTGGGGAGTCGGGGGCCTGGGAGAAGCGGTCGTTCAGGAAGTAGGGTGGTATCGATTGGTAATTGAGGGTTGCGGTGATGGTGACGTTTCGCGCGCTAAAAGCACTTAAGGGGATCTCATACCGCACGACACTGGTTCCGCTGCCGTCCGCGTAGGACGGATCGCCACCAACCGCGATCGGCATTGTTTCGTGGAGGTAATCAGCGGGGATGAAGGGTGTCCCGTCCGCGTTGAGTGGCCCACTTTTGGTCCAACCAAGTGGCAGCATTCGGTTGTCTTTCAACTGATAGTCGCGGCGGAGAAAACTCGTCGTCATCGCACAGTCGATGTTTAGGTTTAGTTCCTCATATATTTGAACCTGATCCTGGCGTGTGATCGCCGTCCCGGTGTTCTTCTGTGGATCCCAGAAATAGTGTGGCTGGTAATACTGCGGCGTGACACCCGGAACAGTCTTGTTGCATGCAGCCGGATACCCGAGGGTCGCGGGCTTCGTGCCGTCAGTGTAGACGTCGAACAGTTCCGACCGCAGTCGCTCACTGCCCGTGCCATTCATAATCACACCAAGCTCGTTTGTGCAACCCGAACACCAAACAATCTTATTCGTCGCATTATCAACTACACGCAAGCTCCAAAAACGCACGGCGGAATCCGACACCACTCGGTAAACGATGCCCCGCTTTGTTCGTCACCTTCACATCCGCGAGCAGTTTTTGGTTACTGACCACCGGCTCAGACACTGAGATCTCAGCAGTCGAGTTCCGCGCCTGTTGCACAAACGCGTCGATCGCCGTCGTTAGATCGTCGAGGCCTGACATGTAATCGTTTTGCCTCACTCCCAAAACAACGCTCGCAAGAATGTTGGTTCCATTCGATTTAAACGGCGTCATCGACTGCCGGAACAGCTCCAGGAGCGTGACATTCATTCCCTGAAATTGATGACGAGCAAAACCTTCTTTGCGGAAGCGAACCTCGATCTTGTCGTCAGGTAACCGGCCGCCAGTCTGCGGATACTGAGTGTCTTCGATAAACGCAATCGGTTGCTGGATCAATGGAATGTTGAGTGTGCCCGCGGAGTTGCTGTACTTCGTAGGCATGTGACAGTTCTGGCACGTCTGTGCTTTTGAATTCGTACCAACCTCGTTTTGATAACCACTATTAAGCCACTCGAGATAAGTGACCTGCTCGAGGTGTGGTTTGTTTGGATCCGCGGCCGGGTTGTCCATTAAGGGCATGTTGATCGTATGGCAGTTGCCACACATGCGAGAGCTCTTGATGTACGGATCGTGCTTCGGCTTGATGCCGAGCGCATTGTTCATCGGATCGGTAACAATCTCGTCATCGCGGAATGGCCCAAACAACTCTGCCGCATTGCCGACTGTAAAATTCCCGTTAATCCTCGTCTTGAGAAATTCCGGGAATGGAACTTTGTCTTCAACGACGCGATGACATGCCATGCAGCTAATACCATCGCGTGCCAATGCTCCGTAGATGTATGCGTTCTTGTCGGCCGGTGCAGGAGTCGTATCGAAGGTCGCGTAAACGAGCTCGCGTTCGAAATTACCTTTATCAGGTCCACCGTGATCCGCGTCCATGCGACGTTTACCCATCACGCCATGACACTTGAAGCACGTGTTGTTCAGGAGCTTAAGATTCTCCGCGACCTTCGCGGGATCGTTTTTGAAGAAACTCTTGATGAAAGCCACCTCGCTGTCGAATTGCGCGTAGAAGATCGGATCACGTCCTGCCAATCCCATCGGCGACCAACGCCATTCGCCGTATGGTGAAACGTTCATTACCGGAGTCGTGCCATCCTTTTGCTCCGAGCCGGTGTAGATCATCACGTTTCCATACGTTCCTCCGCTGTGACAGCCCATGCACTGATCGGAAGTAAGAAACTGGTTGGGATTGGGAGAGGGTGCGGGCTTCGATGCAAGGGCGCCGATGTTTTTCGGAAAAACGTGATCGTACGTCTCGCCCGGAAACTTTCGCACTTTGTCCAGCGGCACAGGAGCGATCGATTTATAGAACGCGACGAATTTCGGATCTACCGAGGGAGTGGTCAAGCTTGCCATGTTTCGGAAGAGTGCCTTTTCCTGCACGTTACTCGAATCAGGATTATGTCCGGCTGTGGGCACATCTCGATCGCTGTCAGCGGAGTCGCCACATGGCTGTGCCGGACCCGGTGCATGGCCGTTACTCGAAGCCGACGCCCACGACAGGTCGACATAGTAAGAATCCGGATCGCCCGGGAATCCGGCGATGTTGTTTGCGTTAGTAAACGTATGCTCTTTCTCTGCAGAGGCATGGCACCTCACGCAGTAGAGTCCAAACCCCGCGTACGGATAGGCGAATGGAGGTTTGTTGTTGTCAACGCATTGAGAGTCCCAGATTTCCGCCCAGTACCAGCCGTCCGCCGAACCCTTACTATCTTTGATCATGATGGTCCAGCCATTTATTTTTTCGGGCGGCGCAAGTTGGTACCTTGCTGCGGGCGCCGTGTACTGCTCCTTGACGATCATCGACCCATCGGGAATTAGCTTGTTTCGGTCTTTCAGCCAATCGATGACGTCAGGCGAGTAGTAAATTTTGACTGTCGGATGAACACCGTAACTGGTGCCGTTAACAAAAGGACCCGTGTCACGGAGTTTTTTATCTTCGCACCATTTTAGAGTCTTGTATTTTCCCCCAGTGAGAAATGATTTGAGCTGTGTTTGAAACTCCGGCATTCGCGCCGGAAGAAAAGTACTTGGCAACGGCAAACCACTTTCTTTTCCATTCGCGCAAGGTGACGTTTGAACCGGCGCTGCCTCTGTCGTTGTGGGAGATGCTTTGGTCAAAACGAGCACAACGGAAACCAGGGTCAAACACACGACCATCATGTTAGCCAGTAATCGAATTTTCATGTTTTGTGCCTTTTCGTGGCGAAACAGTTACTACGGCAAAAGCGCGATCTTGTAGAGTTTAGTTTGAAAGTTGTTTGGTGTGCGGCCGTCGCCCACGTACATCGCTCCGATGGCCCAAACGAAATAGCAATCTTTCGGAGCGCCGTACTTCGGATGATTCTCACCGGCAGGCTTCCCGAGCCGTACGTGAACCAGCCGGCAGGGGAGATCAAGCGTGGTAAAACCACGTATCGTCAGGTTCCACTTCTCGAGAATGTAAATCCTCGTTCCATGCGAAACAAACAACCTGTCCTGCGTCGCGATCATACTGACGGCACGCGGACGGTTGTATCGCAGATGTGGACCAACAGGTGGGTTTGTGTTCTCAACCATGTACGCGACAGCGGTTGGAACATGGCTACTCGCCCTATTAATGGGTGAACTGCTGTCGATACGTGAAATCACCAACCCCTGGTTATCCATTCGGTTATGCGCACAGAAGACTAACGAACTTGTAGGATCCATCGCGACCGCTTCTTCTCTTCCGGTGCCACTAAGCGGAATTTCGGTAACGGCTTTAGTCCTCATGTTGATAAATATGATCCCTCCCTCAACGCAGAGGGCTACGTTGTCCCCGTTCGCATCCATCGGAGAGATCGTCTCTGGAGACACCCAGGAAGGTGCTCCAGGTACGCGAGCGGGGCGAAAGCCTTTCAGAGTGTCCAGCATCATCTCCTGTTCGGGCTCGTACGCAGTGAACGTGTGTTTAGTATAACGGTAGCTATACTTCGGAGGATTGCTTGACACTTGTTTCATGCCCAGGACGAAGAGTTTAGTATCGTTTCGCGAGGCCTTCATGTTGATAATCACATCATACACATACAGCGGGCCTCCGCTTCTCCTGTTCAAGTCGTAGTCAAAACTGGTAACCCAATTGTTATTCCTAAACGACTCAACTACATTGTCTGCCGAAACGGCTATGGCGTTCGGGACAGCGAACATCCCATTGAGTTCGACATTGTACCGCTTATTAATCGCAAGTGTGTTCGCATCAACTTTCAATAAATCCCCATAGTTTATGCCTGGCATCCCTGTCGGAATGTAAAGGTGATCTCCATTTTTGCCAGGCACACCGTCGCCGACGTAGACACCTCCCAAACCACTCTCGACTCCATAGCGAAGCGTACACGAAATGCTTTCTCCTGTGCTGGTTTCCTGGATGTTAGGAGATTCAATGCGTAGACCGGTCGACTTATCGTTTACGCGGATACGTTTTGTCTGCCTCGCGCTTCCTTTCGTCACTTCCATTCCATTCGGCAGGGCAAAGTCAACGTCAAAGGACAATTCACCCGGCCCGTGTGCGTAAATAGAAAATGACGGAGTGCTATACGTTATTCGTATTACTGTCCCGGTGTAGGCGCTCTCGCTTCCGTCTCCTGAACGCAACCACAGGTTAAAAGGAGAGGCATTTCCCACGCTCAACGAGATTCCGTTGACGAGCGGCTTCGCGTCAAACTCGATCGGCGCGGCAGTTGAGTGTTGTTTTCGCGTGCCTGGTACTTCGGCGATAGATCCGTTAGCGGCGATGCGCTTGAAGACCGTAGTTGCTGTCGACAGGTCTGGACCGGAGATTGTCAGCTCAAGGAAATATTCATTAGTTATTCCAGCCGGCCGCTGAATCAGAAACCGCAGCGTGGTCGTCATCGAATCTTCTTTGTTGTACCGTAATTCAAAATCAGCTCTTCCTTTTGGTCCAAGATTGATTGGACGCGGAGTCAGTTCCACTGGACTCGTTGAACTAAAAGCAGTAAGGCCAGCCCTTTCACAAGTCGCGTTCAGTGGCACGAACTGCATATCTGTTGGGTTAACGATGGTGAACTTGCGCGTCTGGTTGAAAAAGGGGTCCAGATCTTCCGTCTGAAAGTTCGAGATGTAGTTGTTTGAGAAAAGATGTTCGGACCCTACCGTAAGCGTGTACGCCTCGCCGCCTGGCTCAACCATCCACAATCGCGGCGAGCTTCCACCGCGAAAGCCCCAAACCATGCCTGGTTTTAGTTCTATGCCGTGACCACACGCTCCCCAACTATTGTGTTGCGGGTTATAGAAGAGATCCTGCGGTGTCGATCCCGATCTTAACAGCCCGGAAGTTTTAAAACTCAGCACGTTCTTTAACGCGAACTTAGCCTGTAACGGAACTGAGGGAACTGAACTCGGCCCTAAGACTGCGAGGATACGTCCGACCGGAACGAACATGCCCTGCTTGATCATCGACGCACCTTTATCAACGGCGTCCGCTGCGCGGTGCGGTACCAGATTGCCTTGTGTATTCACCATAAAGCGATACACACGACCCGACTCGCCACTCAAGGCGTAAAGCGCATCATCAAAAGTTACCAGCCTGTACCCTGGAAGGTGTTCAAGCAGTAGTTCGTCGCGAACTTTCTGTGTACCGGTGAAGCTAACGGAGAACGCTCGACGAGGTTGGCCCGAACCTGGCGGGGGTTGTACGACGACATAAGCGCGCCCGTTGTACACCGTGACTTCAAAGACTGGTGTTGCTTCGATCACCGGCTTCAGATCGTTTGGAAGATCAATCGGCGTTCCCTCGAGTGTTCCCGCGGAATTGTAAAGCGCCGCTTGCAGCACATTCTGCGTGGTCTGTCGAAGCACGATGAACCCACCTTCAAAAGCGGCAATCGCACGCCACATCACCGACGTATCGACCGTTGCCGGCCGGGTGAACTTCACTTCCGTGACGTTGCCATAGTTCGGCTTATCATCAACACCCACGTTCGCAAGCCAAAGTCCGTTGGTGGTTAGCAGCGCCATTTGCGCACCTGCTACGGCCAGTCCGACAGGTTGTCCAGTGAAAGTGGATTTGGTTTTCATCCTTCTCCACGTGATTATCTTGTACGGCCAGGATTCACTTTCAAATGCCTTTCCGATCTCGGCCCTGAGGTTTACGGTTTTTTCCGTCACCTCCTTATTATCACCATCCCGATCTATATCGGACGCGCCCGCGTCGCTGTTTACGAACCCAATGCCCTGATAGCTACCGCTCCTCGTCATATCAGTCAAAAAGTAATCGTAGGCCGTCGATCCGAGGTCAATGTAGATTCTGTCGACGCCCCACGCAGCCCAATCAATTCTCATTGGTCCATACGGGAGGATACGGTCGGGTATCACTTTGATATAGCCGTACTTTTTAATTGACTTGACGTCGATTGAAACGACTTTCACTACCTCCACATTCGGCTTGCCTGGAGGACCTTCCACTTCGGCTTGTAAAAGATAGCTGACTGGGCCAACCGCGTAGATTTCGAATTCACCTTTTGACAACTTGTAGAGAGACCTTTCATCATCACTGAGCACCACCTTTGTCGCCCCGTTCGGCAATGGCCCACGCAATGTTGCGCTCACACCCTTCTTGATTATCCAGGAGATTACGACTCTCTCCCTGTAATCGACCGCCGTTGGATTGTCCTGGCTCGCCTTAAACGTCACCTCCGGCGCCCATCCGCTGGGATCGGATTCCACTTTGAGCCTTCCGTTCCCACAATCCTGTTCGTTGTAAGTAGAGGCGTAACCGAATTCGACGCTGCCAACCTGAGCCTGTTCGTCAAGCGGAATGCCGATGGTAAACTCCAGGTCCTTTGCGAGCGTCGTCGCTGGCTTCGTCTTGCCAGTCACCTGGTCTTTGTCGTTTCTAAGCATGATGGGCAAACCCGCTTCGCCTAGGTCCGCCTTCACCCAGACAGATAACGTTGGATCAGCAGTTACGATCCCGGCCACGCTAAAGGCGCCATATGGACTCCGACTACTCGGAGCTTTTTTGGAGGCAGCGATAATTCGAGTGTCCAGTAGATCCGCAGGAGGAAAGAGTTCGATCACCAGAACCTTATCTAACGGGGCTGCGCTGGTGATCTTCACCTGTATGTCCAACCGCTTTGGGGTGACGTTTTGAACAGTGCACTTAAGTGTGACGTCTGACATGTGTTTTCCTTTGGGGGTATTGAACTCGGTTTCTTGTGTCCATCGACAACTGCGTTACCGTTGGTACGGCTTCGCCGCGCGATGTGAGGCAGGGCTTTGCCCTGCCGTATGGTCTCAATCGGCTTTGCACGAAAAGTGTTTTGCGCCGCTGATTTGATCCTTCTCTGCGATCTCTGTGTCTCTGTGATCTCTGTGTTAACTACAGCCGTGAGACATACTTAACACAGAGATCACAGAGACACAGAGATCGCAGAGAAGACTTCAAATCTAAACGAGGACTATTTTTAGCTACTGCTCGTGCAAAGCTGCCTCAATCTCAAGAGGGCTGTGCCCCCTCGTTCGGGCTCTGCCCTATGTTTATGGGGCCTGGCCCGGACCAGAGGTGGAGCCTAAATCAAAATAATCAAGCCGCGGCGCGGCAAAGCCACGCCTCACATCAGGCGGCGAAGCCGTAGCAAACCGTGCGAAATCATTCGTGCAAACTTCAAACTTATTCTTCATTCAGCAACAGCAATCGACCTTCAGCGGCGACTACGGGCTGATCGCTGAAGTAGCGGGGATCAAGTGCGACGACTGCGGCGGCGTTTTGTTCTGTCAGCGGCCCGGAGAAATTCCAGGTACCTTTGTTGCCGGTGGGCGTTGGTAAAGCAAGCCGGCCGGTTTGCAGGAGCACTGGACCAACGCGGAACGACGCTTCCATTTGCGCAACGATCTTGTTCAGCTCTGAGTTTGCAAGCGTGATTGTTTTTGCCGGAACGAGCCCGCACGTCGCTTGCACGGAACCCCACGGATCCATGAGCAGTGTTAGTTGTGCCGGCGCGCCGAATCCCACACGCAGCCCATCGACCGACTGATCTCCGATGTAATCTGAGGCTGTGACCGTGGCAGGTAATGGAGCAACGATACGGTTGTAAGCACCGTCTTTGTAATAACCGATCAAACCGTCCTCGACATTGTGTGCGTATCCGAGATTAACGCGCACTCGAAGAGCGTCAAGTTTCGGATCGCCTGTGCCAGAACGTTCTTCAGGAGCCTGTTGCGGACTGCTCCACGCTTTACCGAATAACTCCAACCCGACACTCGCACTCACGAGAGCGAGTGGGCGGCCAACCAGGATCGTGTCGCGATGAGCGCCCGAAGGACGAATGCGCTCGAGCGCGACCTCAATCAGATTCAGCAATTCCACCATTCGCGGTTTTGACGTGTTAGTGGATTGGACGAGCGACTTCGCGAATGCTTTCAGAGTCGGATTAGCAACCTGGTCGATCGCGACGCCACCGGCGCCTGCCTCCCAACTGATGCGGAACCCGGGCCCGTCTTTAACGATCACGAGGTGGCCCATCAATTCTCCTTTGTGATCGCAGAGCACAAGGGCGTGATCGAGTGGGTTATAAAAGATCCAACCGCAGATGGAACTGAGCGCGGGTTCGTTGTTCGCGGTCTCTCCAGTCGCAGCAGTAAAGCGAAAGTTAAGACGAACAGGTTGAAGCACGCGTGGAGGCATCGCGAACCGTGTCTGATCATTGTGCCAGCGCATGCGCGGGTGAAACACCTGACCTGAGGATGTGCTGCCTGCGGGTGTCAGGCCGAGTAAATCTGCATATTGACCGAAGTCATCGATGAGCCAGAGTTCATCAATCCGCAGCGCCCCGGATCGAATAAGGGAAAACGAAATTCCCGGTGTAGCCGTTGATGGAACGGGCGGCAAGAGACGTTCTCCGTTCACTCCGTCGGGGCGGATGTCGAGTAGTTCTTTTACCTCGTCCTCAAAAGACTTCAGAGCCGCATTCTGAATCCACTCGTCGTCATTCGCGATCCATGGACGACTGGAATCGGGAGTAATCCGCGGCGAGTTAACATCGCGGCGCAGCAACGCCTGATGAAACCCGGTTAGCGCCTGGCCCATCAAGCCTCCGGTGGGCAGCTTGCTGAGCGTCTCACTCCAGACGCCTTCGTAGCGCTCGAGAATCTCGATCACTGCGGGGGGAAAACTCGAATCCTTTTGCTTGCCTGTGCGCCTCGAGTCGAGCATTGCGCCTAACGTCTCGATTGGGTCGTTGAAAATGCGGTCGTCAATCGGGCTCAACAGGCTGCGACCACGAACGGTAAATCCCTGCGGCGGAACCGGCGCACGTTCGTCAGGAACAAAATCAGCTTTACCAAATTTCCAAAGTGGGCCGAACGGATTGTCCGCTGTAGAGGCGTCGGTTGTCGGAAACCACGTGATTTGCCAATCGATAAAAAGCGGAGACCAGGGTTGTTTCACCCACAGGTCCACCAGACTATCCGACTTAATCTTCAATGCTCCCGACTCGAAAGTGACTTTCTTATCCAGGGAACGAACCAGTTCTTTGGTCCAATTGGACCAGGCGTCCTCGTTAGCAAAAACTTTTCCGGCAACAGTCCCTACGGCCAGCTCGCGTACCGCTTGCTCAACGATCGATGCTTCGTTCAGCAGTCCGTTCAGAATCGGCGGATAATTCGGAAGCCTCTGTGCTTTCGCCGCAATGTCAGCGACGCCGGACGGCGTGTTCACCGTATTCGTGTTAGAACCCACAACGACTTTCGCACTGTTGATGATATGTTCCGGTAAGCGGCAAAGATGCTGGCTCGGAAACTGATGTTTATCGGGGGAGCCGCAGTTCTTGACGACGATCACGGGATCCGCCGGCAGCCAGAAACGCGGTGCAGCATCGTATTTGAGCTCGAGTTTTTCGTTCTCCAGTTTGCTCTTCAACTCGCGCGGCAGAGGCTCCAGAATCGCGCATACTCTGTTAAGTTCGTTGCGAAGAGCAGTAACTTGCCTGACTAAAACATCGCACTCGTTTTTCTCTTTTGTCGGGATATCCGATCGTGATTTGCTGCACACCTTCCACCAGCGCATGTACAAATCCTGTTGCAAGGCGGCGAGCTCGCGGCTAAGCGTGTCCGCCTCAGCCTGGCGCTGATTCAATTCTTTGAGTTTCGCGAGATGCTCCTGCGTCGGTTTCGCCGCAGTTTCTGCCGCCGTCCTGTCGGCTGCGGCGGGAAACACACCCCTGTTTTCTGCCAGTGGGCGTATGTACCAGATCTTGCCTGCCTCGTGCGTCGCAAACGAATTCTGGTGAACAGTCATGTCTCGCGGCGCGACGTTCGAACTTCTGACAAGCGTTTCCGCTTGTCGATACATAACAGCTTCCAGTGCTTCCCAGAGATGCCGCGGATCTTTCTCGAGTCCCCGTGGCCGTTGCTCACCGCTGTATTCGCTGGAGACCAGCGATACGAGAGCATCTTCCGCACTGTTACCTACGCCGACCCTGAAAGCCGGCTGCGATGTTCCCATTGCACCGGCAACTAACGGCGCGCCAGGATAACCGAGCATCTGACCTTTATAGGTAGTGCCGCTCCAGTAGTTGATGTGGGCCACCATGCCATGAAAAACGGAGCGGCGGTTAAGTAGATTGACGGTCGTCGCAGAGTTTGCATCGATGGACCATCCCGGCGGATCGATCAGCCAGCCGAGAAGTTTGTTTGACTCGTCGCGTCGCTCGATTACCTTCGCGTTAAGCGACGAGAGGGGTTCGTGCTGCGGGTCGCGATACCAACCGAGGACGGAGTATGTAAGTGTTGTGCCTTCCGGAATCGTGCCAGTGGACGTGCGAAGATCTTCGAGCTTGTCGTGCCAGGAGAAGATGTTGCGGTTCTCGGCTATGAATGCTGTGAACGTCGGCGAGCTGGTGTGGGCGTTGCCCACGGCGTTTATCAGCGTTCGTTCTGTGGCAAGGGAAGTATTCGCTAGTGATTCGAGAGGAACTACCTGGCCCACCTGCTTGCCGACGTATTCGTTCGTGCCGGGGAAGAGGAGAGTCTTTGGCGCCTCGTCCGGGGCTAGCGGATCTCGAGGGACTACCGCGCCACCATCGATAAACCATGCTCTTGTTTTGAGATTTGAACCAGGGCGGGCAAAGCGAACTATCAACCAGTGATCGGGTAGTGGAGGAAAATCCAGCGAGCCTGGTGTTGAAGCGCGTCGCAAACCGGCGGGCAATACCCAGTGTAAATAGACGCCGCGGTCTTCGTTCTGCGGCAATGCTTCATGGTGCCTTTCGCGGTCCAGGACCAACTGGTCTGCGTCCTTACCCTTGTACCTGCGCGTGGCGCCAAAAAAAGGTGCTGGACCAGGCGACCGGAGCGTATTGAGCAGTTGATCGTAGTTATAAACTTGCGGCGACCAACGCCCTGCGTTTAAGCGGTACCTGGTCCCCTCGTATTGAACGACGCCGCTTTGCTTAACGACGATGTCGTCGATTACGAGCGCCTGGACCTTGATTGGAACAAGTAAGTGCGGTGAGTCCATGTGAACTCCTCAAAAGTTTTTAGCCCCACGTGATGGATTGCAGTTCCGGTCTTCTGATCATCTCGACGGCGAACTCGGAGGAGCCGGCGCTGGTCAATTGTTGCTGAAGCTTCGAGATGTCGACGACGCCGCCCGAGTCGGTACGAATGAAGTCGGTTTTGACATCCAAACTCTTACCCGTTTTTGTCGCCTTCACTTTCCCATCGCTGCCCACACCAAACGTGATCCCTTCACGCGGTTCACGAAAGGTCACTTGCTTGATCACTCCACGCGCGAGACAAAACAGGACGCCGTCGGCAATTTGGTCGAAACGAAGAATCTCCGGAAGGTTTGCATCACTCGGAGCACTCGTTGTAGCCGTGACTTCAACACCCGGCCAGCCAGTCACGATCCGCGAACGCAAGAGGAATCCGGACTTCGGGACGCTCATGTAAGTCTCGGATGGATCCCACGTGGGGTTCTTCCCTTGTAATCGCAACCGGTGCTGGTAAACGATCTTCGACAACGTCTTTTGCAATTCTTTGCGCAGTCCTTTGCGTGTTTGAGCAACGTCGCGCACCGCAATGCTGAATGCTCCATCGACGAGCGCGTCTACCCAGTTGTCATCAAGATGAAAGAACCGAAGTGATTCCGAAGGTAAGAGCGACTGATGCGGAACGAGGTAATGGAACGGCACTGGATACAACAACACGAGTCGCGCAATCCACTCCACCAGCTCATCAGCAATCTTGACTTGCTCGAGACCATTGTCGCCCGTGATCGGATTTGTAAACGACGAACTATGCCGCTCGAGAAATTCTTTGATCTCTTTTGCAAACTCGTCAGCATTCTGGCGTCCTTCAACAAACAGGCGCAGCCCTTTGACGAATGCCGGCGACGACAGCGCCAACAGCCGGCCCAGTTCCCACGCTGATGCATACGACACATCCAAAAGGCCTTTGCCGTTATCGAAAATCATGGCTGCATCCGCGCGCTCGAACACTGTTTCAGTGAGAGGATTTCTCGTAAGCGGAGCCAAAGGCCCGCGATACCATGCGAAGGTCGGCGTGCTATCCACAGGCTTGTAATCCAGTGGCACATAAGCGCGCTCAAGCGCTTTGTCCACATATTCCACGCCGGAACTCGCCGGCAATTTAACGCCAAACACACGCGAATTATTTTTCAGTTGCTTCATCAATCCGCCGAATGTGTCGTGGCCTGTAGGATCGTTCACGAAGTTCCAATTCGCGAGAGTGACGAGTCGCACTCGCGGCGCGGGAGAAGTGCTTGCAGGTGTGTCAAGCAATTTAGCCCAGCCTTCAAGCGAGATCAGGTAAACGGTGTTCGCGCCGAGCGGCGGAAAACGATTCGCGACGAGCACTGAGAACTCACCACTCGCCACCATGTCGAGCGGGATCTTGTCGGCAACGTCGACGTGACGAATATGAGCAAGCATCGGCAGATCTTTTCGACTCGGACAGATTTTGCGGAACAGATTGAGATCTAAATCGAGCAGGCGGACTGGAGTTTTGAGATCTTCTTTGCGAGTGAACATCGGCAGCAGGACCGAGTTACCTTGATCCGTTCGAGACCACACCTGGCTTGACGCGTCATTCGGCACGAGGTCGGCGATGGTTCCGGTCGTAAATACTGCCTTGCCCCCCGCGACCTCGTCTTCAGAGATTACAAGCAAGGCGAGCCATGGTTCGCCGGCGTCGCCAGGCCTTCTTTCCCACGGCAGATTGCGACTGTTGAGTACGAGATGCGGCAGAGTGTTGGTGTAGTCCGCGACACCACCGCTCGGCGGGAAGAACGCCTGAATGTCGTCCGCATCGATTGAATAACGCGGAGCGAGGACTTCAAAGTTCTGATCTCGATAATAATGGCGCGTTGCATCGCCCTCGACCGTCACACTCTGTTGAAGCACGAACTTGTAATTTCCTGCGGGCAACGCCGCTTCGTAGTTGTCGTAGAAGGTTATGTCAGTCGCCATGTCTTTGTGCTTTTGTTGGCTGAGTTAAGCTGCAACTGCGCCGGTCAGTGGGTCGGCTTGTAATTCCCTGAAACTAAGATTGGCAACAGGCGCGGGTTGCCACGTCAGAGTGAAGCCGGCCAGTGCCAGCGCAGCGACAACCTCTCTCTGGCTCTCCTGTTTTTCAATCATGACGCGGCGTAGATCGCGACTACCAGTGCCGCCGGGAATCTCCTGCGATGTTGTTGGCCTATCAACAGAAAACACCGCGAGCTGGTGCCACTCGATTGATGGCACGTCAATCTTGTTGCCGAGTTTTCCACGCGGTGGTTTGAGCTTCTTGACCCCGATGATCCCACCTTCGATCATTTTCGCGCTGGGCTCAGACGGTCTCAGGTTAGGCTTGGCGGGATCCCACAGCGCCGCGGGCAATGCGCTGGTCTCCTCTTCCATGGCCCACCCTGTCAGGTTGATTGGAGCGGTGGATGTAACATCGTCGCGAACGACTGTTACGTTGAGCACCGACTCGAGATCCTTGCCCATTGGATGGACACTCAACTTTTGAGGCTTGTCCGCACGAAGCATTCCCTTTTTCTGGATCGCTAACGGTTTTGTAACCATCACCGGTTGGCCCGTGAGGCTGCGGTCCTGAACGCCCTCGGGTGGGCTGTTGGTCTGCACGGTGCCGACGTTCAAAGTTGTCACTGGAACCACGGTCGACGCGGCGAGTTCAAGTTCATCAGCGCGCACCTTCCAAAGATCGTCGTCGCGGTTATTCGATGGCTCTTTGCGGTGCGAGTTGGGAATACTGTTGAGGTTCTGGCGTCCTGCGACGAGATTCGGCTGAACGATCGGAAACGCTTGAACGGGTGCATTGACCGCCGGCGTGTCGGTGCCGTTGAGATTGAGGAAGTTGGTACAAAACTTCTCCCACGACTCGACCAGTAGCGGTTTGTCCGGTTTCTTCTCCCCGAAAGGAATATCAAAAGAAATGACAGCTAAATCGATGTGAGCAATGCCGCCGACGGGTGGTCCCCACATCTGAATAGCAACGCCGATCGTTACCTTGAGGTTGGTAATCCACAGGTCGGCTTCGACTCGCAACGAGATACCAATGTCGACTTCGAAAAATAGTGGATCCCAGTTCACGATGGCGTCGAGATACGCCGTAAACCACGCTGAGATGCGGCCCGAGTGAAAAGTCGCTTCCATCCTCGCGCCGATCATCCCGCACGAAGGCGTGATGGCGAGATACAGATTGCCCTTGATCGTCAGATTTTTGTTGACGCGCCAGTTGAGTCCGATTCTCGGTACGATCGGGTAATGCGCGGGACGAACAAAGCGCGGGTGATAACCACCAAACGTGATGACCCAGTCGCCTTTGTGCTTCCCATCGAACCATACGAAGAGCGCAAATCCGCCGGTGAGCTTGCAGTCTTTGTTAATGATCCATGAATTAGGTGTCAGTACCGCCTGTAACTGAAAAGTGCCTTCGCGCGGTTTGAACGACATCAGCATCTGCATCTCGACGTAGCAGATCGCCGGCGATTTCACATCGCGAGGGTGACGAAAACGCGCGAGCCCGAGCATCGAGAGTTCAATGTCTCTGTCGCTCCACTGCACAACCATGAGAGCGAAACAGTCGATAATGCCGCCGACCGTGAAACGAACGCCGGCGCAGGCAAACTGTTGACCGGCTTCGCCCACGACGTAGTCTTTCATTTTTTCCAGCATAAAAACCGGATCTTCGAGCGGTTCTTTCTGCGTGTCGCGACGAGTCTCAACAGGTTCGTACCCGCCTTCGCCCATGACCATTTTCACGAGCGGAAACCTCGCGACCTGCTCGATCTTCGGGACTATCAGCCGGCGGTTGTAGCCATAGCCCAGCGCGATCCCCGTAAATTGAATGGGACCGAAAGTTGGACCACACCCGCTTGCCGCGTTCAACATCGCGTAGACGAAAAACGTCTTCTGCGAAGCCAGGACGTTCAGCTTCTCGTCCTCATCAGTGATGGTGTATTGCGTGTTGTCGCTTGTATAGAGCTCCCATTCGTCTTTTGCGCGGCCTTTTTTGATCGGAGTTGTTTGATCGACCCTGATGTTTTTTTCGAGCAGTTTCTTGTTGAGTTCCTCGTGTACCTTGCCTTCATTGAGCTCCGCGATGATTTCATTGTCGCGGTCGACGTAAAGCATGCGGAGGCTGCCGTAAAAACCCATCGCAGAGAACGACGCCTTCGGAAATTCGACGGTGAGCATCCCGGCATACTCAATGCCGGCTTTAAAGAAGCTACCTGCAAACACGACTGGCCCAACCTTGATGGAAACGTCCAGACCATCAAGCTCGAACTTGGGCAAAGCAGTCATATTGTTCAGTTGAAAGATTAACTTCGCGCCGATGAAGCCTAACTCGAACGCGCTCGTGCGTATTCCGCCCGTGATCGCGAGAGTCAACTGAGCAGTGTCCGGTAAGCCGCCCTTCAACTCGAGATTCTCGATGCCCTTCAAACCGATTCCGACTTGCCGGATATAGATCACCTTGAGCGAACGATCGATCGGAATAATGGCCAGCCGGCCGCGGTTTCCCTTAGCGTTGTAAAGCTGGACGTCGAGCGTGCCCGCACTGTCTTTGGTGAGTTGAGTGAGGTAGCCGAAGGAGATCGAAAACTTGTCTTTCTTCTTGGCGCTGAGTCTCGTCTTTGGTTTCCTGTCCTGAACTTTTTCGGGCGCTAGTTCACGGAGCCACTCCTCGCTGAGTATGTTCTCGATGCCGTCCATGAGCTCATCGTCATCGTCTTCGTTTTTCTCTTCTTTTTTCTCTTTAGGAGCAAAGGAGAGACGCAGATCTTTGAGCTTCACTCCGACGCCGATCGAAACCTTCTCCCACCATTCCTTACTACTGTTGTTGACTTCGGGAAGTATGCTTATGGCGAGTCGTATTTCGAGTGCACCGAGACCGAAGCGGTCTGCGTAATCTTTCAGGAACGTGAGTCCATCTTTGGTGGCGCTCTTGATATCGATACCGAAACTCAAAAGATCGCCGCGAGTCTCCCACGAGAAGCCCGCTTCCTTACTGCCGGTTGGGTGAATTCCCGGCACTCGCTTGATAGGTAAAAAACGTATGCCGGGCATCGGAACTCGTGGTAGCTCCGGTTTGGGCGGAAGCGGCAAGAGACGTTTGTACCAATTGTCGTCGAGAGTTTCGTCGCTGAACCACTTGCCGATATGCAAAAACACTTCGACCGTGCTTTGGCCTTCGGGAGCCGGCTGAGGTGCGGGACTTGGTTTCGGTTCGTCCTCGTCTTCGTCATCGTCATTGACGAAGACGCTTTGGTCTTTATTGAAATTATCTTTACTGACTACTATCCAGGCGCCGTCATCTTCATCTTTCTTCGCGGGAGCGCCAGGGGGAACCGTCTTGAGCGCAATATTGTAGATGAGACCCGCCAGGCCGAGATGAGTTTTGCCGGCTTCCGTTTCCGACCTCTGCGAAGCTAACGAAATCGCGGCGCGATATTCGTTTCTCTTTGTTGGGTTCGCTCCCTTTACCCAGAGCGGGTATCCATCAAGCTCAGCGAAGATCCGGTTGATGACATCCCACACCGTTAAGTCTTTAGTGAGTTTGAACGCGTATTTATATTGACCACTACTGGGCGGCTCAGACGTCATGAAGCCCAACGACTCGAGCAAGTTGCCGAGTTTGCGCTGGCCGGCACTCGGTCCGGCGCCGTCCCTTGCATCTGACTTAACGTCCCAGATGTTATCAAGGAGGGCCATTGTCTCCTTGTATTCTTTGTATGTATGCAAGAAGTCGGTTTTGATCGCCTTCATCCTGTCTTGCTTGGTAAGGATGTCTGTGACGCCTGTGGAATCTTTTAGCTTTTCCAACAGCAACGGACCGATCGGAACATTCAATAGTTCGCGGCCATCACGTGATTCGCAAAACGCTTCGGTGAATTTTTGCCACCCCGCAAAGTTGATCCATGGTGAGGTCTCGTATTGCGGGTTCTCTCTGATCCGCTTTTGAATCTTGATCTCAGGAGTGCCGAAGACGTTTTCAAGTCGAGTCCCATCGCTATTCCATTGCCCTCCAAAAGGCACGCGGAAATTGAACCGTACGGCAATGAGCTCCTTATTAGTCTCTTCGTCCTTGTCGATCGCGCTTCCATCTGAATGGGAAAGAGCTATGCCTGCGTTGATTGAGTAAAAGTGCTGCGTTTGCGGGGTAGGTTCGGTATTTTTGAGCTCGTAAAAAGGAATAAAAAATTCGACATCCGCCTGGATAGCCACACTTTCGGTTTTCCAAAACCGCGCGCGGCGTCTCGTTCCAGCGCCGAGCATGAAAACTTCCTTACCAGCCGTGTTAACGTGTCGCGAAATGCCAACCGTCAACGTATTAAGAAGGCTACGCGGCCGCCCGTCTTTGCTTTCTAATTCCGTTAAGATCGTAGCCGTGAGGTCCTTCATCTCCCGCGTGAACTCCTGGCTTTGCAGATCCTTTGAAACCAATGACGGCTCTGCGATCGCGACGAAATCGGTTTTGTTTTTGGCTGACTCACTGAATGCCGTCGCAATCAGCCAGTCCTGGAAGCGGACGCTGTTCCATGCGGCTTTCGGGTCTGAAAACCAATCGCCATTGAACTTTGAGTCGCGGAGAATGCGGTCGTCGGTAGTGCTTTCCTTTAGCCAGTACGCTTTTCCCGAGGTGGCGTTTGCGGGAGGCGATGTCTGCACACGCAGACCCGCGATTAACAAGTAAAGATCTTTCGACTTTGGAGATTCGGCCATCGAGGGCACCTCATCGACAAGCTTGTGACGAGCAGCTTAAGAACTAAACTCCGAGCTAGGACAGGAAACTTGTAGACCTTGCGAACTTGCGAGAAAAGCGGGATTGGAACCGCGCGTGAGTATACGAGCAGAATCAGTTTGTAGCAATAGAATTTACAGAACCGAGCGCGGTAGCGCCGGGTAACTGATCGTTCCTCGGCGACGTGGGATGATCATCTACCCGGCGCTACCGCGCTCGGGTTCTGTTCAAGGTACGATCGGCAGGATTGTTGGCGCACTCGTCAAGCCGCGAAGTGTGACTGTCAACGATAGATTGCCTGTTGGTAATCCAGTAGGAAGTTTTACAACTACGTAGGATCCATTCATCCCGCTTACTCCTGTAACCGGTCCAACGTTCTCAACAGGCAAATTAATTCCATTCGCTTGAACAGATAACGTCGACGATGCAGGAACTGGCGGTGAGTTAAGTCCCAGATTCGACGTGAACAAAATCAATCGCGCCTGTCCATCCGTACTAAAAAATGGATCACGAATATGAAAAGGTCCGCGCAAGAAACTCGGTGACTTAAGCGCCGCGGCATTGCCGGTACCATCTTCAGTGAAGATCACTGGCGCGGTCGGCATCCCGCGCCACACACCATTGCTGCCGGTCGTCACTCGCGTCTGGTTGCTACCATCAGCATTCATCACATAAAGCGCCGGGGTCATCGGGTCATCCCGTAACGACGTAAAGAGGATCTTTGTGCCGTCGGGCGACCACGCAGGTGCTGTATCCAACGCGGGATTATTAGTAAGCCGCGTTTGTCCTGAGCCGTCCGCGTTCATGACATAGATCTCGGACTGCCCGTCGCGTCCGCTTTGGAAGACGATCTTCGAGCCGTCGGGCGAGTAGCGCGGCCGGAAATCACCGGTCGCATTTGTTAGTCGCAGGCCAGTGCCGGTGAGCCTGTTGAAATTCCAAATCGAGTTGACCTGCTCGAAAACAAGTGTCCAGCCGTCGGGATGCCAATCAGGGTTGGCTGCTCCTGCGATACCAAGCAGCGAAAAACGACCCGTGCCATCCGCGTTCATGATCGAAAGAAACGTCTGGAAGCCGGGATTAAAAGTAGAGAAAGCAATCTGACTTCCGTCGCGTGACCAAACTGGACCAAAGTCCTCAGACAGCGTGTTAGACAACACTGCGAACCCGGTTCCATCGGCATTGCGAACGCAGATACGTTGCGGACTTCCGAGGCTGCCGTCGGGTTGGCGCCCGCATGTATACGCGAGGCGTGACCCGTCCGGCGACCACGCTGGCCATAGGTCATCGCCTTGAGTGTCAGTCAGATTCACAACGTTTGTGCCATCCGGGTTTACCAGGAAAATGTCGAGGCCGCCGCCGGTCCCGGTGCCCGGTTTGATGAACGCAATCGGTTGCGAGCCGGCGCCTGGAACGGGAGTCGGCGTCGGGGTTGGCGTGGCTGTGATGTAAATGGCCTTCGCCGTGTGATTCTCGTTCATCGTTATCGTCGCCAGATTATGCTGCACATAATCGACACCATCGACTTGCCATTTCCAGAAAGTGCTTGTGCCGACAGTTTGCGGCGCCGTCAGATTCACGGTCGCAAACTGATCGTAGACACGTGTGAATGTCGTGGTACCGTTTCCAGCTCCGTTGTTGTCATTTGGAAGGACGTTTATGTTGACACCACTGTCCGGATTCGACGATGTAACGGTAAGAGTCGGTGGAGTGGAATAAACGGCAGTCAACGTTGTACTGAAATTCATTGAGACAGACGTCGAGACAGTGCCACTCCAATCCTGTCCGTCTCGTTGCCACATCCTGAACTTGTTTCCGTTTACGGTAGCCGGCGCGGTGAGAGTTACCGTGGTGCCGCGATTGTAAGCACGAGTGAACTGAGTTGTGCCGTTCCCTGAACCTGAAACGTCATTCGGACTAACAGTAACACTCACACCACTCGTGGGATTTGTTGAAGCAACCGTGAGCACAGGACGTGGAACCGGACTGCGACGCGCAAAGACTACAGTCGCCGCATTCGTCAAATCTTTCAGAGCGCTTTCGGACGTATGCGAGGCGACATAAGGTTCCGGTGATCCGCCACCGATACCTACCACCGGCGCAACTTTCTTGTTGCCGTCGCCATAGCGCACCGTGATCTGTCCGTCAAAGCGGAGTTCGATTTCGAAGTTTACGGGATTCTCGCCACGTGTTTGGTTTGGTCCAATCGGCGTGTCAAACGTCACGGCCTGCCATCTGAAAATCACACGATCCGAATCCTGGACCATGTAAACATCGTCGCCCGCACGTTTGTCAGTTCGAAGATCGTCCCAGAGTCCGGCGATCATGCGACGTCCATTCAAGAAACGCACGGCACTGAAGAAATCGTCATCGGGCGAAAAACCCGGATACACCACACCATTGGTTGACACTGTAACTGTCGTCCAATCGGTGCCGAAGTATTTGAATATAAACGGCAGGTCGACTGTCTTGGCCTCATCATCGCCGATCAGTCCCAACGCAGTTCCACCGGTCGACAATGGAGCGTTGGGTGTTTCGGCAATCGTGTAGGGATCGCCGACGTCCACTGGCACTGAGATCGGTATCGATGTGATCGGACCTTTGTTGCCAACGTCGTCCACACCTCGAACGCCGATGAAACCTGAAGGATGTCGCCACGGAACGCTCACGTGTACGTGTTGAAAGAAACTCGGATCGTTGGGCACTGGACCAGCCAAAGGTCTCGCCAGATCCCAATTTCCATCGTTGAGGCTTGTGTCGGAGAAACGAACTTCGTACGCGCCTACCTTACCAACGCTTCCGTCATCTCCGGTGGCGTTCCAATTGACCGTGTAGTTTGGAAAAGTATCGCTGATGTGCGCCGTGAGATTGGTGATCGTTCCGGGCGGCGTCACGTCACTACTGGTCAGGCTCAACAATGCTCTGTTTGCATCAACGTGACGTCCGGTTGAGATCTGAAATATATCAATGCCTTGCCACGGAGCGACGTATCCGCTGTACATCATCACCGTGCGAAGCTTCTGCATTGAGATGCTCGGGGATTGCGCACAAACCAACGCCGCGGTGCCCGAGACGTGCGGCGCGGCCATCGACGTTCCGTTCGCGAAGTCGTAAGTGTTCTTCGGCGTCGTGCTGAGAATATATTCACCGGGCGCAGTCACGTTTACCGTGGCCGGTCCCCAGTTTGAGAAAAATGCTTTGGTTCCCCCACCGCCCGAAGCTGCGACGGAGATCAGATTTGGCGAAATGTAATTCGACGGGTAAACGGGAAACAGATCATTGAAAGAAGCCTCATTACCGGCTGACACCACGAAAAGAATTCCCGCGTCGCTGAGTGCTCGAATTGCGTCAAGCTCGGCCTGAGAAAATCCGAAGCCGCCGTAGCTATTATTAAGGACTCGAATATTCGCGCCCTTCGTTCCACCTGAACTCTCCCAGAGCTGTCGCATCGCTTTCGCGTAAGCAAGTGCGTTCAATAGATGCGCCGACGATCCTACTCCAGCTTCCTCGGTCAGAAACTTGAGAGACATCACGCTTACTTGCCAGTTGACTCCGGCAACACCCTTTGCGTTATTGCCGGTCGCGCCAATCGTGCCGGCCACATGAGTGCCGTGATCGTCGAGATCTCCGGTGTAGCTTGCGGATGGTGGATAAGTCGGTTCCGTGTAATCAAAGACCGATGCGTCGTTATGAGCAAAGTCCCAGCCGTTGATATCGTCGACGAATCCATTTCCGTCGTCGTCGATACCGTTGCCCGCGACCTCACCTGGGTTGACCCAGATGTTGTCCTTCAGGTCTTCGTGGTTGATGTCGATTCCTGAATCGACGACTCCGACTACAACGCTGCGGCTCCCCGTCGTGATGTTCCACGCTTGCTCCGCGCGAATGTCGTTGCCGGGAGTTCCAGGATTTCCGCCGAAAGTCGCGCGTTGACCGGTATTGTTGAGTCCCCACATTTCCGAGTAGCGCGGATCGTTTGGAACAACTGAAGCTTTGCGAATGAGATTAGGCTCCGCATAGACCACGTCAGTTCGTGCGCGGAGTGCTTCGATGGCATTGCTTGTGTCGGCTGAATCGACTTGCGCGACACGGAGTCCTTCTACGATTTCGAACACCGGGTGGACGGCTTTGATCGTCATTGGGATTTGCCGTCCGGTTTTTGTGGCTAGCATTTGACGGCCCAGCCGCTTGCCGTTTGACTGGGGGCGAAAACGGACGAGAATCTCGCCCGGAACGGCGTTGAGATCCGACTTCTTTTTAGGCCGTTCAGAGGGAGGTTGGGGTGGACGCTGCCGGCGCTGCGCTCTTTGAGAAATCGGGATAACGGCGACGAGCAAGAGGAGGACGGCGAGCAGCAATAGCCAACGGTATTGCGACGCACGGGAGAATAACGAATGCGATTTCGAAAACATTTCTTAAGGAATCGAGGCAAGGCGCCATGTTCGGCCGGCCTGGGTTCTGGGCGCTCGCCTGGCAGTGAAGCCTGTTGAGAGAGGATAATACTGTGAAGCTGGCTATTTAGCCAAGCAACCTGGACCACGATTTCGTGCCTAACGCCGCAGGCGTTCGCTAATTTTAGCCCGGGCTTACGCGGAAGAGTTTAGCTGGTTTTAGCCTTGCCTTAACGCCGAAGGCGTTTGCTAATTTCAGCCCAGGCTTACGCGGAAGAGTTTAGCTGGTTTTAGCCTTGCCTTAACGCCGAAGGCGTTTGCTAATTTCAGCCCAGTGCGTTAGCGCAGCGACAACGCTTAGCTGGTATTTCGCCAGTAATTCCGTCAAACGCCTGAAAAGGCGTTTGCTAATTCCCGCCCAGTGGTTGGAGCGCAACGACAAGCGTTAGGTCCCGCGTTTTGTAATTCCGTCACACCCTGAAAAGGGTTGTTCGCTGCACACGCCTAACGTTTCAGCGTGGTGCTGCATTTATGTATGCTGCAACACCTTCGGCGTTAGGTCGCTGCGCTCCAACCACTGGGCTGAAATTAGCGAACGCCTTCGGCGTTAGGTCGCTGCGCTCCAACCACTGGGCTGAAATTAGCGAACGCCTTCGGCGTTAGGTCGCTGCGCTCCAACCACTGGGCTGAAATTAGCGAACGCCTTCGGCGTTAGGTCGCTGCGCTCCAACCACTGGGCTGAAATTAGCGAACGCCTTCGGCGTTAGGTCGCTGCGCTCCAACCACTGGGCTGAAACTGGCGAACGCCTTCGGCGTATTAGCTTCGCGTCAGGCGGATGTTGCCGGAAACGCTGGAGATTGTGATAGGTGAGCCTCCACCGCCAATGCGCGCTCGGACCCGGGAATGCTTCTCGTCAATATCCTTGGTTACACCGGGCACATCAAGGTAAACCTCACCGCTGAAACTTTCTGCGTTGAAGTCAGCGTTGATCTCGCCTTTGAAGCCAATTTCGACGGAGCCACTCACGCTCCTGATGCGAACGCCCTGCGTGTCCAACTGATCAATCGTGGTCTTCACGCTACCGCTCACGCTCGAAACCTCGAGTGACCCCTTCAGTTGGCGGATACCAACGTTGCCGCTAATGCTCGTCACGTGCACCTCTGCACCAACGTTTCCAGCTTCGAAATTTCCACTGATGCTGCGCGCCTGTAGTGGTCCACCTATATTACCAATAATCACCGAGCCGCTAATGCTCGTGACCTTGGTCTCCCCGTCTGCATCACCCACTTTGAGTGAGCCACTGATACTGCTGACTGTGAGATCGACGCGCCTCGGCAACTTCATTATGACGTGATGATTCACTCGAGCGTTCTGCCCACGGTTTCCAGGTTCCTGAACGCCACGCACTACGAGTCTGTTACCCACCTGCTCGACTTCGACTTTGTGATACTCGAGATCAGCACGCGTGCGCGCCGTACGGATGACCTGCACCTCAGCGGTAGCACCATCAGAATTAGAAATTTCGACTGAGCCGCTAATACTCGAAACGTCTACGCTGGTCCCGGGTGCCAGCTGATACGTCCGGTTAATCTCATCGCGTTCCTTCAAGTCGTCAGTCATGTGCGCCGTTCCCGTTGAGCATGCAGCCGGCAACGCGCAACTCGCTAACATCATCACGATAGTAAGCAGTGCTGTAGTCATCACGTACCTCACTTCTGGTGAATCAATTTCTGGGGCGAGGGAATGATATCATCTGGTCGTCAAATTAACCCCAAATAGTGAGTTAACAAAATGGCAAACGAAACTACGATTACCGCGGAACCAGGCAAACACGATTACTTCATCGTCAGAGAGTTTGAAGCCCCGCGTGAACTTGTGTTCAAGGCATTTACAGACCCTGAACTCGTAACCAAGTGGCTGGGCCCGAACCGGCTAAAGATGACCATCGAGAAATTCGAATCGAAAGACGGCGGTTCCTACCGCTACATCCACGAGGATCAAAACGGCAATAAGTATTTCTTTCGAGGAGTCAATCATGAAGTATTGCCTCCTGAGCGCATCATCGGCACGTTTGAGTTTGAAGGACTGCCGGAACGAGGTCATGTTGCTCTTCAGACAGCGAAGTTTGAAGCTCTGCCTGGAGGCCGGACGCGATTCACCAGTCAATCCCTGTTTCAATCAGTTGAAGATCGCGACGGCATGTTGGGGTCGGGCATGGAGCGCGGAGTGAACGAGGGATTCGAGCGATTGGATCAAATCTTGACGTCTCTAAAGCAAGCTGAGTCCGCGGCAAACGGGTAAAGATGATAAATCCGTTCAGCGTCACAAACGCTTTCGATGATCTCGATCAAGTTCTGCGAGTTGAAGAGCTCTATCTGCTTCAACGTGTGGCGCAGAAAATTAATTCCATTCTCGATCTTGAAACACTGCTCGATCAGATCGTTGACGATGTTGCCTCGACGTTCGGATACAAGCGTCTCGCCATCCTGTTAAAAGATGACAAGACAGATGAGCTCGTGATTGCCGCAGCTTCCGCCGGCGAACGTAGTTTGAAAGGCACTCGATTTAAGAGTGGTGAGCGTGCCAAACCTGATACGGCCTCCGAGATCGACATTCCGCTGAACACTCGTGGCGAGCTCATTGGCATTTTTAACGTTGAGCACACGGCTCTTAACGTGTTCTCACCGGAACGCATCCGGCTTCTTGAAGCACTTGCGGGCCATGTCGCCACCGCGATCTCCAACGCGCGCATGTTTCAGCGTGAGCGACTTGAAAAGGAGCGGATGACAAAAGAGTTGGAAGAGGCCGGTGCTATTCAATCAGGCTTGTTTCCATTGAACGCTCCCGCGGCTCGCGGCTTTCATGTAACAGGTGTTTGTATGCCGTGCCGCGAAGTCGGCGGAGATTGGTACGACTACATTTCGTTGAGCGATGGCCGGCTCGCTGTGGTGCTGGCCGATGTTTCGGGTAAAGGAATGGGCGCTGCGTTGCTTATGTCGTCGACCCGAAGTGCTTTGAGACTTCAATCCGCGCGAGGGCTTTCACCAAAAGAGATTTTGTGTGAGCTTAATAGGTTCCTGGTCCAGGACTTTCCCGCCAGTAAATTCGTAACACTCGTTTACGCGGTTTTGGATCCGTCAACACGAACGATGACGTTTGCCAGTGCCGGTCACCTTCCTCCGCTGTTTGTTGACTCGTCAGGCGCCCGGTTTTTAGAGGCTGACGCGGGACTTCCTGTCGGCATCATGGAATGTGACTTTTCCGAACACGAGATCGAGATGACTCCAGGCAGCCGCGTCTTTCTGTATTCTGACGGTGTTACCGAAGCCGTGGATTCATCTCTCGAAGAATATGGACCAGAACGCATTCTTAAACATGTAACTGATCAGAATGCGAGCGTGAAGAGTCTCTTAGGCGATGTCACAAACTTCACCACCGGGCATCCGCAATCGGACGACGTAACGGTCGTAATGATCTCCACCGACGCGTAAAAGTTTATGCTAGAAGTGCGAGAAATAATTCCGGATTACCTGCCACAGCTTAACGAAGCTGTCGCGCAACTAATTACGCAGCAGGGAATACACGATCTCATTGATAATCTGAAGACCCAACTACCAGATACTTCGGAGCCGTTTGTCTGGGCCACGCTCGATTTACAATCCATCGCGTCGGCCCTTCCGGGGAACATCGGATCCGGGTGGATCTTTGTGCTTAAGAAAGACGTGCCGTCAGGTTGTCACTTCCATCCGAACAGTATTCAACACATGGTAATGATCGAGGGTGAGGGCACCTCAAAGGTCGGAAAGATCACACGTCAGATGAAGCGCTTTGACGAGCCCGATTCTTCTCTGGACGAGATCTGGTACGTCATCCCTGAAGGAGTGCAACACGAGTTCTTTCCGACAGAAAATGACATGGTGGTCGTGTCGTTCCATACGTGCGGAGCTGACGAGCTCGAAGAGATAAGCTGCGACTCCGGAGCAACACGCATTTACGAACCACGCTCATAAAACTCTTGTTTTGTGGCTCAGAATTCTTCTCCCATGTAATCCAACTCGCTTATTCCTCCAATTTCCCGGTAAAGCACACTACGAGGATCGTCTGATTGCGGCAGACGAAAATAAAGAATACCGATGTACTTTGTTACCATTTTGCGGAGTCGTTTCGAGATCAACTCTTCCGTGACTTCCTGACCGCCGTTAGACTCGTCCATTCTCCCGCTCGACACCACGGCATACTTTCCCTGCGTACGGAAACCATAACTAAACTGCCAACTGAACTTGTCGATGTACATGTCTCGATTGGATATTCCGATCATGATTGCTTGCGGATCGTTTGTGAGCTCGGGGTTTGCCTGTTTCATGATCTCGACCGCTTTTTCAGCGATTAACTGATCCCGTTCCGTATTGATGGCCGTTGGCGATAGCGGAACGCCAGGGCGCGTCTCAATCTGGATTCCATATTTGTTTCGATAATACGAGGCCAGGTCATTAACCTTGTTTGCGGGAAAGTCGCCGAGAGGTACGAAGTAGAGTGTTCCCGAACCTTTCAAACCCTCCTTGGTGAGAGGCATAAGCTCTTCCCGGCGAACACAACCAATACTTGCGCAGAGTACGGCGATAAGAGTAGCAATTGATACAATCCGTTTATTTGCTATGTACGATTTGATCATCATTGGATCGACTCCGCTAAAATACCGCTGCTCGAGAAGGGTAACAACATAAACTTCGCAAGAACCGGCAACTGAAAACAGATGCGGATATTAATTTTCGGAACGGGCGGCGTCGGTGGATATTTCGGCGGTCGCTTAGCACAGGCCGGCGAAGATGTTACCTTCATCGCCCGCGGAGAGCACTTGCGAGCGATCAAAGATAGTGGGCTGAAGGTTGATTCTCCCACTGGAGACTTCGTTGTGTTTCCGGCAAAGGCGACGGATGATGTTACCGAAGTCGAAGAAGTCGATCTCGTCGTTCTTGGAGTAAAAGCGTGGCAAGTTCCAGAGGCTGCACGCGCGATCAAACCTGTGGTCCAATCAAACACGACTGTTCTTCCTTTGCAGAACGGTGTTGACGCGGTGTCGCAACTCGTCAATGAACTGGGCGCCGATAGCGTCATCGGTGGACTCTGCAGAATCATCAGTTTTGTCCTCGCACCCGGGCACATTCGTCATGCCGGTTTCACGCCTTCAATCATCATCGGAGAGCTCGACAATCGACAGACCCGTCGCATCACGACAATCGAGCAGGTGTTCAAGCGCGCAGGTTTGGAAATAACTATAGCGCCAGACATTCAAGTCGCGCTTTGGACCAAGTTTCTCTTCATCACATCTTTCAGTGGCGTTGGCGCAATGGCTAACGCACCGGCAGGCGTTGTGCGCACTGATCCCAAGTGGCGTGCGTTGATGATTAAGTGCATGAAGGAGATCTATTCACTGGCCCACGCGCGTGGGATTCCCTTGCCGGCAGATTCAGTCGAGAAGGTGATGGCGAATGTCGATCGATTGCCTGAGGACTCCACGAGTTCAATGCAACGAGACATCATCGCTGGAAAACCTTCCGAACTTGAATCGCAGAACGGCGCCGTCGTACGCATGGCGCGTGAAGCCGGCGTCGAAGTTCCAACACACGAACTCATCTATCGAACGTTGAAATGAGGATCTTGCAGGTATGCTCGGTGACCACATTCGGCGGTGGGGAACGCCATTTGGCAGACCTCTCTCACGCGCTGGTTGATCTCGGGCACGAAGTCTACGCGACGTTCGTCCCTGACTCACCGTTGTCGACGGAATTATCTTTCCTGCCACAAAGCAGAACCCTGGCGTTGAGCAGGTCCAACTACGTTAAAAACCTGACACGTCTCGCCTCGTTCGTGCGAACACACAATATTGATATCGTCCACGCGCATGCGGCCAGGGATTATCACCTGGCTGCACTGTCGGTGCGACTGGCGCCGCGCGCTCGGCTCGTGCTTACCCGCCACACGCTGTTCCCGCTGCGCCGCAGTAACAGGCCTTTGCTTAAGATCGCCGGCCGCGTGATAGCGGTCTCGGAAGCGGTGGCGGAAAGCCTGCGACGGAATGGAGTCGTCGAGTCGTCAAAGATCACCGTCATCCACAACGGAATAGACATCGAACGATTCGACCGGGAGATCACTGCCGGGGAAGGTCCCGTATTAGTGGGGACGGTGGGCCACCTGGCGCCAATCAAAGGTCATGATGTTTTTATACGCGCTGCGGCGCTAATCTCCGCGCGCCGGCCCGGGGTGCGGTTCGTTATCATCGGCGAGGACAAGTCTCCGGACATGAGCAACCGTAAATCACTGGAGAGTTTAAAGGCTCAACTTGGCGTAAGCGCGATCGACATTCAGGGATGGCGTGACGACGTCGCCACGGCGCTCTCTTCGTTTACGTTGTTTGTATCCGCGGCGCGTTCCGAACCGTTCGGCTTAGCGATTGTAGAGGCGATGGCGGCGCAACTTCCGATCGTTGCGACGAGATCTGAAGGAGCGTTGGAAATAATAGAGGACGGGTTCAGCGGAAAACTCGTGCCCACAGACGACGCGGAGGCTTTGGCCCAGGCCATCAACAATCTTCTCGACGACCCTCTCGAGCGTTCGCGCCTCGCACGCAACGCACAACTAACGGCGCGTGAGCGCTACTCGCTCGAACGCATGGCTCGCGACACAGAGCGTGTCTACCGCGAAGTAATTGCGGACTAAGGACGCGTGACGAAATCAATCTCATCAAAACTCTCGGCCGAGGTCACACTCATAAAAGAGAAGATTTTTTGAAATGCTTCAGGATCGGCTGGAGGCGCGGCGATAAATTTCTGCCAGGCGTCGAGACTATCCCATCGCACGACTTCATAGAACATGGAACGATCGGCTCGATCGCTCAATAATAGTCCTCCGCGCGCGCCGTTTACTTTTTGACCGATCGCCGCGTTTACTTTGAGCCACGTATCAACGAAGGAACTTCTATTCTTTTCGTCTACTCTCAGTCCGTAAATCCGAACGAGTCTGCGTTTCCACTCCGAAGTGTCCAGCCGATCGAAGATTTCATCAAAAAGTTCGCTGGAATTGGAACTCGCCAGCGATTGGATCGCATTGCGCGAGCCGGGGGATCGCGTTTGGAATTCTTGCCACGAGTCGATGTTGGTCCAAAGCTCAACGGCGAGAAATTGATTCCGATCCTTCTGACTTCGCAGCAAAAAACTCCCTCGAAAGTTTTTCTCAGCGGTCAGATTCTGCTGCGTCGTCGCAGCCCAAACGGAAATGAAATCATCGTCACGCCCGGCTTTCACAGTCCAACGCGAAAACACTCGCGTCAATGGTGTCGTTGGTTCACTTGCATCCGGAGCACGTTCCTGCGAACGGTCTGCACCCGTCGTGAGCAGAGGTGAAGCGCAGGAACAAACCAATGCTCCGGATAAAAGAGTCAAAGCCAGCAATGATTTGGATATGCTCCCCAACGACATGGCCGTCCATAATAACCCCGACCGAGAATATTTTGATTGACTTGCTTCCCGGTAGCGTGGTATTAGTTCGCGCCACGAATTAAATAAGAAAAACAGCGGCGAAGGTCTTACCTGTGCGCAGAATCGATCTGTCTAACTTTCAGGTCGCCACGAGCGAAACCGCGCGCGATATCAATCGACGCATCGTTCTAAATCTGATCCGAACGCACCAGCCGATCTCTCGAGCCGATCTGGCTCGCCATTCAGGTTTGCAACGAAGCACTGTTTCAGTGATCGCAGAGCAGCTAATCAAGGAGCGATGGATCACTGAAGGCGCAAACGGCCATACGCCAAGAGGGCGCCGGCCCGTATTCCTTCACTTGAACAAAGAGCGCGTCGGAATCATCGGAATAAATGTCCGTCCGGTTACCACCACACTCGCGCTCGCCGATCTCGACGCTAATTTTCTCGCTCAGGATTCACTGGCTACTCCACAAAACCCGAAGGATTTTTTGGCAGAGCTGATTCCGCGAGTGCGCAAACTCATGGACACGCGTCCGGAACTCGCATTCGAAGGCATCGGGGTGAGCGTCCCTGGCCGCGTCGATCTCGCCACCAAGAAACTGGTCTTCGCGCCGAACCTCGGCTGGCGAGATTTCGACCTGAAAACGCCATTGGAAGAAGCCACTCAGTTGCCCGTGGAGCTGGAAAACGCAGCAAATTCCTGTGCACTTTCCGAGATCTGTTTTGGTCGTCGAGCTGAAGGCTTGCGTAATCTTGTGGTTGTCACAGTATCAGAAGGTATCGGTTGCGGCCTGATACTCAATCACCAATTGGTCCAGGGTTCGACGGGAACAGCCGGTGAATTCGGCCACGCCGCTTTGATTCAAGACGGACTGGAATGCAGTTGCGGCAACCGCGGCTGCTGGGAAATGTACGCCTCCAACTCGGCGGCAGTCCGTTATTACACGCAAGCCGGCTCGGCGAGCCGCGGCCGCCGTTCCGCCCCACTTGAAAACGCGATCAGTTTCGATCATCTGTTGCGACTTGCAGAACAAGGTGACGGCAAAGCCGCTGAAGCTTTGCAACAGATGGCCAGGTACCTTGGATTGGGAATCGCCCCACTAATCTCAGGTCTCGCGCCGGACATGATCGTGATCGTGGGCGAGGTGACTCGCGCATGGAAGAAGCTTGGACCAATAATCAAAGAAACCGTAACACAGCATTCATTCACTCGTGCGGAGACACAGATCGTGCCGAGCGATCCCATAACTCAGCCACGTTTGCGCGGCACAATCGCGCTCGTGCTGCTGAAGCATTTCGGCGCTCCTGCAGTCGCTTAACTACTCTGTTCGCTATTTTGTTGTGGACGCGAATTAAATAACGCGGGAATGAAAGTTTCTCGCGCAAAGGCGCAAAAGTGCAAAGAAAGCTTTTGAAACGCGGTAGCGCTTTGCACCTTTGCGAGGGAGATCTTCCTGACTTAACCCGAAAGAGGAGAGAGAGTCATGCTTACCTTCACAGTCTTTCCGAAGCGAACCAAATTAACGCGATCTGCTCGCTACCTGGCGCTGTTGGTTTTATCAGTTCTACTTGTGCCCGCGGTCGCATGGGCGCAGGTCCTTTATGGCTCTCTCATCGGAAACGTCACGGATCCGAACGGAGCCGCTGTTTCAGGCGCGAAGGTCGAAATTACCAACGTGGCCACGGGAGACGTATCAACCGTTATGACGGACGATCGTGGCGCTTACGCCGTAAACGACCTTCAAGTCGGCGTCTACAAAATCGCAATCTCGCGAGCGTCTTTTAAAACTACCGTCAACGAAGGTGTTCGAATCGATGCGAACAAGAGTTATCGTTTCGACGCGCAACTCGAGATTGGAGGGTTAGAGGAAACGGTTCTTGTTGCAGCCGGCCTGGACACGACGCTTCAGACGGATCGTGGTGATGTGAACGTCACACAAACTGCACGGCAGATCAACAACCTGCCGCTGTTCGGCAGTGTCGGTCGCAACTACCAAAGCATGATCCAACTCATTCCCGGTACGACGAGAGGCACGGGAAGCTTCTTCCTCAACGCTACAGGCAGCGGCGAGGATAACTCCGCCGCCGGTAATCCGCAGCGCTCCATCTCTTACAACGTCAACGGCGTGTCGCGTTTACAAAACAACACGAAGATTGATGGCGCAAGTGTCATTTACCCCTGGCTTCCAACCAACACGGTTTACGTGCCGCCTGCGGAGGCCATACAAGAAGTCAACATAGTCACCAACGCGTTTGATGCAGAGCAGGGACTCGCAGGCGGCGCTGCGATCAACGTCAGTATCAAGAGCGGTGGAAACGACTTTCATGGCGCGGGCTGGTTCTACGATACAAACAGCCGGTTCAGGTCGCGTCGCTTTTTTCAAGCCGCTAACCAGGTGAATAATCCGAAGGATATTCTCACGCAGTTTGGTTATGCCTTCAGTGGTCCAATTATCCTGCCGCGCTTCGGTGAAGGTGGACCATCGATATGGAGTGGCAAAAACAAACTCTTCTTCTTTACCGATCTCGAGCGGACGACACAACGTAATGCAGCGGGTACCACAGCCAGTGTCGCGCCCGCGAGCCTGCGTCCTGACGCTAACGGCAACGTGAACTTCACGGGCACCGGCATCATAGTCTATGACCCTGCATCAAACGCGAACCCCGCGCTGCGCACGCCTTTCGCAAATAACACCATTCCGGCAAACCGGATCGACATCGCGGCTCGAGAGATCATCAATCGTTTACCGTTTCCAAACCAGCCAGGATTTACAAACAACTTTGCCACGACCGGCGTAGCTGAGTTCAACCGCACAAACATGGACATCAAGATCAATTACGACGGCGGTAAGCTCACCTTGTTTGGACGTTATAGCCGTTCGCCAACGCTGATCATCGATCCACCGATATTCGGAGAAGTCAGTGGTCCAGCTATGAATGGGGGACAACTCGGAACTGCTCCTGGGTTAATTAATGTTTTTGGCTTCGGTGGGACTTACACGTTCAATCCCAATGTTGTGCTGGACGCGAACGTTGGTTATACGCGCCAGCGACTCGGCGCCGAGGGCTTCGATATAGTTTCGAACTTCGGTCTCGAAGTTTTGCAAATTCCCGGCACCAATGGTCCTGATCGATTGCAGGGCGGTGTTCCGGCATTTCAGATCAACGGCGGGTGGACCAACATCGGCAACGACAATACCGGCAATCCGTTTTTATTCCGTGATAACCAGTATGTCGCGGCGGCGAACCTCTCATGGCTGAAGGGATCTCACTCGTTCAGGTTTGGAGCTGATTATCTCAATCCTCAACTCAATCACTTCCAGCCTCAGGGCGGCGCTTTTCAAACCGTGCGCGGCACCTTCGGCTTTAGCGGCAACGCCACGAGACAGCAAGGCAACGCAGCAAGCGTCGCTGAGAGCCAGCTTTTCCACAGTTGGGCCGACTTCCTGCTTGGCATGCCAACGCAGGCGGGCAAGGTGGACCAACTGCGTAACCCAAACTCAGTTTGGTGGAAACAGTATGCGCTTTACGCTCGTGATCACTGGCAGATTGGACGTCGCCTAACGTTGACTTATGGTCTGCGTTGGGAGCTTTTCGGCGTGCCAAGAAAAGACCACACGGGCATTAACCTATTCGATCCAGACACAGGCAAGGTTTTCACAGGCGGGCTGAGTGGAGTTCCGTTCGACAGTGGCGCCGAATCTGGCACGGGCCAGTTTTTGCCACGGGTAGGATTAGCGTTCCGCTGGAATGATAAGACTGTGCTGCGCGGCGGCTATGGTCAGTCTGCTGACCCGAGACCATTTCAGGACGTGAGGAATGCCTTTCCAATCGCCAACATCTGGTCCATGCCGGCGGTCAGGCTCAATGGTGTGGACAACAATTTCATCCCTGTGACCACGCTTCGCCAGGGATTGATCAACACCAGTACTCCTCCTGATCTCAGCCAGGGCATAATTTCCCTCCCGGCAAACACAGGCACGACAACCTTTCCGAAGAACGCGAGTCGACAGGAGATTCACTCTTTCAACTTCATGATCGAGCGTGAGCTGCCGTGGAAATTCACAAGTCAGGTTGGATATGTCGGCACGCGCGCGAAAGGCCAGATGGGTTTCATCAACATCAACGCCGGACCTCCGGGGACCGGCAACGCCGGCCGTCCGTTGGCGGTCAGGTTTGGTTTAGTGGCGGACATCAATTCAATCCAGCCATACGGCGACTTAACATACGATTCTCTTCAGGCGCTCTTCACGAGGCGCTGGGCCAATTCGTTATTTGGCACCGCCTACACGTGGTCCAAGACGATCAACTACGCCGACAACGATCAAGGTCCGAGGATTCAATTCCTGCCGGAGAAGGAACGAAATCGCGGACCGGCCAGCTATGATCGGACGCACAACCTTCAAATGTACGGCGTTTATGATCTACCCTTTGGCAAAGGCCAGCGATTAGCGCGTGAGGGTTGGACCAGCATGGTCTTCGGTGGTTTCCAGGTTAGTGGCGTGGTGAGTTGGATGAGCGGACTGCCGTTCTATGTGATACAAGGCAGTGCGCCGAACCTGCTCGCGGGCGGCAGCGGTCAAGTGCCGCGGCAACTCAACCCGACAATCGCTACTTTGGGAGGAGTGGGCACCGCGGCGCAGCGTGGTACAAGTGGTGGTCCATGGTTTGACAATACGGTGCTGGGAGTAAACTGCACCGCCAATTGTGCGTGGGCGCCCGAGACCGGCGCGCGTTTTGGGTCTGTTGGACGGAATACTCTGCGTGGTCCCGGTTTTTTCGAGACTGACTTGAGTATTTTCCGCACGTTTTCGTTGTCGGAGAGCGTCCGGTTGCAGTTGCGGGCGGAGGCGCTAAACGCGACGAATCACGCAAACTTTGCGAATCCGCAGTCAGACATTAATAATGCCACTTTCGGTTTTATCACTTCGACATACGGGCCAAACCAGTCGCGGCAGTGGCGTTTCGGAATGCGTCTGAGTTTCTGAGTTGATGACTCCAGAGAAGATCAAGCCACAGATTGCGCGGATTGTTTTTCTGATCTGTGTAATCTGTGGCTGGGCGCAGGCCCAAACCAATTCTGATCGCTGGATTGATTATGCCGCCGCCGATTACGACATCTTTCCGAACGTTACATACGCGAAAGCAAGTAACTTCGAACTCAAACTCGATCTATATCTTCCAAAGAATCGAACACGTCCGAACCCGACACTGATTCTTTTTCATGGCGGTGGCTGGGTTGACGGTCAAAAAGAACGCAATGTGCTTTATCTTTTGCCATACCTCGAGTTGGGTTGGTCGGCTGTCAATGTCGAGTATCGAACTGCGCGACAAGCGCCTGCGCCGGCGGCCGTGGAAGACTGTCGCTGCGCGCTTCGCTGGTTGACTTATCGCGCCCGTGATTACTCGCTCGATCCGGCACGCTTTGTTGTAACCGGAACATCGGCGGGTGGACATTTAGCTCTGATGGCAGGCATGTTGCCGGGTAATTCAGTTTTCGATCGCCAATGTCCCATTGAAGGCAACGATCGTTGGGGTTCAGCGAACGTTCACGAGGTGAAAGTCGCGGCGATTGTGAACTGGTTCGGAATCGGCGACGTTGCGGATTTAGTTGATGGTCCAAATGCGAGAAACTATGCCCGCGAGTGGTTTGGCAGTTTAAGCAACGCGGAACAACTTGCGAAACAGCTTTCTCCAGTTAACTACGTCCGCGCTGGTTTGCCGCCAATCATTACGATCCATGGTGAACATGATGACGTCGCGCCCTACAACCACTCGGTTCGACTTCATTCGGCATTGGATAAAGCCGGCGTTCCAAATCAGCTCGTCACGATAAAGGGACGTAAGCACGGCGGCTTCAATCGACAGGAGATGGCGGAAAGCTACGTGAAGATTCGAGAGTTCCTTCGCAAGCAAGGACTGTTGTGAGCCACAAAAAGGCACAAAAAGCACAAAATAGATTTCTACCGCAGTCCAACTTTTTTGTGACTTTTGTGCTTTTTTGTGGCTGGTTATTTTTCTTTGTGGCCGGTGTTAAGGCTGATGATGGTTATCGATTGTGGCTTCGCTATGACGCGCTGCCGGCGCATTTAGCGAACACGTACCGCGAACGTGTTAAGTCAATTGTGGTCCAGGGCGAGTCCGCGACGTTTGATGTTATTCGTCGGGAACTTAGCGAGGGTTGTACTGGATTACTCGGAACGCCGGTCTCAGTTACAGATACCGGCGACGCTTCTGTTGTCGTTAAACTTGGCTCGGACGCGGAGTTGAAGAAACTTGGTCCCGAAGGTTTTCGCATTCGCACGATCAAGAGTTGCCAATCGAGACGTAATCGCAATCGCATCGTCAACCGATATCGGAGCGCTGTACGGTGCATTTCACTTTCTGCGTCTGCTTCAAACTGGACAACCGATAGATCAATTGCAATTGGATCAAAAGCCGGCGTTGAGGTTGCGGCTACTCAACCACTGGGACAATCTCGATCGTAGTATTGAACGAGGCTATGCAGGAAAGTCTTTGTGGAATTGGGACGAACTACCGTACCACATCGATCCGCGCCTCCGTGATTACGCCCGCGCCAACGCTTCAATCGGCATCAACGGCGCGGTGCTGAATAACGTCAACGCCAGTGCTGAATTCCTGACCGCGAAATATCTCGATAAAGTGGCAGCAGTTGCGGATGTTTTCCGCCCGTTCGGAATTCGCGTCTATCTCTCCGCACGTTTTTCAGCGCCGATCGAGTTAAGCAAGTTACCAACAGCAGATCCGCTTGACGCCGCTGTCATTGAATGGTGGAAGCAAAAGGCCGGTGAGATTTACAAGGTGATTCCAGACTTCGGCGGATTTCTGGTCAAGGCAAACAGCGAAGGCCAACCTGGTCCACGAACGTACAACCGCACTCACGTTGAGGGAGCAAACATGCTCGCGGCGGCACTTGCTCCTCATCGCGGCATCGTCATTTGGCGTGCGTTTGTCTACGACATGAAACCCGGTTACGACCGCGCCGGAGCAGCGTACGAGAACCTTCAACCATTCGATGGAAAGTTTGCGTCGAATGTGTTGCTCCAGGTGAAGAATGGACCAATAGACTTTCAACCGCGCGAGCCGTTTCATCCACTCTTCGGCGCGATGCCTCGCACGCAGGTAATCCCGGAGTTGCAGATCACGCAGGAGTATCTTGGCTTCTCAAATCATTTCGTTTTTCTGGCGTCAATGTGGCGTGAGTTTCTCGACGCGGACACGTACGCGAGTGGACGAGGCTCGACTGTAAGCAGAGTTGTGGATGGAACGTTGTACCGGCAACGCCTGACAGGGATCGCGGGAGTCGCAAACACAGGTACCGATCGAAACTGGACTGGGCACCACCTGTTGCAGGCTAACTGGTTCGCGTTCGGCCGCCTTGCGTGGAATCCGCGACTACCGTCTGAGCAGATCGCGAGGGAATGGACGAGGATGACGCTCACGCACGACGAGGGAGCTGTCGCGCGAATCACGTCGTTGATGCTTGAGTCGCACGATGCGGTCGTGAATTACATGACGCCGCTTGGGCTGCATCACCTGATGTGGGGTGGACATCATTATGGACCAGCGCCCTGGTGGGATAAAGAGAAACGCGACGACTGGAATCCTGTTTACTATCACAAAGCGGATGCGTTTGGGATCGGTTTTGATCGAACCACGAAGGGTAGTAACACAGTGAGTCAGTATCATTTGCCCGTTCGCCGGCAATTCTCGGATCTCCGGCAATGTCCCGAGAAGTTTCTGCTTTGGTTTCACCACGTTGCTTGGGATCACAAAATGAAATCGGGGCGTACGCTCTGGAATGAATTAGCGTTGCATTATCAGAGAGGGGTCGATTGGGTAAGAGCAACGCGTGCCACATGGTCCAAACTATCTGGTGTGATCGATTCTGAACGGCACGCGGCCGTGAGTAAGAAGCTTGCCATTCAGGAGCGCGACGCGATCTGGTGGCGCGATGCGAGCCTCGTCTACTTTCAAACATTTTCGAAACGACCATTGCCGGCGGGAGTTGAGAGGCCTGCGAAAACACTCGAGGAATATAAGGCGAAAGCGCTGGAATGGTGAACACTGATTAACGCGGATGAAGATCACGGATTTAAGGGCTACGACTGTAACTGTTCCGCTTGAGGCGCCATTGCGTCATGCGAATGGGTGTCATTGGGGACGGTTCGTGAGGACGATTGTTGAAGTAGAGACAGATGAAGGTTTGATCGGACTCGGCGAAATGGGTGGAGGCGGTGAGTCGGCGGAAGCTGGGCTTCACGCTCTCAAGTCATATTTGATCGGACGTGATCCGGCGCATCTCGAAGAACTAAGATTCCTGATCGCCAATCCGACAGCATCGCTTTACAACAACCGGACGCAGATGTTGGCGGCGATCGAGTTTGCCTGTCTCGATGTCCTCGGTCAGAAATGGGGTGTTTCTGTTTCTGAGATCCTCGGTGGGCGTTTGCGCGAGCGCGTGCCGTTTGCCTCTTACTTGTTCTTTCGTTACCCAAACGAACGGAGCAAAGCAGGTGAAGTTCGGACGATCGATCAACTGATCGACTCGGCGCGCTCGTTGAAGAAGGTTTATGGTTTTACTTCGCACAAGTTGAAGGGAGGAGTATTCCCTCCCGAATATGAGCTGGAATGCTATCGTGCGCTTGCTGTTGCGCTTGACGGCGATCGTTTTCGTTTCGATCCGAATGGCGTCTGGTCCACCGAGACGGCAATCTGGTTTGGACAGCGGATCGAAGATATTCGAAACGACTATTTGGAAGATCCAGTGTTTGGAATGAACGGGATGCGTCGCGTGCGCGAGAAAGTTCGCATGCCGCTCGCGACGAACACCGTTGTAGTCAATTTCGAACAACTGGCGGCTAATGTTCTCGATACTGCGGTGGATGTAGTGTTACTTGATACGACATTCTGGGGCGGCATTCGCGCGTGCGTGAAAGCGGCTGGGGTTTGCGAGACGTTTCAACTGGGCGTTGCTGTGCATTCGTCGGGAGAACTTGGAGTTCAGCTCGCGACGATGTTGCACCTCGGAGCAGTAATTCCAAACCTGTCGTTCGCCGCGGATGCGCATTATCACCATTTGGCTGATGACATTATTCAGGGCGGCAAATTGAAATATGAAAACGGCGCGATTGCGGTGCCATCGGCGCCGGGATTGGGTGTTAAGCTGGATCGCGATAAGGTTGCAGAATACCGGGAGTTGTACCTGCGGCTCGGATCGTACGCTTACGATCAGGATCCGCTAAGACCCGGTTGGACTCCGACAATACCAAACGATCGCTGGGCAGATCCGCTGGATGCGAGTTAATTATGGTCACGTCTACAAAGTTTTCTGAATTGCTAACCGCGACACGGGAGCTGCGGGCGGAAGTTGAATTAGTGGTGAACGCAGCACCGGTGATGGATGTGCACACGCATCTGTTTCCTTCTGAGTTCAATGAGTTGTGTCTCTCGGGAATTGATGAGCTGCTGACATATCACTACCTGGTTGCCGAAACATTTCGCTCGGCGAGAATTTCGTACAAACAGTTCTGGGCGCTGTCGAAAATGGACCAGGCGGATCTCGTCTGGAAGACGTTGTTCGTGGACAACACTCCGACGTCGGAGGCAGCGCAGGGAATTATTTCCGTGCTTGACGTGTTTGGCCTCAACACTCGCGCTCCAGACCTGAACGAGGCGCGCGAGTTCTTCAACTCTCAAAATCTGAGTGAACACATCGATCAGGTGTTCGACATCGCAGGCGTAAGCGGAGTTGTGATGACAAACGATCCGCTCGATGAAGCAGAGAGTCAGATTTGGGACACTGGCGGATATGCCGACCGGCGTTTTAAGTCGTCGTTAAGGTTGGACCGCCTGTTGGACGACTTCGATTCCAGATCGATGCTGGAAATGCGACGATTGTTGGACCAGTCAATTCGGCGGATGAATCCCGTCTACCTGGCCGTTTCGTTACCACCGGATTTCGTATACCCGAGTAATGACAGCCGTGAATGGTTCTTGCGAGACGTAGTTCTTCCGGCTGCCGAAGAATACGGACTTCCGCTAACTCTGATGATCGGCGTGCGCCGGGGCGTAAATCCGGAGCTGCGAGAAGCCGGTGATGGGCTTGGAAGGGCCGACGTGTCAGCGATCGAAAGACTCTGTGCGCAGTATCCGGAAGTCAGGTTTCTCGTGACGTTTCTTTCGCGCGAGAACCAGCACGAGTTGTGTGTGGCCGCGAGGAAGTTCAACAACCTGATGCCGTTCGGATGTTGGTGGTTCCTGAACAATCCGTCGATCGTGTCGGAGATTACGCGCGAGAGGTTGGAGTTGTTAGGCCAGAGCTTCATTCCGCAACACTCTGATGCACGCGTGCTCGAACAACTGATCTACAAGTGGAAACACGCGCGCAAGCAAATCGCAGATGCGCTCTATAGTTCCTACGAGCAACTGCTGCGCAACGGGCGAGCGGTAACGAGTGAAGAGATTGCGCGCGATGTGAGGCGGATGTTCGAAGGAAATTTCAGTAGCCACCGATGACACGGAAAAAATCCGGATTTTATCTGTGTGATCTGTGGCTAACTGAAGAGAAGGTACATATTCCTTGAGAAAAAAGCGAACTGTCGGATTTATCATTTGCCTTGCAATTATCACTTCATTCTGGTTGCCTGTTGCACACATGAGGTCCCAGGAGAAGCTTCCGGATTACAAGAATCCTCGTCTACCAGTTGATCGACGCGTCGCCGATCTGCTTTCGCGGATGACGCTCGAAGAAAAAGTCGCGCAGTTGACTTGTCTTTGGGGTGCCCGGCCTCAAGCAAACCCGCAAACAGACTTCGCAACCGATCGCGGCGATTTCTCTCCCGCTAAAGCAGCCGAAGTCATGAAGCACGGCATCGGCCAAATAGCGCGACAGAGAGAACGGAAAGATCCACGCGAGGGAGCGAAGTTTGCCAACGCAGTTCAGAAATGGCTGCTCGAAAACACGCGACTCGGCATCCCTGCCATTCTTCACGACGAAATACTTCACGGGCACATGGCCCAGGGCAGCACGAGTTTTCCTCAACCAATCGCACTCGCGACCACATGGGATCCGGAGTTCATCACAAAAGTCTTTGCTGCCGGAGCGCTTGAAACGCGTGCTCGCGGAAGTCATCAAGTGCTCGGACCGAATTTAGATCTCGCCCGTGATCCGCGTTGGGGTCGCACTGAAGAGACTTACGGCGAGGATCCCTACTTAACGTCGCGGATGGCTGTGGCTATCGTGAAGGCGTTGCAGGGAGTGGGGCCCGGTGTTGACGAAAATCACGTCATCGCGACTGCGAAGCATTTCACGGCGCACGGCCAGCCTGAAAGCGGTACCGATATTGGACCAGTGAACTTTTCCGAACGAACACTGCGCGAGTATTTTCTGCCGAGCTTCAAAGCCGCGGTGGTGGAGGCGGGCATCATGAGCGTGATGCCTTCGTACAACGAAATCGATGGCGTCCCATCTCACGCAAACAATTGGTTGTTGCAAAAGCTTCTCCGCGACGAGTGGGGATTCAAGGGTCATGTAGTTTCTGACTATTACGCGATTCCTCAGATGGCGGATCTGCATCGCCTTGCGCCGGACAAAGCGACAACCGCAAAACTCGCGATCGAAGCTGGTGTGGATACAGAACTTCCCGATCCCGATGCATTCCCAACGCTTTTAGAGTTGGTCAAAGAAAAACGGGTTTCAGAAGCGACGATCGATCAGGCTGTCGCGCGAAACCTGCGCGCAAAGTTTTTGCTCGGGTTATTTGAGAACCCTTACGTTGATGTCGAACGCGCGGCGCGCGTTACAAACTCGACTGAGCATCGAGCGTTGGCGGCTGAAGCCGCTCGGAGATCGATAACGCTCCTGAAGAACGACAACAACTTGCTGCCGCTGAATCTGAGTGCGTTGAAATCAATCGCGGTTATTGGTCCAAATGCAGCGGGAGTGCATCTCGGTGGCTACAGCGATCAACCTGGACGCGGTGTCAGCGTACTTCAGGGAATAAAAGACAAGGTCGCAAGCAGAGTTAATGTCACCTACGCCGAGGGTTGCAAGATAACGAAACAAGGTGGCGACTGGTTTTCGGATCGTGCCGATCTCAACGATCCGGCCGACGATCAGAAACTGATCGCGGAAGCGGTGTCAGTGGCGAAGGCGGCAGATGTCGCGCTGCTCGTGCTCGGCGGGAATGAAGATACAAACAAAGAAGGGTGGGCGGACAATCATCTGGGCGACCGGGATAGTCTCGAGTTGGTGGGCCGGCAGAACGATCTGGTCAAAGCTGTTCTCGACACTGGTAAACCAGTGATCGTGATGCTTATCAATAGTGGCCCACTCTCAATCAACTACATCGCCGAAAATGTACCTGCGATCCTTGAAGGCTTTTATTTAGGACAGGAAACGGGAGTCGGGGTCGCGGATGTTTTATTCGGCGACTACAATCCCGCGGGCAAACTCACGATCAGCTTCCCGCGATCTGTGGGCCAGTTGCCGCTCTACTACAATCGCAAGCCGACAGCGCGTCGGGGTTACCTGTTTGCCAACAAGGAGCCGTTGTTTCCGTTTGGCTTCGGGTTGAGTTATACGACGTTTGCGTATTCAAATTTGAAGGTGAATCCGGCAAGGATCGGGCCCGGAGATAATGCGACTGTCAGCGTCACTGTCAAGAACACCGGCAAACGTGCGGGCGACGAGATCGTGCAACTATACATTCGCGACCTGGTGAGTTCGGTTACGCGACCGATCATGGAGCTGAAAGACTTCAAGCGGGTTTCGCTTGCGGCAGGCGAAAGCAAAACGATCGAGTTCGTGATCACACCTGAGAAGCTTTCGTTTCTCGATCTGAATATGAAGAGCGTCGTCGAGCCTGGTTGGTTCGACATCATGGTGGGAACGAGTTCTGTGAAGTATGAGACGGTCAAACTGGAAGTTGGGCCACAAAAGGCACAAAAATGAAAAGTACAAAATGAATTACCAACCGAAACCGGAACACAAATTTACTTTTGGTCTATGGACTGTTGGGAATCGTGGGCGGGATCCGTTTGGCGATGCTACACGACCGAGCCTCAGCCCGGTCACGATGGTTAAACGTCTATCTGAGCTCGGCGCTTACGGCGTGAACCTGCACGACAACGATCTGCTACCCATCGACGTGACAGCGGCTGAGAGAGATCGCATCGTGCGCGAATTCAAGCAGGCGCTCGACCACCACGGCATGAAGGTCCCCATGGCGACCACGAATCTCTTTTACGATCCCGTGTTCAAAGACGGTGCTTTTACTTCAAACGATCCGAGAGTGCGTCTGTACGCATTACAGAAAACGATGCGGTCGATGGATCTCGGTGCCGAGTTGGGCGCGCGTATTTACGTTTTCTGGGGTGGCCGCGAAGGCGCGGAAGTAGATGCCGCCAAAGATCCGCGTGAGGCGCTAAAGTGGAATCGCGAAGCGCTCAACTTTCTTTGTGAATACTCGATCGATCAAGGCTATGAGTATCGCTTTGCGCTCGAAGCCAAACCGAATGAACCGCGCGGAGACATTTATCTGCCGACGACTGGTGCGATGCTCGGCTTCATCGCAACGCTCGATCATCCTGAAATGGTCGGCGTCAATCCTGAAGTCGGTCACGAACAAATGTCCGGGCTCAACTTCTACCACGTAGTGGCCCAGGCGATTGAAGCGGGCAAGCTTTTTCATATCGATCTGAACGATCAAAAAGGTCCGCGTTTCGATCAGGATCTGCGCTTCGGTTCGGAGTCGATTAAGAACCTCTTCTTTTTAGTTAAGCTGCTGGAGAGTTCTTACGATGGCCCACGTCACTTCGATGCGCATTCGTATCGCAGCGAGAACGAGGAAGGCGTGTGGGAGTTTGCGGCCGGTTGTATGCGGAACTACCTGATCTTGAAAGAGAAGGGACGGCAGTTTGATGAGGACGGGGAGATTCAAGCGCTGCTCGCAGAGATTCGTGACGGAAGTGATGGTATTGGACCATACAGTCGTGAAAGAGCGAATGAATTGAAGGAGCTCTCCGTCGATCGCGCTGAATTAAGTCGCAAGGCCTTGCCGTATGAACGATTGGACCAGTTGACGGTCGATATTTTATTTGGAGTGCGTTGAGACGATGAAAAAGCAAGCCCTCGCAAAGGCGCAAAGGCGGAAAGCCTGCCGGGCGTTAAGCGTTCTTTGCGTCTTCCTTTGCGTCTTTGCGCCTTTGCGAGCGAAATTAACCGTCGAAAGCCAATCCTTACCACCTTACAAAAACCCCAACCTTTCAATCGAAACACGCGTTAACGATCTCGTCTCGCGCCTGACGCTCGAAGAAAAAGTTGGCGCAGATGATGAACGCAACTCCAGCGATCGACCGTCTCGGCGTCCCTGCACACGACTATTGGAACGAGGCTTTGCACGGCGTTGCGCGATCCGGCATCGCGACTGTCTTTCCACAAGCCATCGGACTCGCCGCCACGTGGGACACGAAACTGATGTACGACGTCGCCGACGTTATCTCAACCGAGGCGCGCGCGAAGCATCACGAGTACGCGCGTAATAAACAATTCGGCCGCTATCAGGGTCTGACTTTTTGGAGTCCCAACATCAACATCTTTCGTGATCCACGTTGGGGCCGTGGCCAGGAAACCTACGGCGAAGATCCTTACCTGACCGCGCAACTCGGTGTTCAATTCGTTCGCGGGCTTCAAGGCAACGACCCACGTTATTTCAAAGTCATCGCGACTCCAAAACACTACGCCGTCCACAGTGGCCCGGAACCTGAACGTCACGCCTTTGACGCAATCGCTTACGAACGAGATCTGCGTGAAACATATCTGCCGGCATTTCGCGCCACGATCCTAGAGGGCAAAGCGTATTCGGTGATGTGTGCATACAACCGCACGAACGGCGAACCGTGCTGTTCCAACAAGAGGTTGATGAAGGATATACTGCGCGGCGAGTGGGGCTTTGATGGTTTTGTTGTCTCTGACTGCGGCGCGATTTACGACATCTGGAAATTTCACAAGGTAGTTCAAACCGAACTGGAAGCCTCAGTACTCGGTGTTAAGGCCGGCACGGATCTGACTTGTGGCGACGAGTACAAAACGCTGATCGAAGCTGTGAAGCAGGGATCGATAACCGAGGCCGAGATCGATACGGCAGTGAAGCGTCTACTCACGGCGCGCTTCCGGCTTGGTCAGTTTGATCCACCGGAGATGGTTCCATACGCCCGCATTCCATTTTCGGCGAACGATACTGACGAACATCGCCAACTGGCGCTAAAGACGGCCCGTAAGTCGATCGTGCTTTTGAAGAACGCGAACCGCACGTTGCCACTGAACAAAGACTTGAAGAGCATCGCCGTTATTGGTCCAAATGCGGATTTACCTGAAACGTTGTGGGGTAATTACAACGGTACAGCATCACGTTTGTTCACTCCGCTCGCAGGAATCAGAAACGCCGTCTCGAAGAATACGAAAGTAGCTTACGCACTTGGATCCACACTCGCCGGTGAACCGGTCGTGCCGGTTCCTGCTTCCGCGTTGACTTTGAATGGAACCGATCCCGGGGTGAAAGCGGAGTATTTCAACAACCAGGAGTTGCGTGGTCCAGCGGTAAGTACGCGCACCGATGCGCGCATTAATTTCGATTGGGGACGTTTCAACCCTACGCCGGAGTTGACTGGAAACAATTTCTCCGTTCGCTGGACCGGGAAACTGACGCCACCTGAATCAGGAAACTACACGCTCGGATTCACCGCTGACGACGGCGCCCGGCTATACCTCGATGGAAAACTCTTGGTTGATGCATGGTCCAGTAATCCTAACAAGACGGCAACGAAGGAAATCGCTCTCGAGGGCGGGCGCAGTTACGACCTGCGCATGGAGTATTTCCAGTATCATCGCGAGAACATTGCGAAACTCGTTTGGTCCTATCCGGGGCTGTCAGATCGACTACTTGAAGACGCTGTAAAAGCGGCCAGGGAATCAGACGCAAGTGTTCTCGTCCTGGGAATTTCAGCGCGCCTCGAAGGCGAAGAGATGAACGTTCCTCTTGAAGGATTCCGCGGCGGTGATCGAACTGAGATCTCGCTGCCGAAATCGCAAGAGGCGTTGTTGAAAGCCGTAGTTGCGACAGGCAAACCGGTAGTTGTTGTCTTGCTCAGCGGCAGTGCGTTGGCAGTCAACTGGGCCAACGATAATGTGCCTGCGATTCTGGCGGCGTGGTATCCCGGTGGTGAAGGTGGAACTGCGATAGCCGACGTCTTGTTCGGCGATTACAACCCGGCCGGACGTTTGCCCGTTACGTTTTATAAATCAGTGGACCAATTGCCGCCGTTTACTGACTACAACATGGCGGGCCGCACGTATCGCTATTTCAAGGGAGAGCCGCTCTATCCATTCGGATACGGGTTGAGCTATACAAAGTTTTCTTACAGCAATTTGCGAGTCGCGAAGTCAGTGAAGTCTGGTGAACCGGTGAGAGTAAGTGCTGACGTGACGAATAGCGGTGACCGCGAAGGCGATGAAGTGGTCCAGTTATACCTGACAGACACGTCTGCGTCGGCACCCGTGCCGATTCGCGCATTGGTTGGTTTCGATCGTATTACCCTCCGGCCACGAGAAAAACGCACAGTGACATTTACGATCACACCGCGGCAGATGTCGTTAATCGATGACAAAGGCAAGCGTGTGATCGAACCGGGTGAATTCTCGATTGGTATCGGGGAATTGAACGGTCGCTTCACAGTTTCCGGAAAATTGTTAGAACTCGCCGAACGATGAAAGCCACAAAAAGGCACAAAGAGTACAAAAAGTTCTCTTTAAGTCTGTTGTGCCTTTTGTTCGCTCTGTGCCTTTTTGTGGCCCCGGTCTGTCACGCCCAGGTACTCGGCGATCCGGTCGACGTCAGCAACGATTTTCAACGTCTTGAGAACGTCTACTTCATCGGTAGTCGTGTCACGGCGTTTGACGCATCAACCGGTCGAGGCACTCTGCAATGGGATCGTTACCTTCGCAATACAACCCTCTCATTCAATAAGATCGACGTTGGATTAACCCGCGGTCGCGGCACTGAATTTCCCGGCACTGAATACGATCAGGATCCCTCATTACCTTTTGCGATTAGCTTTGTGAGTCCTCGCACAGTACGCCTGCGTTTCTCCACGCGAGCCGTGCCGTTGACTGAGACTTCGTCGCTGATGCTTGCTGGACCAGTTGCGAAGGATTCGTCGTGGCGAGTCGAACAGAACAACCGCGAGATCGTGTACACCGGCGCACAGGGCCGTGTGCGGATACTTAAGCAACCGTGGGCTATCGAAATCTACGATCAACGCGGGCGCCTGCTCACGCGCACACAGAACATCGGCGAGCCCGCGACCTTCTTCACTCCGATTCCGTTTTCCTTCGTGCGTCGCGCGAGCGATCTTTCGCGCCGCATCGCAGCGACTTTTGAACTTCAGCACCACGAAAAGATCTTCGGTTGCGGTGAGTCGTTCACGCGATTCAACAAGCGTGGACAGAAAATCCTGGTCTCTACGCGCGACGGCATGGGATCGCAGAGCGAACTCATGTACAAGCCCATACCTTTCTTTTTGAGCAGCAACGGGTATGGAATGTTTGTTCACACCAGCGCGCCTCTGACCTTCGACTTTGGGAAGTTCTACGACGCGCACAATGTGATCTACTCAGGCGACGAGAATCTCGATCTTTTCGTGTTTCTCGGCGAGCCAAAAGACATCGTGTCGGAATACACGGCTTTGACAGGTCGTAGTCCAGTCCCACCACTCTGGTCCTTTGGCTTCTGGATGAGCCGGATCACTTACAACTCAGAGGACCAGGTACGCCAGGTGGCCCAACAATTGAGATCGCATCAGGTTCCCGCTGATGTGATTCATCTCGATACTGGTTGGTTTGAAACTGACTGGCGCAGCGATTATCGATTCTCATCTTCGCGTTTTCGCGATCCCGCAAAGTTGATCGCCGATCTGAAGCAGCAGGGCTTTCATATTAGTCTCTGGCAGTACACTTACTTCACGAGCAAAAACGCCCTCTGGAAAGAGATGGTTGAGAAGGGATACCACGTCAGGAACGAGGGTGGTCAACTTCCATTCGAAGATGCAACGCTCGACGTGAGTAATCCTGAAGCAGTGAAGTGGTATCAGGATAAATTGAGGAGTCTGTTGAAGCTTGGAGTCGGTGCGATCAAAGTTGACTTTGGTGAGGGCGCACCACTCACGGGTCAATACGCTTCGGGATCGAGTGGATGGTACGAGCACAATCTATATCCGCTGCGTTACAACAAGGCAGTGGCCGAAGTCACAAAGGAAGTAACTGGCGACGACGTGATCTGGGCGCGTAGTGCGTGGGCTGGCAGTCAACGTTATCCGTTGCATTGGGGTGGTGATGCTGAAAACACCGACTCGGCTATGGCGGCTCAATTGCGCGGTGGGCTCTCGTTTGGACTTTCCGGTTTCACTTACTGGAGTCATGACGTTGGTGGATTCGTCAAACGAGCGCCACGCGATCTTTATCGACGCTGGTTGGCGTGGGGAGTGCTGACTTCACACACGCGTTCGCATGGCGCACCGCCGCGAGAGCCGTGGGAGTACGATGCGGGCCTGACCGAAGATTTTCGCAGAGCTCTTGGTTTGCGTTATGCGTTGATGCCTTACATCTACGCACAGGCGAAGGACTCATCGGCGCGCGGGTTTCCGATGGTGCGCCCGCTCTTCTTCGAATACCCGAACGATCCAGGCTCGTGGAACATTGATGACGAATACATGTTTGGATCCGACTTGCTGGTCGCGCCGATGTTCGATGGTGGCGCACGGCGTCGAGTGTATCTACCGCCGGGCAAATGGATCGATTATCAAAGCGGTCGTGTTTATGCGGGTGCGGGTTGGCACGAGATTCCGGCAGGTCAAGTTCCGGTTGTGTTGCTGGTTAAGGACCACACAGTCATACCGCATATCAAAGTCGCGCAGAGTACGAAGGGTATGGATTGGACCAACGTAGAGTTGCAGGTATTCAGCAGTGACAACACTGCGGTCCAGGGACTGTTCACGACACCGGGCAGCGATGTGCAAACGATTTCTCTTGCTCCGCGTGGCCGTGATTTTGTATTGCGGCAAGATCCTCAGGCGGGGAAAGTAAAGTGGACCATCAAAACTGTTTTTAGCCGCAGATGAACACAGATAAACGCGGATTCAAACCATGAACCTGAAACGAAACGTTACTAGCGCGATTTGTTTTCTTCTTTTTGTGAGCGCTGTTTGTTTCGCTAATTCTCGTCCAGGAAAAAGAGTTCTTTTTAATCAGAATTGGCTCTTCCGGCTCGGGGATTCTCAGTGGCGGCAATTGAATCTACCGCACGACTGGAGCATCGAAGGTCAGTTTAGTGAAAACGCTCCTGCCGGTACTGGCGGTGGCGCGCTGCCCGGCGGCATAGGCTGGTATCGTAAGACATTTACACTGCCCGTCACGTCTAAAGGGAAAACACATCTTCATCGAATTTGACGGTGTCTATCGCAACAGTGAGGTTTGGATTAACGGTCATTATCTCGGCAAGCGTCCGTATGGCTACAGCACGTTCGAATACGAACTGACGTCACACCTGGTTTATGGTGCGAAGCCGAATGAGATCAAGGTGAAGGTTGATAACTCACAACAACCGAATTCACGCTGGTATTCCGGGTCTGGCATTTACCGAAACGTTTGGTTAACAACGCTTGATCCAGTTCACATCGCCCATTGGGGAACGTATGTGACCACGCCGGAGGTCAGCGAGCTGTCAGCGACCGTAGTGGTCCAGACGAAAGTCAACAACAAGTCGAACAGTGCCGTGGACCTCACGACGATCATTCAGGACGCGGATGGCAGACAAATCACAACGGTCACAGAGAAAGGAGTTAATGCTGAAGTAAGTCAAACCTTGAAGGTTTCAGCGCCAAAGCTTTGGTCTGACGAGCGTCCATACCTCTACAAAGTCATCTCTGAATTAACTAAAAGCGGAAGAGTAGTTGATCGTTACGAGACGCCGCTCGGCATTCGTACGTTTCGCTTCGACGTCGAAAAAGGTTTCTTCCTCAATGGCAAACCCGTGAAGATCCGCGGTGTTTGCAATCACCACGATCTAGGTTCGTTGGGTGCCGCCGTCAACACGCGCGCGATCGAACGGCAGTTGGAGATCTTGAAAGCGATGGGTGTGAACGGCTTGCGCACATCACACAATCCACCGGCTCCCGAACTTCTCGATCTCACAGACAAGATGGGTTTCATCGTGATGGATGAAGCCTTTGACGTGTGGAAGATCCAGAAGACGAAATTCGACTATCACCTCGATTGGGATGAGTGGCACAAGCGAGATCTCGAAGACATGGTGCTGCGCGACCGCAACCATCCGAGCATTTTCATCTGGAGCATTGGCAACGAGGTGATGGAGCAGTGGAGCAAGAACCCGTTGGGCGGCACGATCAGCAGAGAACTGGGTGCGATCGTTCGCAATCTCGACCGGACTCGCCCGATCACATCCGCCACGAACGGTGTGAGCCGCGACAACAAAGTCATCACTGAAGGCGACCTCGATCTCGTTGGCACTAACTATCATCACGCTCAGTTTTCAGAGTTTCGGAAGCTGTTTCCGGGACGAGTAATCATCGGCGCGGAAACGAACTCGTCTGTTCACTCGCGTGGCAGTTACGCCATGCCTTCCGATGAGATTCTGCGCTGGCCAAGAAAGAACGAAGACATTCTTAAGCTTGGTCCAACTTACGAGTGTTCCGCTTACGACAACTCGACTGCGCCATGGGGTGCAGGGCACGAAGAGATGTGGAAGCTCGTCAAAAACAACGACTGGTTTTCGGGAATGTACATCTGGACGGGTTGGGATTATCTCGGAGAGCCGACACCGTTTCCGTGGCCGGCAGTCAGTTCGTACTTCGGGATCATCGACCTGGCAGGTTTTCCGAAAGATCCGTACTACTTCTACCAGAGTGAATGGACCAACACGCCGGTGCTTCACATATTCCCGCACTGGAACTGGAAACACGGCGAGAAAGTGGACGTAGTCGCGTACTTCAACGCCGATGAAGTGGAACTGTTTTTGAACGGACGTTCACAGGGTATAAAACGAAAACAGGGCGATGAGATGCGTGTGTTCTGGCGACTCGCGTTTGAGCCCGGTGTGGTGCAGGCGGTATCGCGGAAGAACGGGCAGGTCATGTTGAGGGAAATCCGCACCGCTGACTCACCTGCGAAAATCGTGTTAACTCCTGATCGCCAAACAATCAAAGCCAACGGCATAGATCTCTCATTCGTCACTGTTAAGGTTGTCGACAAAAATGGAACGCCTGTGCCGTTCGCGGACAATCTCATCAAGTTCGAACTAACCGGCCCAGGCTCAATCGCCGGTGTCGATAACGGCAACCAGATCAGCCACGAGTCATTCAAAGCTCATCAGCGCAAAGCCTTTCACGGTATGGCACTCGCGATCGTGCAATCAAAACAAAAATCCGGACGAATCGTGCTGAAAGCGACGTCAGGTAATCTGACGCCTGCCTCGGTTGTTATCAACGCTCGTTGAATGCGCCAAACATGAAAGCCACAAAAAGGCACAAAAAGCTCAAATGCATTTTCTTAATGTTTTGTATCTTTTGTGCCTTTTTCTGGCTCCCTGCCAATGCGCAAGACTCCAACAAGGCGACGATGGCGATCCGTTTGGACCAGCCGCGATCCACTATCAATCGCAACATCTACGGCCAGTTCGCCGAACATCTTGGCCGGCTGATCTACGAGGGCATCTGGGTTGGTGAAGATTCACCGATCCCGAACACGCGCGGCATACGCAATGACGTGATAGCGGCGCTGAAGGAACTGCGGGTTCCCGTTCTGCGTTGGCCCGGTGGATGCTTCGCCGACGAGTACCATTGGCGCGACGGAATTGGACCACGCGACAAGCGGCCAAAACGTCCCAACTCGAGCTGGGGTGGCGTGGACACGAATGCTTTCGGCATGCACGAGTTTCTGGATTTGTGTGAGATGTTAGGAGCGGACGCTTACATCAACGGAAACGTCGGCAGTGGCTCGCCACAAGAGATGATGGAGTGGATCGAGTACATGACCTCTGACGCCGACACCGATCTCGCGAACCTGCGCCGACGGAACGGACGCGACAAGCCGTGGAAGATTCCTTACTTCGCGGTTGGCAATGAAACCTGGGGCTGCGGCGGAAACATGCGGCCCGAATACTACGCCGACGTGTACCGCCGCTATGCGACCTTCATCAAGAACCACTCTGGCAATCACATCCAGAAACTGGCAGTTGGACCATACGACGAGAATTACATCTGGACCGAAGTATTGATGTCACAAGCGGCGAAGCAGATGGACGGGCTGGCGCTCCACTATTACACGCTGCCGACCGGTAACTGGCAAAAGAAAGGATCCGCAACGGAGTTTACTGAAAAGGAGTGGCACGCGACCCTTGTTCGAACACTGCGTATTGATGAGTTCATTCAGAAGCACAGTGCGATCATGGACAAGTACGATCCGCAGAAGCGTGTCGGCCTGATGGTCGACGAGTGGGGCACGTGGTACGACAAAGAGGAAGGTCCCGACATGGGCGCTCTCTACCAGCAGAACACGTTGCGAGATGCGATCGTCGCCGCCGTCAACCTGAACATCTTCCACAAGCACGCCGATCGCGTGCGCATGACCAACATCGCGCAGATGATCAACGTACTCCAGGCGATGTTGCTGACGGATAAAGAAAAGATGGTGCGCACGCCAACCTACCACGTTTTCCGAATGTATGCGGTGCATCAGGGAGCGACGATGATCCCGGTAGATCTGAACGCACCGGAGTACAAGATAGGTGATGCATCTGTGCCGTCACTGAGTGCGTCGGCTTCGAGGGATGAAGCAGGTCGATTGCATCTGTCTGTTGTAAATCTGGATCCAAACCGGCCGGCAGAGATCACTGCGACTCTATCGAACGCTGCGATCAAAACCGTGACAGGTGAGGTACTCACAGCTCCCGCCATAAACGCGATGAACACTTTCGAACGCCCGCACACAGTCAAGCCGGCGCCTTTCAGCAACCACAAACTTGAAGGCTCACAATTAAAGTTGACGATCCCATCAAAGTCGGTGGTAGTTCTCGAGCTTAAGTGATCTCCTGCGTGAGACAAAGCGCAAACTTTCTTTTAGAATGCTGTTCCCGTTTACAGATGATCCAACGAATTGAGTCTCTGCCTTACGAACGTGACGCGCTGCGTGGCCGTGTCGCAGTGGTTGCTGGTGCGACGCGCGGCGCAGGGCGGGGAATTGCTGCGGCACTGGGAGAGGCCGGCGCAACTGTCGTCTGCACTGGACGAAGTAGCACTCAACGAAAACTCAAATCAGACTACGATCGTCCAGAGACGATTGAGGAAACGGCGGAGCTCGTGACGAGTCTGGGTGGGATTGGAATCCCGATCCCGGTCGATCACCTCGTGCCTGATGATGTGAAAACACTTGCAGAGAGACTCGAGAGCCAGTTCGGAAAGATCGACATACTCGTGAACGATATCTGGGGCGCTGAGATTCTAAAGGGTGGCCCCGCGCAGTGGAACACACCGGTCTGGGAGCTTGATGTCGATAAAGGTTTACGCATCCTGCGTCTTGCAATTGACACGCACATCATCACTTCAAAGTATCTGCTGCCGTTGCTCATCTCTCCTGGTCCTCAAAGCGCTAACGAACATCGAGGGATCAAACTGCTTGTCGAAGTTACTGACGGCACGACTGAGTACAACGCGACCCATTATCGGATTTCGGTCTATTACGATCTGGCTAAGACCGCTGTCAACCGGCTCGCTTACTCACAAGGACACGAACTCGCGCCGTTTGGAGCGACGGCGGTATCAATCACACCTGGGTGGCTGCGTTCGGAGATGATGCTCGAGAATTTTGGCGTTACCGAGGACAACTGGCGTGACGCACTCGATCCAAAGCGCGCCGAAAAAGATGGGCCTGTTGCGCCTCCTGATTTTGCACACTCGGAGACACCGCGATACGTCGGACGCGCCGTCGTTTCATTGGCGTTGGATCCAGACCGCGCAGGTTGGAATCAGCAATCCGTCAGTTCAGGCGAACTGGCTCAAGTGTATGGCTTCACAGATGTCGACGGTAGCGCTCCAGATATTTGGCGGAAGATGAAAGAGAGTGAACAGGATTAAATATGAGTCTGCCGAATAGTCAAAGTGGCTCGAATGGAGTACAGCGCCGAAGGCGCGGAATATGAAAGTGGAGTACAGCGCCGAAGGCGCGGAATATGAAAGCCAGGGGCAAGCGCGAAGCGCGTCGCCCCTGGTTACAAATTTTAAGTGCCTGCAGCCCTGAAAAGGGCGTAATACCGGGGATATTTCGGCCCTTCAGGCCTTGCCGCTTCGTGCTTATCGCAACCCAGGGGCGACGCGCTTCGCGCTTGCCCCTGGCTTTCATATTCCGCGCCTTCGGCGCTGCTCACACTTAACTTACCTTCGACGCCGCAGCAGAAAGAACACGAGCAAAGCGATTCCCAGGAGCACAAACGTGCCTGGCCAGATCCAGAACCCTCCATCGCTGCTGTAACCACCGACAACAATGCAGCCTGAGGCGCAACAAACCACCGCCACCACAAGAAGCACGGTACGCAAGATGGATGAACTGCTCAACATATTCAATTTCTCATTCTCACCGGGCCTTCAGCCCGGTGTCCTCATGAATCATCTGCCGGTTGTTCATCAGGGGCTGCTCGCCAGTTTGTGTTTCTGTTGATTCTCGTCCCCAGTGCCGGTGCAGACTCATCGCTTCAATGAATTCCGCGGCCAAAACTTTGAGATCTCCTGCTCCCACGACGACACCCGGTTCTGTGTCTTGACCGTTCGAGCCCTCACTCATTCCCGGCGACGGTAGTCCAGCCGCTTGCAGGAGTTTTGCTCCGGCACCCGCGGCGCCGATCGTCTTGCAATGCCTGTACGCTTCGAGCACGAAGTTCGTCGATTCGTTTTCCTCGAGCAACGAGACGATACTTGCCTGACCATCTGGGACATACACCGCGTCAAACAAAACCGACGACGCCGTGAGTAAACTGAAATCTGCTTTGACAACCTCTCCGTCCTGTCCCATCAGCACACCCAGATGTGGCGCAACCGTCATTACTTTCGCGCCCGCAGTAAGCAGTGCCTTCTTCATTTCCAACAGAGAGTCGTCAATGAATCCATCACCGACGAGGAATGCGACCTTCCGCGTCTTCACCGCGTCTCCCAGATTGTTGACCATGCTTAACGCCGGTGACACGGTCGTCTCAGTCTTCCCTCGCTTTGGCTGAAACTTCTTCGGATCGCCATCGGCTGGAATACTCATGTTCATTGGCTGCTCGAGTTTTGCTGGAACTTTCATGCCCAGTCCCTCTGCAACTCGGTTAGCAAGCGACTTGTCGACCTGGGCCAGGAGGGCCAACATGCGTTCACGAATCGGCGGTGTTTCCACTTTACCCAATTCAAAACGCAACGCCTTGACGATGTGGTTCTGTTCCACTTCGGATTGACTGTTGAAAAACATCGTGGCCTGGCTGAAGTGATCGAAGAAGCTCGGACTTCGTTCGCGAATCTTCCGCGCATCAATCCTTTCGGCAAAGCTGGTGAACCCGCTCATATCCATTCCGGCTTGAAACGGACACCCGCCGCGCAGATTATTAGGATCGTAACTCGTCTGCCCGCGGTTGATCGTTTGCCGCATGAACCCGTCGCGATTGTTATTGTGAACTGGAACAACCGGACGATTGATCGGGATCTCATGGAAGTTTGGACCACCCAGTCTCGTTAGTTGCGTATCGAGATAGGAAAACAGACGACCCTGAAGAAGCGGATCGTTTGTGAAATCGATTCCCGGAACGATGTTGCCGAGATGGAAAGCGACTTGCTCAGTCTCAGCAAAGAAGTTGTCGGGATTTCGATTAAGCGTCAGCTTGCCGATACGCTGAACCGGGATCAGCTCTTCAGGAATGATTTTTGTTGGGTCGAGTAGATCGAAGTCGAATTTGAATTCGTCTTTTTCCTCGACGATCTGAAGGCCCAGCTCATATTCCGGATAATCGCCGTTCTCAATCGCTTCCCACAGATCGCGGCGATGGAAGTCAGGATCCTTACCTGAAATCTTCTGTGCTTCATCCCACACAACCGCGTGCAAACCGAGCAACGGCTTCCAATGAAACTTTACGAAGCGCGCTTTACCGGCTTCGTTGATTAATCGAAAAGTATGAACACCAAAACCCTCCATCATTCGATAACTTCTCGGTATCGCACGATCTGACATCACCCACATGATCATGTGCATCGACTCTGGCATCAACGAAATGAAATCCCAGAAGGTGTCGTGTGCTGATGCTGCCTGCGGCATGTGATGGTGAGGTTCGGGTTTCACTGCGTGAACGAGATCAGGAAACTTAATCGCGTCCTGAATAAAGAAGACGGGAATGTTGTTGCCTACGAGATCGAAGTTGCCTTCCTGTGTGTAGAACTTTACTGCGAAACCACGCACGTCACGAGCGAGGTCAGTTGAGCCACGCGAACCCTGGACTGTCGAAAAGCGGACGAACACGGGCGTCCTAATCGAAGGATCCTGAAGAAAGCCAGCCTTCGTATATTCGGCCATCGATTCGTAAACCTGAAAGTATCCATGCGCTGCCGAACCGCGCGCGTGTACGACGCGTTCTGGAATTCTTTCGTGATCGAAGTGCGTGATCTTTTCGCGAAGCAGGAAGTCTTCGAGCAGTGACGGTCCACGATTGCCCGCCTTCAGCGAGTTTTGGTTGTCGTTTATCCGGATGCCTTGATTGCTTGTCAGAAACTCTCCGGCCGACTCTTCCATGTTCTTTGATAGATCTTCGGTCTTTGGATTGACTGCACCGTAGCCGGCATTACGGCGCGAGCCGTTTGTTCCTGAACCGTTACTCGCGGGCTTTTTCGATTTGCTCGGCTTGTTATTCTTTCGCGTCGTCATTTGTTCCCCCTTGTTATCGCGCAGCGGCTTTCTTGGTTCTGGCTTTCTTAGCCTGGGCAGCTTCCTCTTGCGTCTTCACATCGCGTTCTTCTTCTGGCGGCGGCAACACAGCGGGCATTCCCAGCGCTTCGATCCAGAGCTCACGAGTCCAGCCCGCGGTGTGGTAGAGATGTTCGTCTTCTTCCTCTTCGACTTGTGCGTGTGCAGGTTGCAGCAGAGTCGCGTCTGGAAGTCCGGATTTATTTGCGAGTTCACCGATCAATTCCCAGTTCAAATGATCTTTAGTTTCAGCAATCGTGACGCATTCTGCCGCGACTATCTGCGCAGCCGCTGGATCGGCGCATCTCAAGGCGAGCTCGATCGTCTTGACGAGAGATGTGCCGAGATAGCGAACAACCTGGCGGCCTGGCGTCTCAGTGTCAGGATCGAGCCCCATTTCACGGATCAGCTCTGTACAGATCTGGACATGCGTCTTTGTTTGTTCCAGGTATTTGTTCCACTCTTCGCGCAGATCTTTGTTGAGCGCACAACGAAGCGCTGCCGTGTAAACCTGAACACCGCCCTTTTCAGTCTCCAACGCCTGGTAAAGCAGGTCAGTAGGAACACTGCCGAGTAGTTTTTTTGAATTCATGGAGCCCCCTTGGTGCAGCGGATTAAGGATCGAGGCGAGCCTTTAGTATGAGCATGGCGTTCGAATTAAAGACGAGCAACGCAGTCAAATGCCTGAAAGCCGAACTCAAATTGGGCGCGCGTTACGTGTTCGAGGAGTGAGGAGCAAATGTAATGCCTTGAAGATTAAGGGCAATCAGCTTTGGTCGCGCTACCTTTAATGATCTCGACCGTACACAGTCGTGCACCTCCTGCGGCGACGAACTCCACCGACAGCTTCTCCTTCTCCGCCTCAAGGACTGTGAAGCCGAAGGTGCTGCGTCCCCACAACCGGTGAAACGATGGCCGCAGTGAACGATGACTTTTGCCGCCACCACCCGAGATGAACATGTATAAGTTGCCCTCGGGCTTGAGATACTGCATGTCGTGATCGTGGCCTGCGAGGTACACGTCAGCCGCGCCTGCCTTCAGTACCGGCAGTAACAGAGCTCCGACCCTTTGCGTGTACGGGTCGTCGCCGTGCTCGCCGTCTGACTTGAACGGGTGATGGCCGTAAACAACTTTCCACGCGGCGGTGCTCTTCTTGAGTTCGTCTTCGAGCCACGTGAGCTGTTCTTTATTGAGGTGGTTTTTCGTCGTGTCGAGAGCGAAGAACTGTACCGGCCCCACGCTGAAGGTGTAGTAGCGCGCGGGCATGCGCCAGCTCGCGCTGCGTTTCGTGCGAAGTACTTGGGCATATGGACTCGCCGAGTCGCGGGTATCATGGTTGCCGAGGATGGCGTAAAACTCGATCCCTAAGGGACTGTAAAGATCCTCCCACTGCGACTTCCACCGCGGGTGTAGAGGACTTGAAAGTCCACTGGGATAGAAGTTGTCGCCGACTGTAATGCCCAGATCGAATGGGTTCTTTCTGTGGTACGCGAGCATGTCCGATGCCAACTCGCGTTGTGCCTTCGACCCGCTGCCGAAATCGCCGAAGGCGAGGACGCGCACCGCTTCGTTGCCTGTTACCAGGTTGCCAAGTGAGAGCGAGTCCGGCAACGAATACACGTTGCTATTGATGAGGATTCTGAAAGCGAGGGCTGCCACCTCATTGCTTTCTTCGACGCGGGATTCCAGCCGGCGTTCCAGCGCGCGCAGGATCTTCGGGTTACTATGCGCTGTGAGTTCACTGACGATTTGCGCACGGACGAGCGGTGATCTCTCGCTTTCGAGGAGCGCGATGAGGAAGTCCATCGAGTCTGTTGGGTGATCTTCGGCGAGGTTCGCAGCGAGCCTCGCACGCAACTTCTCGTCAGCCTCACCTAGCAGCGCTGAACCAGCACCGCGCAACGCCGGCGGCAGCTCGCCAAGCAGGTTCGCCGACGCCGCATCGTAAGTGACTGTGGAAGGGGCAACGCGTGAAGTTAAAGGGTGCTGGGCAACGGCGGTACTTGTGATGAGGAGAGCCGCCGACAACAATGAAAGCAAACGGGCATTCACCATGAACAACTCCGGATACTGAAAACTGGTGCTAATGGCAGGGTCGGGCGCCGCTCAGCATATCATGCCGGTTGATTCAAAAATAGGAACCGCAGTTGGAGGTAGTGCGTGAGTTTGAAAATTTGACAATTACGCCGAAGGCGTTGGCTAATTTCAGCCCAGCGGTTGGAGCGCAGCGACAACCCTGGGATTCTTAATCAGAAGCAGGACCAACGCTGAAAGCGTTAGGCGTGTGCGATATTAACCCTTTTTCAGGGTTGATCACTACGCTGGTGTTACCCCAGGGTTGTCGCTGCGCTCCAACCGCTGGGCTGAAATTAGCGAACACCTTCGGCGTATTCACCCAAATTCACCTTGGCGTATTCATCCAAATTCAGGTGGGTGATGTCGCGCGACTCACCAAAGCAATTGCAGCGATAACAACGACTCCGCCAAATACAAATCCAACTGTTAGCACCTCTCCTGCGACGGCCCAGCCAAGAATCAATGCGACAACCGGGTTAACGTACGTATGCGTTGCAACCAGTGTTGGTGGAACACGTTCCAACAACCAGAAATAAACCGAGTAGGCGAGCAGCGATCCTGCAACTGCCAGATACGCGAGTGCCAGGAGGGATCTCATCGAAACGGCTGCCAACTCAAGATCGGCTGCCTCTCCGGTTACCGCGCCGCCAACCAGCAACATCCCTGCGCCTGCGAGTAACGACATTGCCGCGGCCATGCGTGCATCAGGATGTAATGCTGCGGTGCGTGAATAAACCATTCCGATCGACCAGGACGCTGTGCCGATCAAAACTGCTAATAGGCTTAGTATCTCAGGGCGACCACTTCGCAGATCGACTCCGATGACGAGGGCCACGCCGGCTAATCCAAGCAACAAGCCGATCAGAAGCGATCGCGTAAGCCGCGCGCGTCCAGTGGCGGCCAAAATGATAGCGACGAAGATCGGTTCGCTCGCTACCAGGAGCGCAGTCAAACCGGAAGGAAGACTTCGCTGGGCCCAATGCAGTGTGCCATGACCGATGAGGAAAAATAATACGGCGAGCACAATGCTCGCGAGCCATTGCTTTCTGGAGGGACGGAGTCCTTGCCACCAGCACCATCCGAACAGTAACGCACCGGCAATCAGATGACGGATGCCTGCAACGAAAAGCGGGGGAATGGTTTCTACCGCGTAGCGGATCGCCAAATACGTAGAGCCCCAAACAAGATAGATGCAAGCGAAAGCAAGGAGGATCAGAAGACGGCTATGCCTAGCCGATCGTGACGATGTTCCGTCGAAAGCACTCGCCGCGTTTAGTTCATAATTGACGTCCATGTAACCCTCTATTATTATTAATGCAGGTTACATGGTAAAGAGTATACTGGTGAGTTGTCAATTCAGGTTCCATGAAGATATCAACATCATCTGCTGCGGAGGTCAGGCTGGTTGGAGGTCGATTGTGCCTGGACTTTGTCAACACCGTCGACGGACGCAAAAGGGATAATCAGATCGTCGGCGACAAGCTCGGGCAGTATTCAGATCTTGTGGCGTGGAGCCTGCATTCAGGCATCGTCACAGCCGCAGAAGCTGGACGCCTCGTTCAGGAAAGCAAGCGAAAAGCCGCTGACGCAAGGGCGGTGTTTGACCGCGCGATCGAGTTGCGTGAAGCACTCCACCGCATCTTCAAGGCGACGATTACAGGACGCAAGCCGCAGAGCGTTGACCTTGACACTCTGAACGGCGAATTACTTGAAGCACGAAATCATGAAAGACTCATTGGCTCAGGGAAAGGTTTTACCTGGCAGTGGATTTCCGGCGACACTGTGCTCGATCAGATGCTCTGGTCCATCGCGTATTCAGCGGCTGAGTTTCTGAGTACGGCAGACTTGTCGCGTCTACGTGAATGTGGCAGTGAAGAATGCGGCTGGCTGTTTGAAGATACAAGCCGAAATAGAAGTCGCCAGTGGTGCCACATGCAGGATTGCGGCAATCTCGAAAAGGTTCGTCGCTTCCGCAAACGTCTGCGAAGCTGAAGGGGAGAGTTCATGTCTGTTTCAAATTCTTTCCAAGACCAATTCGAACGTGAACGACTACACTTCGCGGCACAAGATGGTGACGTTGAAGAGGTAGTGCGGCTTTTAGCTGCGGGCTTCGGACCAAACGAATTCGACGACCTTGGCAAAACTCCGCTTCACTACGCTGCCGAACGCGGTCATCTCGACGTAATGAAACTGCTGCTGTCTTCGGGCGCTGACGTGAACGCCCACGACGAACGCGTGATCGGCAACACGCCTCTCCGCGAGGTCGCGGACGCTTGTTCGTTTGAGGTTGCGCAGATTCTTGTGGACGCAGGTGCAAATCCCACCACTCCCGGCTGGATGCAACTGACGGCACTCCACCAAGCCAGCGAGCGCACTAAACCAGAAGGCGTTCGTGTTCGCGAGTTATTGGAACGTGCAGCCGCGCGTTTCGGCCAATCGGGGAAGTGACACATCTCAGAGTGACTTTCTGTGGAGTCGCTAGCCGTGAGGCCAAGTTATACACTATTGCATGGAGCTTGAGATTTATCTAGAATTCGCTCGCAGCATGCTTCGGTGGGCCTCTTGAGAGTCGCGTCTCCCTGGCTCGTTACCACCAGCATCGAACCGTAATACCACCTTGTAAGTCCGTTGCCGGTAACTCGTCGCGCTCTGCGTATGAAAATCCTGTTAAGAATACTTCTTCTGTACAGTGTCTTCTTCTTTGTGCCGTCGGGTGTATTTGCCTGGGGCAAGGTAGAGCACCAGGTGACGGCGCGCATTGCCTGGGAGAATTTGACGCCTGAAACGCGAAAGGCTGTAGTGGAGTTAATGCTTCGCGCGCCGGCGGATGCTCAAATTGGGGTTTTCCTCGGGTCCCCCGAGACAAACCCAATGGCCTTTTTTATTAACGCCAGCTTCTGGGCCGACCAAGTCAGAGGCCCGTTTGATGACGAGCGGGCGATGAAGTATTCATGTCGTTTGTGGCACTACGCTGAGTTTACCTTTGGAGAACCAGGTGTCGAGGTTCCCGATCTACCTGCTTTCAAGCCTCGCCAGGTAAATGTGCTGGAACGACTGCAATTTTTTCAAAAGGTGTTAGTAGACGAAAACGAGCCGATCGCGAATCGCGCCGTGGAACTATTGTGGACGATTCATCTTGTAGCAGATATTCACCAGCCACTGCACATCGCCAGTCGAATTACCAAACTGGAGCCTGAAGGCGACCTGGGCGGGAACAAATTCAGACTTGAACAGCGCCTCAGTCTACACTCTTACTGGGATATGCTTCTCACCCGTAATTTCCGACCCAATAGGGGGGAGCGGGAAGATCTCTACATCAAGCGGCTTGCCGAAACACTGACGAAGAAATACTCGCGGGAAGATCTTAAAGAGAGCCTTGCTTTCACAAAGCCGGAGGAATGGGCATCTGAGTCGTTCGACCTCGCCAGGTCGGTGGTTTATTCCGATGTGAGCCGTGACACGGAACCCTCGGAGGACTATCGACGTCGAGCGATCGACGTTGGCCAGCGAAGAATTGCGCTGGCCGGATACCGGCTGGCGCAAATGCTCAATCGTCTCTTCGGCAGCAACCGGCAGCAAATTACTTCCGCGCCCGCGATTTCAGAAAACGCGAAAAGAATTAAGGCCCGACTCGATTATGATCTGGCATGTGTGGCGTCTACGCTCGATGCCAAGACTCAGGAACTAACGCTCGTCAAAGGCACTGCGCTCGCTGGTGCAGTTGAGGGTCGACAAGTTCAAGGTTTCGATTCCGGCAAGATAAAAGGCATCATCAGCGAAACCAGGCAAGCGTTGCTTACAAGCCTTGCGGGCGAAGAACTCGCAGGGCTGAGAGCCTGGGCGATTAAAAACTTTCCCGACGTGAATTCGCTCGAAACGATAAAGGTGAGATCACTGCAGGATGCGCGCCTCACAACTGGTCGGAAAACCCGCGATGCTAACCATAGCCCGCAACGGGATTTGGGAATTTCCCTCGTGCCGGGCGTAAACTACATCATTGGCAAAGTACACGAGGTAATCCAGGGCGCACGGCGGCGCAGTGGGCCAATCCGTCTGCAAGTGATAACGAACCCTCAAGGTGCAAACATTTTTCTGCAAGCTCCGGGCGGGAAGCGTTATGAGACTAGTACCAATTCGTCCATTCCCGACTTTTTCCCGGGAACCTATAGCTTTAAGGTCATCAGAGATGGATCACTTACCATCGAACATTTCAACGTCGACCTCGGATTCGGAAATTCAGTTATCGAATGTCCGTTAGTAAGTTCTGGCACGCCCAGACTCTGTACTTTCAAACAGTAAACAACCAGCATTCCCTCCTGCCCCCGGTCAAGCATGGCAGAACACTCCCCTGAAATCTTCATAAGTTATCGTCGTGGCGATGCGGCTGGTTTTGCCAATCCGCTGTATGAAAAGTTGGCGAAACACTTCGGACGTGAGCACGTGTTCCGCGATGTTCGTAATATCGATGCTGGTGAAAACTTCATTGATCGATTCAACGAAGGAGTGAAGTCGTGCAAGATTTTTTTGCCGGTGATTGGAACGAACTGGCTTTCGCTGGCGGAGAAAAAGAAGTCGGAGGGTGATCCTGACTATGTTCAACTGGAAATTACGAGTGCGCTGAAACGGCGTCAGCAGCCGAAACAGCAGTTGTTGATTTTGCCGATCCTGGTGGAAGGCGCGAGTATGCCGCCCAGGAAGGATTTGTCAGATGACCTTAAGGAGCTCGCCGACATCAACGCTCTGGCCCTCCATGAAAGTTGGTGGGATGAGGGCGTTGCCAGATTGATCGATCAGATTGAAAAGAGCTTGGAAGAATTCGGCGTGAGCTGGGAACGGCCGGCAAGCGAAGTTGTTACGGACAATCAACGTGCTCGCAAATTTCTTCGTTACTGTTTAAGTTTTGGATTGGCAACTGCGCTCGCGCTAGCCACATATTTAATTCCACTTTTCCAGCCCGTCCTGTCTTTCCTTCCCGATACAGGCTACAAGTTCGTCCTTCTAATATTCTCAGCCTTGCTCGGCGGCCTTGCTGTCGGTGTTCAATGGCACGCACTTGCAAAGTTACCGCGATTGAAATTGCGAAAGCGGCTCAAGCAGATTCTCGGCATAGCGACTGTGGCTATAGTTGGCTTTGTTATCCTTCATGCAATTGTTGTCGTGACTTTGACGGTTCAAGGAGAACCGGAGTGGTTTGTGGTCGGCTTTAGCCGGCGCGTGGTTGAGGGATGTCCAGCGGACATAACTAACCAGCAGTGCGTCAAGAATCTTTCTACTGACCCGGTAGAAATTGCGAAGGCGTGGGGCGAGGGTCAAATCAAACTAGCGTCTTCGTTGCTTACGCTCTTGTACCTCGCGTTCGTGTCGTCACTCGCAGCGCTTGCCGGTCTGGTCGTTGCCTGGAAATCGAAGTAACGATCTCGTCGGCGATTACGTCTGCGCCGTAAAGTTTACGCAAAGCGTGGATGATCCCGCGTGAGTCGACAGAGATGCCGCGGTTTTGTGTCTCGTCATAGATAAAGTTACCAGCCAACGCTTGAGTATTCACGTCAAAAATGACACCAACGATCTTTAAATCCTTGTTGATTACAGGGGAGCCGGAATTTCCACCGGCAATATCATTGGTGGAAACAAAGTTAATAGGTAGATTGAGATCAAGTGAGGGCTTTTTCTCAACCCAACGCTCCGGCAGTCTGAAGGGAACTTTGTTTTTGTTTTGCGCGGCACGCTCGAATATGCCGCCGAACGTAGTAAATGCCGCGATCCACCTGCCATTCTCTCGATAACCTTTCACGGCTCCAAAGGAAAGCCGGAGTGTGAAGGTGGCATCCGGGTAAAGTTTAGTACCTTCAATGTCGTATAAGACGCGCGCGATTTTTGCATAATTCGCCCGTTCAGAACTCAATACGGGTTCGTAAAAACTGCGGACGGCGCGCGCTTCCGGGTCAATAGCGCGAGCTAACTCAATCATCGGATCAGTGGATTCTTTGATTACCTTAATTCCACCGGACGCGAGCTCCTTACGATAACCAGCATCGTGAAGCTTGGTCCCTGCGACAATTTCTTCAGCCCTTGATTCAGGTGTCTTGCTAGCTAGAATCTTCTTTACCATTGCGTGTCCTGCACCCAACTCGTCACGCATAAAAGCGAGAGAGCCTGCCAACTTTGCCTTTTCAAAATCCGTGTAAATGGGCGCTGTGGAGAAAAGATTCAACTCGAGTGAGGCTCGCCTCGCTTGAGTATATTCAGGCAATCGCTCCGCATCCGGTTTAATGTTCTCGGCGGCCAATCGCACGAGCGTGCGGGCAAAACCGAACAAACTGGTATTTAATCCAGCGTCCGATTCCAGGAAACTGATTTCGAGGAACCGATCTTGTATCTCTTTGCGATGGGTTGCGATCGCTTGCCACGCGTCACCATATACTTTTTGTTTTTCCGGGTGGGCAGATATTTTTGTACGGAGCGCATCTTCTGCTTTGCGTTTTTTTGCGATGAAAGACGGCCGGCTCAATCCCTCCAATTGCCCGCGCGTCCGCTTGAGAATGTTTTCGGCGTCGAACAAATCCTGCTGCGCTCTCCGAGTTTGCTCCTCTCCTTGCGAGCCATACTTGAGCAAAGTTTCCCGCAGGCGGCTCAATCGCTTCACGGTGAAGGGAAGACCCGTGTCGCGCAAAAATTCGAGATGAGCAACTGTATTTAGTCGCGCGGTTGAACCTGGATGACCGGAGACGAAGACGAGTTCATTCTCTTTGACGCCAAATTTGGACCACTTGAGATAGTTATCCACTTTGAGCGGTTTCCCGCTCTCATAAACGCGGAAGAAGGCTATATCAAGGGAAAATTTTGGGAATGTATAGTTGTCCGTGTCGCCACCGAAGAACGCGACGTCAAACTCTGGCGCGAAAACAACGCGCACGTCCGTATAGGTTTTGTAGCGATAAAGATGATACTGCCCGCCTCGATAAAGACTGACTACATCGCTGCGCAAATTCGTAGCTGCGAGTGAATCCTTTTCTATCGCTGAAATTTCACCTTGACGAGCGGCCGCAGCTTCAGCAGCTGTCATACTTGCCTTTACCGCGCCGTTAACGCGGGCAGTCACGTCCTCAATGCTCACCAAAACATTCAGTTCAAGGTCAAGGGCTTTTAATTCTTCGGCGTGGGTGCGCGCATAAAAGCCGTCCTTGTAATAGTCGTTCCGCGGTGTACTCAGCTTCTGCAAAGTTTCAGAAGCGACGTGATGATTAGTCATCACCAGACCAGTTGGCGAGACAAATGAACCGGAGGCGCCACTATTGAAGCGCACGGATGCAAGTTGAATTTTCCTGAGCCAGGCGTCAGTTACATCGAACCCATAACGTCGTTTGATTTCTGCTTTAGGGACGTTGTTAAAGGTCCACATGCCCTCGTCAGCCAGAATGGTGACGCTGAGCATCTGGATTGAGATCGTGATTATGAAGAGCGCGCGAGAGATTTTTTGTACTGCGGTTGTAGCCATCTACCTTGCTACTGTACTGATCGAGAAAAATCCGTTCGGATGGTTACGGAAGACCCAGATTTGAATGCCCGATTCTTGTGCAATCCTGCTGAGTGCCTGTCGCAGATTAACGCCTTGCACATTTACAGAAAACTTCGAGTAGCTCACGTTTCTGGTGGGGACGTCTGGGGCCCGGCGCTGCAGATTCATGGCTTTCATGTTCGCTTGCACTTCAGGCAGGTTGAACAATTGATCGAAAGCCTCTGACGGGCTGGCGTCCTTGACGTTGAAATTACTAATTCTCGTCTCGAGTAACGAATTACTTCCGGTTAAGGGCCACACATCGACAAACCCTCCAGCCTCCCGCCACTGATACTTTTGCGACGAGTGAACGATCGCATTCATAACGTCAGGTAAAGTTGCATCTATCAAAGATACTTCGACCACACGGAAAGATTGAGCATCGATCTCCAATCCAATAGTCACGCCGAAAGGGTTCGCCATCTGAGCCAGGATCATTGTCATATCACCGTTAACCCGGACCACCCTCAGCGTTGGGACGGCCGCCTGCTGGGCCATGACAACTGGCATCGAGACGCCACAGATTACCAGGACAACTGCAGCGGTGATGAGTTTGAAAGAAACGATCATGTCTGCCTCCTTAGGTAAACTGCCGTCTGTTGGACCAACTGGCTTTGCCCGAAAGTGCCTTATACGGAGAAGATGTCCCCACGCAAAGGCGCAAAGGGCGCAAAGCGCTACGCGTTTCCAAGGGGTTTTCTTTGCTCCTTGGCGCCTTGGCGAGAGAAATATTTCATCGCTACATGCGACTCGAATACTTTTCGGGCAAAGCCGGGACCAACTGTGAAAACTTATAACTGAAGACCAACTTTGCGCACCAAATTCTGAAACCGCCGGTCGCTGCGCAATGGGTCAAAACGCGGGTCAACCTTGACCATGGTCAAAAACGTTTCGCGCTCGGCATAGGCTTGTTCGAGAGCGTCCATTGCTTTTTCAGTGTCCCCGATTGAAGCAAAACGCGCCGCATCCATGTACTTCGGTCGATTATCAGACATCCAATCGAATTTGGTGAAATCGAGAGCAAATCCTCGCCACCCGCCCTTCTTAAAGCTGGCCCGCATAGCAGCGGCCTCTTCAGTATTGCCGGCGACTTCGCGAGCTCTTGCATAAGCTTCAACAGCCTCCGCGTATCTGCCCTGCAGATGCAGCGTATTAGCAAGACTAAAGTAGCCGACCTGAAAATTAGGATCGAGTTCGACGGTCTTCCTTAATTGTTTTTCGCTTTCGTCATATCGTCGGACGATCATAAGAAAGATGCCGTAGTTGCGGTTCGTGTTTTGCGAAGACGGCTCCAGCTCCACCGCGCGTCGAAAATTTGCTTCGGCTTCGTCAAATCGTTCGAGGCCCGTTAGAAGCAGCGCATAATACAGATAGGCAACCGTATTGTTCGGATCTAACTCGACTGCGCGTTTATATTCCCGCTCCGCACCCGCGAAATCGAACTCCACGCTTTGAATGACCTGACCGTAAGAGACATGCGCTTCCGAAAGCGTCTCGTCAAGCGCTAGCGCTTTGAGTGCATACTCGCGAGCTTTCGTATGCGATGCGAGTGGAGAGACCGATCTATCGTATCCCTGAACAATCGCGTAAGCATCGGAAAGACCTGAATAGGCAATGGCGTAATTCGGATCGGCGCGAACTGCCTGCGAGTAATATTCGATGGCGCGATATATATCTGCCTTGCTGCGTTTATTCCAATGAAATCTGCCTAAGAGGTAAAGCCGGTACGCTTCAGGGTTTGCGGTCAAATTCTTTGTTAAGCGCTGATCGTCCGCGCCCGACAGCTTTGTTCTTAATTTACTTGAGACATCTCGCGCGATGTCGGTTTGAAGCTGTAGCAGATCTGCCTGTTTTCTGTTGTATTGCTCGCCCCAAATCTGATTACCAGTGTGAGCGTCAACCAGCGACAAATACAGAATCAAATCCTGCCCGCGTTGCACAACCCGGCCGTTCAAGACAGCCTGCACATTCAGTTCGTTCGCGATTTGTTGCAGGTCTACCTCTTTGCCCTTATAGCGGAAGACGGAGCTTCTCGCTTTGACATTCAACTTCGGAAGCTGCGACAGGCCGTTGATGAGCGATTCCGTCATCCCGTCGGAAAGATATTCCATTTCAGGGTTGCCGCTTTCATTGAGAAACGGCAGCACCGCAATTGATTCAATCGGAGCAGCATTAGTTGAGCGGGATAACGAGCGGTTTTTGAATAACCACAAGCCTAAGGCAATAGCCGCTACGATCAGCACCAACAATACAACGATGATGCCGCGACTGTGACGTTTACTCTCGCTCGCGGCCTTGAACGAGTTGCGGGGCGCTTCAATCGGCGAAGTTTTCTCTTCGGCCTCTGCGGTTTCACTTTGAAGAACCTGCGTCGCGTGAGCGACATTTGTGCGCGCAGATGGAAGAATCAAAGTATTTGAGGATTCGGCTGGAAGCGGATTGGTCTGAAGCAGCGTACCATCATCACGGCAGAATTTGAGCTTCTCGTCCGTGTATGTCTGATGGCATTGGGGGCAGCGTTTCATCTTTGGCGTGAAAGCCTTTATTCTACGCTGCTGAGTCGAGGCAGGCTAGAGAGACCGCTGCTTACCGCAAGGAGTTACTACTATGGAAACCGAGATGTCAGTGCAAATACCCGTGAAGCATTTCAAAAAGAGTCTCTTAGCGTGTCTTGAGGAGACGTTTTCGAATGTGCGTGGAATCTATCTCGATAAAGGAACCACGCTCTACGAAACACTCGAAAGCATGTCTGCCGAAGAAGCATCACAGGCAATCTCCACTAACTCCGCCACTATCGCTGCACAGGTGGAGCACGTACGATTTTATCTCGATGTTATCGACGACTACCTGCGCACCGGCGTCGACAAGACTAACAACTGGCGTGAAATATGGGAGACGGTTGGTTCAGTTACGCCGGAGGAATGGGAAGACGTGAAGCGTCGTTTGAAGGAGAGCCATGCACGCGTAATGAGCACGCTCGAATCGTTTGAACGTTGGGACGGCAAGTACGACATCACTGGAGGACTCTCTATCCTCGTCCACACCGCTTATCACCTCGGTGGAATTCGCCAGGCGCTCGGCGCGATCAGGGCTGGTTGAAAGGCCTGCTTACTCTTTTCCCCGCCGGTGCTCGCTCGCCTTCACGATCGTCACTACAGAGCGTTCCCAGGCGGAATGGCCACGTTGTTTACTTACTTTCGTCTTGCTCCGGAGCCGGGAAGAAAAGCAGCTCGCGCACCTCGCCGGGCACATCGCAGGTGATGGCCCCCTTGCGCGCCCACGCGAGTGCCTCGTCCATATTGGCAGCTTCCAAAATCCAAAAACCTCCCATGTGCTCTTTGGTCTCCGTGTACGGGCCGTCGGTGACGAGCACTTTACCGTCGGACTTCCTCCTCACCGTCTTCGCATTGGCGGCCGGGGCAATCCCACAAGCGAACTTCCTTATGCCGGCAGCAATCATTTCGCGATTGAGTGCATGGATCTCTTCCATCATCGCTGGGGTCACGGTGGACGGGTCGAAGTCGTCGCGGATGTAGTTAGCAACTAGATACTGTGGCATGGAATTCTTCTCCTTGTTTTCTGTGGCTTGTTTCCGATGACTCGTTTCTCGTTCACTCGGGAACCGTAGCTCATCGTTCTTTTGTCCTATAGTCGTTGGGAAGACGGAAAATCGACAGCCACTCAAATTTTTTATTTCAGCTGCCTAATCCGCTCTTGCAGGAATTGCCGCTCGGGTCCTTGTTGGGTCAGCCCCAGAGCTTTCTCGTAAGACGACCGCGCCTCCGCCGTCCTGCCCAGCCTGCGGTACAGATCGGCACGGGCTGAATGTGCAAGGTAGTAATTCGCCAATTCGCCATGCTCCAGCAACGCGTCGATATGCGCCAGACCCGCCTCTGGACCATCGCGCATGGCAATGGCCACGGCACGATTGAGATGGACCACCGGGGAAGGTTGAATTCGCACCAACTGGTTGTAAAGCGCAACAATCTGCCCCCAGTCGGTTGCGGCGGTCGATTCTGCTTTCGCGTGAACGGCTGCGATCGCAGCCTGCAGTGTGTAAGGACCGAAGCGGCCGGAGCTCAGGGCTTTCTCCACTAAAGCCACTCCCTCCGAGATCTGTTCGCGGTTCCAGAGCGAGCGGTCTTGATTGTCCAGCAGGATCAGCTCCCCGGTCGGAGAGGTTCTCGCGGCGCGGCGTGATTCCTGGAGCAACATCAGTGCAAGCAGCCCGATGACTTCCGGCTCTGGCTGGAGTTCCGTCAGCAACCGTCCCAATCGAATCGCCTCGCCGGTTAGCTCCGCCCGCGTTACCTCCGTTCCCGCCGCAGCCGAGTAACCTTCGTTGAAGACGAGATAGACCACCTGAAGTACCGCGTCCAGTCGCTCCGGCAAGTCTTGCGGCGACGGCACCTCGTAAGGAATCGACGCCTCTCGAATCTTTGTCTTGGCGCGCACGATGCGTTGGGCCAGTGTCGCCGGCGTAACCAGAAATGCTCGAGCAATCTCCTCTGTTGTCAGGCCGCAGATTTCGCGCAGGGTGAGCGCCACTTGTCCTTCAGGTGGGAGCGCGGGATGGCAGCAGGTGAAGATTAGACGAAGGCGATCGTCCTCGATCTCCTCATCTTCAATCTCATTCAGAGGAGCGTCGTTGACGCGCGATTCCATGTGGGCAACAAGATCTCTTTGTGCTCCATCGAAGCGCGCGCGACGGCGCATGGCGTCTATGGCTTTGAAGCGTGCAGTTGAAATCAACCACGGGCGCGGCTTGTCGGGGAAACCGTTCTGAGGCCAGGACTCCAGAGCGACAGCGAATGCCTCATGCATCGCCTCCTCGGCGAGATCCAGATCTCCGAGGAGGCGCACGAGCGTCGCGAGAACCCGGCCCGATTCCGACCGGTAAAGAGTCTCAATGGTCCTGCTGAATTGTTCGGGCGCCGGCGGCGTCATCACGCCAAACTAGCAAACGGACCGCTCGACAACAACTGCGGCGCGCATTCGCCAACCAACACAAAATCCTATTCTGCGTTACTTCTGATCTCAAAATTCACGGTATAGGATCCATCGCGCTGACACGTAACCGTCTGGTTACCAACTGCGAAAGCCTGCAGGCTCCAAGGTCCTCTTGGCGAGTCGAAAACCGGGTAGGGTCCGGTGCCGATAACCTCATACGTTCCTGCCGGCACGTTAGTGAATCTATATTGACGGTTGATTACTCTCACTGAAAAAGACGTCGGGGAACCATTGGAGTGAAGAGTAATTGTAGTTCGAGGAATAAACGTTCGGTATTGGTCCGATGATGAGACCGTTCCAGCGATTGTACAAACGGCCGGGGTACGCGGCTCCGGTGGTGGAATCGGCGGACCAATCAAGGGATTTGGATTAGTCGGTGGCGCGGTGCCGCCTTTTGGGATGACTAGATAATGACCCGCATCAAACACTCCGTTCTGAAGGCTATTACGTACCCAAACGGAATTAGACTCTAGTCGTGGAACAATCTTCACATGCGAAATCTTGTTGTCAAAATTGAATACGGCCAAATTCGGCTGGTCTTCCATGAAATCAACCCAAAGACCATACCCGACACCTTGCCCAGCATGTTCGTAGACAATAACGACCAGACCCGCCGGCACTTTAATGGACGACGCCTTATCATTGAAATCTAACAAGCTGTAAGGGCCTATCCCCAGACGCTTTTCCCGTCCTCCAAAGTTAGGATTTTCATAAAGAACGACTCTTAGTTCGTTTACATTAGGATTGACGATGAATACGGGAACCGGCGGCTCGGTTATTTGTCCGGTGCATTCGCGAGGAGGTTTAGGCCCGTACCCGGCCGGGAATGGCAACAGCTTGAGAAACTCGCGCTGCGAATGCGGCTGAACGTCTCGCACCTCTAACGAAAGGACGCCGAGATGACGAACGGGTTCTCCAAGCTGCCGCATGTCGTAGCGAGTGGCCAAATCGAAATCGAGACGTACACAAGCATAGTGGTTGGCCGAGACGTTTTTTATCGTCCCGTTTACAGCCCCGAATTCTCCATGGCCGCGTGAGGACCCGTGTGACACAACCAAATCGCGCTGCATGTCTCTGGCAGGCTGTGCGTGGGCACGCGGGGTCAAGAAAACGAGTAATGAAAGCAGCATTAGCGTGGTAAAAACTGCCGGATTTTTCACGGGGAAATTCCTCCTCTGAAGAGTTGCGGCGCAGCCGTTAAAGCGAGAGTTCGGCTGCGTCCGGACCAGGTCTTCGATTTATATGGCAGGAGTCTGTGAAATCGTGTCTAAGGGTGATGCCGATTTTCCGCCTGGCGTTAGTTGAAAAATGTGAAGGCGACGTTTGGAACTGGTTTCCACTGGTTTATTATCTCGGCTGCTGACAAACTCATAACGCCTTCCAAGGAGAACAGCGTCATGACGCGTACGTTGTCCTTTCGCTACATAAAGCTACAACTTGTTCTATTGGTGTGCCTGCTTGTACCAGATCTTGCTCTGGCCCAGACTACAGCAGACTACTGCGAGGCCTCCCCAGTAATAAAAGCGGAATTGAAGAAGGTCTCGCAGGTGCACGACGAAGATCTGCCCTTCCAGGCAAGGCTCGCACGGCAGAACACGATGTTGCAGAAGTTGATGGGTATATATCCGAACGATTTTCACGTGCAGCGGCGTTATCAGGACAGTCGTCGGGCCGGTTTCTTCACGGGTATGGAGCCGCTCATCGCCGACTATCGCGCGCAGATGGAGAAGAAGCCAAACGATCCCGTGGCTGGTTACCTTTACGCGCGTCTCATCGTCGGGCGGCAGACTAAAGACGCGATCGCGATCGCGGAGAAGCTAACGCAGCAATCACCCAATTTTCCGTGGACGCATTTGCAGCTAGCCGAGATTTACAACTACCAGGCTTTTCGCGACGTGGCGAAATCTAAAGATCACCTGAAGCAGTGGATGGCGAAGTGTCCAAATGAAAGAGCCAGTTTGAATTTGATTTCACGTCTCAACGACAAAGACCTGATGACCGCCGTTGCCCAACGCTGGCGCACTGTACTGGAGTCTTCCACCAACGACGAAGATCTCTATTACTGGGACACCCTCTGGACGCTCTCTTTCAAGTTGAGGTCTGTGCCCGAGCATGCGCAATTACGCCGGGAGATTGCTGAAGACTTGAAAAATCTTCGCGGCAAAAACCGCAACAGCAAAGAATGGCTCCAGACGTTGCAAGCCGGATACAAGCAGGTGGGTGACAAGGCAGGCCAACGCTGGGCGGAAGACGAAATCATCCGCCTGTTTCCGAAATCTGAAACGGTAAGGCGGATCATTCAGACGCGCTTTGACGAAGAAAACCCGTATCCGAAATCCGACGAGCCGGAAGCGAAGAAGCAGGTCTATCACGAGGCGAGATTACAAGCGACGTCTGAATGGATTAAGCGATGGCCCACTGATGAACGCTCCTGGTCAACTCGCATTTTTTCGTTGAGTGAGTTCAAAGGCTCAGTAAACGAGAACATGGAAGCGGCTTATAATGGTTATGCAAAAGCCCGCGAGTTGGAAATGTACTTTTATTCAACTCCGCCGCTGGAAGTGACCGTGGCGGAGTTTTATCTCGCCCGCGGCTTTGGTTTACAAAACGTTCCTGTCTTTCTTCAGAAGGCCCTCACCGATACGGAAAGAAACGAAAAGAGTCGTGGTGTATCGGATCTCTTTCCGCGCGAAGAAGGAGATTTCTCTTACGCACGCTGGCGAATCTGGCCTTTACTGGCGGAGGCGTACGCCAGGACAAAACAACCCGCCAAGGCTAGCGAAGTGCTCGCTGAAATGGCTGTAGATTTGAAAAAGAAGGAGCCTGGCGAAAAGGCAACGGACAACTGGAAGAGGACCTACGCCTACAATGCAGGCATCTACTGGCAAGCGGTTGCGAAAGTCGCGGAAGCTGAGCAGCGCAAAGTTGATGCGTTGATGGCCTACCAGGCTGCTCTTTTCGTACGCCCGAAAAGCTCGGTCCCATCGCCAGGCAGCAAAGATGAACTGAGCGACAACACACAACGGTTATGGAAAGAGTTGGGTGGTACGGAACAAGGGTGGCGTGCTTATTTGGTGCGCATCGATTCGAAGAGCAAACCCGAGTCTGCCGAACTCGCGACATGGGACACGAAGAACAAGGCGATGGCGGAATTCGATCTTATGGATCTCGAGGGACGTAAATGGTCCCTCGCGGACCTGAAAGGAAAAATAGCTTTTATCAACTTGTGGGCCACGTGGTGCAGTCCGTGCCGGCGGGAATTGCCTTACGTACAAAAGCTTCGGGAGCAACTGAAAGACAGGAAAGACGTATTGATTCTGACGCTCAACATTGACAACGAAGTCGGCATGATAGAGCCGTTCATGAAAGAGAATAAATATACGTTTCCTGTTTTGTTGGGCCAAGCCTACGCCGAGAGCCAAGGCGTCACCAGTATTCCGCGCAATTGGGTTGTTGCTGTCGATGGCAAGGTGATGTTTGAAGGGATCGGATTTGGTGATGACGGCGAGGAATGGTTGAAGAAGGCAGCGCAGGTAATTGAGAAAGTAAAAGGGGCGAATTAAGGGCATAAAGAATCTTCAAAAAGTGTTTTAAGCGAAGAAGGTTCTCCCGCAAAGGCGCAAAGATGCAAAGCATTGCCATGTTTCAAAGGTTTTCTTTCCGTCTTTGCGCCTTTGCGTGAGAGTTATTTCGTCGCACCGAGGTATGTAGAGGTAATTTAAGTACTTTTTGTGCAAAGCGGTCCAGAATGACAATGATTGCATTGCCGCGAACGATGTTTCGGCGAATCCACATTGCAACTGCGATGGCAGCGCTAATCTTAATGACAAACTGCCAGCCCTTGCCCCAGGACAAAAGCGGGACCGCCCCAGTCAAGCCCGGTCGATCAGTTGTGCGGAGCCAACATGCAATGGTTGCCAGCAGCCAACCGCTTGCATCGCAAGTGGGTCTTGAGGTTCTCAAACGTGGTGGCAATGCAGTCGACGCGGCGATCGCGATGGCGGCCATGCTCAACGTAACGGAACCGATGATGACCGGCATAGGCGGCGACGCTTTCATGCTCGTTTACTGGTCTAAGACAAATGAACTGAAGGGTCTCAATGCCAGTGGGCGAGCACCGTCCGCTTTGAGTCTTGATTACTTTGCTAAGACGAAAACTACGCAGATGCCGGAGTTCGGCATGGAAAGCATCACTGTGCCGGGTGCATTTGATGGTTGGGTAACGTTATTGGAAAAGTACGGGACCATGAAGCTTGCGGATCTGCTAAGCCCGGCTATTGAGTGTGCGGAGAACGGGTTTCCAGTCATGGAGAAGACTGCTGAAGACTGGAACGCTGAAGTCACAAAGTTGAAGAAGACTCCGGCGGCTACAGTTAACTACCTGATTGACGGCCGAGCTCCACGGCCAGGCGAGATCTTCCGGCAACCTAACCTGGCTCGCACCCTTCGAACGCTAGCGCTTGGCGGTCGCGACGCTTTCTATAAAGGTGAAATAGCCAGGGCAATCGTTGACTACTGCGAGAAGAACGGTGGTTTCATCTCACTGCCAGACCTGGCAGCGCAGAAATCAGATTGGGTAGAACCGATCTCGACCGATTATCGCGGTTACACCGTCTACGAAATTCCGCCGAACGGACAGGGGTTAACTGCATTACTCACTCTTAACATTCTCGAGGGTTTCGATCTTAAGGCGTTGAGTGCACAACCTGATCGCTACTATCACACGCTGATTGAAGCAACCAAACTTGCCTTCGCCGATCGCAATCGCTACATAGCCGATCCGGCTTTCTCTAACGTGCCTGTAGTCGAGTTGCTGTCGAAAGACTATGCGGCCAAACGACGCGCCCTGATCGATTCAAACAAAGCACTCGATGCACCACCTCCGGGCGAAATCAATGTGGGTAGCGACACCACCTACTTGACGGTCGTAGATAAGGACGGCAACGCCGTGTCGTTCATTAACAGCCTTTTCGACTCGTTTGGATCAGGGATTGTGGCTGGCGATACCGGGATCGTACTTCAGAATCGTGGCAGTTCGTTTGCACTGGATCGAGCCCACCCTAACCATCTCGAGCCGGGCAAGCGCCCATTTCACACGATCATTCCGGCGATGGTCTTCAAAGACAGCAAACTGTTCATGTCGTTCGGCGTTATGGGTGGGGGCATTCAGCCTCAAGGACATGTTCAGGTGTTGGTCAACATCATCGATCTTGGCATGGGGCTGCAGGAAGCGATCGATGCGCCGCGCTACCGTTATATGCGCGGGAGAGACGTCTTGCTCGAAGACGAAATTTCGGCAACAGTGATTGACCGGCTAATCGCCCTGGGCCACGTGCGGGCTTCGCCTCCGGGCGTACTGAGATCATCTATGGGTGGAGGCCAGGCAATTATGATCGACCTAGTGAACAGGACTCTGTTGGGCGCGTCAGATCAACGCAAAGACGGACTGGCTATCGGTTACTGATGGGCCTGATTCTGCATTTTCTCCGGCACGGACAAACGGCGCTCAGCCGCGAGGATGTTTTTTGCGGAGCAGGATTGGATCCGGAACTCACTCCCGAAGGTATGGAGATGGCCCATGCTTTCGCGAAGGCTTACCGCGAAACCGAATGGCACGCTGTCTACTCGAGTAGTTTGCGCCGAAGCATTACGACAGCGCAGCCTCTATGCGATGCCTTGGAAACGAAACTACAAGTACGTGCTGAGTTAAATGAGATTGCTTATGGCAGGTGGGAAGGCCGGACAAAAGAACAGGTAAGTAAAGAGTTTCAGGATGAATACATTAGCTGGTTGGCAGACCCTGCTTGGCATGCGCCAACCGACGGAGAACCGGCCGTGGTAATTGCACAGCGTGGTTTACAGGTCATTGACCAAATCCAAAAACGATTTACCAGCGGGAACGTCTTGATAGTTTCACATAAGGCAACTATAAGGATTATTCTTTGCACCCTTTTGGGAATCGATCTAGGCCTCTTTCGTTATCGGCTGGCTTGTCCCGTAGGCTCTGTTAGCATGGTAGAGTTCACCTCTGACGGTCCAATGCTAAAGGCGCTGGCTGATCGGTCTCACTTAACTGAGCATCTGCGGTCCTTACGCGGTACTTGATATGTGCCGATGATGCTTCGAAATCTGATGAGAAAACGATCGAATGCCGAATTACCGGAAAGCAATGTCCGTTCGTACGCGGCTATAGCCTTGGCAATAGTTTCAACGCCAATGCCTTCTGTCTTGAACACTCGTTTGAACTGTTGCCGGTATCCCGAAATTGAGGAGACGCGATCAACAAGTTGCTGTTGACTGGTCATTCCCATTTCGAAGGGGCTTGTGATTGGATGGCGTACCTGCTCGTTCAAGTGACGTTACGCGACCGTCCCAAAAGAGCAGGTTACTGAACATTGCATTGAGAATTGTGGGAGTGTTACGGGTACCTTTTCTGCTCCCACACCTGTAGCAAGAGGACTCGCATCAGTAAAGGCAAACGCAGGATCGTGGCAAATAGCACAACTCACTGTTCCGTCGCTCGAAAGACGTTTATCGAAAAACAGCGTGCGCCCAAGCTTCACTTTTTCAGTTGATAAAGGATTATCTGGCGGCATCCGTAACCGCCAGAGTGATTCACTGATGCCACCGGGAACCCTAATGCTTGTTGCTTTAGGAGCAGGCTTGGCAGAGGAAAGCGACGTATTACAAACTGCGTAACCGCGAAACGAGCAAATCATCAGGCCATTGAGAAGAAGGCTTCCGATTCTTCGTCGCGCTACTCTCATTCAATGTCTTAAAAGAAAGCCCTTAGGCGCGGATGTCGGTTTGGTCTCGGGAGGCCTAGGTAAGGTTGCTCCATGCACCCCATTCCTCTTCCGTGCCGGGGATGACACTGGAGAAACGTTCTCCACGATATGCCACTCCGATAATTGATTCAGCCTGGCTGTCGCTTACCTCGGACATGGCCCAAAATTCATCGACAATACTCATTATCTCGACCTGGATCGGTTCATCGGGATCAAGGTGGACATCTATTCTGTAGTCCTGAGGTGCAAAATGAATATAACTGCCTGATGAACGCAAACGACGCATTAGCAAGAGTGCGCCATCGTAATCGAGGTTGACTTCATACTCATCTCTCGTGTGTTGCTCGGAAGCGTCCGCGGGAGACTGGGCTTGGCCCTCTTCGACAACTATTCTCACGTCTTTGAGACCCTCCGTTACCGTGGAGATATACCATGTTTTTCCATGAACGTCAGACCGGATGCGCCCGACTAAAGGGAACTTTAATTGAGCAGAGGCATTATGAAAGCCGCCCTCTTAGGTAAGTTGGAGTTGCTAAGACAACCAACTTTTTCACCAAGCGGTCTTCAGCTATAAGGATTGATTCATTTACCAGCAGGACTCTGGGCGTCGGAATGTGAGCGCATTTAATCTGTATTACGGCTGGGCTTCTTTAACAGGTAGTGCCAACGTCACATTCGCGATCTCACCCGGCATCACGTTCACGAGTTCTGACGCGTCGAGTGACTCACCCTTGATCACGCCGGCGACCGCTATCTTGTGCGGCCCCGGGGGGACATACCCGATCTGGTACTTCGTCCCTCTAACCGTCTTTACCTCCATGCCGTCTATCGTAACCGTGAACCCGTCCGCCGTGTCCATCCCGTTGGTGACGGTGACGGAGATGGCACCGGGCCTTGTGGCCGCCGTCTGCTCCTTTGCCGTCTTCTCGATTTCCGCGATGCTGGTCTTGAACTCCGAGACCCAGGCCTGCGTCTCCTGATCGACGTGGTTGTTGATCGTTGACGCGAACTCCTTCACCCGCTGGATCGTGAGTTGGACCTGGTCGGTGGTGGGGTTCTGACCGCCCAGCTTCGCCACCATCATCATCCACTCGAACCTGAAATCCGACAGCGCCCTCTCGATCATCATCTTGGTCGTGACGTAACGCATCCATCCGTTGGAAAAGCCGAAAAAGCGATCCAGCCCGACGCACGCGGCGGCCAACCCGAGGAAAAGGTAGCCGAGTTGGCCCATGTTGAGTTTCTCCGGCCCGCCCCCCACGGTCAGAGTGGACCAGCCCAGTGAGCTTATGATGGGCGTTAACCCGCCGACCGCCGTCAGAAGGATGGCCAATAACCGGAGTCCTCGCGACCACCGTGCCACTTCCCTTTGTTTCTCGCATACCAGCGAATAAACTCGTCGGCGACGGCTTCCGCATACTCGTAGAGCTTCTTCGTCGACTCCTCGATCTGCTCCGGAGTCCCCCAGGCGAGATCCTGAACCATTAAATCAGGCACGTAAGCATCAACCGGCTTGGTACCTGGTTGCCGTGGGCGCGCGATGGTGGCCGCTTTCGGATGCGATTCTGTTTGACTGTTACTCATGGCTACACCATCACCGGCGGGACGATTCCTTCACGGTGCTTGCGAACAGAAAAGTGGGTCCGTGACAGTAAGGCTACGCGACAGGTAGAGCGCGAGGACGATATTCTCGCTTGATATAAATGTCAATATTTCGAATTGCTTTGGAAATTCTGTAAACTCAGAGAAGAAAAGTCACGCTTTTAAACCTGTAAGCCGAAGTTATCCGGCTACACAAAACGCACCACTCATTTCGAAAGGGATTATGGGTTGGAGGTTGGTCGGACAAACTAGCCGGCACGACGAACCAGGCTTTAGCTTCAGTGAGAATGGCTTTGCGCTACACGTACGCCACTGATGAGTCAAAGCGTCCAGCCGTTGAACACTTGGTTAAGCCGATTAAACCAAGTGACGAATCGGTGGCAAATGAAAAAAGGCAGGGTCGCCTATAAGCGTCCCTGTAACACTACCGTTGATAAGTAGCGGTTCGGCTTTAGGCCGACTTTCTTGCCGAAAACCAAAATAAAAGAAGTGCGGCCTCCATTTCACTTCGTTCCATTTCGGCCGACACATTGAATTAGTTTCCCCCATAGGGACGATTGTGCCACGAGAGCCCGTCCGCACAACTCTCCGCTTCGCTGCGAGTGCTCCACTTCGTTCCGCCCCTTCGGGTGTGCGTTCGGGCACCCACTCGTGGCCCAATGTCTCTACGGG